>CAZEAC010000044.1:0-37324 GCA_964510065.1 uncultured Bdellovibrionales bacterium | reverse complement strand
CACCACGGAAACTGCCTGAAAAAGAACTTACAAGGCACGAAGAGCACAGAGATGAGAAGCGTCGGAAGACTTATGTTCCAGAGTAGTAGATCAGGCAAGCGTGACTACCTGCTACTTTCCAACGAGCTTATTTGCCGCAGTCTGACGCGGACTAGTTAATTTTTTGGAAATTTTTTCCAACAGCTCGCGCTCTTTGGCGTCAATTGCAGGGCCTAAGCCTAAGAGCTTTCTTGAGAGCGATGCAATGCTGGTGCTGTAGCTCACGATATCTGACTTTGCAGCATCACTTTTATCGGCGGGAAGCGCCGCGATCATCTGACTTACTGCTTCGAGAGCAACCTCAAACTCATGCTCTGATGGCTTTGTTTCAAGACGGGCAACTACCCTATCGTAGAGCGGCGTCCCGGGAGTTACGCCACGAAGCTCCGCGAGCGCAAGCAACGTTTCACGTTCAGCTGCATCAATTTTTCCATCTGACCACGCTACGTAGAGAATCGGCACGAGATGCAATAATTTCATTGCGCCAGCGTCGTAGCCATAAGAACGAAGTTGGTTAAGCAGGTTCTCGTCTTTAACGCCCGTTTCCTCTGAAAGCTTCGAAAGCGCCGCCTTCGTTTCACTGCTGCTCTTCAACTTCTGTAGAAGCTCAGCTTCTTTATTGGAAAAAAATTGATCTTCGAGCGCTCTCTCACGCTCCTTAAACGCGTCTTTCCCACTCATTCTTTTAATCCTCGTTTCATGATGCGCCGGAACTTTACAATAGCGCACCAGCGCTGTCCACCGACAAAAGGCAGCCATTTTGAGAGGTTAGCCGTAAAAAAAAGAGGGCCAAAAAGCTCAAGTTGTACACTTTTGTGCACGATATATTTAAGTACGACGGTAATTGTACATAAATGTGCGATTTCCTGGAGACAAGCACTTAGGATGGTAAAGGCTTGAGTAGATTAGAATAGCTTGAAACGGAGGTCACCTGGCTATGAATTAAGTTCATATATTGAGGTGGTCGAATGAACGCAAAAAGAACGTCCGAAAAACTTGCCCGACAGCTTCGTTCCGTCCGGCAAAAACGAATCCAGAGCTTAAAAAGTAAGATAGTTAATGGGCGCTACAAAGTTGACAACAGCCTTGTCGCAAAAGCGCTATTCCTTGCTTCTTAGCTTTCTTCTTCGATTGAGCACGGGCAGACATGCCCGTGCTTACATGATATCCTCCTCACATGAGCGACAAACAGGAAAAAGCCGCTCCTGTCGGAGGAATTTCTTTTTACCTAGCGCTATTCGCGCTCGGGTTTCTCGCAGCAATTAATATTCTCTCGCTCACTGTAATTGTCGATGCAGCCGCGCTGCCCGCGTTAGGCCTTTTTGCCGGGATGTTCGTATGTGGCGGTCTTATTGCTAAGTTCACGATACGGGGACGATTCTCGGTTTTTCTCCACGAATTTAAACACTCACTCCTCTCCGGACTTGTTGGGAATCGCGCCCGAGGCATGCAGGTCCGCTCTCAGTCCGGCCACTTTGAGTACGCCTATTCGAAACACACCGCACATATGAACGCGTTTATCGCGCTTGCGCCCTATTGGCTTCCCGTCGCGACGACATGCGGAATCGTGATCGGCCTTCTCAGCGCTTCGACGCACGTGGCGTTCACCGCGATTCTTGGTCTTATGTACGGAATTGATGTGATTACCGGCTTGCGCGACGCGTCACCGGAACAGCCTGACTTTAGCGGCCTCCGTGGCGGTTTTACCGCCGGGGTGATCTATTTGCTTTTTAGCCATCTGCTTATGTGTAGCCTGCTTATCGCCTGGATCGCTGAAGGCTCTCACGGTCTACAGCTTCTAGCATTAGGCATCGGACAGATTTTGCGGACAATCATCGGCTTCTAATATTCCCGAGCCAACTTTGGGCATCGGGATTGCGAACCGTTTCGGATACTGCACCCATTCGAGACAAAGCCCTTGCGGCGGCGCAGTTACTCCGGCGGCATCTCTGTTTCGACTTTCTAGAATTTTCTCAAATCCATCACTCAATTTCCCCTGCCCAAACTCAACAAGCGTCCCGACGATTATCCGCACCATGTTTTTGAGAAATCCATTTCCGACAACCGACACCTTGATGTACTCACGGTCCAGATGCAGCCGGACCGCGTCGATCCTCCGCACCGGATTCGCCGCCTGGCAGCTGACTGCACGAACTGAGGTAAAGTCATGCACGCCGACTAACTTCGAAAGTTCTTCGCGCATTCGATCGATAGCGAGCGTCCCGCCCATGTGCCACACCCGCCCCCGTTCGAGCACCGGGAAGACATCGCGGTGCAATATGGTGTAGGAGTAACATTTTCGAAGCGCGCTCTCTTGCGCATGAAAATCGTCGTGCACCTGAAACGCGGCGCGCGCAGCAACCTGGCCTTGCAGAATCGCGCTCAAAGAATACTTGAGCGCATGCAGATCCGGCTGCACTGTAGTTTCAAAATGTGCGACCTGTCCCCTCGCATGCACTCCGGAATCGGTTCGTCCCGAGCCATACACGCAATGAATTTTTTCCCGAAGTAATATCTCAAGCGTCTTATGCACTTCCTCTTGAACCGAGCGCATATCCGGCTGAAACTGCCAGCCATGGAAGCTGCTCCCGTCATACTCTAAGATAAGAGCGATTTTAGGCACGCTGCCTACTCGAGATACTTATCGATTATTATCTGTGCTATCTGCACAGCGTTGAGCGCCGCACCCTTTCGCACATTGTCGGCGACTACCCAAAGATTAAGTCCATTTGCAACGGACTCGTCGCGGCGGATCCTCCCGACATGAATATCGTCCGTACCGGCAACATCAATCTGCAGTGGATACTCATTTCTATCGGGAATAACAGTAATCCCCGGCTTTCCCGTCAGGATCTTCACGCACTGATCTGGCGAAAGCGGCCTTTTTGTCTCGACATTAACGCTCTCGGCATGCGAGTGAAATACCGGCACGCGCACCGCAGTGGCCGTTATTCGCAGATCGGGGAGGCCTAAGATCTTACGACTCTCATTAATGATCTTCATCTCCTCTTTGGTATATGCGCTCTCGAGTATGACATCGATCTGCGGAATGCAGTTGAAGGCTATTTGCGCTGGAAATATCTCCCGCTCAAGCTCTTTTTGCAGAAACACCGCACGAGTTTGCTCCCAAAGTTCATCAAGTGCGTCTTTTCCCGCACCAGAGACGGCTTGATATGTTGACACCACAACTCGCTCGAGCCCAGCCTCTTCGTTGATAGCCTTCAGCACAGGCACAAGTTGAATCGTCGAGCAGTTTGGATTTGCGATGATCTTTGAATCCTTGGTAACAAGATTCGCGTTTACTTCCGGCACGACCAACGGAATCCCAGACTGCATCCTAAAATGGCTTGAATTATCGATAGAGTACGCGCCCGCTTCCACGGCACAGGGCACAAATTTTTCAGAAAGCGCTGCGCTAGTCGCAAAAAGGGCGATATCAACCCCTTCAAAGCTTTTATCGGTAAGCTGTTCGACTTGAGCTTCTTCGCCGCCGACTTTATAGATTTCCCCTACGGAATCTTCCGAGGCTAAGAGACGCACCGCGCTAAACGGCACTTCGAGCTGGCTGAGTACATTGACCATCTCGCTTCCAACAAGTCCGGTCGCACCAGCGACCGCAATAACTGGCTTCTTCATAAAAGGCCCATTAAATCGGAGAAATATTAGGGAGTCAAGGAAAGCACCGGACGAGGTGTCGCCGGATGGCATTGGCAGAAGCGCAATCGAGGCAGCGTAACGAGCGCCTTAAAAGCTCTCCCCCGCGTCAGCTTTGAGCGCGCGGTCGGCTTTCTCGAGCTGCATGCGTAGCGCATTCCGGTCGAATGGCTTGGCCACGACTCCCATCGCACCAGCTTTAAGGGCCTGTTTTTGGTTATCGATGGTCGGCTCAGAAGTAATTAAAAACGCCACCTTATCATCAAGGAGCGCCTGCTGTTTAAGTTTCTCTAATAGATCGCCCCCAGTTTCACCTCCGGGAAAGCGGAAATCGACGAAGAGCAGCTGAAACTTCTCGGGAGCTTGATTGATAAGCGAATAGGCCGCTTCCGTCGAATCGACCGTGGTAATCTGCTTGAACCCAAATCCTTGACCGAGAATCATCTTTAAGATGCTGGAGAACTGCGGATTATCGTCGACGATAAGCACCGAGGTCTCTTCTGTCAGTATTTTAGTAGTGCGCTCTTTCACAATATCTTCTCGTCTTTGTAATCGACAGATAGCTCAAAAGAGTGTAGCTTTTTACTTATGATCCCATGCAAGTTTTTATAGTGTTTTCAATAGATTAAATGAGCAAGGCGCTATTTCAGAGCAAATCCGGTCAACAGATTCCGGCGCTGCCCCCTGATAAAATGAAGGTAATGTGGCAAGAGCTTAAGGCTCTTGGGGTTAATCAGACTCAGGTTGTTGAAGCCGCCTCCTACAGCATGGCCATGGTGGTGCGCTTCGCGCTTGGCTTAAGTGCCGCTGGGGGAAACGTATGTGTAGTCGCCGAAGATTCTCTGCACGGCGCCGTTGCACTTGCAACCTTACGTCATTTAATCAATGCCGGCGCAAACGGTGCAGTCATATCGCTCACCGCACCAGCAGCGGCAAGCCCGGAGTTCGCGCTTCAACTTCTACCACTTTCGAAAATGGGAACGCTTTTTCAGGTCAGTCAATCCGCTGCTGACCATGGCACAAATGAGAGTATTATTGCCAAGGCACACAATGTTCTTTTTGGAGTCGATCCGAATTCTAAGAACTCGCTTCTTTCTCCGGTAATTGAGCTGCTGAATGATGCGAATGCACCGATTCACGCAGTAGATGCGCCGTTTGGCGTCGATCTTGAATCTGGCAGAAAGTCGACCGACGCGCTATTCGCCTCTTCGACACTTTCACTTGGTGCGCCACTTCTTGGACTTTTCGAGGGCCGTGATTGTGTTGGACGGCACTATGTCACGGACGTTTCCTTTACTAAGGAAATCTACGGCCCCGAAAATGAGTGCATCGGACGCCTTTTCAGCGAACAGCCGGTCGTACAAATCTTTCCAATTGCGGCGGAATAGCCCGCTGCGAAATAGCTCGCTACTGCGCCCGCGCTCCTACCGACGGCGGCGAGCTAAAAAACTTCATCTCATCCATCGTCGTTCGATAAAGTCCCGAGGAGAGTGAGCGACCATGTTCGCTCGCCAATAACTTTTCCGGGTTAGTTTCCGTGCCCTCTACAAGCGCAGCAAATTTCGCGATAAGCTTGGCCGTCGACACCGCCGCGCGCTCACGAAGATCACAAAGCATTACCTCGGACAGTTTTCCGTTAACCGGGTTTTCGAATCGAACCGCGCGCGAAAAAAAACTACTGTCCGGTGCTCGGTGCCAACGCATCAAAGAATCGATCCCCGCGGCCCACGACGACACCGGCGAAATGGCCCGAAAAATCATCCCGACCAACGCTGAGGAAAACAGCCTTTGCGCGCGCGCCATATCGTGCATTGCCCGCCTCCAGAGCATCGCGCTTTGATCATCTGATGCTGCGGCCAAAATATTACAAATCCAGCTCAACTCGCCCTGTCCACGGGCAAGCACCGACGCGATGCGTTTTTCTTCCCAACTTGCGGAATACTGCTCCCACCAGAGATCCAGATGTGTCTCGAACAGGCGGTGACGAATTCGCGCAAGGTGCCGTGCCTGCGGATCTCGATCGTAATAGTTCCCGGTGAAATAAAATACCATCGGATGAAAGTAGGCATCGACAATACAGTGCGAGAGAAAGCCAAAGAGAAAAGCCCAGCCTATCTCGCGCCTGGTGTTGTCTTCAGTCTCACAAATGTTTGTGGCGAGCTTCTTGGGAATATCAAAAGTGTCCTCGCCTCCCGACCCGTGAATAATCTCGGCAACATGTTCAAAAAAGCTGCCGCCTCCCGATAGGTAATAAGGCGCGTCGGGAGCTATTGCGCCAAGATAGGCATAAGGCCAGTGGGTTTTAAGGACGTTTTGAAGCCGTGAAAAACCATTTGCGCCAAGCCACAGAGCGGCCTGCTCAACAATATCCCAATGTAAAAGCTCTCGCGGCATATTTCGGGCATGCGTGATTAAGCCAGCGTTCTCGAATCAATAAATCTCACGATAGCCTGACTAATCTGTTCATGAAAGCGTCCGACTGAAAGCTCATGTTCGCCTCGAGGATACCAGATTAGCTCGCGCCGACCCGCAAAACACCGACCATGAAAGAGTTTAATACTGCCACGTGGCGATAAATGGTGGTCATAAGGGTCCGCCAGAAGCAGCAATGGGGTTGCTAGCTGGGTCATATTATTTAACAACCGCCTCCGAACCCTAAAAAGTCTCGCCAACGCCGCAACTGAGTGCACCGGGAATGAACTGCGTGGCAGATCGAACTTGGCGTGAGGCCGCGACGTCTTTTTTACAAATCCAAGGATCGAAGGGAGTGGCTCGGGCAGATAAGAAAGCAGTGAGAGGAGTTCGTGTTTAAGTCTCGAACGCAGAGTGATGGTTGGGGAAAGCATAATCAGCCCGGAGATGCGATCGGAAAACTTGAGGGTACAATGCCAGGCAAGAAGCGCCCCGAAAGAAAGCCCTATTACAAAACGAGGTGAATGGGCACAGGCCATGAGCTCACTTTCCACCTGGCTAAGCCACGTAGCACCGCGGACCCAGCGAAGCGCGAAATAATCAGTCTCATGCCCTGCAAGTACCGGCACCCGAACCTCATAGCCCTGGTCTCTTAATGTGCGTGAAATTGATTCGACTTCGTGAGGATTTCCGGTGAGGCCGTGTAGCAGCAGTACCGAACCTTTGCACTGGCTCATAGCCTCCATTGTGTCATAACCTGCGCCGCCTCGTAAGCGCCTGCTTCTTGGCGTATGCGCCTTTTAACAACGCCACCAAATCGGCGCTATCGTTGCCGCATACAACTACGAGAGCAAAATTCCTGGCTTTTAAAAAAGACCTTAGAAGTTTTAATTCTCACGCGGCAAGCCGTAGAGCGTCCAGCAGTACCCGTCTGTTGAATTTCCACCAGTAATCATCACCACCCAGCCGGGTTGCGGAGCCGATTGTCCGCCATCGCTACGAAGTTTGATAGTACGCTGATCAACGGTGCCGATATAATCAATGCCAGCCTTCCGTTGGTCCCACGAATCGGGCCTACCTGGAGATGAATAGCGCCCACCAATATATTTTTCGACTTGTACTCGAAGGGGTATTTCCGTCACTGCTTGGGTATCAGGCACCCGCTCCGATAGGGCAGTCATAGGGACAACACAATCATACGCTATGCACTACTGACACTGGTTTCCGGCTCAATCGTCGTCTCGATTTGAATGCCGAAAAATGGCGCGGGACCGTGACGAACATCGCGAAACGTTTCCGCAGCTTCGCGAGTATCAAACTGTTTCCATTCGATCTGCGGCTCACCGCGAGCTCCAGGCTCGCCAATTACCGTCGGCGCAAGGAAGAGATCACCGGCCGCTGCGTCACCTTTAGGGACAAGGCGCACAATATTCACCGGAATCTTTTTCATGTCGGCTGCGCGCTTCGCGGTCTTTCGCAGATCCTCTACGGCACGGCCAACAATCCACTGATTTCGACCAACGCCGGGACATGCGAAATATTCCCGTCCGCCGTCTACTGCTCTTTCAAGATCTAACAACCAATCAATTGACATATGTAACCGACCTTATACGCCAGAGTACTCACAACTTACAACCCTATGAAACTCTGCAAATAAATTTTTCTTGCTAAGCTTGAGCTTGCCCCTGCCCAGGTTGATCAGCAAGATTATCAATGCGCTCCTTCAGCTCCTTACCAACTTTGAAAAACGGCAGCTTCTTTGGTGGCACCGAAATTTTTTCTCCGGTCTTCGGGTTTCTTCCCTGGTAAGCTTCATATTCTTTGACTACAAAGCTTCCGAATCCGCGTATCTCAATCCTTCCTCCGCTTACCATCGTATCCTTCATCTTCTTGTAGATAAGGTTAACGATCTCTTCGGCTTGTAGGATATTGATGCCTACCTTCTCCGCCAGCTTCTCGATAAGTTCGGACTTGTTCACCTTAATAACCCCCGTGTTTAAATACGAAAAAGGTCAGGTTAACAACAACCTGGATAGCGCCAACTTCTAACTAAATAATTTAGCGAGTTAGGCTGTGACCTAATCTTATAACCACCTGATATCAAGATGTCAAAATACAAGAAAAGGTCGTATCTATTTTGAATAAAAAGAAAAAAACGAATATTGGCTACAAGAATTCGGCGAATGGCCTAGGTTCACATAACGCCATTATGTCAGCACAAACAGTAGCCAGAAAACTAGGTCCATCCCTCTAGGTATGGCCTGGCAAGCTTTATAAGCTCTTTCCAAACTTTCTCCTTATTCGCCGGGCTCGCGTTGCCCACCTCGGGCCACTTAAAACTCAGGGTAATCGCAGGCCCATGCTGCGCATCGAAAACAGCATTCTTTTCCTCTCGCTCGACTTCGATCTCCATCGACCCAGAAGTTGTAGCGAAACCCATACTGGACTTCGCGGTCCGCTCTAACTCCTGCTCTTCGACCGCGTAGCTTACTTCATGCCTAAGCTGCAAAGGTAACTTCGAATACTGAAAAGGCCCCTTCTGCAAAACGCCCTGTGGTGCACAGCACGACAGTAGAGCTTCGAAATAGCCCTCAGGAATCGCTGCACCGACTACTTCAGCTATCTTCGAAAGCCGCAATGGTGGAACTCCACGAAGCTCCAGTGTTGAGCAGGGCGCGGGTTCACGTTCCCTGTCCACAATAGTCGGCCTTGAAAAATCTGGACCGAGACAGGTAAAGAGCGCCTTTCGAAACTCGTCGCGGCTAAGTGCACCAGCCCCTGACGCACCGCCCAACAAAAAATTGGATACTTCAGCGGCACTTAGAACCTCGCTTTCGTCATCATCCTCAAACGCGCGCTCTTTGCTGCTTACGCAGCGCCGCGGCGAGACAAAGAAACTAACTCTGGATGATAAAGCTATCTCAATTTCATCTTCGCCATGACGTCGCGCATTGTGGCACTCCTCAGGAATAGCGAGGCCCGCCAATTCGGTAATTGATTCGGCAAAGCTCCAGCGATCCTGACGAAGCGCTCCTTCGATATCATCGCACTCCCAAAAAAGCGCAAGAGTCGGCACTCCATCAGAGTTCTCTAAAAGCAGATTGACCACAAGACCAAAGAGGCCGCGGCCCCATTCCGGATCTTCAACGTCGAAATCTATCGCTGGCTCGATAATAAGTTCGTCAGAAACGTTAGCCTGCTCACTTTTCGCGGCACGAAGCTCGCGACTTCGCGTCACGGAGATCGCCGGAAAGGTTTCATAATTCGCTTCTATCATTCGCCCGCACGTTTGATGCAACCGATCAGAACCACGCGCACCCTGGAGTAGCGTCTCAATGTCTTCGGATGCTACGGCAAGGCCCAGCCGATCGACTATTTGTTGAAGCAGCGCGGTGGAGGGATTAATTATCTTTAAATGACTTGGATCGTGACTCTCGCGCGTTACCACGCAGGAACTAATTGCTCCATCCAGGCCCTGCTCCTTGGGCGATGGCTCCTTAGATTTCTTAGGGCTATTCTTATCGGGATCAAACAACTGCGACATACTACTGACCTTTCATTACAGCTTGGTCTTATTACGGCTAAGCCGGAGGATAATAACGCAAGCACAGCCGCATTTGCAAAGGTGCGGTCGGCACAATTATGGCAAGGCCCGTAGTCGAACCAGACAGCGACAGACTAGCGCGGATTCGCAGCACTGCTATTCGACCCCAGCTCCATCTCTGTGCTCTTCATGCCTCTGTGGTTTTTTTAAGTAAAAAAAACCACAGAGGCACGAAGAACACAGAGAGGACAAGATTCGGAAAAAAGGTAAGCTAATGTGGGCTATCCAAACTATGCCATCTACTTAAGATAAAAGATGACCTCTTTACTATCTTCGCGAGTTCCCACTTTGCCTTCGCCGATAAGCTCTTTTAACGCATCGAGAATCTCAAGCTGTGTGCCTCGTACTGGCTCACGCGACTCCTCCTCATGTACTACCTGTAAATTATTCAGGTACAACCCCTCCTCGGCTTCGGGATGAGATAGCGCCGCGAGGATGTCTGATTTAATAGAATTTATATCTTTGCTCATGATGGTGTCGTGCTAATACCTTCCCTATCTAGCCCCAGCTTCGAAATATTTGCAATAAGTTTTTCATTTACATGGTAGAAGCTGCCCGCCATAGCCCGCGTAGCTACTCAAGGATACTGGCATGCCACCCGAAGGCGGATTTAAAAAGGCGGCATTGTGGGACAGACACTAACTACTGAGGATTATCTTCTCGATATTATTTTTTTCGGCTTGGTCTTCTCCTTTCGACACAAACACACTTCTGATTGCATCTTTCACATCCCTGAAGCGAGGATTATTGATTCGCGCCGCCGTATCGGTCGACTCTCTAAGTGAAAACGGCACATTCACCGCCTCATGGGTCATTCTAAGCTGATATTTTGCGTATGCCTCGCGCAACCGCGTGGCAGTAGTAACGATCTGCTTGAACGACTTTAACGCGGCGAGCCGCTCAGGCGTGCTATGCGCGTCCCCGCCTGAAAGCTTGTCGCCATTTATACTGAATTCCCAAAGCGCGCGGAATTCGTCGCTGGTGAGTCCCTTAAAGATCGGAAGCTGCTTCGCCAACATCTCCGCTTCATACCAGCACGTTCGGCCATCTGGCATTTTCTCCGGCGGATAGTTGACCGTAATAAAGTGCGCACGTCCTTTCATCTCGGTCGAGAACGCTTTCGTTCCGGCGTATCCCTTGGGATTAATCGCGCCGGCGAGGATTACCGATTTATCAACTTTGTACACCTTGCCGTCGATAATCAAACATCGATCATCATCAAAAAGTGAATTGCATATTTTTAAAGTGCCCGTCGGGAGCGCGTTCAACTCATCGAGGAGTACTATGGTTCCTGGCGATTGAATCTTCCGAATCAATTCGGCAAGCTGCTGATAGGTGCCCTTCTCCGGCGAATATTGCCGCGAGGCGGTAAGATCCTGGTTCTCCATCTGCGCGTTGCAAGGGAATCGGAACAGTTCGCGGTTTGTCATATTGGCGAACATTTTCAAAAGAATGTTTTTCCCGGTACCACCCTCACCCTCCAGGATCAGGATATGACGCTGATTCTCTAGCTGCTCTTTCGCTACGAATGCAATCTCATCAAGATACTGTCGGTGATAATCATTGATCGCCCATTTCGAATTAATTTCCGGTACTTGACGCTTCGCGCGCGCGAAAAACTTCGCCGCCTTGGCTTTATTTTCTTCGATTGCTTTTACCGTGAGCGGATCCTCCAAATCTATTGGGACATTTGCGATCTTCGGCCGATACTCCTGGCCAAAGTTACTCCAAAAAACAAGTGCTCCTTGATCTGCGTCAGGTCCGGACGGAACAACTTCAGGATGCCACACGAGATCGGGCGCCTGAAAAACGGGGAAGCTTTCCTTCAGAAATTTTACTTCGCGTTCCTGGGTCGGTGCTGACTTTGATGGAGTCTTGGCTTTGTTTAACGCCTCACGCCGCGCCAGCATCAATACCTCGAAGCGATCATCGAGCCTCTTCCGCTCTTTTGCAGTCAAATCAGCACAGCTTTCACGAAAACGCTTTACGAGCGGGTTAGTCTCAGCAAGAAATTGTAGCTCGCCGCGCGCCTTTGCTTCGTTAAAGAGCTCCTCTACCTGATTCAGAAGCTCCGTAGCCTCTTCGACTCTTAAAGTCGATTCAGCACGCAGCGCGGCTCTATGTTCTTCCTGTTCACGATTGATCTCATTTCTTCGAGACTGGATTGCCCCTTCGACTTTCTCGTGCCACGACTCCGTTTCCACCGCGGTCGGAAGTAGTGAAATGAGGTCTTTAAGCAAAAAGGTTTCCTCGGATGAAGACACCAGCAGCACCTCTGGCGCGGATCCCGCCTGGCTCAGTGATTCGAGAAGTTTTTGATGCCCTGCCTCGAGCTCTCTCAGCGACGCTTTGCCAACTTTCGCAATCTGCCCTTTTACATCGGTTCGGAGCTGCTTCATCCGGCCTTCAAGTTCGGCGCGAAGATCGGAGTCCATAACAGTAAGATTTCGCCTTGCCTCCTCCAGCTTGGCCAATTCGCGACGTAACCTTACAGCCTCAAATGGTGTGTCGAACTCCGGAAGCCCCTGACTTAGCTCGTCGAGAGACCTTTTAAAACCTTCAATCCGATAGCCGTCTTTCTTTCTTTCAAGATGTTTATCGACTTTAAAAAAAATTGCACCTAAGCCACGACAATCCTCCTGATTGCGGAGGCGAACTAAAGTTTCTTCAATGGCATGGAGCTCCTCGACCGAATTGGCCTTATCAATCATCGGGAAAAAGCGACTCTCGAGTCTTGACTGCGCGGCCGCACGGAGCTGATCCTCATTGGCCGGTCTAAATTGTGTTGCTGGCGGCAGTGATAGCAGATCGAGATTTTCTAGCCGGGCGCTTAAACGCGCCAGCTGCAACGCTCGTTCTTCGCCACGCAGCGCTCTTTCTCCGCTCTTAAACGTGCCAAAATTACTCTGCGCCACCATCGCCTGGCCGTTGGCGTCAATGAAACCTATTGACCCATCGGCCGAGACTGAGAACTTATTTGAGGCATTAGGGATACTGTGCAGCAGATCTCCGGATTCGGCGTCGACCACACAAAGCGTATAGTCATTGGCCTTACTGTTCCCGCGCACCGAGACAACGTAGAAGTTTCCCCTTGGTTCAAGCGCAATCGCTTCAACTATCCCATCACTACAGAACCGAGTGCTCTGTAACGGCGTTGAAATTCCATCGAGCTCATCGAGCTCTGCGCGGTAAATGGTGCTATCACCCGGCTTCGCAAAGTAAAGTGATTTGCCAGAGATTGAATAGCAGGATACCCGCTCCGTGAAGAGCAGCTTAAAATCCTGGCTTGAACTGATTTTCAATACACCCTGGTCACACACCAACTGATACGGCGAACGTGCGCGCTGCTTACTGAGCAGCTCACTGAGGCCGGGGTATGTGACCATTTGTCGACCATCGAGCAAGCGCGCGTCCCCTATGCTTTCGAAGCTATACGATCCATCCTTGCTCGGCACAATTGCGCCAAGAGCATCATGCGATTGAATCAGCAAACTCTTTCGTTTATCGTCCCAATAGAACTCTGGCGCGGGCTCAAAGCCGCTATTTTGAAACTTTTCGAACTCGGCTGACGGCATCTCCATGTCGCCATCACCATTAATTCGCCATCCAGGCACCGAACCGAGATGGAACTGGTGAATCGCGATGTCTTTCTCAGCAATCTTCAGCTCCGCAGTTAATTTCCTGAGAGATAGACGCCCTTCAGTTGTGCTCTTGAAAAAGCCTACGACTTCTTTATCTCGTGCCGTATCGAAGACACGATCGGGAAGCGTATATTTCGAAAAGTCACAATTGGGAATTTCCGCACCTGCCGGAGTAAAGAAAGCTCCAGTTCGAAGACCAGACATACGCGGATCCTGATGCGGCTCCATGCTGACATAGACCATCCCCGGAAACATCGCGATTCCGGTAGCTCGCACTGCCGCCGTACCCGGCGCAAGCAACGCTACCGGCTCTGAAACCTTGAGCACTCGGTCGTCTCGACTCTCGCTCGCTCCGACACCTCGCTTCAAGACTGCATTATTCATACGTGCACCTCCCTTTGAAACTGTTTAACGAATCGGTACAACACGAGCCCAAGCCGCTCGATTGCCAGCCTTGGGAATTGATCAAACTTTTCGGATACCAGCACATGGTCTTCGCCGAAAAGTAGTTTAGCCTGCGCGATTTCATTCGGCTCCGCATTGAGCAGGAAGTTTTCGACAAGTAGTTCACGCTGCATTCCATCAATCAGCATTCGAAGCTCCACTCCAGTCTTTCCGACATTCGCACCACTATCCGAGATGACGAATACGGCGCCGAGCGGACGTCTTCCAAAGTCATTGCGCGGGAGCGCGCGAAATTCCGCGAGCGACATTTCGAGTGGTTTTCCAATGTCAGTGGAGTTAGGGAATTCAGAACCAAGGCGCACAAGCTTCGGCTTCGCCTTGACCCGCGGGTCATCGTAATCTTCTCCAATCTTTAGCACCGAGCTTACCTCCTCGGCGAAAAACTTAATCGCAAAGGGGATTTCAAGGTCGCGAAGCACTCGCGCCCAAAACGTTGCGGTCTTCAGCGATTCGACCATCTTGTTGTTATCTTTCATCGAAGGTGAATGATCGATAAGCAGCCAGATAAATATCTCGGGTTCTTCACTAAGTGCCGGAATTCGCCGCTCATACACCTTCCCCGTGCCAGGACTTACAACATCATCAATTAAACGAGCGAAGTTGAGCTTTGAACCATTTCTGTATCCTGGCTCGCGCCTCATCGTTTGTGCTTTGGGCAGCATCTCAGCGAAACTCGACACGAATCTTTGCAAGTAGCCACGAAGCGGAGCCTCGAGCTCGACAAATTTTAGATAGAGCGGCCTCTCCGACTCATCGAATCCGCTCATGTGAAGCTCCTGTTTCATGATTGTTTCTTGCAACTCACGAAGTTTTACTCCAGTGTCTTCGGGGAGCCCTCGCTCACGCTCGTCTCGCTTATTAAGCTCCTCCTCGTATGAAGCGATCGCCTTGCGAAGCTGAGCCACTTCGTGGTCATCGATTTGCGCTCGATGCGAAAGATGAAACGATGCTCCAGCCCTACCCCGATCAAAACAAAGCTCGGGTGCGACGGCACTTAGGTGCCCTACCTGTTTTGCATCAAGCAATTTCCTTGCATCTGCTTCGATCAACGCACGCTGTTCGGGCTTCATCGCCTCGAAAACCTTCTCGACAGTAGGTGCCCGTGCCGGCTCAGTTTTAGGGTCCATACCCCACATTGCACTGTTCGTTTGCATTACGAGCTTACGCTTCTTCTCGAGTGCCTTCTCTTGACGACGCTGTTCGCGTTCGATTGTGTTTCTCACCTTCTCTTCGCGAGTAAGCCACACAATCTGCCGAAGGTAGCGGCCGACCCTTCGCCACCAGTTTTGTCTTGGGACATCTGCGGTAACGCTCTCTATTACCGGCACAGATGTCGCCGCAGCATCTGACAATTTAAATTCGACCCTGCGGTCAACGAGATCGCTCTGCAGACTGTCCAAGGCCTGCTCGCTCAAAGCCGATTTTTCGAGATCACGAATCTCCGGCCAGATGCTATCACGAAGAATGACGAAGTTTTTCTGCGAGCTCGATCCATTGAAACACTCATCGAGGAGCGGCTTTATCTTCTCGAAACTTTTCTCGAGCGCCGTTCCACGTAAAGACGGAATAAGCTGTGCGCTAATTCCATAGTAACGAATCGCGTTTGCAATTTTTACCATCTGCGGAGCGCCGATAACTTCGCGCTCAATTTCGCGTAATGTCGCGGCGCTGAAGTATTCGCTCGTCTGCTCGTCTTTGGACCTCTTGTTCGCAAGCTGTTTTTCTATCCACGTTGACTCAAGCGCCCGGTGAATGACGAGCCAACTTGACGGAAGATAACCTTGGCTCTCGGCAAGACGCTGACCTTCAAAGAGGCAGCCACGATCGCTATGCAGCGCGTGTCCAATATGATGGCGAAGCTGTGCCAAAAACTCCGATTCCGGACGATCTTGCAGCTCTCTTATTGGATAGAGAATTTCACGGGGCTTAAGCATGAAGAATGGCACGTCCTCGAGAGTTTTCCGCACCCCAGAGGCATACTCTTCAAGAATTTTTCGACCTTCGGCATTCGGTTGACTTATCCATTCTGAGCCATCATGAGGAATAAGTTCGATCTGATGATTCTTGGCGTACTCTCGGGCGACTTTAACAATGAGTCGCTTGAGCCGTTCCGACCTTTCGCTTCCCCGATCCAGAAACGCAGCTACGGGACCACGCGACGCAGCGCCTGCAAACTCAGCCAAGGTCGATTGCGACGTCGCAATATCCATATCAAAGCTCCCCTCCCGACAGGGTTAAGCCCATTCGGTCGGGCACAGGGCGATTCACTAGAATGCTCTTACGAAACATGACATTAGGCATTTTTCGGCGCTTAACCCTGTGGGAGGTTCGGCTGCTACTGGCCGCCGAAACAATTCATGCTCGAAGGTCCGGAACGCATCATTTCACCGCTAGGAGCAAAGCAGCCGGCAAGAAACCGCGTGCGAACGGTGCCTCCTGTAACCGAACCCCTCAGAAAGGCGTTTACCGACAACAGCCAGAAAATTCCTGCGACCTACGCGATTACCGAGAAGGGCCGTACAATTGCGAACTCACTTATTGCTTCAATGAAACGCGGCGAAACCGCGCTCTTTGCCTCAAGCAATCGGCCTCTCCTTGACGAGGTAAATAGAATAATTACCTCGTCGAACTTTGCGCCACAGCGCCTCGCGCTATTCAATGACTCCAGCGGCAAAGAGGTAATCTCGGACATTCTTCAAAGTGTGAACCTTAGGCGCCCGGCGCTCCTTCCCACCGAGCGCGCCGCCCAATCTGCAACAAATTTGGAGGCTCGCCTCGATACTTATAAGGAGTTCCTCAAGAAGCATCCTCGTAATAGCGCTTTGAGCACCTACGAAACAATTTGCGAGAGAATCTTTCGCCCCACTGCGACGCACGAAGAAAGCAGCTTTGACTACGGAATAGTCTCGGGCTGGGACCAGGCAAGGTTCGACGAGGCTCTCGCCATTGCTGAAAAGCTCGACTCAATTGTCGAACGCTTCGGCTCACCGGATAAAAACCCGTGGAGTGGCTCCAATCCCGAGCAGTCCACACTCAAAGATAGCGCCGATATCCAGAGCGAGCTTCTCGGCCTGCGGAACACACTGCACGAATATAGGATTGCAGCGAAGAAACTGCTGCAGCTACTCAATCTTCGCATGGATCTGAGCTCACGGCAGCTTCGCGAGACGCTCGAAGCACTGTCGATAGTGGACAACCTCACACCGGAGGGCTGTGAACTTATACGTGGAATCAACTTTCGAAGTAGTCTATGGACCGAAGAGCCCGAGAAGATTACCGAAGCGATCGAAGCGTTTGTAGGTGCTGCTGACGCCGCTCAAATTTTAGGTCCCAACGTTAAATTCGACGCACTCGCCAAACTCGATCTTGACTCAATCGAACCCATTGCCGAAAGGCACACGAGAAAGGGCGTAATTAGGCAGCTTTTCGATGTAAATTATGAACGTGCATTGCAAGCACTTGCGAAAGTGCTCACGCCGCCTGAAGACCCGCGCAAAGTTTGCGGATGCCTCGCCAAGCTCCGCGTACTCAAAGACATTCAGCAGAACTGCGATCGCTATACGGCAGTAATTAAAGAGATCTTTCGTGACGCCAGCTCTGACCCGAAACAGGAGAGCCGAGATTATTGGTACAAGCAGTCCCAGGTCTGCTGGGCAGTACAACAATTTCTCCTTACCGTACAAAATCTTC
Source organism: uncultured Bdellovibrionales bacterium (assembly GCA_964510065.1). GTDB lineage: Bacteria > Bdellovibrionota_C > UBA2361 > UBA2361 > CAIXSY01 > CAZEAC01. The sequence continues at coordinate 19,819 of CAZEAC010000044.1, read as the reverse complement.
CCGACTACAAACGATTTCAAGAGATAATAAAAAATCCAACAATAGTGCAAGCACGCTCTGAGCTATGTCAATCCGTGCTACGTCAAAGCACGCAATACCAGGCGCAAAGCATGCAATTCCTTAGCCAGTTGGGTTTTGACGACGAGGCACGACTACAATTTGAAACGCTTCCCCTCCCCGACCACGAAAAACGCTTCTTAGCAATGAGCGACGGGTTTGAAAGCCTTCACGGATGGAACGAGTACTGCGAGACCGCGCTCCGAGCCAAAGCGCTCTCGCTCGATTTCTTGCTGAATGAGGCTGCCATCACTAACGACATAAACCCCAGCCTTGCGACGGGCCTGCGCCAAGCATGGAGCAGAAGTCTTGTCGAGGAATCAATAGGACTCACCGGCTCTAGCGGCGGTTGCAGTCCGGCAAACCAGATCTTACTAAGTGAGCGCTTAAAGGGAATGCGTGAGATCGTTGAGCGTGGTGAAACGGCCACGGCGATGCTTTCTTACTGGGAGAAGCTTCCTCGCCGCGATCGTGGCGCCGAAGAATCGCGCTTTTGCGAAGCCCTTCGCGAGAAGGCCGAGCTTCCACCGGTGACGACTCTCTCTGAGCTTCCTGAGAACTTCTTGCAAAAGGCCAAGCCTATACTGCTTTTCGAGACTCACGATCTCGACCCGGCAAAAAATCAACTCTCTAAGCTGCACTTCGATCAGGTAATCAATGACAACGTGCCCCCGAGCGGCGAAGCGGAAGTGGTAGCGGCAGAAAAAGAGCTTGATCCATTCATGAACAAACTCTCTGAACTTATTCAGAATGAGTGCGCGATGGTCGTACGCCCAGCCAGGAGCCAAAACAGCGCCTTCTACGATCTGGAAGTTTTTAGCCCGCGAAATTTGCAGCGACCAGTATTTGCAATTCATGTTGATGGTCAACGCTATCAGCAGATTGATTCAGCCTACAACCGTGAAGTAGTGCCCTCAAAGGTATGCGCCGAAATCGGTCTGCCGCTTTTACAAGAGTGGATTGTAGACTGGTATCGCGATCCCGAGGCGCAGCAGCAACAATTTCTGAACAAAGTGCGAGAGCTCGCCCATGCCAATATTTAATCGGGCTCCTCAGCACAAACGAAAAGTCTTGTGAACCAATCTCTAGTAGAGGCATACTGAGCGCCATGCAAAGCATGTCCTTATCTTCACGCGCCGAAGACTACACAAGAAGGTTAGGGGCCGATCCACGGCAGCTATCGTTCCGAGTCGGTCGCGTTCATTCTCTTGCCGAAGGCCGCGAGTGTGTATTTGCGGAATTACGGGCGCACAACCATAGCATGCTAGTCTCGATGAGCGGCGGACAGGTGCTTTCATGGAAAAATGGAAAGGCAGAGGATCTGCTTTATTTTAGCAAACAGTCACTTGAGATGCCCTTTCGCGGGGGCGTCCCTCTTGTATTTCCACAGCTTGGAAACGGCGCACCAGGAAGCGGACAGCCTGCGCACGGATTTTTTAGAATTAGTGAATGGAGCGCATCGTCCGCAAAGAGTCTCGACAATGGTTCGGTTGCTTTTACGCTTGCGCTTGAGAAGGGGCAATTCAACTGGGCCGATGCTGCGTTTCGCGCCGAACTTACGGTGACGCTTCACGGCGCGAGCTTTTCCCAGGAACTTCGAATTGTAAATCGCGGGACCTCGACACTTCCCGCCTTTCACTCTCTTTTTCACACCTACTTCGGAGTTTCGGATGTACGCGAGTGCCAGGTAGAAGGCGTCGAAAATTTTCGCTACCAAGACCGTGCAACCGGCGCCGAAGGCGTCGGCGAGAGCGGCGCACTGGTTTTAAAAAAGTCCGGCATTGCCGGCGATGTTCCACTTCTCGATCGACTTTATTTGACCGAAGGGCGCCGCGGAGCAGTAAAGCTTATCGATAGTGCCGCGAAACGTATCTTCACGGTCGACTCCCCCGAGCCGAATGTGGTCGTATGGACTCCTGGGTTCGAAAAAGGCAGCAAGATGAAGGACGTTGATAACTATCTCAAAGTACTCTGCGTAGAACCTACTACCGCGCCGCATGCAATTTGTCTGGAGCCGGGCGCTTCCCATCTCGCCACGCAGAAAGTTCGATATGCCGATATTCAAACGTAGGGATCAGTAGTTGGTGACAATCACTTCGTGAACTGGGCCGCGTTTTGACGCTTTCGAATTAATCGCCCGCGTTGCTTCAACTCGCGCAATTTTAAAAGAACTATACATATCAAGCACTATCGGTGCCGAAGAATTTGAAAGCATAAATCGAACGCCGCGCTTATCGAGGCGGACACAAAGATCATAGAGCTGCTGCTGCATATTTTGATCGAAGCCACGATTATGATACCCCGTAAAGTTCGCGGTTGGACTGAGTGGTACATAGGGTGGATCAAAATATACAAAGTCCTTGGCGCTGATGCCTGCTTCAATCCATGCAAATTCAGCCAGAGAAATTTCGGTCCTTTTTAATAGCGCACTACAGGCGCGAAGATTCTCAGGATCAACTATCGTCGGATCAGTATAGCGGCCGAAAGGAGTATTAAATTGTCCCTTGCTATTTACTCGATACAACCCATTATAACAGGACTTATTGAGATAAATAAATCTACTTGCACGCTGAATCGGCGACCAACTTTTGTACTCTTCAAGCCGATCGAAATTTCGAAGCCTGTAGAAATATTGCGATTCGTAGCAGTGCTGTTGAAGATCCGAAATAAGCTCTTCGACCGACCCTTGAATTACCTGATAGGCGTTAATGAGCTCAGGATTTAGATCAGAGATTATGCCATGTTTCGGCTGATGCGAAAAAAGCAGCGCGCCACCTCCCACAAACGGTTCGAAGTACCGATCGTAATCGCTTGGTATTCGCTGAAGAAGCTCGGAGAGAAGCTGCGATTTTCCACCGACCCATTTTACAAATGGCCGACACTCCAACGTCTCGCCGACCCCACCCGTTTCTGCCACATTACCACTCATTAGGCCCTAGGCTAATAGGGCCTGGTCCGGTAAGGCAATAGTTATTGAGGTCGCCATCAAGAGTTTCTATACTGTTTTCATGAACCCGAAAGTAATCCTCGCACTAATCATAGTTTGCACGACGCTCCATGCTGAGGAGCGCGGTCATATTACCGCACGGCCCTGTCCCTGGAGCTGCACCATCTCAGGCATCTCCGTCGGCAACTGTCGTGATTGGCGCGAGGGTTCTACATGCTATGTCGAAGATGTGAGCAAGCGGTCTCAAAGCAGCCCGGGTATAAATTCTGGCGCGCACGGCTGGACACAAATTGATCGGGAATCAAGCGGCACGATAATTTATATGCCCTCGACATCGGGCACCTCCACGGGAACGATTCATCCTGGACGCTCCTGCGAACGGCTTAAGGGCACAAATATCGCCGCGCCCAGGGTATTTATTGAGAGGATCGAAAAGGCCGGGATCTCATTTGAGGGGAACTACCGTGTAAAAGGAACTGTCGAGGGCATTTGCATCATCGAAGCCGGAGTGTTTAAAGAGGGCCGAAAGGTCCGCGCGATCGGTGTTTCAGCACAGCCGAATTTCTACCGCTATCCGTTCTCGGTGCTGATCAAGAAAGATGAGAATCCGCAAATTCGCGTGTACAACATCAATGGCGAAAGCGATATCGCCCCAGTCTTTTAATTTTCGAAGGCAGCCTGAAAAATTTATTCAGGAAGACTTGCGACAACCGCAAGCATGCTGTTCGCGGTGATTGGGCGCCACTGTCCGGTCAACTCATTGAGAGTCTCAATGCCGAGCACCGAAGCCGGTTGAAAGCCAAGCACAAAGCCTGCGGCTCTGGCTTCGCCGGCCTGACCACCAAGGGTCGCCAAATAATCTGGTGTGGCATAGTTTTGCTGTACTAATTTTACATCAAGCATTACTTCGATTGCTCCATCGGCCTGGCGTGGGGCACGAACGTTGCCCGTGGTGTTGTACTGATACTCGCTGGCGGATGACACTTCTGCTACTGACATGGGACACAAACTCCTGACAAAAAAAATGGGGCTACAAGGCCCATAATAAACATAATCTCCTAATTTCGAGATCTACTCAAGATGGCGAGCTCGATTGACAAAGAGATGCTTGCCAGTTTTCATTCGTTATTTCAATAGCTTAGCCATTAATAAATCAGACGACATTGTGCCTACTTCACCCCATAACAGTGTTGGGGCTAGGACGTTTTATAAGGGGAAGGATTCGATGAAGCACAGCCAACATCCAAAATTCGGCAGACAGGGTATCGTCGGGGGTCCCATAGAAGAGAAACCTCCCGCCGAGAACGCTGAGAAGAAACCGTTAGCGCTCACGCGCAGCAGAGTCGACGAAGCTTTAGGAAATTGGCTACGAAGCCGCGCCCAAAGCGCGCTTGCAAAATATACTCTCACAGGCAAAATAAGAATCGTCGACTTTATTGCGACATGCGCTCAGATCGAAGCAACCCCCAAAGCAAACTCGACAACGCTTATCGCAGAGGAGGCGAAATCATTTTCTATAGATTCCGCCGCGCTTACCGGCGCGATTGATCATTATTTACGCGCCACCCGCGCGGAGCCACCTCCGGCAAAAGCAGAGAGAAAATCCCAAAGCGCTCCCCGCCCCGCCCAGCAAGCCGCTTCGCGGCCGTATTATGCTCAAAGAAGGGAGCCGGCCTGGGCTAGAGATATGAGCGAGTTGCTCGATGAAACCGTCGCGCGCCAGCAGGACGCTCCGAAGGTGCAGTATGATTCGGCGGGGGAGCCGATCAAGTCAGGACGCAAACAGCCAGTTGGCAAATGAGCTTTTCAAGCTATGCTCTATAGCTATTAACCCCGGTTTCTCACATTTTTCATCGCGCGACGTCCAGATTCGGAGAGTGCGCCTCTAACTTTTCTCATGGTAGAGATCGCGCGCGCAATTGGTTTGAAATCGAACTAAAACCCGAGGAAAAGCATGCGCCATTAGATAGCACTCCAAATTTATTTTAATTGTTAAGTTGCAAAACAATCTTCGATTTTAAATCAAATTATCAAATGTCTGCTTTGCGCGCGTTCTCTGAGGGAATGAGCCGAGGTTCAACATTTCCGAAACCACCCGCCGATCTCCTCCGCGACAACCAGCATAGTTAGCGCGGTGTGGTTCTCGGATGGGTTATCCGCTTTCCTATTTCATTTGTATTTTCATTCCCGATGCCTCGAGGTCCTCGGATTCACCGAGTGTAAGTCTTTCGCATTGGCCATGAACACACAATACAACACCCTCTCGCATAGCACAGGGTTCCAATGGGAAAAGTGTACAATCAATGCCCCTCATCTTTTCGAGCATCAAAGCCATCAGTCGACCTACTTCCGAACGATTGACCAGGAGATTGCAACCAACTCCGCCAAACTCTACGCAATCCTTCGTGTGCGCGCACTTGTTGGCCCGCTTCACCGCTTCAAGAATGTTGGACTCGATGCTGTCCCTCACCGCTGCAGGAGGACAATTATAGGGGTGGGGTTGTTGAGCAGGGGCAGTAGTTTCTGCAAACAAAAGGCGAGGCAACAAATATATTACTATAACGAATACTGAACCCCGCGATACGCTCATACAGATGTCTCAAAAATTCATTCAGCGGATAACTAAGTATTGCCCCTACTCTTCTCACACTATCAAAATATCCCAGGTAAGCAACCGCACCGACATTTTTGCTATAGAATACGGCAGTATAGTTGTGTGCGGTTATGCACAGTAACCTCCAAAGAGAGGGTCATTCTGTCCGGACTCGGCGTTGGCGAAGGACTACTCGGTCTGCCCAATACTGGCGAACGGAAGGCAACTTTTTGCCCGATCTTTTCTCTCAGCTGCCTTTCGGCATAGCAACCGAGAGTATGAGCTAGGCTAATAAACTGAGGGAGAATGATGGGTGCTAATCATTCTCGACTTGCTCGCAAGTCCCAAAAAACCTTGGCCTCGTTATCTCAAGTCAATCAATGCTGATCGTGGACATGAAGTCGGCGTTGCGTGAAACCCGACCTTTGACCGATCCGCGGTGTCGGACAGAGCTCATGCCCGAGGCGGATGCCTCGTAGTTGCCGCTTACGACGCCCTTTGTCTTGATTTTAGACTGTCCCGACACGTTCGCCTCGATTGCGCTGAAATTGCCCTCGAGACTCGCCTCCCCCTGCCCAGAGACTGAAATATCGACCTCGGCTTCATTAAAGCCTGAGACGTCAATCTCCGACTGGCCACTGGCGTCGAGCTGAAAGCGAGGACCAACGAACCGAGCTATCGTGATCGACGACTGTCCGGAAATCCGGCCGCTGAGATCGGCGACCTCTTCCATCCCCAATTTCGACTGCCCGCCAAGATTGAGGCGAACTTTGCCGATACGAACCGGACATTCCAACTCGCCAACTTGACGAAGAGTTAAGTGCGAGCCCTCGGGAATTGTAAGTTCAAATATCAGCGGCTCAGAATTCGCGGGTTGACGCGACTCTTCGGTAACGTCTCTTCCGTCGATGACAATACGACCGTCAGAAATCACAACTGTTCCTGCGGAGCGAACATTGGAGACCACGGTTCGCCCCTGTCCAGAGACAATCGTAAGCGAGCTGTAATTCCGAGGACCACGAATGTTGACCGTGTCCCCTGATTGCTCGGCACTAACCTCATTCCGATACTTATCTGGACCGGTAACTTTAACTCCGACGGATCCAGCGGGTCCGCGCGAAATCTTAACGAGGCTGGGGATCTGACCAAGATCAATCGTAGGGAGCTCACTGACAGTGAAGCGATTTTCAAGTAGTGTTGTTTTCATTATTTATTGCGAGATGAAGTTGCAGCGAATTCTCGCTGGCCTCAGAGTGAAGCATAAAGGCCCGCTGCCTTTGCGCTTCACTCTGCCTCACAATAACTAAAACCTATTTCACCCATCATTCTCCAAACAAACTCATATCTTCTACTGAGCTCGCTTGGAGAAAGCGATGTACCTGCTACAAAATAAAATTAAAAAAGAACGGCCCGTTTTTTGGCCGGAGCACGTAAACCGGAGCACGTAATCCATCGACGCTCGCTGGCTCGCGTTTTGTAAAGATAATCGTGGGTTCTGGACCCTGCTACTTCAAGCGTCCCCGGAGGGTTTCGAACCCCCGATCAGCTGCTCGCTCCGCTCGCAATCCAAAAACGCTCGCCTGCTCGCGTTTTGTAAAGATAATCGTGGGTTCTGGACCCTGCTACTTCAAGCGTCCCCGGAGGGTTTCGAACCCCCGACCCCAAGTTTAGGAAACTCGCTGGGCCCATTTCACGATTTTCGGTGAAAGAATCAATCACGCCGGAGCTTTAAATACGATTGCAATATCAGGCAAATAGCGCGAGCAGTCAAGCGTTAGTTTGCTGAAGGCCACTGTAGGTTCGTGAAGCCTACTGTAGCATTTTGGATCAAAATTGGATCATTTGAGGAATTACATAGATGCCTACCCCAAGTTTTTTCGACTTGGGAACAAGTTAAATTCTGGGGCATTGAATTTGCGAGACGATATCATAGATCACCAGCGGATCCTGATACCTCCCTCCCGCCTATGCAGCTGCACCGTTCCCTCAAATATCCGCCCTGCCCGGCTCTAATTCTCGCTGCTATCTGAATATTAAATCCAATCGCTCACTGCGATTTATACCCTTATCTGCCCGCTTTTCGTAACTACACTCTATCACTGTTTTGAGCTCCCTACCCTGTCGGCCATGGACTCAAGGACAGGCAGTGCGTATTCATGCCGAGACGATAAATCTCACTGTGCCGTGAGAAGAGATTCGGAGGAGGCTTTTGGGATGGGGGAGGATCCGATAAACGCGAGTTATCGGAAGCTATTCCTTGCACAATAATTCGTCATGCTCTAATTTACCATCGCTGAGCAACCAGAGTGAAAACGGCGTGACCTTTAACCTTCCGAGCGCCTCGAGCGATTTCTTTATCTTCCCATTTTATTTGGTGCGTGCATGTCCATACTACCCCCATTGTGCGCTCGGCAGAGTTAAATATCGGGGAGGTATTTTATATGCATTGAGAAGTTTAAGGGACCGAAGTCGGTCATATTTTGGGCCCTTAGTAGCGCCCCTCTAGTTTATTGGAATCACGAGTAAAAGCGCGTCTTCCAATATCTAAGACCGTGTGGGCGTCCTTGATACTTTTTACGTAAGCTTACAGCGGTGCGAGCCCGCCAAGTATTCTCGTCATTACTTGTGAAGCGGCTTGTCCGCTGCACGCAGTTGAGACAGTTGCCAACCCTTGCCGTGCCGCTGAGAGATAGCTTTCAGAACTACCTTCCTCGCCATTCTCCGCCTTAAATGCGAAGCTTACTCTACGGCTATTTGGCAATGGAGTCGTCATCGGAGTTGAGCTTTCCAGGAGTAAGCTGAAGCCGCTTGTTTCGAGCTGCTTTTTAATTCCCTTGATCATTCCAGCAGTCGCACTATCGAAGTCTTCCTTGCTTTGAACATCTGCTGGCCAAAACGCCACGGTGACGGTGCAGTTATTAAGGTCCTCGTCCTGAGTGTTCAATACGTACCCCTGCAAGCCAATTGCGGGATTAGGACTTTGAGTTTGGTCCCAGTTTCCCGTCTCGTCAGGTGACCGCAGCTTGAAAAACCCGGCCACTGATAGAGTTTGATTGTCGATTTGCTGCAATGTTGAGCCACTAGTAGCGAGAAGCTCCGACTGAGCTACCTTATTTTTCGGACGCGACAACTGACCCGCCGCCGCAATCCAGGTGATTATGCATGCACCGAAGAGAATCGATTCGAAGTTTTTATGTGTACCCCGAAATCGGCAGATTATTGCCGAGAGAACAAACGGGAATAACAGCGCGCCAAAAAAGGCACTGATTGCATAGCCACGCTGATGTGAGCTATCTGATGAATTGCCGAATGCTCCTGCAATTCCGCCAATATATGGATCGACCAACACGAGAAGTGCGGGTAAAATTAAAAGAACCAAAACAGTTATTTTAATTATTCTCATCATTTGTTTGCCTCTAGTTAAACCAGCCGGGTTCCCTCTTGCTTTCGTTGTATTCTACAACTGCACTAAATTTTACTTTGTAAATAAGTGAGAATTAAAAACAATATACCGAAAAAAAGCATTCGCTCATGCAGCTTTAATTTAGCTGTTGGCGGATTCCAGCTTAGTCCTGGCGAAATGGGGATTGAGGCGATAATTTTTTGGAATTCTGGAAATGCCGCTGGTAGAATGTGGTCGTCGAATGTTTGGAATTTAAATTGCATAATGAGCTTGTTACGTTCCCGGTGATATTTGGCCGAATACGCCAAAGCCGGATGGCTGAAGGTACGATCAAATTGTGGTGCATCATCAATTGTTTTTGGAGTGTGTACGGTGATTTTTTGGACAATGTTAACGGGAAAAAGAATACCTAGTGGAAGCTTCCTTCCTGCAAATATCGGGCGCGGTATGAATCTGAGTAAGTAGTCAGGTGAGACCGAGCAACGGTTGTCGCTATTATCTTTGTCCTTCGCTGTAAAATTGCGTATTGAGTATTTTTCGGTTACTAGTCAAATATTTTTCTCTTTGTCATCGGTCATCGACAGTCTTCCAACTCGTGAAATATCCGGATATCGAGACGCATAGTGCTTTAGCCATGCCTTCTCTAACTCATCAATGGAATTGTGCGAAAAGATATAGCGAATTCGGTCAGCCTCATATCCATGATATCGAGTCTCTACTGACAAACTGACCGGTCGGGCGTAATCCTCAACACGAAAATAATCTTCAATTTCGATAAGCGGATTATGCTCTCGTCGTGGGATTAATGTTAATTGGTCTTGAAATTGATTGAGAACAAGACATGAACTATAATCGGGCAGATAGCGTTCCAATAACGATCCTGATTGATCTCTTATTGTTGGATCGAGCCATAAAGTTTGATTATCAACAGTTGTTACTACGATCATATGATCAAAGGCGCTAGGTGATGGAATTTTATCCATTGTTGAACGCGTGAATTGGCCATTGACGAGTACCGCCGTTGACTCGATGCCTATGCAGCTAAGAAGAGTTTTAAGCAGTAAAGTTTTATCTTTACAGTCCCCGAATCGTCGCTCGAGTACGAGGTTGGGGTCGAATGGTCGGTGTGATGATATTCCAATAGAAATTGCAAGATAGCGGATCTCGTTTTGTACGAATTCTAACATGTTTTCCAGAGATTTTATATTTGTTGTTGCTTTGAGCTGATTGGCAGTAGCTAGAAGCTCGGGAGAAAGATTTTCGGGAACTTTAGTAAGCTCAGCGCCCCATTTTGCAACTTCAAGCCAACTTTGAAACTCAGAAATTAAAGCTTTTGGATATTCGTCGAGCCATGACGGCGTGTTCGGCTCCCAAATATAGGGCTTTACGCTCCTCATTACCCATTGGAGCTCGAGCATCCCCGATTGTTCGGTAATAGTGGGTGAGCATTCCGAATGAAGCGTTTTGTGGGACAGCTTTCGATTGGTGTCATGCAATACTGTAATGCGGAAGTCGTGAACGGGCGAACCATACTTAAGAGGAAATTCGTAAAAGAACTTCCCGTCAAACACGGAATTCCATCCGGTAATTGTATACGAATACTCTACGATGTCGCCGACCCGAACATCATCGAGCAATAGAACGACGGAATATCGCTCGTCATAGACTTGAATATGCAGATCGGACTCACGCTGCATTATTCGGAGTGGCGTTGATTGAATTCAATCAATCCATCTGGCCTCTCGAAAAATGCGCAAGGAGTGAAGTGTAAAAGTCTCAAATTCTGGATTGAATTCAATTTCAATATTAGAGCCAGATTCAACTCCTGCAGCTGTCAGGTACTTAACGGTGTAGCAACTGTAGCGTTGTACGGATTCGCTGACTACAATTTGCCGATCCGATAGCAAGTAGAATAATGAGGAACCACTGCATCCTTCGGGCAATGCAGCCTCGAGGTCCGCTGCTACAAGGGTGATTTTTTTAGAAGGTGGTCCAATAGTGGCACGGTGGCCGTGCGTCACGATTGATTGCAGCTGGTCATGCATAATTCCCAAAGTGGCGTATCGGTAGATTGAATCGAAACCTGAAGCCTGTATGTAGGTTCGCAACGCGTTCTAACGCGAGTTGCTACCTCCCTGGTGCTCCCCTACTTTTAATGCACTTCTATATCTATCAATAGCTGCGTGAATTGTGTGGGGGTCCGCGATGCTCTCTTTAAATGGGACAAAATGCTGAGTCAACGGAAAGTCGGGCGACGATAAAGCTGCGCAGCCGCTGCAGCACAGCTTGTAATATTGATGAGTTAGTATTTTTGGTTCTTTTACATATCGGAAAAAATAGAGCACGAAGAAAGTAGGTCTAAACATTTCTGCTCCTTTCAAGAATTAATCTTATTCTCTAAATTCGATAAAACACCGATTATCGAGTCGAAGGTTGGCGGCGCCGTAAAAAACATGTCGCGCATCGCGGAGTAATCACGAGCGAGCGCGTCAAGTCTTTCTCTTGGAGGCACAAGCTTTAATGTGCCTGGTTTTGCGCTCCCATAATTGGCCCAGCCTGATGCAAAGTAGGTGCTCTTATGTGTTGCCACCCTTTTTAAAAGCTTAATATCAGAGAGTGCTCGTCTGCCGACATCAGTTGGGGCAATCAATGCAATGTCATAGTAGTGACGTGATACCCTGGCCCCGGTTGGTTTATCAGCAGGCCGGTGATGCTCAGCATGCAGTAGAGTTGCTTTCTCCCAAAAGGTTCGTTCAGCCTCTAGCGCAATTACACTTATTTCTTTTACCTCAAAAGCCGAGGGAAGATCCTCGCCAGCATAGGATGTGAGCTTGTGAGAATCTATTGGGTAAGGGTCCGAACCAGCTCCCAGTTCTAACCGCACATTCTGCGCAATGTATGTGCCGACCCCTTCTGCAGAAATGGCTTTTGGGTAATTAAAAACAAGAACGTTAGGATCCTCAGTGTCAGATTCTAGAGACCATCCATAACTCCCCAATACTGACGTAAACTGTTTACGCAGTTCCAACTTCAAATCACCTTTAACAAAGCTCCTGCACTTTTCACGCAATGCCTCGACTTTTCTCTTTCTCTGAGTCGTGCTTGCTGTGGCTTCCGGGTCACTCTCGCCGTAAAAACCGAGATAATCCCTGCGAATCGAAAGATCTACATCTTCAGAAAAGCGTTGAATTAGATTAAAAATCTTTGAAAGCGAGGTGCCACCCTTAAAGATTAAATTTTTACCGATCACTGGCAATTGAAATACGTGGCGTAAGGCCCAACACACCCAGAAATCTTTCTCAATCACGATAGCCGAAAGATTCCGTTGTCGGGCAGAGCGTTGATTCTAAATCTAATAGGGCCTGTCCAGTAACCGGTGAAATCACGATCGTTAGCCCAGACAATGTTATTCGCGGGTCCCTCTCTTTCCTGAGAGTCATAAAATGTTGTAGCTACCGCCTGACTATCACTCGAAAACTGCGTTGCCGTCACACTACAGGCTTCGTCATAGGACAGCACACGTACCCAGAGATTATATCTCCCCGCAGCCAGAGTTTTCCCTTGCGGAAGCGATATATTCGCAGCTCCATCTTGTAGAGACTGCAACGAATATCCACCTTGAGGGGAGTCATTATTGTAGCCAAAATGCCAGCCGGGGCCCTCCTCGCTAACTGCGAGCCCTAGCTCATCGCTTAAAAGGGTTATTCGTGTTTGTGAAAATGCAGAGGGTACTAAAAGTAAGCTGGCACTCAATAAAGTGATAATGCTCAACCAAGAAATTCTCTTATATAGCATTTCTATACCTACAGGGTTACACACCAGACCTTGGTCGGGCGACGTCCTGAAACCCGTTGAAATTTGAATATTGAGTGGTTCTCGATAGCGAGCTAAGAGCTTGTTATCAAAGAAACTATTAACTCTAACCAGGGAGGAACCACTCAATGAGAAAACTACGTTCAGTAGTCGAGAAAAGCAATAAGAAAACTATTAGGGTCAGCGCGGCGGAAGCGATGGCGGGACAGTTCTGCGAGGTGGACGGTCAACGGATCGATCCGCAGGAATTGTTTGACCTGATCCCTTTTCTTGGACAGCGACCGCTCTATGAACCAGTAGCTTTTAAGGCTTCAAATTCTACCGGACTACGATATCCCAACGTTGAGTGAGTACGTTCGGTATTGTAGAAATTTTCGATCCACTCAGAAATACTAAAGATTGCTGAGATTTTTAACTTATACTCGTTCTGAAAGATCAATTCAACTTTTATGGTGTTGAAAATGCATAGCAGAAAATTATGCATGCGACAGCTTGCGTTCTGAGTACCGGTAGATATAAGATATAAATATCGTTTATTGAACACATATGGTAGCCGAACTTGTCAGCATAGAACATAAACGACCTCGCGCGGGGTTGTTCGAGAAAATTCGACAGGCGCCGATTGCTCCGCCTTTTTTTCTTACGGCAATCATCGCCGGATTTATCGGGATCACTTACCTTGGAATCCATCTCTGGCTTATGCGCACAGGGCAGATAACCATTAGCCGAGATTACAGTCATTTGCGGACGTTACATGCGTTTATTCAGCTCTACCTCTTTTTCGGTTTATTTATCCTAGGGTTCATCCTTCAAGCGTCTCCCAAAATGTTAGGAGTTTCTTCGCCGGCGCCGCGCCTAATGTTATTGGGAATCCCGTGCATCATCGCGGGACTTATTCTCCTTGCCTTCGGCGTTACATCAACTTTGTCGCAACTTCTAATATCCTTGCCCTTTGCGGCGGCGGCGGCGCTTTTAATGATCCGGATCCGTTCAGCTTCAGCGGTTGCCAAGGTCGGCATTGGTCTTTTTTTGCTCGAAGGCCTTATTACCTTTGCGATAGGCCCCTGGCTGAGCAGCGCAAATAACTGGCATATGCTGCTCGTCTTTTGGGGCGGCGTTGGTGCCCCTATTTTGGGCGCCTCACAGCAATTTACTAATGGTTTTCTCAATGGCAAAAAGCTTAGCTTCGCGGCGGCACTTAGTACTCAATTCTTCTTCTTAGGCTCAATTGCAATCGGTGTGTTTCTGCCCGGCAGTCCGTGGTTTTCTCTCTTCGTGATAGCGGCAATTGTTTCGCATGCCATGGGAACAAAACTCTGGCGCGCAGCCGCTCTCATCGGCTCTGAGCCGCTCGCGCTTGCATTTATCCTTGGGAAGCTGTGGGTCATTATCGGAGCAGTGGTGCTGATGCGGGGGATCGGCATGGCTGACAACGCACTGCATTTGTGGGCCACGGGGTGGGCACTTGCGCTTGTACTTTCAATTGTTCCGCGCATCGTGGGCTTTCTGTCCGGGAAAGAGCTGATTGGTAATCGTGCACTGCTTATGCTTATTGCAGGACTCCAGTTAATTCCCCTTGGACGAGGCTTTCATTTCCTTGTTCCGCCGGCATTTTCATGGGTGCTTAGTGTGGTCGCCGGCGTAATTTACTGCTTCTGGACCTATTTGGTCTTCGTGGGCATATATCGCATTGTGCGGAGGCAAATGAGTCTGAGTAAGGGCGAAGACATGGTGCATTGTTAGGGTATTTGCCGAAAGCTGCTTTCCGAATGCCGAAGTCGGAGATCCGAATTCTGTCTCCGATTGCCGTGTTCCGAAGGTGAGCAGCGCGTGGACGTCGACGAAATACGAGTTACGTCGAACGTGTAGACGTCTCACGTAATTCGTAGACGTTGACGACGTTACCGTCAAGCTTGCTCGGTTAAGATCTCTAACTTTCCGAAAGCGACATCCACTATTTAAGAGCCTTAACCAGCGTGGTTAAATCCGAAGTGAGTCCCTCCAGCACCAACTGAATTTCACCCTTCTCATTGAGCAGAAGAAGTTTATTAGAGTGCATAATATCCTTTGTATTTGGATTTTGCTGAAAATTATAATCAATCAGATTTGAGAAGACGCGGGTGGATTCTTCCGAGCCCCGCAGAAGGTGCCACTTCTGGTCCTTGAGCCCATTTTCTTCTCTAAACGTTTTCATCGCCTCTGGAGTATCTCTCTGAGGGTCGAGAGATACAATTACATACTCGGCACTTTTGTTGCTCTCTTGTATGAGCTTATCGAGTGATTTTAGTCTTTTGATGGTTAAAGGGCAGGCACTTCTACAACTTGCAAATGCCATCGTAAGAATTACCTGTTTTCCACCAAGAGAGGTGAGATCGAATTCTTTTCCATTGTCATCGCTCCACTGAAGTGGGATTTGGTAGAGAGACTGTCGTGGCTGTTCAGCAAAGGCACTGACTGAGCTCCACAACAATAAAATAACGATCCAGATAACGCGAAGGAACGAAGGACGCGAAGGGGAATGAATTCGAACTCTTCGCGTCCTTCGTTCCTTCGCGTTAAAAAAAATAAATTTAGTACACATAACGTCACCTCTCCTTTACAGGCAGATCCCGCGCACATCGAAAACCTACATTCTGCATCGTGTAGGGTGCACGTAAGCTATTTCTCATCGCATATCGCATATAGGCGGCGTAATTTGCGCGATCTGTGGAGCTTGCCGCCGCGTCACCACAAAATAGATTTCCTAGCTGCTCTGCGTCACGGCGATTATCGCCCGCAACAAATACACTATTAAAATCCAACGTCCATTCCCAAACTAAGCCGTGCAAATCATAAACGCCCCAAAAATTTGGCTTCCCGGCTCCCACCGCGGGAAGTTCTGCAGGTGTGGGTTTTCCATACCAGTCGAGGAGCCGTTGTACAAATTCTGGGTTCTGTGACGCATGCGGATTGTCATGACTTGCTGCCGCGACAAATTCCCACTCAAAGACTGTGGGGAGCCTCTTGCCCCCTGCCTTGCAATAGCTCAAAGCAGCGAACCAGGAAATATTGGTCACGGGCGAGTCGAGCAGTGCGCGAGGGAGTTTCTCTCCACTCCCTCGCGCGGGCCAGTGTCGTAAATAATGTTCATCGGCAAGGAGCGGAGAAGGCGATCCTTTCTGCCACTTCTTATGCTTTTCAGTGAACTCCTTAAACTGTGCATTAGTGACCGGCATACGATCGATGAGAAAATCAGAAATATCAATTTTCTCAACTGCCGAGCCTACCCCATACTGTGGAGTAAATGCGCCGCCTTTTATTCGCGCCTCTCGCTCCTTGCTAATTTCCGCGGCTGCAATTGCAGTGCACAGAACCAGAGTCGAAAGGATAATACTTTGCCCGACTCTCATACTAATTAACCGTTAGTGCTCGGCCGCAGATGGCTTTCCTGAGTCACTGAGAACAGACTTCGCATCACGAACCTCTTGCACGGAGACGGTCTTTGCTGAGTTCCCCCAACTATTAGTGATATAGGTAAGCACCGCTGCCACGTCGGCATCACTTAACGTGGTTAGTGCCGGCATTACACCATTATAGGTAGTTCCATTTACGGTGACTGGACCAGACTTGCCATTAAGGACAATCCCAATAAGCTCAGTCCTGTCCTTATCTTTTGCGAGCTTAGTAAGGAAATCAGATTTTGCGATCGGCGGGAAAACTGCCGGGACTCCCTGCCCTTCGGCCTGATGACACATGAGGCAGTTATTGGCGTATATTTTTTTGCCCTCTTCGACCACGATCTCTTTTGATAGTTTTTGAAGCTTCGGGTCTGATTCAACGGCAGTCTCGTATTGAGACTTTAGTTTTGCAACCTCGCCTTTCTCGCCCGCCTGTTCACCAAGATAAACAGCGTCAACTTCTTTCCCTGAGTAGAGCGCTTTATTTTCGGCGCCGGAAACCTTCATCATTCCGAGTGAGCCCTTGTTGAACGTTCTAAAAATACTGTGGTCAACAAGAACCAAAGTACCGGGAACCTCAACCTTAAAGTCAACGATCGCCGATCCCCCTGCCGGTATGAGCGTTGACTGCACGTTTTTCTGATTAGCGAGAGTTCCCCCCTCCGTATATACATCGTCGAAAATTTCACCAATCACATGGAATGACGAAACAAGGTTGGGTCCGCCATTTCCGATAAAGAGACGGACACTTTCCCCCACATTCGCGGCAAGGGCTTTGTCGCCGGTAAGCGAATTTACGGCACCATTGAAGAGCACATACGAAGGGTTCTCGTCAATTGCGCGCTGCATCGAGAAGGGCTGCAAGCCGCGCTCCCCAAAATTTCCCGTCGTATAAAAATCACCCTGCATTACATAGTATTCCTTATCAACGCTAGGAAGCGGCTTCTCGGGTTGAACATAGATGAGGCCGTACATGCCGTTAGCGATATGCATGCCGACCGGCGCCGTTGCACAGTGGTAGACATAGAGACCGGCATTGAGGGCCTTAAAGGTAAATTGCGAGGCGTGCCCGGGAGCCGTAAACGAACTTGCCGCTCCACCACCCGGCCCCGTCACCGCGTGTAGGTCAATATTATGCGGAAGCTTGCTTGAGGGATGATTATTGAGATGAAATTCAACGGTGTCGCCGACTCGCACGCGGATAAATTTCCCCGGGACCTTTCCTCCAAATGTCCAAAAAGTGTACTGCACACCATCCGCGATATTTGCAACTACCTCGCGCACTTCAAGCTCGGCAATCACCTTGGCCGGAGTGGTACGGGTAATTACAGGAGGTACTTGAGGGGCATCAGTCAGTATTGCTTTCTCAGTCGGTAGATTTTCCTCGGCGTGCAAACAACTTAGGGGCACCGCGAGCGCGGCCACTGTTAGCATGAGCGCGGCTATTAATTTCATATACTCTCCTTTTTCCCTCTGGTTCTCAGAGCCATAATGGTGTGTTTTCATTATGATGTTTATAGTTTATAATGGACTCATGTATCCATTATCGTCAAGCCAATATGCCGACTTTAAGATTAAGTATTTTTACGGAGAGTTCAAATCGTGTTATCTAAGAGTACGAAATACGCACTGCGCGCGCTCCTTTGCCTGGCTCATCACCCTCCCGAGATATTGGTAAGAGTTGATCAACTATCTGAGCAGGCGCGCGTTCCCGGCCCCTACCTCTCGAAATTGATAAAGATCCTGGCTGAAAAAGGAATTGTGGAGACGCGGCGTGGTCTCACCGGGGGTGTAAAACTAACTAGGAAAAAAGAGCTCAGTTTTTTTGATGTTTGCAAAGCACTCGAAGATCCAATTGTAAACCAAGAGTGTTTTATTTCGAACGCCGCCTGTAATAAGGGGCTTCCGTGTGCATTTCATGGACGCTGGGGAGCCATACGAGAAGAAACTATGAAATTTCTTCAGGACTCAAAAGTGAAATAGCATCTTACTCGGAGACGCCGCCATATCCATTACCAAACCCAAGCTTGTTGTATACTGCAAGCGCGGCAATCTTGTAGCAAGCAGAAAGTGAGGGGTAGTTGAAGACCGCTCGTAGCAAGTAATCGAGCGTGCCTTTATAATATAAGACCGCCTGTCCAACATGTATCAGTTCAGTTGCCTGTTCTCCAATAGCATGTACCCCAAGTAGCTCTTTTGTTTCCCTATGCACGATGATCTTTAAGAGTCCATCTTGGTCGCCTATTAAATGCCCGCGAGTACTTTCTCGATAGCGCGCTGTTCCAGTTTCATACGGAATATGCGCCGCGGTAAGCTGATCCTCCGTCTTTCCAATCATTCCAATCTCGGGAATTGAAAAAATGCCATAGGGTAATGGAACCTCGCCTTCTTCCTGTGGAAGGCCAAAGGCGTGGCTGCAGGCCAGGCGCCCTTGTTCGGCCGAAGTCGACGCAAGTGCTGGAAATCCGATAACGTCCCCTGCCGCATAAATATTCGGCTGCGAAGTCTGAAAATACTCGTTGACGATAATCTGTCCCTTTGGTTCGGTCTCGATACCTACTTTCTCAAGATCAAGCGATTTTGTGGCACTTTGACGGCCGGCAGAAACCAGAGCAATGTCGGCAATGATAAGCTTGCCGCTCTTTAGGTACGTCTCCACGTCTCCATTCGAACGCACACGGCAGGCCTCAACCACCTCGCCTAAACGAAAAGTGACTCCTAGCGTCCGTAATCGGTAGGTGAGGGTGTCGACTATTTCCTTATCGACAAATTCCAAAAGTCGCTCACGGCTGTCAACCACCGTCACGGCAACTCCGAGAGCTGAAAACATCGAAGCGTATTCTAATCCCACCACTCCACCGCCAATAACCGTCATGGCCCTTGGAATTGCCTCAAGAGTAAGAAGATCATCGCTGTCAAATATATGCTTACCATCAAATTCAATATGAGGTGGACGGTATGGCCTCGCGCCCGTCGCTATAAGTATTTTCTCTGCTTGAACTAGGATCGAACTGCCGTCCTGACTAATTTCGAGTACATTCTCGGAAACAAAGCGCGCATGTCCCTGAAACACGCTTACGTGATTACGCATTAGCTGAAAGTTGATTGTCTCCACCTCGGTTTGCATGACGTGCCGAGACTTAAAATTGAGGTCCTCCATGGTAATGTTGCTTTTTACCCGATACGACGGACCATACAATAGGCGCTGCCGAAACCCCGAGAGGTGCAGTACCGCTTCACGAAACGCCTTACTTGGAATAGTTCCTGAATGTACGCATGTTCCTCCGACGGCCGCGCGATCATCGATGATCGCCACCTTCTTTCTGAGCTTTGCCGCCTGAATAGCGGCTTTTTGGCCGGCGGGTCCGCCTCCAATGATTAAAAAATCAAAACGTTTGTCCATGCCGAGATTGTATTGTTCTTTTTGTGTAGTTGTCACATTGCATTCCTTCTTAAATTTGGATGCGTCTCGCCCTTTGATATATCGGATATATGTATCGTCTATTATCGGCCGTTCTATACTATTTTATAATATAAAAGAAACTCATGCGAGTCGGCTACTTAAGGAA
>CAZEAC010000043.1:0-37328 GCA_964510065.1 uncultured Bdellovibrionales bacterium | reverse complement strand
TCGCGATGGGTTCGGTGCGTGAATGCCAAGCGATTCTGAGTCTCGCCGACTCCGAGCAGTCCCAAGCCTGGAACGTGCTTGATGCAACTGCCGCGCATCTTTTCAAGCTAATTCAGTACTATCGGGGTTAGCACCCCCTTTTGTGTGCTCTATTGAATGTTATTTTATAACCGAGCGAACCTGAGGCGCACCTGTACAGGAGTTGCCCGGAGTTCTTGAGCAGATACGTAGCGCAGGCGTGTGCGGGCGCGCACTGCTTCTGAACCTTTGGCTGACAAAAGAAAATGGGATGCTGTTAGTCTGGGCCTCCGCTCCCAAGAAAAAGCCTTAAGGAGCGGCTGTCTCAACAGTCGGTAAATATGAGCTTAGAATAATGTCTACGCTAATCGCTGAGAACGTCATCGAACTAGACCTGTACCTCTCTCTCTCATCGCCATACCTATTCGAGCGATTGGTTGCACGGGTTCGGCGTGGACCGCAATATTCGAAGATGAATGCGAGCTCCTCCGGGCGCACTGATCGCTTTTGTGTGGCTCACAAACACGAGCTTTTGGCGTTGAGCTACCTACTTGTGCGGGCCAAGAAGGCGAGCATTGAGTGCCCCAATGTTCCACTTCGTTGGCATCCTTTGGTGAAAGATTTTCAAGGAAATTTTTGCGCGCTCGAAAAAGCCGTACGTGGAGGGGGTAATTTTCTCGAAAAATTATTTGGCGCGGAGCTCTCCAAACGGATTCGGCCCGCAGTTCTTTTTAGCTACCGAAGCCCGCGCTCGAGAGATCCCGTTGCCTTATCTATTGACCACGAGATCGTCTCATTTCGAGGAATTCAGCTCTATTTTGGGCGCGCCCCGATTCTAAGCACGCGACGCCTCGATGTAATAGAGAGAGCTCTCGAGCGGGCGTTAAAGGCACTGGCTTTGTGTCCAAAAGCACTCTTCGAACCCGCGCAGAATTAGTACGGCGCCAAGAATTAAGGTAGAGGTTCGCTCATGAGCACAGAAAAATTTCCTATCTAATCTGAGGAGGTCCTGGAGTAAGATTGGATAAATGAGCTATAATGCTTCCTCAATTTAGATTCTCGTGAAGGGATCCCATGCTGAGCCCAGGCCATCAAAAAAAGAGCGAGCCTCAACCTGGAGTTACCCCAAGTGCTAACCCCGCGATCGTCATGCCGCGCCAGGGCGAGTTCCGTCGCAACGTGGGCGCTCTTCCGATCCATCCATTTCTTCCCCAGATTCGCGAGCTCGTCGATGCATACCAGGTAGTAATTCTCGCGGCGGAGCCGGGAGCAGGAAAGACCACTGAGGTCCCATTAAGCCTCTGTCAGGCCGGCTACCGCGTCGTGGTGACACAACCGCGACGGCTCGCCGCTCATTCTGTTGCCGAATGGGTTTCAGCGCAGATTGGAGAGCCACTTGGCGGACGAGTCGGCGTTCATATGAGCGGCTATCAGCTAAGTTCGTCACGAAGTGAACTGCTCTTTTGTACCGACGGCCTTACGGTTGTTCGTGAATTACTCGGGCATGATCGACGACGCGATGTGCTTATGCTCGATGAAGTGCACATTATGAACCTCAATATGGAGGTCTTAATAGCCTGGACCCGGAGAGCGCTGACGCACGATCCGAGCTTTCGTCTCGTATTGATGTCGGCGACACTCGATCAGGCGAGTTATGCAGAGTTTTTCAGAAAAGCAGGGCTTAACGTGGCCACTCTCGAAGTTCCGGGTCGTGCCTTTCCCGTCGAAGAGCAGCAGCCTGGTCGATCGATTATTGATGACGCAGAGAGGCTCTCTCGTGAAGGCAGAAACGTATTGGTATTTTGCGCCGGAGTACGCGAGATTCGCTACGTCGTCAACGAGCTTCGCCGGAAGCTTCCCGATACATTGGTGCTCCCTCTTCACGGCGATCAGACTCTCGATGAGCAGAAGCGCTGCTTTGAACTTACGCCCAAAATAGTTGTGAGCACGAATGTAGCCGAGACCTCGATTACTATACCGGACATAGACGCGGTTGTTGACTCTGGACGTGAAAACTATGTCGAAGTGCGTGACAATGTGGAGACACTTATCACAGGATGGGTTTCGCTATTTGTCCGTGAGCAGCGCAAAGGCCGCGCAGGAAGGACAAAGCCGGGCATTTTTATCGACCACTGTCCTTTGTCGCGTGAGAAGCGTCAACTCAAGCCCACACCCGAAATTGAGCGCATCCTGCTCGATCAGGCGATGTTGCGACTTCGAGAAGCGGGAGTCAAAATGGAAGAGTTCTCGTTTCTTCATCAACCCGTCGCGTCGAGAATCGCCGAGGCAAAGAGATTACTAACGTTGCTAGGCTGCCTGGACGAGCAAGGTGAAATATCAGAGGTCGGTCGCCAGGTCTGCAAATTACCAGTTTCGGCTCGAATCGGCCGGATGATTCTTGAGGCAGAGAAGAAGCAGGTCCGTCATAAGATGGCGACAGTTGCGGCGCTCATTGAGGTTGGGGGGATTGTGCGTGGGCAGTCAAACGACTGGCGTTCGCTGTGCAAGGAGGCTGTCAATTCAGATCTCTTGGCGCAATCCAAGGTGTTGGACTCACTTCGACTTTCGCGTGATGACGCCCGGCTCGAGCTATTGGGAATTAGACCACGTTTGGTTGATGACGCATTTCGAGTTGAGCAACGCATAAAATCTGCGGTGACGAAGCTTTTTGGACCTCGCACTTCGCCTGACTGCGGTAGTGACCAAGATTTGCTTCGAGCAATTTGTTCGGGAATGCCGGATTGGCTCTACTGTCGCGTCGGCAAGAATACTTATGTGCGTGGTTCTGAGCGACGTCAGATTGAAGCATCCTCGGCAATACCTAAGCACAGTTGGGTGGTGGGGATTCCATTCGATCGTCAAAGCCTCGAGGGATTTGGACAAGGCGTCAATGTACGCTCCCTCGGTTTGGTTTCCGCCGTCGATCCTTTGTGGATAAATGAGTACCTTCCCGAGCGGATTTCTATCGAGCGCATGGCAAAAATACGTTATGAGCCCACGCTTGACGCCGCGGTAGTTTTTACCAGGACTCGGGTGGGTCAATGGCTAATATCAGAAGGATGGCTGCCTGCCCCTGGCAGCGAGGAAACGGCGCTCTGTATTGCAGCGTGGATAACGCAGATGACGAGAACCAAAACGAGACTTACCAATATCTCCTGGCCCAAAGAGATCGGCGAAGTAATTCAGCGAAATAGATCAAGATTTCTTGAGAGTGCGGAGTTCAATAAACGTGCCCGAAAGAAAATAATTGCTGTTAGCTCGGAAGACGAGATGCGCGCTTGGTATGCCAAGGTGTTGGGTACCTGTTCTTCGCTTGCGGAAGTTGCAGATGCAAAGGTATTGGAGCTTCCGCTGCCTGACGCGGCGGAGTTGGAACGAGCAAAACAGGCTGCTCCCACATCAGTAAGTATCGGTAGTCAAGATTTAACGATTCGCTATGATACCGGCAAAAATACCCTTCCGGAGATAACAATAGGTGCTAACTTTATCACAAGCGGCGCATGGCGCGATCTCCCGGGCGACGAAGTTCGGTTGAATGATGGCAGCCCGGTGTCGATCCGGGTCGAACTACCTGGTGGCGGCTCTGCGACTTTCGCCAGAGGGGCGGGGGCGAAGGCAAAGATAGCGGCCTGCCTTATCGAACGCGCCTGGCTCGAAACCGACCGGAGTCAGGGATTTACGCCGAACTACACCGAGGGTGAAGCGGCAATCCCGAATTTGATAGCAGAAGAGTTTACCAAATGCCCGCTTACCGGAGCGAGCGTGCTAAAGTACCGAGCACTGGTTGCCACGAGGGGGAGCTCATCGGGCGGGATTTACAACCTTATTTGGTACCGAGATCGCAAGTACGCCGAAGGCGTGCATGCCGCCTCGGTCGAGATATTGAAGGCGAAGATTGCTGAGCTTCGAAACATCGGGATTGTCTAATGAAAATCTGAGTGATTGTGGGGGTTGCTCGTGCTTTGTAAGTGGGCATCGATCCCATTGCAATATTCGCAGCGCTTCAAGATCAGCCATTGGTGTGGCTGTTTACTTTGGCGCAAGATATTTGGCCATGCCATTGTCTAGATCTTTAAATAAGTACGGACCGACCAAATTATTAATCGCACCAAAATTCCCATTTCCCTCTCCATAAGTCTGAACATATAGATGGGTACCATCGCTTACAATCGAGCGAACGGTGATGCCTGGATAGAAGATGTGACCCGGCCTTGTAATATTATAAATTGTAAAGTTTGCCTCATCGAGCACCTGTATAATTTCACCGCCCATTGGAATATGGACTACTCGATCCGTAACGGCCCAAGGAGCAGAGAATGCACCCGTCGGAGCAGCTCCAATTCGCAGTGCGTTGAATGCGCGCATCCAGTCAGTCATACTATTTGGATCTCCCGGTATTCGAGTGCGTATGTAGGGGGCGTCGACTGGAAAGAAGTGATAACTGTCGCCCTTGGGATCTATTTTGTTGAGCGTGTTAATTGTTTCCTGATGAATTGTCGAATTATAGAGATATATAAAGCTTGCTGAGATTGCGCCATCGGCAAATTTTCCTCCCGTAATGGCCGCTGCGGTGCCGCCGGTAATTGCCGCTGAAACAATCTGAAGATCTCCCGGCAAGTACTTGCCACCAATCTTAACTCCCGCTTCACCGGCTGCGCCGGCGAAAAACCCCTGCATAAAGTTTTTGCCTTCGATTGCACCCAAAGCACCTGAACCTAATCCATGCGCAATTATCTTCGCTTCGCTGCTATATGAGCCGAAGATTTTGGTAAGCACACCCGGTCTGAAATCCGGACGTGACTCAAACCCTTCTCCAATGCCGAACGCAACGACTGCGCGAAGGGCACTCATTGGCGCACCACGTATCCCGGCCTTTATTCCATCACTAAAGCTTCCCCCGTTAGCCAAAGCTCCAACTACTGAGGAGGCCATGCCCGCTCCGACACCACTCAGCGTGGCTGCAAGGGTAGCATTTATCATTCCACACTGAACCATCGGGAAGAAAAATGCGTTTAGTGATCCGGCTGTAAAGTAAGCCGCTGCGACAGTGAGCGCGATTGGGACTACCTTCTTTAAAATGGCTCCGATTGCGCGGAAAAAGCCCTTTAAGAAGTAGCCGCTTGGATCCACAAATGAGAGCGGATTGTTGTTGACGTAGCTGTACCTATTAAGACTTTGCAGGTTCGACGGCGATTGGATAAACGGATCGGCGCTTACGAATCTGCCGACAACCGGATCGTACACACGACCATTCATATGAATCAGTGAAAAGTCTGGAAGCTCTTCATGCCCGGTAAAGCCTCGATCGGTTACCGCGGACTTAAGCCCCGTCAGTGCAGTCCACGTCGAAGGCGAGCGCCGAAGCCCCCAGCTGTCGAAGCTCGAAACCTCGCTTGCTGCAGCGTTATCTGCGGTTATAGTTTGAATTGAGCCCAGATGATCGGTGTGCAGGTAGCTGATTGAGGTTGTTGGTCCGGGTTTGGTGGTATAAACCGCGACCGCTCCTTCGCTCCCCATAATGTAGTGTAGCTCTCGAATGGCGCCCCCTTTGTTGATCTTCTCATAGATTGCTCCAATCATAACTTTGCTTTGTACCTGCAGCCCCGAATTGTAAATAACCTCCTCCACTCTTCGGTCGTTTGGATCGAGCGCGAGGGCCATCTGGTAAGTGCCCTGGCGAATATCGATCGGCGCGCCGGTTGAGTTATACGCGATGGATCCTCCGTTACTTGCGCGCCTAAATCCGGCGAGATCGTAGGTATAACTGTTGGGCTTCACGCCGATTATTGTAGTGACGGCATGTGGCCCCGCACCGCGTTCTCCGTAGCGATAGGTGCCGACGTCACTTCGAGAAGTAATGTTACCGAGGTCATCGTAAACGGTGGTAATCGGCAATTGCCCTACGACCTGCGATTGAATAAGTCGATTGCGATTGTCATAGCTGAAGTTCTCGGTGAGGGCTGCATTAAGATCCCTTCTTTGAGTAAGGTTTCCGATTGAATCAAAGGTGAAGTTTAAATTCTGTATTGAGCCGGTGCGTATCTCTTGCACAAGCGCATTGTTGGGATTGTAAACCTTCGTGGTTTGAAGTCCGTTACCATACGTTTGCAGGGTGAGCTGGCCGCGGGCGTTAATCGAGTCAGCACGCCACAGCATAAAACTGTCCGAAGCACGATTAACATTATTGAGAAATCCGTTGGCGTTATAAACGTTCGTAGTAACCAATCCGCTGGGATAGCTAAGCGTCTTTGGACGGCTATATTGATCATAGGTGTATTTCACTGAATAGATCTGGCCTCGAATGACTCGATCATCTTGTCTCAGTCGGCCCAATGTATCGTATAGAAAAGTCTCGGTGAATCCGTTAATGCCGCGAACCTGCGCCACTGAACCAACTCCATTAGGGGTCGCGTCGTATATCCACTGACGGCTACCTTCGGGTGTGTCTTTCTTGATTAGGCGACCTAGCTTGTCGTAAGTCTTGTAGATCGTGACGTTGTTAGCGTTGGTTTCATAGAGGACCTCTCCGAGCGCATTGTAAGACGATGTCACTACTCCGACATCCGGATCTTCAAGGCGAATACGATTGCCACGTGGATCGTATTGCATCGAGATACTATTGTTGGCCGGATCGACGATCTGCGTGAGATTTCCCGCACTGTCGTACCTGTAGATAACATTTTTACCTGCAGCATCCTGTGAAACGAGGGTCTGTCCCCGCGCGTTGACCGTTTTTATTGTTTTCTGACCAAGGCTATTGGTGGTAATAGTGGTGAGACCATAATAACTGAATATTGTCGTCCGATTTCCGGGTGCTGTAGTTTTGGTCAGGCGACCGAGTGCATCATACTCATATGAGTTCCAAAGTGGTGATTCAGTGGAGAAGTACGGTTCCGAAACTAGTATAAGACTTCCCTTGTCGTCGTATACTTTGTCGACAAAAATTCTTTGTCCGCCAAAGCCAGTGCTCTCCGATCGGATCTCTCGACCAAGCACATCATAGTAATCGATGTGTGGGCCTTGACCGGTTTTGTCAGTACGAATGAAATAGGCGCAATTACTGAGTTCGGGATTGACCGCTTTGAAATAAAGCATACGTGTCATCGTGCCGTCCGGCGGCTGTGTGACATAAGTCCTTCCGAAATTATCGTACCAGTATCGCCAGACTAAGTTGTTTTTGTCCTGAAGTCTCCCAAACCTGCCGTATTTTGGTTCGAACAGTGGATATTCCGACTGGCCAAGCGCATTGGTTGTCTTGGTAGGGAACTGGCCACGCGCATCATAGATGCTCGACACGTTTCGTGGCTCAACGTTAGGCGCACTCAAGCTTGTAGCTATGACATTCCCAAAACCGTCATAGTTGTAGCTCTTACTGGTTTCGAGAGTGACATGACCGGGCTCGGTCTTTTCATTGAGCAGAAGGCCTGTCCCTGCCGCGTAAGTAAATGCTGCGTTACGAGTAAGAGCAACGCTTCCATCCTCTCCGCCTATGTTGGTAACTTGAGATTTCTCAAGCTGACCAATCAGCCAATTTGAAGTGTCATTGATATAGGTATTAGTCGTTGTCTCACTAGAATTGTCCGAACGACGGATATCCGTTTGAGTTGGATTGGCAAAATCATCATAGAAGAAATCAGAAGCGGTGCTGGTGATGAGACTTCCATCTAGCTCGTAGGCGTTCTCAACGGTCCTTGAAATATAGTCAAAACTTCCACCCTGCGCTAATGCTCGTCTTGCCCAGGTATTGGTCGACCGGCTGATAACGGTGCCATTGCTGAGCTGTTGCTCGACTTTGTTAACGGCTCCACGGTATTCACCTTCGGTCTCATAATAGGTAGTCGTGGTAATGCCGCGTGTTTGATCAAGCGCTCTGACCCAGCTAAAACCAATAATGCTTTTTGCAAGTTGGTCGTAACGTAATCCTGCATAGTTATAGGTGACTCGAGCGAATGTTCCCAAGCCGTTTGATTTCGAGACCGCGGCAACCTGTTGCGAAGAACCCGAGACATCCAAAATGGGATAGGCGGCACCAGTGGTCTGTGTATAAATTTGCGGGCTAAGCGACGAAAGTGCAGCGTATTCAATCTTTATCACTGCACCGATATTGTCGGTGATGGTCGTAAGGAGGTTCGTAAATGAAGTGGCGTGTTTCTGATAAATAATGCCGGCTTCGTCAACGCGAGCGATATCAGTGAATCCGTCGCCGCTCCAGTCGCCGAGTACTATGGGATAGTATGCGTTACTACGAACACCGCTTGTAGTCTGAAGAACGGGCCGATCGTGGGGACCGAAAAATGAATTTCCTTTGATATTGTAAAATCGCGTGCCGGAATTATAGAGACGTGCGATATCCGAAACCCCATCACCGTTCCAATCGCCGACGAAAATGGGGTAAGTGTCGGAGTCGGTGTAACCATACGCCGGGGCAAAGTCGGCAATTGAACGGCAATTTGCCAGCCCTTTTCCGGTTGAATCACAAAGGATTGTTGAGTTGCCAGCGACGCGTCCAAAGTCGGTGAGTCCATCGCCGTTCCAGTCGCCGACAAGGACTGGGTATACGCTTGTGCTATTGTATCCCTGTTGTGGCGCATAATTTAAGGTCGCGTGAAGAAGTGTTGCTGATTGACCATTCGAGGCATAGAACTCAAACATCGAATAACTTGCGAGGGCAAAGTCGCTGAGACCATCTCCGTTCCAATCACCGACAATCAGCGGTGATTCATAGGTGGGACCGTAGGTCGAAGCCTTATTGAATTGCAGACGTGTGTCATTGGCGCGCACAAAGGTGCCGTCGCCGTTTGAGAGGAAGAACCCGACAAAGGTATCATTTTTTATAAGAAAGTCTGTTCTTCCGTCGGCATTCCAATCTCCGGCCGCAACGGGGGTGGTGGTGTTATTGCGGAAAATAAAGTTTCTGACAAACTGCGCTTCCGGGCGCGTAGCGATCGCGTTGAGCTGCGTGAAGTTAAAGCTAAATCCACCTTGTGGGTGCGACATGTACACGTGAATTGACGAGTCAGGCTGCACTATCGCGAGATCGGATTTGCCATCGCCATTCCAGTCGCCAACGAGCACAGGGCTTGCGTCAGTGCTGGCGTAACGATTCCATAGATTTACATCGGCGTATTGTGTGAAGTTTCCATTGCCACGAACATAAAATACTATATGCCCAACGAGAATTCGTGCGATGTCACTTTTTCCGTCGCCGTTCCAATCCCCAACGAGCACCGGTTGACCGGACCCGCTTATGGAGTTGTAGTTATTGCCAATACCTGGAAGGAGCGCCGGTTCAGTAAAATCATAGCTGTTAGTGTACTCGGGGCCCCACGCAAAAGTTGTGCTGAGGCATCCACCGCTGGCCGGGCACTCTTGCAGTCGTGAGAGATGATCTTCTCGCGCGACATTTTCGTGAACATAGGTGAAGTTGTATGTCCAGGCCACAGCTTGGTCGGTGTATGTAGCCAGGCTTTTTAGGCGCTTTGTAGATGAAATCAATGCTCCGTTGACCCAGCGTGTCGCGGAAACAGTGCGAGGCTCGTAAGTAAATCGAAGCGAATTGTAGGGAGCGAGGTTTAGGCGCGCGTTCCCGGTGTAGTTTATTTGCAGAGGAAGTATTTCGCCGAGGGTGGCATCTTTTGAGTAAACGACATTTAGGTAATTACCGCTTCGGTCGGCAATTCTAGAAAGCTGCCAGAAGAGAATGTGCGGCGTTCCCTGCGCCTCCAATCGCGAATCAGCAGTTGAGCCATATTCATATATGAGCCCATTTTTCATAAACACGGTAAAAGAAAGTGGGCCGCTACCGGATTGACCATTCGAGATAATTTTTATCTGAGAGTCCGGATCGGTGCGATAGACCGTGCCGGCTGCTCCGTAGACCCCTGTCACCTCTTTAATACGAACGCCGTCTATGCATAGACGATCGTTCCCGTCGAACTGGACAAGTCTTACATATCCGTCTCGCGCATAATTGGTTGGACAGCGGGCGATCGCGGATAGTCCACTTATTCTCCATCCTGGGCCAATTGGCCCGCTTCTCTCATTGCTGCGATAATCGAGCGCAAGTTTTGGCACCAACCCGTTTGTTCCCGGTGGAGCAGCGATTGGGATGTTGTACGTCGCGATGCCCGTGCCGTCGACATCAAACTTTGCGGCAATAGTCCCGGTCGTTGTTCCGGCGATTACCGGCAAAGGGACGATCGGATCGGATTGTGCGTGAACAGATATCGAAGCGATTGTCGCGAGAGTGAATAGTAGTGCGCTGAAAGTTTTCATATTGAGCAGCACTAACGCAGTGCTTGCTAAATCTGCAATAAGTTTCTTTATAGTACTAAAAAAGTAAGTATGGGTTGAAAATGACAGACATAAATGGCAAGAATAATCGTCTGATCCGTTAGAGGAGTGTTAGGATTATGATTGAGCTTGATTCCGTAGACCGAAAAATTCTCTTTGAACTCGATAGAGATTCGCGCCAGCCTATTTCACAACTCGCACGCATAATTAAACGCGGTCGAGATCAAGTCGAATATCACGTGGAAAAATTGATTGAGCAAAAAATTATTCGGCAATTTGTGCCGTCGATTAATCCCTACAAGCTTGGATACACTCTGTATAAAGTAAATTTTCGGCTGGAGAATAGAAAGGCTCGAATTGGCGAATTCTTAATATATTTACAAAAACATCCTCGAATTTATTGGCTGGCGCTTTGCGATGGAGGATGGGATCTCGTGGTGGTGCTTTTCGCGCGCAGCGCATTCGAATTTCATGACATCCACACCCATATTCTTTCGAAATTTACAGATGTAGTGCTTGATTTTAACGCGTACACGTTGGTTGAATACAAAAGTTACGCGCGACGCTATTTTACAGGCAGCAATGTTAGTGTTCAAAGAGGGGTAGGCGGAAAGCCGGAAAAGTTGGAAATAGATAAGACTGATTTTCGAATCTTAAGACTGCTTGCGAAAGACGCGCGTATTTCAACGGTTGCAATAGGAGCAAAGGTAGATCTTACTCACCAAGCCGTGCAGGAGAGAATAAAGCGGCTCGAGAGGCTTGAAATCATCAACGGATATCGAATTGAGATCGATCTCGGAAAGCTTGGATTGCTCTTCTTTAAGACCCAGTTCTATCTAAGAAGCTACGATATCGCACTACGCGAAGAGTTGATAAGTTTTTGCGATCGATCTCCGCACATTATTTCTTACATCGAGCAGGTCGGCGACTGTAATATTGAAATTGAGATGGAGGTCAATAACTACGAACAGTACTCGGAAATTATTGATACGATTCGTGGAGAGAATTCCAAGCTGGTCCGCAATTTTCAAACTATGCTGATTCAAAAGGCGAATCGCTATGCAGTGCCGGAGGATCTTGAAGAGGGGATTGAATAGCAATTTAAAAGAAGTGACATGGCTGTCCTTTGGACTGCTATCCGTCAGAATTTTCTAATTTCGGCGAAATCACTTCCCGGAAAAATAACACAGGAGAGCGCGGCCCGGTGTAGGCGCGCGTCCGTCCTCGATAGCTTGATCGCATTGCCGGTCTATATATGTCCGTTGGTTATTTTCGCTGGTCGAAGAGCGCCGCGTCAGTAGCCGGAAGTAGTGCTTCGATGCTTTTATTGACATACCAGTAGAGCTTATTGGGTGTGTCGACTCGATAGACTATCTGAACTGGTGTGCCATCGATCAGCGCTGCGGGATAGTCAAAGACAGTGCTATCAGTCATGGAGCAGTGACGCGGTGTCCAGCCGCACTCTTCAATTCGTTTTTTGGCGGCACCTTCAGCTGCAACTGCATCTTGAAATGCATCGCTATCTTGACTCAAGGTTTCTCGCGCACTTTCGATCTCTTCGGCATCGGCCTGATCGTTATCATTCAGACTGTTAAAAGCAACTCGCGCACGCTGCTTCTCGCTGCGTGCTTCTGAAGTTTTCTCTATGAGCGTTAGGTACGCATTGAAAAGCGGGACGTGAGTCGGCAACTGGCTCCTGATACTATTAATAACAGGTCCTGCCTCTGGCCTTTGCCCCGCGGCGGCCTCAGAGCTATAACTACTCTCTTCAATTCGTTCACGCGCTTTGCCAATCACTTCGGCAGAGCACGGTACCGATTTGCCGAAGAAGTTTCTATGACCGGGATACTTGGGCGTCAATTTGTCATCGGCGACTGCCACCAGCAAGGAATCAAGAATCTGCTTCTGCGCGCGGGGAATGAGCTCGACACCTTGCGAGAGTTCGGAAATAGCTACCAGGCCCACGACAAACGCAAGACGCTCCGATTTCGCGACTGAAGGTCTCTGTAAAAATTCAACAATTCGCCCAAAGTTAGTAATCATCTCATGCATAACCGCGCGCTGTAGCTCGAGGTTGTAAAAACAGGTATGGTAAAGACCATCCATTTTTTCTGCCATCGGGCGGGAGACCTTATCATCACATAGGAAATCGAGCTCATTGCTTCCACGGGTAATTTTTCCTGAGGCACGCGATCGGGTGGTTGCAAGAGGGGAGTTCATAGGGTCTCCAGTAGCAAGGGATTTTGCGCTTGTTGACTAAACGAGCAGATGATAACTCACGCGCACAGCAAGTTTCAACCAAAGAATTGAGTACGCGTCGCATGGCGAGACTTCGTCAGTCCCCTGACTTACCTGGACCTTTTCGAGGAAAGTTCTAAAGTCTTAAAGAACTTGAGCGGCGCTAAACTTGTGTGCGTAAGTCGTCGGTCGAATGTGGCCTATACCCTTCCGAATCTCGTAAAGCTAGTTTTGTGTCCGATAGACGGGGGTTGCTCCATATTGGTTAAGGCTTGAAAGCGCGCCCTGTGCATTTCTGACCTGTACTACATATCCATAAAAACTGTTCGGCTGTAGATTCGTGTCGGTGAGGGTGGTGGTGGTACCTGAGACTTCAAAATCTTTCCCGTCTGTGCCTACGGGATTGGGGTATGTTACTCCATTGTAAACTGCATCGGGAAATCTTGCTCGCGATATATGATAGCTACTTGCTCCGCTTACTGGCGTCCACGTCAGTGTAATCGAATTTCGACTATCGGCGCGCCCTTGAACATTGCTGCTGCTGTAAGCGGCAACAGGACTCACACTGCTATGAAATTGAATGCGTACAGTAGCCACATTGTTTTCAACACCTTGAAATATGATCTGGTAGTTTCGTACTGATTCTAGGTACTGATGGCCCGGAAGTATGTATGGCCGTGCGGGGAACGACGCAAGCAAGCTTGCTCCGGCCGATGATTGCAGCAGAGTAAGCGCACTAGAGGTACCGGGAGTTGACGGGGCTCCAGTATTCACTAGCTGCGAAGTTCCACCGCCGCCTTTCACATTAATACGAGTGAGCAGCTTTCCCTCTTGAAAGGTGAGATAATAATACTTGCTGCTCGATCCGCTTCGACTGAGGGGGATCGCAAGAACGTGTGGGTGAGGGCTTGCGAGGCTATCGTCAATATTGGCGAGTTTGTATTCCCCAGAAGTTCTTACCTCTAGAATATCAGCGCCGTTATTTCCCTGTCCAATAGGTGGCAGCCATCCAAGATCGAGCTGTTCAATTGGACTTAGTCCGCTTGAGCTATCGCCGGCACCCATCACATCAAATACGTCGGCTCCGCCAGCAGAACCGCATGTTCGCCCCGAAGCTGGTATTTCAAAAT
Organism: uncultured Bdellovibrionales bacterium; assembly: GCA_964510065.1. Classification (GTDB taxonomy): domain Bacteria; phylum Bdellovibrionota_C; class UBA2361; order UBA2361; family CAIXSY01; genus CAZEAC01. Next base: position 23,649 of record CAZEAC010000043.1, on the reverse strand, counting down.
AGGTCGTAAATGGAATACCACCGAATGCTGGATGGCCCAGGCTAGTAGTACCGCAGTAGAGCAGACCCGTGTGTTGAGCTCCAAGCTGATGAAGAACGAGGTGCACCAAATTGGAAAGAGTGACCCGATAATTTGAGATCACCGCCGAAGATTTTCCTCTTCGTACTTCGACAAAGCCTTTGCTCTCGGTGGGACACGCATCGGTCCCTTCGGTTGCCGCAATCGCGCTGGCAGGAGACGCAAAGACGTATATGACATGGTTGTAGCTGGCGCGCTCTTCGTCGCTAAGTTCACGCTTTGAATATTTGCGAATCGTTGAATTACGACATCCCGAGCGAAAAATATTCATATCAGCGAGCGCTGGATCGTCGAGGGTAAAGTTCGGCACAAATTGAGTATGCGAAATTCGTGAAATCTCAGAACTTACTCTACCGAGAAGAGTCGTGAACTCGGCACGAGAATTAATCCGCCCTGATTCCGTGGCAAATGAGTCGCTCCACGCGAGGTCCTGCGTAGTGGAGTTGGGCGCGTCAAATCCGATGGGGACAACTAATATATTGTTGGGCGCAACATTAACTGCGCTAAGCTCGTTTTCAAGGCCGTTTGCCATATCGCGAGCTAGTCTGGCCATTGGAGCGCCGGTCGGAGTGAAACTAGTGACATAGAAAACTGATTTTGATGCCGTGGGCTCGTACTCGTTAGGAGCATACCCAGGCTTTAGGATATGCCTTCCCGAGAATTGATACGTTTGACCGTCGCCCGTGGCAGGCGGCTGAATGCCGAATGCAGCGACGACAACTTGATCTTCGTTATCCGTGACTATTCGGTAAAATGAGCGCTTACCTACATCCTCCGAGTCAATCTCAAGTGTGCCCACAATTTGTGAGGCAAGGCCAACATATGGAGCGAGTGATGGATACTTAGTGGCGAGTGTCGCGGCGTCCGTCGCCGAAGGCAGAACCAACGGGTACGGGTCCCATCCCTGGGCGGAACTGTCCCATGCATCTGGTGTGTTGTCGGTCAGAGCGATATGAAAGGCCGCCTGCGCCACGAGCTGTCCATTGCGATCGGGCGTGCCGCAACTTGCAGCTTGACTAGTTGGCGAAGGACTCGGCGAGCTTGAGGCGGTCTTGGAGGCGGTGGGAGAGGGGGTTACAGTCTGTAAGCTTGCTGTAAGGCAAGTATTTGCAGTGCTGACCTGTGCCGGTGTTGGGGTGTCGAGTCCCATTTCAGCGCTGAGCGCTGACGGTAGAGACGTCAATGCTAATATAAAGATTGAGTTTAGAAGGAATTTTGAACGCATGATTTGTCCTTGAATTTGTCTCAGTGTTTGATGTGTGCTCCGCGAAAGTGATTCGCAGACGCAGTGGTGCCACTTTAGTCAATTATTTTAGATGTTTAACCTGGACTTTTGGCAGCGCAGCTGTGAGGCATCGACTAGCTTCGCAATACGTATGCCTACTCCAAAAAGGCAGGAGCTTACTGAGATTTCTTGTAGGCTGTGCGCGTCTAAACGAAAGCGTTTAAGCACGAAGGTAGTTAATTAAGATCCTTCGCCCGCGCTCCCCTAGATAGTTAGCTATGGCAGCGGCTATGCGACTGCCATGAGTTTTTTCTCCTCAGAGTGCTTAAGCTGTCGCAATTCCGTGACGCCTTCGCCGGGGGCGCTACTTCGCATACCGCACTGTGTCATTACTCTTTTGAGCAGCTCGACAAGTTGCGCACGCTCCTCCACCAAAACTCCATCAAGAGTTATTGAGACATCGCAGGGGCGAAGCACGTTATCATTTACGGCGATCACGACCGGTCCCGGAAATTTTAGATTGGAGTTTGTGCGTCGAAATAATCGAGGTGCGATCAATCGACCGAAACTATCTGTCCCAAACATGTCCGCTACCCATATCGGGCCCTTGGTGATGGCGTAGTCAAGCGAAAGAGCGCGACTACCTTTCATTCCCTCTATGGTGTCATCAGAATAGTCCGGCATATTCGGTGCGCAGGCGCATTTTGATTTTAGAAAAAGAACAGCGAGTGCTTGGACTGCTGATGACCATTGAAAGACTCCCTGACTTCGAAATGCTCCCGGGGTTTTGCCGCGTACTGTGCGTCGTAGCTCCCCGACAGCAATATGAAAAAACTCAGTCGAGAAAAGTCCGACCTCGTCATCTAATCTGACAAAATGGAGTACTAATTTCGAGTCCATAATTTTCTCCCAAGCGTTTATCGTTGCACGGTGAAGTCCGGCGATTGAGGAGCAGCTTAATGCATAAAAGGGATAAGAGTTTCCTGAGACAAGTTCCTGTTGAATTTTCAGAACCGAATTCAGAAATGCGAAGATCAAGCATAAATGCCATTGATATCTGTTACGTAGGGGTCGAACTAAAGACTCTTATCCGGCACTTCGGTGGCTCTGAAGCTTTGAGGATTCCGATTTGCATGCAGAAAAATAATGCGAAGAGGCTCACCGCTTTCGAACTCGAAGCAGTCATCAGATGAAACCGTGAATACAAAACCCGGGATAAGCGCAAACTTTTTACCGTGACAAGCGCAAACTCCGTGACCTTCGGCGACGATGGCAATAGCTGGTGCCTCAGCCATGTAAGGCTCACGAGTCCCAGATTTCGTAACATCGATCACCGAAATGAATGGTCCACATGGCGAACTTCCTCCAGGGTAGTAGGTACGACAAATCTGACTTTTCGCAGATTTCACCAAAGCAGGGGGCAGTATTTCTCCAATGAACAGGGCGCAATCGGCAGCTCGATAGCAGCAGAAAAATCCCTGGCCACCTTCGATCACGCCCCGCTCCGATGTTACGAAGTACATCCCTTGCTTAAGCTCGAAAGTAAGCCCGCGAGTTTTCAGGTACAGGGGGCCCCGATAACAGTACCCGATTTGGATATGGCCATCTTGCAAGGGCGAATAGCCACCATCCCAGGTTTGAAGATGCAGTGGTGATTCATCCCACTCTAGATCCACATAAAGCTTGGCAGTGATCGGGAGGCTCGCAGTTTGCCCGTAAAAATGATGCATGCGATTTGTCTTTGCGCTTAACTTAGCTACGTCGAGATTAACGCTGGCGCGCGGCGGTCCTGGCGGCGGTGGCTTCAGGAGGGAATTCGTTGATGATTTTACGGGGGGCTGACCTGTTTTGGTTACCTGCCTATTCTGCAAATGTAAATTGAAGTCTTCGGTGCTGAAGCTCAAGAATCGGGATAGATATAGTAAACCACAATGTTTAATGGCTCAGCCCAAGTTCTCTCTGAAAGATAGCGCTCCTCGACAACCGCTCCAAAAGACTCGGGTATTCTCCTGCTACTGCGATTCTCCGCTGCAACTGGGTAGGTAATATGCTGATACTCAATCGAGGCATCTACCCAAGCTTTTAGCGCACGAACAGCTTCGAGGCCAAAACCGTTTCGATGGGCTGAGGTTTTTAGCCAGAGACCAATCTCCGGAAACCTTGCAGTGAATCGAGTATGAAGACCAATTAGTCCGAGCGGCTCCTGATCTCTTTCAATCACTAGTTGTAGATCTTTTCCAGCTTCTCGATCAGCTACTGCGCCTCTAATAAAAGCGAGTGTTGACTCGATTGCGTGCGCCGGTTCGGGAGTCATAAAGCGCGCTACTTCTTTGGTAAACTCACGAAAAACGAACTGTGCATCGGCCTCTCGAATTGGTCGCAAAGTTAGGCGCGCGGATTTTATCTCCACTTTGTTAAGTTCTGGCGACGGCTGACTTCGCGCAAAGCAGAATTTTGAGTCATCTGCATCTCGCATGCTAGCGCACTCTTCCGAGTTTACGCTTGGCCTCTTCTGGGATTACCAGCCAGCGTCGCATTGCGTTCTTTGATTCGCGTACAAGATACCCAAAAAGTGGTTCGGCCTCTTGAAGGCCGACGATACGTCCATCTTCAAGGGCCACCGCCATGGATTGCGCGTGATCGCCTGCCTGAATATCCGAGGTCGACACCGAGTGTAGATAGTATTTTGGATCAAATCCCGAATCGACTACGGCGTTGGTGCTTTGCTCTAGGAGTGACTCTTCTTCGTCATTCCCATGAATGCGCACGGTTTTGAAGAGCCGACGATTGAGAAGCCTTGAAGAGAGGTCAGACAGGATTTGATCCGTCGATCGTGACCAACGTATTAAGTGGTAGCGCCACCAACTTTCGCGCATAGTGAAAATAGTATCCAGTGTGAGTTCAGTAGGCGATGTTGCTGAAAGCACGGAGCGCATCGCATCGTCAGCAAAGTCAAGCTTCGAGTTCAAATCGCGTGCGCGCTGCACAATGGCTTTATTAAGCATGTCGGCAGCAAGGATTACGCGGTGATGATAGATCTGCCGGTACATTGCATGTCGAGAAATTGCGAAGTGCATCATTGCGTCGAGTCGATTCTCGCTGACCGCAAGATGTCCCTTGTCAGTAATCTGCATCGATTCAATTAGCGCGGGAATGTTATATTTTCCGTATGAAACTCCGGCCAGTACGCTATCGACACTACACCAATTGCCGCGATCGACGTTCCAGCCACCGCCCGATATAATCTCCCAAGTCCACGCAGGGATCTCATCTGATTCGTGAAGAATCTTCGACGTTAATGCAAGGAGATCCGGTTGCACCGAGAGCACTTTCTGCATTTGTGGGTCCTGCTGTATGATTCGAATTGAGAGTTCTTCATGAGAATCACGCTGGTCAGGAAACCAGGTCTTGAATGCAGTGTGGGATCCGGGTGCAAGATGACCAACATCATGAAGCAGTGCTGCTGCGAGTACGGCGCGGCGATACGGCGCTACCTTAGAAGGATATTCGACCGCCAGCTTCTCCATGAGCATACTGGCCAGGTAGGCAACGCCAAGACTGTGACCAAAACGTGAATGCTCGGAAAACATATACACCAATCGAGTATTGGCGGTCTGGCTAATCTCACGAAGGCGCTGTACCCAAGGGGTGTCAAGCAGCGCAAGAATGATATCGTCGCCCACTTTATCAGGCGAAAATGAAACCGACTGATGCACGACATCGGCAAACGTAATTGGTGGTGCTTTCATGGTGCCTCTGTATAAGGAATGTTCTGTTGTGAGATGATCTCAATTCCGAAACTTTCAATGCCGCTAAATTCTTTCGGTGAATCGGTGAGCAGCGCTATTTTTTTTGCGCCAAGGTCGCGGAGTATTTGTGCGCCAAGCCCGTATTCGCGCATCGAGGAGGCGGGCTTGTCATCAAAGCTCGATTGCCAAGCCGCGACCTGCGAGGAAATTTGGCCTTTTCTTGGGCGACGGAGGTACAAGAAGATTCCAGATTGCTCCTTTTCTAATGCGCGAAGTGAATAGGTAATTTGTTTTCGACTTGGTGGGTTGTCCCCGCCAAAGACATCGCCGAAGGTGAATTCAAGCTGTACGCGAGTGACCACTGGTTTTTCTGGATCGATAGTCCCTTTTACGAGGGCGATATGCTCGCCGTAATGAAGTTTAGAGCGGTATACAATTGAACGCATTTCGCCGCCGTCTCTCGTGGGAAGTTTTGCTTCGGCAACACGGTACACCAGCTGTTCTGATTCCAGGCGATATCGTATCAATTCGGAGAGTGTGCTGCAGGGAATATTCTCCTTAAGTGCCAGCGCCTGTGTTCCGGCTGCATCGAGATATTCACCGTTTGGCGCAAGTGCGTCACAAAGAGCGACCGAGTCTCTGTAGCCAGCGATCTGATTAATGTCGAGGGCTCCTTCGAAAAGTGCACTTCGAATGAGTACACCGCCTTCGCGAAGAATGATTGGGAATATATGGCCAGGGCTGACTAGCTTTCTTGGGTTGGGGACCTCTTCACCTAAGATCTGAATGGTAGTCGCCCGATCGCGGGCGCTAATTCCGGTGCCGACACCTTCGCGCGCTTCGACGGAAACCGTAAAACGACGCTCTCTCGTCGGCGCAGATGCGCTTTCGGTAAGTGGTCTTCCCATGTCCGGGAGACGAAACGCCTCAGCACGTGAAACGCTCATGCCGACTCCAAGTAGGCCGCCGCTAATATTAAGAATCTCGGCTACGCGGGTCTCAGTAATGCATTGCGCGGGGCTGAAAAGTACCGCCTTTCCTCTTGCCGTGGAGTCATCCACAAGAAGCGCGAGCCCACGTTTCTTGAAGGTTTTTAGGTAGTTATCGAATTCCTTCATCATTAGTTGCAGTATAGCATCAATAAGGACAAGAAATCACGGTTAAGTACCCACGCTGCTTTGTCGATTGTCTTTATAAGTCTGGTCGCCCCCTCGAGGACTGAGTTGAATGCCCGATGCAAAGGAGTTGGTGACCTATGGAACAGATCTGCAGAGTGGAAAATAACGTAACAACCCCAGTACCGGAAAAAGCTGATGACCCCGATACTATCAGGGCTCGTCGCACGGCATTTGTTGCGCGCTTTATAGTGCTTCGCGAGTCGAAGCGTACGCGTGCGCACCGAGTCATCGAGGGAATGGCGTGGGAAGATCTTACTCGTGCTGAAGAGCTCGCAGCGCTTTTTAGAAGAGTCTTCGAGGAAAACGGCGACAATATGATGCCAGTGGATAGGGATCTTCGTCGTGCGCTGGCACATGCAAGCCGATCGCTCAATTATTTCGTGCGCGAGTATTCGACACGCGCAACTACCAATTTTATCGATGCGCTTTTTGATTATGAACGTTCGAACGTACTTTTGTTCGGAGGAGAAGAGGAACAGCCGAAGCCGGGTGGCTGGCGACTTCCTAAGGAGCTTTTGAAGCAAAAAGTCAAAGACGGCGTGGTTAATTCAGTAAAAGCCGGAAAGGGCGGAGAAAAGGGCGAGTAGTAGTGAAGCACGAGAGGCGCCAAGTCCCAAATCGAGATCGGGCCGTTGCACTGCAATACGAAAATGCGGAATCGCTTCCAAAAATTGTTGCTGCTGGGGTGGGCGAGCTCGCGCACGAGATTGTACGGCTTGCAGAACAGAATAAGATCCCGGTGCATCAAGACACAAATTTGACGGAGCTACTCGCAAGAGTTGGTGTAGGAGAAGCGATCTCGCCTGAGAGTTACCGTCTGGTCGCAGAGGTAATCTGTTTCCTCGGCGCCGCCGATCAGGAATGGGCAGCCTCCAAAGGCCTCCCCAAATAACTCCTCATCTCTCTCTGGACATTTCTCTCTGGACACCCAAACTAGCGGAGCCAGCAAAGCAAGGGGCTTAGCTTTGTTATTTTGAAATTTTAAGAAGAAATGGAGTGGGCGTTTTCGAGCGATAGTATCGTTGTGTTGAGGAGCCGAGCGAGCGGCGTCATTCTAAAGCCTAGCCTGGACTTCTCACAGCTTTCTGCTGCGGAGTGCGAATTTAAGTTACGCGAATAATCTGAGATAAGGGAAAGCGGGAATTATGCGGAATTTACTTGTGTCCGAGATACACCTCACCTACCTAAGCCTTCAGCTTATTTTTTTGGACACAGAAAAATACTCACAAGCTCTACCAGTATAGGCTAACGAACGAACTAAAGAAGTGTAGTGCTTGCAGCTGTGATACGCTGGCGTTCGAGGACCGGGAAATAATAGCATTGAGAACTCACTCGAATGAGAGACGACAAGCTCCGGGGTCATCGGTGAATTTCATGGATTGAGACGTATAGTAACGGAGACTTGAGAAACGACGGCCAAAAGACTCAAGCGGAACGCCTCGCTTTTCAGCCTGAGAACTGAAGTCATAGGCCTCATACAAAAGTGATAAGTCGCCAAGCGCGCTGAAGTAGTATGAGGCTCTGAATATGGGTAGTAGTTTGCTCACAAGTAAATTCCGTATTCTGAGATGCCGAACTCTGGAGATGGGCGGACATCTCTATGAGTGTCAGGACTGCAAAAAGACAGTTCCAATCTATAACTCCTGCCGGAACCGCCAATGTGCAAAGTGCCAAGGAGGAGGAAACGCAAAGTGGCTCGAGGCTCGGCAGAGCCTGCTTGCTAAAAAAGCGCGTAGATGAAGGGGGAGAGCGAAGAGCCCGCCGTCATGACGATTAGAGCGCCAAGTGCCAGAAAAACAGTGACCATGGGTACAAGCCACCAAGCCTTCTTTTCCCAAAGAAGCTCCATAAGCTGACGTACAGTTCCCGACCTTGTGTTGCTACCCATTTTAATTACGCTGCCTCCCGTCTCTCCGCTGGCCGCTTGTCCAGAGCCAACTTCTGCTCAGAAATTATTCGATCAACCTCTTCTATAAGCGACCCAATCGCGTAGGCCCATACATACTGTCCGGCTTTCTTGCCTGTGAGAACCTCAGCTATCTGGCCTTTCTCTTCGATTCTATGCTTAATAAAAAGTTGACGGCCATCAGTAAGAAGTACCATGTCTGTTGGATTCTTGTGAAGCTTTGGAAGCTTTCCGCGAAGATAGTCAATGCCTCGACGGAAACGATTTACAGGTAGCCCCTCACGCTTCATGCGAAAAAGCCAACAAAGTAACACGAGATCCGAGTACGCGTACTTCTTCCTTCCACGAGATTTTTCACGACCACTTTGCGGAACAAGATTAGTACGGGAATAATAGTTAAGAAGCGCAAGGCCAATTTTTTCCTCGCCCTTGGTGAGGCTCCTCAGTACAGCCTGAACATCTTTCGCGGTGAACTCTTGAGCCAGCATCCCTTCACTCACCGTTCTCTCGTTCAACGTTTTTTCGTTCATTGGCGTTCCCTTAAGGAGCAAAATTCACTAGAGAAAAACTTCCCTAAAGTTAAACTCGGGGCAGTGAGATGTCAATCTGCTATTTCATGAATAAGTTCAAGGGGCTTTAAGCTAAGACCTTGGTTTGGCGTTCTCAAGTTCCTTAATTATGCTATGCGAAAGATAGTCAATAAAGCTTCGTACCGAGAGCACGCCAACCAGCTGCTCGTCATCGCTGACAATCGGTAGATGCCGAAAGCCCTTCTCGGACATTTGCGAGAATGCATAAGCGACTGAAGCGCGGGCCTGAAGGGTGACAGGATTCTTCGTCATCACATCAGAGAGCTTCGTGATCGCGGGGTTGGTATGACGCGCTGCTATTTTTCGCACGAAATCTCTTTCCGTGAATATCCCCAAGACTTTTGACGAAGCTGTAGTGACAACCACCGATCCGCAATGACGCGATAGCATCATCGCAAGCGCCTTCTCGGCGCTATCTTCGGCTCTGAGTGTGAGCGCGGGGGCGGCGCGAAGAATCCCTAGATCTGATCCGAAAAAATCATCAACTTGATTTGTGTCAAAATCAAAGCGAAGCGCTGGATCGAGAATTTTCGAAGTGAGTCGGGCGTGAATCCTGTCCAAAAAATCTTTCGAGGAGATAATGTGCCAATCGCCACTATTGCGAACTTTAATAGGGAGATGTCGAAAGCCTCCCGAGGACATCAGAAAAAGTGCTCGAGCAATGCTCGCGTTTTCTTTGAGCCATTCCGGGCCACGCGACGCAATCGATAAAATATTTGCCTCTGGTTGCTTGGATACCAGCGAATCGAATTTCGAGAGAATGTCCCTTTCGGTAACGATTGCTTTAAGCTCATTCTTCGTATCGAGTATTACCAACGAACCAATCTGGTTTTCGGCTAGTTTTTGTAGGCCCTCTGAAACCGTCGCGTCTTCGGAGAGGGTAACTGCTTTATGTGGAGAAAGAGTTGAAAGTAGCGCTTCGATAAATTCGCGTCGGAAAATAGTATGACCAGTGCTTTTATTCATAGAGTGACCTTGCAAGGAGAGCGTGTGCCTCAAATACCGAATCGTCGAGTTTGCTGCAATCGCTTCGCGCTAGCAGTCCAAGAAGTTTCTCAATCCGCTTCGAGGAGTGATCGAGAAGATCGGCGGACAACGCCCCGGATTTCACGAGCTCAATGATTGCCTCGGCCCGTTGAATTGCCCATTCGAGACCCACCCGATGCGCAACGATATAGAGATCGCACTGTGCCTCAACTGAAAGTCTCATCGCTTCCGAAGTTTCAAAGCGAGAACGAATCGCTTCCATGCCAAGTGCATCGGACACGACTACGCCCTTGAACCCAAGCTTGTCACGGAGCATGCCCTTGAGTATCGGTACTGACAGCGTCGCGGGATTAAGCTTGTCAATTGCCGGGAAAAGAATATGCGCGCTCATGATCATAGGTATGCCTTCACGAATGAGCGCTTCAAACGGAGCGAGTTCGCGCTGCAGCAGCTGCTCCTCGCTTAGTCCTAAGGTGGCAAGTCCTTCATGCGTGTCAACATTTACGTCGCCGTGGCCAGGAAAATGCTTGGCGCAAGGCACTATCCCCTTGGACGACATTATTTTAGCGAACTGCGAGGCAGCGCGAGTGACCGATGCAGGGTCTGTGCCAAACGCGCGTTCTCCGATAACCGGGTTGTCAGGGTTGGTGTGAATATCGCAAACCGGCGCGAAAGTAATATTGACGCCGAGTGAACGTAGCTCAAGGGCCATCGCTTGCGCGACGTCATCGACACGCGAAGCCCAGTGAAAAGCGTACGGAAAGCGCGTTATCGGCGCCGGCGGGCGTACTACTCTTCCACCCTCGTGGTCGATCGCGACAATTATTTCATCACGGCCAGTGCACTGTTTGAAGTCCTTTATCAGCGTAGCAAACGCTTTGAGCCAGCGGTCGTAGGAAAAACTTGTCGCCTCATGGTGCCCAAGAAAGTTCTTGGCAAAAGGGCAAAAGCCAATCGGTGATAACTTCTTAAGATTCTCACGCTCGCTCGAGGTAAGAATGGGGCCCTCAAGCTCAACAATAAACTTGTGGCCTAACGACTCGAACGTTCCATCAAATTGATTTTTCACCGTTATCCCTTTGTTGCTTGCGAGGAAAGACATTCCGAGAGCTCTTGCGCACGTGCATGTGCCGCAACGACTGCTTCAATAACGCTCTCTTTGAAATTTCTAGAGAATAATACCTTAAACGCCGCCTCAGTGGTCCCAGCTTTGGAGCGTGGCGCATCCCGTAGGGTCGAAAGCTCATCTAGGTTCTTGGTCCAAAGGTCGAGAGAGCCAGAAATCATGTCTCGTACCATAAGCCGTGCCTCGCTTTCAGCAAGCCCAATTTTTCGAGCGGCTTCAAGCAAGCTTTCTATAAAAAGGTAAAAGTAAGCTGGGCCACTTCCCGAGATCGCAGTGGCCGCATCAATTTCCTCTTCAGCATGGAGCCGAATTGCACTGCCAAACGACAGCAGCACCTTTTCTGCACGCGAGATGTTTTCCGGAGCCACCACGTCTGGTGCAAAATATGGGGTAACTGAGCGCGCTATTCGGGCCGGAAGGTTTGGCATAGAGCGAATAATTTGTGTGGCAGGGGCCAGTAGCTTTTGCATGCTCGAGATTCTAACGCCGGCCATAACACTTATTATTAACATCTTGGACGATATCAATGGTGCGATCTGCTCAGCGGCAGACGGAAAATCTTGCGGCTTTACCGCGATGAGGAGCAACTCACTTTCAGCAAGCTCTTTCGATGGGCTCTGTGAAATATTGCAGTCAATTCTTTCGCGCAAGAAAACTGTACGGGGCTCGCCACGCTGCACAACCCATAGGTCTTGGGGGGTGGTAAGACCGCGCTCAAGTAATGACTGAGTAATGGCGAAACCTATGTTGCCGCAACCGACGACGGAGATGCGCATGGTAAGCTCTGCAAAAAGTTGCTTGGTTCAGCGCTGTAGTACCGAGCGAAGCAACGAAACAAAAGTTAAGTGGCATATACCATTGAACTTAAACAGAAGCGAGTAGCTGGCATATTTCCTGATTAATAGTGCATTGTGGGTTTGAAAAGCGAGATTTTCGTATGCGACGAGCCGGTAATGAATTTGGTTTCACTCTCATAGAGCTCTTGACGGTAGTGGCAATCATCGGCCTATTAGCCGCGATTGCAATTCCCCAATATGCACAGTACAGAACCAAAGGTTTTGACGCGATCGCCCAGGTAGATTTGCGTACCGTCGCGGTTGCCGAAGAGGCCTACTATGCCGATTCCGTCGCTTATTTGACCTGCGACCAAAGCAGCTGTCCAACTCTACTTCCTAATTTAGACCAGTTGAGCCCAGGAGTGGCGCTCTCGATGGTGAGCACCGGCGATACGTTTACCGGAAGTGCCAACCATACTAAAGGAAGCGGACGAGTCTTTAGTTGGCCCCCGTAGCTAATTTTGCTTCAGTAAGTTACCGAAAAGCTTAGTGCTTGTCCTGCTTAATTTTAGGTAACGTAACTCGTCAACCTATCCATAACTAAGAAACATAGGGGTTCCAAGTTTCTTAGAAGGTTTTACGTGTTGATTCAAAATTTTGCGCTTAGATGTGCGCAAGTACTTCTCGTTTTCACTCTATTTGCCTCGGAGTTTTCTGCGAGCGCAGATCCGATACATACATCACGCGATCCGAACTCCGGGAAAATCACCTCAGTGTACTACTCTCGCAATGCGGTACCGCGCGCCCTTGCCGCACACAGGTCAGGAATCTCGAGCGCGGAGCTGAAGTTCGCGCTGATAGCTCAGAGCTATTCCGTCGGCTCCTTTGACTTCATCGCTGTGCGCAAGAGCGATGATGCGAGCTCCTCTTCGGAACGTTTTGGGCAGTATATATATGGAATTAGTGTTTTCGGTTCGCAGGCCCTCGTCACGCGCGAGCCAAGCGGGGAGATTCGTTCGATCGTTGCACATGTGAGCGAAGTGTTGCCGCAAGATGTTGTTCCACAGCTTGCCGAGAATGAGGCAGAAGCCCTTGCGAAGAAAGCATTTGCTTTCGAAGCAAAAAGCGCAGTTGCAAGGCGTGGTTTGGTCTATTTCGATAGAGCGCTTGTCGAGCCCCTCGTAAATACTCCGACTGTGCTTGCCTGGCACTTTATTGTGGAAGATCAGGATGGAACGCTTAGTAAGACAATTCTAATAGATGCTCAAACTGGCGCAGTCCTTTATGTCCGCGTGCATGGCGCGGAAGCGCTTTTTCGTGCAGTGTACGATTGCACGGCTGGCGATGGGAATTGCGCGTTGGATGTTCCTAATTCGTCCAATAATTTTATTTTGGGACGCTCGGAAGGCATGCCCGCTCGTGGTATGAACCCCACCCTTACAAAATATCGAGATGATGTTGATCGACTTTATACCTCACTCGGAAGCGCTCACCAGTATTATCTTGCAAGCTTTAATCGTGATGGCCCAAATGGCATTGGGGGATTAGGGGTTTTCTCTGATTCTAAGGCGACTGTCGCAGCGGCATACGCAGATTATGCGGCGGAAGAGATAATTGGCAGGATTAACTGCCCGAATGCACTTTTTACTACGGCAGGCGATGGCCGACTTATCTTTTGTCAGGGGCTTGTCTCAAGCGATATCGTCGGCCACGAGTACACTCATGCCGTGACCTATCATAGTATTGTCGATGCGACTGGTTTCCCTTCTGGTTTCGTATATCAGGGCGAGTCTGGTGCACTCGATGAGGGGTTTGCTGATGTCTTCGGTGAAGCTATCGAACGATCGGCTAGTGGCAATAATGATTGGATGATGGGAACTGGTGCGTTTATGATCTTCCGCGACCTCAATAATCCGGAAGCCATGTTTTCACCTTCGTCGACTTTTAGCCCGCATTATGAGTGCGGAAGTGATGATCGGGGAGGTGTGCACACCAATAGCACTGTGCTTAGTTATATTGCGAAGCTTCTTGCTTCTGGTGGCAACGCCGCGAGCTGCCAAATTAGCGCTATCGGAGCGGTGAAACAGCAGGCGATATTCTATCGCGCACTGACCCATTATTTGCACATGGCATCCGGGTTTCGAGAAGCATACAACGCATTGCTGTACGCCTGTTTCGATCTTTACGGCGAAAATAGCGTTGAGTGCACGGAGGTAGGCAAGGCGCTTAATGCGTCGCTTATGAACCAGGGAAGCAGGTGCCTTGGTGCAGGTTCTCCGGCGGTGGACTGCGACCTCTGTCCACTCGATCCTTTGAAAAGTAGCCCTGGAGTATGCGGGTGTGGGTCACCGGACATTGATTCGGACGCAAACGGTGATCTTGATTGTAAGGATCCGGCGATTGAAACACTCGTGCCTAAGGTGCCTAAGCTCATTGCGCGGGGCCGCGCGGTAAAAGTCTTGGTGAGCGATTCTTCGGGAATACGAAAGTTGCTTCGTGTGGTTGTGAACTCTAAAAATCCGACGACTGGTCGGCGCGAGAAGCAAATTTTCGAATACGAAGTCGCCCAGCCCAGTCTTCGGATAAAGAACCTTCCACGCGGTGCTCGCGTTACTGCGAGCCTCTTCTTCTTTGTTGATGAAAAGAGTGCGCGAAGACTCTCCCAAGAAAGCGCGCGTGCGCGTGTAAAGCTCGCAAATTAGCGCTTTGTCGCCTAAAGATTCCATCTCAATCTCTGCGGAGGCAGCGCGAGCGTATTTCAGTGAAAGAGTACTCGGCAAATTTCGTAATTTAGTCAGTACAGCGATACCGTCGAATCGATTTCGGTCATAACCAAGTGACGGCATGTTTTGGTGCCGACAAATCAAGTGTTGTGTAAGTGAGGTTAAGTATGTTCAAGAAGTTTGCGATTGCCTTTATCGTCCCCGCCGCGCTGCTATTGCAAGGCTGCTACACTTTGGCCACTGTGGAGTATCCAACGTATGATGTTTTACCGAACGGCCAAGTCCCAGCGCAGGTTCTACAGACTAGCGCGTATATCAATTCCGTCGATGGTCGCGATGTCACCCCTTCCTTTTTGAACAAGCTTGGCCAAAAAATTGTACCTTTCATAACTCTTGGTCGGATTGATAATAAAGTTCTCATTCTTCCGGGAAAGCATCGCCTTGATGTTGGATTCTACGATTCATCTTCATACACAGTACCGTCGGGGCTATATACCACGACGACGTACACCACGACCTATACGATGTCGGGAAAAATGGAGTGCAAGCTTAAGTCCGGCGCAGAGTACGAAATGCTTGGCAACTACGACCAATCAAGAATTGCGCTCAAAGAAAAGGGTACAAGTGATGCCCTGGATTGTTTGGCGCACCGCTAAACAATATCGGTGTGCGGTCATGAAATGATCGCACACCAGAGCAGCTCGCTTCAGAGCGGAATATGATATGCAGAAAAATGCGTAGCATTAGGAAATCTCTATCCCATCGGTACCAAATGTATGGTTCCTGGTCACTTCGTGTCGACCTAGTTTCATAGGCATAAAAATTGCAGCTTCTCCGGTCACAATTACGACATTATCTGGATGGAGCTATGTATAAGAAGATATTGCTTTCTTTGGCACTTTTAGGGTTATCCGGCTGCTCCGTTTTTATGGCCGCGTCAGGCTCAAAGGAGCCCGATATGAGCAGCTTAAACGTCGGTTCGCATAGGAGTGCTGTCGAAGAAGTATTAGGCCGCCCAATTAAGTTTACACGCGGTTGGGACGCTGATACGGCGACGTATCAGTACTTTACTGGAGATGAAGCAAGCATGCAGCGCGCTGCGCTTTACGCAATTCTCGACGGGGCGACGCTCGGCCTTGCCGAGCTTGTTACTTTTCAAGGTGAGGCTCTCCAGGGCGATAAACACACGGTAATTGTGAAGTACGATCGAAAGGGCCAGGTTAAAGATATTCAGCACCTGTATGACGAGCAACCGGTGCCCAAGTTCAAGAAAGAAATTATAGAGCAGGGCAGCAGTTCGTAGCACTTATTGCTTGCTTCTAGTTCGCTCAAGAGCACGGGCAATTTGCGAATCGGTGCGCTCAGTATAACGCATGGTGGTGCGTACATCGCTATGCCCAAGTGCTTGCGCCACAAGACGCACATCATTCGAGTCGTCAAGTAATTCAAGGGCGTAGCTGTGACGTAGAAGATGCGGGTGTAGTGGAGTGTCTACCGAAAGCTCATGTATTGCCCTCCAGATGCTCTTAGATCCCATCAAAAACGATTCGGGGTCGGCCGCGCTTGCGCTATAACCGCTCGGGAAAAGTGGCAGCATGCGGTCCTGTTTACGGCTGAGTTTCGGAATAAAGCGTTCGATTTCAAGCGCTCTCTGTTTAAGATACTCCTTAAGTTTTGGGCGCACTGCCGAGGTAATATAGACATTACGGTAGCGCTTACCTTTCGTGCGTACGTTCTTTAGCCACTCCAGATTGTCATCAAGTTGCGACATGCGTAGCTGTCGAATCTCATCGGCGCGGATTCCCGTGTCGAGTAAGAAATCAAGGATAGTTAAGTTTCTAAGGCGCACAAACGAGCGCTTATGAGCCAGACGTTCGGCAGCTTTCGAGCGAATCTTTGATATTTCAGCGGGGGTAAGTCCCTGTGGTTTGTGAGTCGGAAGCCTTGGGGCACGCACCTCGCGCGCTGGGTTAATGTACCCAGGGATCTTTTCAGCAAGAGTCCGGCCCATATGTTTTAGCGTGGCCAGCCTACGTGCGACAGTTGCTGGTGACTCACCATGGCGTAGGGAATCTTCGACAAATCGCTGTGTAGCGCTAAAGTCCCAATCTTGCACCTTAAGTTTCTCAATCTTGGCGAGTCCACGAAAGGCCGCCAGAAATTTTGAAAAATGGTCAATATCAAGCTGCTTTGCGCGAGCAGTATGGGTGCTACCACCGGCAAAATACCGTAAGTAACTATCGGTAAGCCGTACGAATGAGGATCTCTGCACGACACTCGCATCCGTGCTTTCAATGTATCCCTTAGTTTGGGAGTCTTGTGAAACGAGGAGCTCGCCCTTTATTGCCGCATCTTTCACGTAAAGCCTCTTGCGCAAGGCGTCAAGAAATCATTATTTCTGGATCTACCTCGCCCAACTCCTCTCTCTTTAAAGAGAAGGGCAAGTAGCTGCACTTACATGCGCGAAATATCTCGTTAATAATAGAACGAGTGACTCGCTTCAACAACCTGTTAATTATCCAGGTCCTGTACTACGCAGCGGCCTGCAGCTCTTCCTCGCACACATTGTCGCCGTAGGAAATTTTGTCACCACGATAGTCATCATAAAACTTTTGTAGCGACTTTCTCAGCATCAGCCGCGAACGGTGAAGTCTCGATTTCACTGCGGGAACAGAGAGACCAAGCACCTCACCAACTTCTTGGTTGGACAGGCCGTCTACGTCGCGGAGCACAAAGATCGTACGGTACTCTTCAGGAAGTTGAGCAATCGCAGCATCGATTTCAGCGCGAAGCTCATGGCGTGAACAGATATAGTTCACATCGCTTGCGTCTGCAGTGGTTCCGACCCAAGAATCTTTAACTGATGCCGAGACCTCTTCAATGGAGACCGCGGGAGATTGGCGGCGCTTGCGCAGCTTCATGAAGGCAGTATTAACGGTAATTCGATAAAGCCAGCTCGAGAAAGCCGATTTGCCCTCGAAGCGATCGGCTTTATGAAAGACGGTGACAAACACGTCTTGTAAAATCTCTTCAGTATCTTCTTCGTTGCGAGTGATGCGCATCGCCAGGTTGTGAACTTTTTGGGTATAGCGCTCGATTATTTCCGAGAAGCTTGCGAGGTCACCTTCTTTAATCTTCGCAATAAGTTCATTGTCGAGCAGCTTGATTTCCATAACTAACCTCCCTCTAAATTTTTAGTCCCTTTTTCACATCCTGCTTGCCGATTCTGCGTTTCGTGCAGTTCGACTTTGCATGCACATGAATGTGCCAGGTTGGAGAGGCAGAGTTGTCACGGTGGTGTAATTTGATTGTAACAAATTTGTAATAACGCTAAGCTAAGCAGAATTGCGATTTGAATTAGAAATATAGTGATTTTAGATAGTTATGGAAAAACGACAGGTCCAATGCGTCAAATTAGGCAAGCTACTTCCCGGCCTCGAGAAGGCTCCATTTCCTGGGGAAATCGGCAAAGAGATCTATCAGAAGATTTCGCAGCAAGCATGGGATAGTTGGCACAAGGACATGCAGATCAAAGTAATCAATGAATATCGTCTTAATATGGGCGACAAGAAGGACTACGAAGTGTTGATTAATCAGATGCTCGCCTTTTTGAATTTGAAAGGCGGAGATGTCGCTGAAGTCGAAAACGCCGAGCGCGGCCGCGGCGGAAAATAAACGCGATTACGCCACAAATATTGGGTCAATTAATCCTGAGTTCCATTGGTCGTTGATACCTCGTGCTCTGGTCGTGCGGGCATCGGCACAGTTTCGCGGCGGAACATTTGTTGTTGAGAAGCTCCTCGACACTTGCCCACCAAAAGACTCCGCAGCTCGTACTACATATTTCGGGAAGCCTCGAGCAGTACACTGAGAAAATGGCTCAGCTAAAGCGCTTCTATTTCCGATGAGCGCGGCTATGCGCGCTGACAATCGATCAGTGATACCAGCCCGGCGCATCAGGCTAAGGAATTCGAGCGCCGAAATCGTACCGAGAAGTGAACCGGTGCGCTCAATAGTTTCGCGGCAGCATTCGAGCAATATCCAGGCGATCTGTCCGCGGAGTTTCTTCTCAATTCCAGCTCGCGCGGCTTGAGCTTCGAGCTTCGGATCAATGATATGGCGCGAGCCACGAACCATTTCAACGAGTGGAATGCCATGCTGAAAATCTCTGAGAAATGAACTGTAATGGTCATAGTGAAAACGTTGATCGTAACAGAAGGGAATAATTGCGCACTTGCTCGCAGGCTGATGTGTATCAGCACGTCTCACGATTTCGCGAAAAACTTCATCGGCGTCATACAGTGCTTCAGAGAAAGTAAGTGCGCTCGCATTACTTCGGTATGGATCGGTAGCAATCGCGATACTCAGTACACGTGCACCAAAGCGGTCGGGCAGACTTACGCCGACTACGATCCGATGTTGTTTCGCCGTCGTACACTGATACATCGAACGTGCAGGGGCAAATAGTTTCAGATCTTCGAGGTTGGTGGTGTCGGAGAGGGCTTGCAGCGTGACATCTCCCAGGACGCAGGACCCATTCTCGTGAGTGGGCGTATGTGACTGTGCAAGACGGACATTCGGCGATCCGGGCGCCATGAGACTCCTTACTGCGGCTTCCCAAAAAACGAATCAAAAAAGGCCAAAAAAGGCGGAGGAAGATGCAACCACATTGATTCGAGAATGTAAAGGGTATCGCAACTATTCAGCACTCGGTGTAACCATTCAGATTTTGCCCTGAATCAAGGCGTGTTCAATTTGGCCGACCGAGGGCGTACTCACGGTACCCCGCAGGGAGGCCAAATTGAACACAACGCAGAGTCAGGGCAAAAGCTGAATGGTTACAGGGTGTCTACGAAATACTCGTAACAGCAGCTCCAGTCAGCAAAGCCCCTTTAGGCCAGATTGCATAAGGCCGATTATTAAGATGAGCGTGTGTTGACTTCTCCAGTTAGTGGTGTGCTTTTGTTGATTGTTTCGGTTACAGCTTTGGTTGTGGCCTGCGCGGCTTTTTTTCGTGCAGTGTACGACTCCTACGTGCTGCGTAGGGATCGCGATCGACTCTATCAGGACCTAGAGAGTCTGCGTCGAAATCTCAGACTTCGAACTCAGCTAGCCAACGAAATTGCTCACGATATTAAGAATCCCCTTACCGCAATAGTGTGCTCCGCGGAAGCGCTCGATTTGCTCATCGGAAGTAAGCTTGAAGGCACTCACCGAGAAAGTCTACGCTACGTGCGCGAATATGGAGCCGGTCTGTTACAGCTGATGAATGATTTTATTGATGTAAACCGTGCCGAAGCTGGTCTTTTAAAATCGTCTCCGGAAGTAGTTAATGTGAGCCGAATTGCGAAGTCAGTGGTCGGGTTGCTGGATGCTTTCGCCGAGCGTCGAGGAGTGAGTATTACTCCTTCCCGTGAAGAGCTTAATCTTAGT
This sequence comes from uncultured Bdellovibrionales bacterium, assembly GCA_964510065.1. Classification (GTDB taxonomy): domain Bacteria; phylum Bdellovibrionota_C; class UBA2361; order UBA2361; family CAIXSY01; genus CAZEAC01. The sequence continues at coordinate 3,878 of CAZEAC010000043.1, read as the reverse complement.
GCGATGGTTGATCCGAAACATCTCAAGCAGATAGTTTTCAATCTCGTCCATAATGCCATTAAGTTCACCCATTCGGGAGGCGAAGTACGAATAGTGGTGCGTTCGTGTTTCCCCGAGCCGTATCTTTGCGTCGAAGTGCAGGATAATGGCCGTGGTATTCCAGCGGAGCTCCTTCCAAAGATTTTTGATCCGTATCTTTGTATCGGTCAGAGCGAGTCCGGGCTCGACTCCGGAGCTGGTTTGGGTCTGGCGCTTTGCAAGCAGCTCGTGGCGCTCGCTGGTGGAAAGATTGAGGTTCGAAGCGAGCCGGGAGTAGGGTCCGTATTTTCGTTCCTGCTGCCAGCTGCGGCAGAATCAAGAGCTGAGCCCAACGCAGATATTGAAAGGATTTCTGGCGAACACACGCCACTTAGCGGTCAGCGCGTGTTAATTGTCGATAACGACGGAGGAAGTCGCGAAGCAATCTCTCGGTTGATCGAAGCGTGGGGCGGCATTGCTGACCGAGTTTCGGAAGCGGCGGATGCAATTGAAGCGCTGTCGCGTACTGAGTATCACGCCCTCGTCATCGACGGCGAACGCGACCCTGTGGCAGTTGAAGAGTTGGCGCGACTAGTGAAAGAAGATCTACGGCAGGAGACGACGATAATACTTTCTGCGCAAGGTAAGGCAGATGCAACCCAATTGACGAATGTCGATAAGATTGTGGAGAAACCATTTCACGGCGAAGAGCTTCTTTCGAGTCTACTTTCGCCTCATAGCGGTCAGAAGCTGCATTGATGGCCCTGTAGAACCGCTCAATCCTACGCTATTCAGAGTCACTTATAGGTTTGCCGGCACGAAGTGCCTACAAATATTAGATTATGGTTAGTATTTGTCCGACAATGCCACTTTTTAGATCCGCCTTCGCGTGGCATGCCAGCATTCTTGAGTAGTTACGCGGGCTACGGCGGATAGTTTCTGCCATTTTTTATCAAATGGGCAGAAACTCGTGAGAAAAAATATTTTGAGACTAACGTACGAGTTTATGTTACGATTTCCTTCCGTCGTGTCAAAGTTGCGGCGGGTCATATTTTGAGCGCCGCGGACTTCTCGATATTTGGATGTTTTCTTTGGGGGGTCTATGAAGCAACAGGCGATCGCAACTATTCCAGGTACAAAGAGAGTTTTTAAAACTGATTTGAAAAGCGCGACAATTACGCGAGCGGATGGTGTGTTGTTGCGGCCACGGTTTGTCGGAATTTGCGGGACTGATAAGGATGTCACTGAGAAAGATTGGGGAAAGACGCCGAAGGGTGAAAGGTTTCTTGTCTTAGGCCATGAAACTCTTGCCGAGGTAATTGAGCACGGCGATAAGGTCACTGACGTGCGGAAAGGTGATTGGGTAGTGCCGACCGTACGTTTGCCTTTAAAGGATGATATTTATGCGCGCATCGGGCACACAAACCATACCCGCTCGGATTTTGTCGAGCGCGGAATTTCGGGGGCGCACGGTTATCTGACTGAACGGGTCGAGGTATCTGAATTATATCTCGCCAAAGTTCCACAGGCGATGCGATCAATAGAGGCGACACTTGTTGAGCCGATGAGTATCGTCGCGAATACAATTGATCTGGCCTGGCGTCTTCAGTTGGCCAAGCTCTCGGTGTGGAAGCCGCAAAATGCCCTTGTTATTGGGCCGGGGCCGATTGGCCTTCTTGCCGCGGCGATGCTTCGAATCAAAGGGGTGGATGTTACCGTGGTGGGGAGAAGTCCTGAGGATTGCAAGAAGGCCGACTGCGCAAGAAGGATTGGCGCGACCTATTATCGAGATAATAGCGACGTGGCACACAGGGAGCTTTACTATAATAGAAATTCAGATCGAAAATTTGATTTTATTTTCGAGGCCGCAGGAAACCCTGTGTTGATGTACGACAGTTATGCTGCCGTTCAGACAAACGGAATTATCGCGCTTACCGGCATAGTCGAGAATGAACCTAAAATCGTTCCTGTTGACATTAATCTGCAGGGTCGGCCGACCAAACAAAATGCCACAGTGATTGGCGTGGTCAATTCGAATGTGATGCACTTTGATGATTCGATTAATCACCTTGCGCTCATCGAGACCTATTGGCCCGGCTGGAGATCGAGCCTTATCACTAATACTATTAGAGGCTTCGATGAAGTTGCGCTTGTTGATGCCTTTCAACGGGATAAGGGCCCGAATGATATTAAGACTATTATCGATCTTGGGGCGGTGAAAAATTAAAAAGCTCTAGCGAGGCTTCGCCTCAGACCATCGAGCCAAGTTCTAACAGCAGCGCCGCGAATCCTCGCTAGTCTGTGGTGTTTGGTTCGACTGCGGGCTCCTGCCCTCCGTCGAACCCGCTCCAAGCTACGTTTCGCGCAGGAAAGGCGCGAAACTCCGCGTCGCTCCAGGCGCTGCCGCGCCTGTCCGGCCGTCCTGGCCGGCTAGATTCCTTGGCTCCAGAATGCAACTCATTTGGTGCTAATTCCAAAAGCCAAGGAATCTATGCGGGAAGATAATAAAAAATAATTCCCAGCATTAAGTAAAGCGCTAAAAGTTGTACGCCTTCAAGCCAGTTAGTCTTGCCATCATTGACTACTTGATTAACTAGGAATACCGAAGCGAATACGGCAAGCACTTCGGCGCTGGTGAATGTGAGATCCATCGGCCTGGGCCCGATACAATAGCTCAAGATAACAAGGAGCGGTGCGACAAAGAGCGCAATCTGTAGGCTACTGCCAATCGCAATGCTAATACTTAGATCCATACGTTTTTTCAGCGCGACCAAGATCGCGGTGCTATGCTCAGCGGCGTTACCAACAACGGCCACAACGATAACTCCGATAAACACACCGGACATGCCAAATGCATGTGCGGCATGCTCGACTGAGTGCACTAAAATCTCACTTACCCAGGCGATACAGGCCGTGCTTCCAAGCAAAACACAGAGCGATTTCTGCAAGCTCCAATGTTCACCATCGGCGCTGCCTTCGCCGTCATGTTCGGCCGCGGTTCCGGCAAAGAGATGCTTGTGCGTGCCCAGCGAGAAAACGAGACTCAGCGCGTAGACAAGAAGTAGTATGCACGAAAACGATAGGCCGATTGCTTGCTCACTCACCATGAACTTATCGCCGGCCAGCTCGTGGTAAGATGCGGGGAGCACCAACGACACCGCCGCTACAGAGAGCATCGCTGCTTGGCTCCTCGCTGCTTCAGTGTTAAAACTGAGCTTTGCAAATTTTACTCCGCCGGCCAAAAACGCTGCGCCCATGACCAGAAGCACATTGCCTATAATCGAGCCCGTAAGCGAAGCCTTCACGATATCGTAGAGTCCGCTGCGCAATGCCATGATGGCAATTATAAGTTCGGCCGCGTTTCCAAACGTGGCGTTAAGGAGACCTCCGATCCCTTCGCCGGTGCGTGCGGCCAAGTGTTCTGTAGCTCGGCCAAGCCAAGCCGCAAGCGGCACGATGCTAATGCAGGACACCACAAATATCGCCGTGTGCGAGGTAGGCTTTAAAAAATGTAGCCCGAGAGTAATCGGAAAAAAAACAAGTAAAATATCGAGCGGTGTGAAGCTTGAAGCGGCGGATCCTTTTGCTGCCATCCTAACCTATAGTTTTTGCCGAAGCACACTAAGCGCCTCGGCGATCTTAATACGGTCCTGCTTAGTGGTATCTCGATCTCTAATAGTAACCGTGTCGTCTTGCAAGGTCTGATGATCGACGGTGAGGCAATAAGGCGTTCCTATCTCGTCATGGCGCGCATAACGTTTCCCAATCGACTGCTGCTCATCGTAGCTGGCATTAATGCCGGCTTGGTAAAGGTCGGCTACGATTTTTCTTCCTACTTCAGGCATTCCGTCCTTCTTCGT
>CAZEAC010000042.1:0-37425 GCA_964510065.1 uncultured Bdellovibrionales bacterium | reverse complement strand
TTTGTCTCCTAGTGTGCACCACGGAAACTGCCTGAAAAAGAACTTACAAGGCACGGAGAGCGCCGAGTTAGAGCTGAGAGGAAGGGTAAGTTGTTTCGCCTAAAGTGTATAGTTACGTGCGGATCGATTGCAGGTCAGCGCTTCTCCAGTACCACCAGCGTTCGAGTCGCAAGTAGAAACGGTGCGAAATCGGCAACCTTTTCTAACAGCTGGAGTAGCGGGTACAGTGCGCTTGGGTAGAGTTGCGGTTTACTATAGCCCCCAGAGAAAACGTAAGCGAGCGCCGAGAAACGCGACTTGGCGTGTAGTTTCCATCCTTCAAGTTTGTCGCCAATTGCATCTTCCCAAAAGACTCGAGTCGCATTGCCTTGCGCCGCGTAATAGGTGTGTTTCCATGGATCAAACGATGCCGGCGCATCCCAGGTAATTGGCGCATGATAGGCCACCGGCTCATGATGCAGCAGGCCATACACGAGCCATCCAAAGAGACTAATATAGGGGTCGAAAATTATGACTCGACCACCTGGCGCAAGTACGCGATGAAATTCTCTTAGTGCCGTACCCGGGTACTGCAGATGGTGGAAAACATCAAAAAGTATAAGATGTGAAACCTGCTGTGGCGCAAACGAAAGCTGGTAAGCGTTCTCAGTCTGATCGAGCCAGGGATTCTTAAAAAGATCCGTTCGAATGCAGTCAGGGATGACTTCGCGAATATTTCCGATACCGGAGCCAAGTTCGACGATCTTCCCGTTTACGTTGGCTCGAATATGGCTGGCAATCTGTCGATGGAAATTCGCATAAATTGTACGGAGCAGCGGTTTGGTATCCCACGATCGAGAGTTTTCTTCGATCTCGATATTGTGCTGCGCCAGTGGCTTCGCGGTCATAGTACTGACGGTTCAATCCGCACCTTTGCGAAGCCCAACAGCGTCATCCGCAACAACATAAGCCCATGATAGAAGCGGCGGATATTAGTGCTGCCGTAGGTTCGAGCACGATAGGCAATCGGAATGTCAATGGTACCGAGGCCAAGGATTGCCGCCGGAAATAAAAGCTCGAAGTCACCAAAAGGATCGAAGTCTCCGAAATCTTTGCGCCACTCAATCATTCGTTGATAGTCACTTCGCAGAAGCAATTTTGTGCCACAGAGTGAATCGCCGAGTCTGGTACTGAGCACAAAGCTTAGTGCTTTGGCGAAAAAAGTATTGCCGAGACGATTCAGAAACCTCATTGCCTCGCCTTCCATTGGGTAGACAAGTCGACTGCCATTGACAAAATCGGCGTGTCCATTGCAATACGCGTCATAAAAGCGCGTTAAGAGTTCCGGAGGCATCGTCAGATCAGCGTCGAGAATGGTCACGATCTCGTTGGTTGCCTTGGAGAATCCAAGCCGTACCGCGTCGCTTTTGCCTTTGCCAGTCTGCTGAAAAGCCTGCAACTTGAATTTATCGGCGTACTTCGCGCATACCCGTTGCACCTCTTCCCATGTTCCGTCCTTGGAATGGCCCTCAATAAATAGGATTTCTGTTGGTGCTCCGAAATTAGGCATGCGCTGCAAAGCCGCCTCAATATTTCCCTTTTCGTTTCGGCAAGGAATGACGATGCTAATACTCGGCTTTCGCGATGAGCTTAGTACGGGCCGGAGCACTATTATCGCACACAATCCTATCCAGCGCAGACCGGGAATCGCGGGAAGTACTCGATTTATAAAATCACCGAAGCCTCCTAGCGCTATCGGGCAGTACCCAACCGGTGTGATTTTTACGACTTCATAGCCACTGAGCTTTGCGAGATTACTGAGATCGGTATTTGTAAGAAATGTGGTCGGAAGCGGGCTTGAGCGCAGCTTGAGTATGTTTGCGAGGTAGTAGAGCCAACGAAGGTAGGGATTGTAAGCGACAATAACAACGCGTGAAAGCCGAGTCAGATGAGTCTTGAGGGTGCCGAGCGTGGCTTCAATGTCGTTGTCGTAATTCAAATTGCCATTGAGCAGCACGACAGCGCGATGGTCATGGCTAGAGCTTCGTAAAAGTCCTAGCTCCTCAGTTGAAACGGCGATCCGCTTTTTCGGACATTCAGTCTGTTCGTAGAGCAGTAAAGGATCGTCCTGCCCCGGGCAGAATTGAACGAGTGCGTCGTAGTACTTAGTAAAGATAGAAATTCGTGAGGCGATAACTTGATAGAGATACCTTTTCCAAGCAGGAATCTGTCGAGCTAAAAAGGCAGGCGCAGATCTAGACGCGGATGACTGGCTCGTCTCAACGCCGGATTGTGTCTCTGCTGCCTGTTCCTCTGCCGCCTGTCCCATTTGGTCCTCTACAGCTTTCCATTTTCAATCGCCCAGCGATATGCCAGTGCCAGTCCTTGCGGAAGCTCAAACTGCGGAGCCCAGCCGAGGGCGGAGATTTTTGAGACATCAAGCACTTTGCGTGGCGTGCCGTCTGGCCGAGAAGTATCCAGCGCAATCGAGCCTTGAAAGCCAACGACCTCTCGAATAATTGTGGCAAGCTCGAGTATTGTACAATCCTTACCAGTACCGACGTTTATGGTACTCGGTTGTTCGTATGAAACCATTATCGTACGAAGCGCCGTCGCAAGGTCGTCAACATAAAGAAACTCGCGCCGCGGAGTGCCGCTTCCCCAAATAGTAACTTGGGAGTCTCCGCGTACTTTCGCTTCATGGAATCGTCGCAGCATTCCCGGAATAACATGAGAGTTCTCGGGATGGTAGTTGTCGTTCGGTCCGTAAAGATTGGTCGGCATGACCGAAACGAATTTTTTGCCGTACTGAAGAAAGTACTTTTCGCAAAGTTTCAAACCCGCGATCTTAGCAAGCGCGTAGCCTTCGTTCGTCGGCTCAAGGGGGCCGGTCAAAAGGGACTCTTCTTTGATCGGTTGTGAGGCTAATTTTGGGTAGATACATGAGCTTCCCAAAAACAACAGCTTTGAAACGCCATGCTCGGCGGCAGCATGTATGACATTACAGGCGGTAACCAGATTCTCGTAGAGGAAGTCAGCCTGATAGCGCGAATTGTAGAGAATTCCACCGACTTTAGCGGCGGCGAGAAATACATACTCGATTTTCTGCTTTTTCAAGAAGTTATTAACTGCTCGCTGATCTAAGAGATCGAGCTCGTCACGGGTTTGCACTATGATATTGGTATGCCCCTGTGCCTTGAGGTCACGGACAATAGCTGACCCTACCAATCCGCGATGGCCAGCGACATAAATGCTACTATCAGGCTTCATAATAGTTTCGGAAGAATAGACCTCCCTGGGCCACTGGTCAAGTTAAGGAACCTCTGAAAAACTAGGCGTTTTGGATTTGCTGGAATTTTGGATGAGATTTGCGAAAAAACATGCTGGGAGAAACGCAGGAATAGCAAGGCTATTTCGAGTATTTTCCCGGCATGTTTTTTCGCAAAGATCGCCGAAAGGCCGGCAAAGACGAAATGCATAGTTTTTCGGAGGTTCCTTAAAGCTCGGAGATAAGCTCGTGCCAAAGCGTGAGGTAGCGATCATGATTAAAGAGATCGAGTGCCGTTTCTCTTGAGTTTCGCGCCATCTCGCGAAGCGCAGGGCCGTTACGGCAAAGGAAGGTGAGCTGTTCGCTAAGCTCGGCGGGGTCATTCGAGAAAAAGCCATTTACGCCATTTTGTATGAAGCGATCGACATCATGATTCTTAGCGCTCACCGTGACGAGTCCGCACAACATTGCCTCGCCGCGGGAGCGCGGCATCGGCGATCGCAGGGTCGGATTAAAATAGATCGAATATTTGCGAATATTATCAACATAGTTTCTAAACTTTACCTGTGCGTAATAGTTGGTGGCACGACCGAGGGTCAATGACGGTTTTAAGACCACCGGCTCATCGGGGCGGAATTCGAGCGGCAATTTATTGACGACGTCTTGATATAATTTGTAACCGCGGTAATGCGGCCGCTCTTTCATTCCTTTTCCAAGGGTAAGTATATACCTTTCATAGGTAGAGACGGGAAATTCAGCAGGATCGAATCCCTGCCATATTACCCGCGAGTTTTTAAATTGCCACTCGCTTTGAGCTTGGTACGAATTGCAGATCACCCTAGTATCTCCGAGATACTCAACTAACTTGCGACGAGATTCCTGAATTACTGTGCCTAAATCTGCGCCCTGATACTCGGGATTGTACTGACCAAAAAATTGTGGCGTACCGTGGCATATTGCAACTTTTGGCAGAGCCACATTCGCCATAAACCACTGAAACGATCCGCCCCAGTTTGATTCGAGCACTCCGTTGGTGTTTTGCGGATCGAGAACATTTTCATCGAAATGTAAGATGGCAAGATCGTAGTCTCTAATATCAATTTCCTCGAGTTTCTTAAAACGAGCGTTGCCGGGGAAAGGGCGCTCTTCGCGATTCCAGCCATGGGTAAATTCTGGTCCACCAATATCGCAAAGAAGGGTAAACTCATGAGGAAGCTTATAAAGCTCATACTGATGCGGGCAGTGCCAGCGATACGTCAGTATCCTTAGCCGCTTCATCCCTTGAGCGAGGTATGCCGGTGCGTGAAGCGTCTTTAGCGCTTCGTCGAGAAATTTCTGATCAGACTCGACTGGACAGTGTAATCGGGTAGCCCACGCCACGATCCGATCGTAGGTCAGGGCGACCCAACGACGTGCAACCAGCGTGATCTGCGGATGTTTTTCAACGAGTCGCCGGAAGTTTCGGAGTGAACGAATTGGTTTCGTGCCTTCCTCGACAGTAGACTGATGAGAGACATGCACGGAAAAAGGGAGATCGAGAAACAGAATTCGAGCGCCTCGCAAATATAGCCGAAATCCCATCTCGACATCTTCCCAACCAAAGCCAGAATTAGGGCGTGCCGAATAAGAGAAGAGATCGTCGAAAAGGGGTTCAGTCACGAATTTTCTTGAAACCGAGAAGTTCCGGGTAATGCAATTAAGAAAGCTTGATTTGTTAATTGAATCTTGAAGCTCCGCTTCAATCTGCACCAGGTCGGGGCGACGCTCGTAGTGTTCGAGGGCCTCGATTGGCTCGCGCGCACCTGTTTCGAGATTATAAGGCCCAATTGCCACTTCGCATACGCCACGGGTGTGTGCCTCGACATGCGCGGAGATGAACTGCTTGTTGAGAAGGCAATCGGCGTCGATCACGAAAAGAATTTCGCCGCTGGCTTTGGCGATTCCCCGTTCGCGTGAGGCGCAATTACCAAGATTGGTCTCATTAGGAATTACCGATACGGATATTCGAGAATGTTTATCCGCGGGCCGGCTAGCGAGAAATCTTTCAACCTCCTGCACCGATCGATCGGGAGATCTGTCGTCGACAAAAATTAATTCTATCTCTCCGGGGTAATCTTGTCGAAAGATCGCCGAGAGAAAGTAGGGGACTTCACGCGCCTTTCCGTAGAGCACACTTATAATGCTGCACTTAGGCAGTCGACGTGCGCGCTCTTTTCCCAAATCCGCGATGAGCGCCTCAAGGCTAACCACTTCCGGGAGGGTTATGCTGGCCGAGCGATATATCGGTTCTGATGTGGTGGATTGTTTATCAATACAGAGCGGAATCATCGCATGATCCAGAACGCGAATGGTTTCTTCGAAAACTGGCGTCACAGAGATGTTCTCGGTCAGCGCTGCTGAATAGGTAAGAATAGTGTTGTCTTGGCGAAGGGATTCGAGCGAGTCTGAATAGTGCTGATCAACGCGTGCCCCGGCTTCCGTGAGGGCGCTTGCCCAACGCTCGAGCGCAGCACTCGCTGCCTTGTTTCGGTCGGTAATGATAAGGATCCGGGCTTCGCGGGGACTGTTGGGAACGGGCGCAAGATTGTCTGCGGAATAGTCGCGGAGAAATGCCTCAACGCCCCAGGTATCGCTCTTCCAATCGAGTTTGGACAGCCCGCGTTCGTCGAAGCGCTTTGATTGTGTGCGTGCCTCGGTCTCGTCGACAATCGTGCCCCAGACTGCGACGCAGTTATTTGGCTGGGCATCGCGCGACGTTATTCTTGCTCTGAAATAACGTCCCTGGGCATTTGCAATTGCTGGAAAGCGAAATACGAAAAAATCGTTGTTGGGAAATTTTGATGCCGGATAGTCGTTGCTCAAGAGTCGAGTGGTGACGCCCTCGCGGAGCTCAAAGAGCTCGAACGAAATAGTACAGCTGTTCCGTCTCGCAAAGTTTCCAACTAGGAGGTGTAGTGCGTTGAGATCATCGCTGCTACTTAGAAAGTCGATCTTAAGTTCGCTGTCAGAAAGTAGCGGAATATGCGTTTGTTCAAATTGTGAGCCGTACCAGCCGAAGCGGTTTTCTTGAAGGCGGCTTCCTCCGCATGCGCAGAAATATTTTGGAACAAATAATTTGCCGCGGCGAAGAGCAAGGAGATCTTCGGGGCGGCGCATTCGTCCCACGAGCCGACGCTTCGCCGAGGCGATTTTCCTCAAGGGAGAAAGCCAAGGTACGCGCTTCACAAAGGCGCGTGCGACCTCGGTGAAGGTCGCCGGCAAGGAAGTGCGAGAGGTAATGTTTGTCATAAATCGTTGTGCGTCTTGTTATGTATAACGTTTGAAATCCCTGAAGCTGTCGCTGCAAAGGTGCGCTGCTGGCGAAGCTGAGTAGAAAAAGTCAACGTCGCAAGAAAATAATCGGCGCCAGAACTCACGTCGAAGTAGCGATCCCTTGAAGTTTTGAAGGGATTCGATAACGAAAATTTCTTCAGAGATAACGTCGTTCATACAGGGGAAATCTACCAAAGCTTGAGCTCCCTTTCCACTGGCTACAAGGGAACTTTGTGAGTGTTTTGCAAAAAGATGTGAGAAGATATCAAAAATCTTGGCGATCCGGTTAGTTGAGGCAGTGCCGGGCAACTGCTCATTACGTGTGGGTATTCCCCGTGAGCGTGCACGGGTTGCCTATACGTAATGAGCGGATACAATTCAGGAGCATGCTGTTTCGGGCCCTGGTCAATCGCGAGCGCGCGAGGCTGGTGTGGCTTGTGAGGGCGGCAGCGATTCGTTTGCCCGGGCTTCATTGGCGCTGTCTTCGACAAAAAAGAGCGGTCGTTTTCGAGTTTCCTCCAGTGTGCGCCAAAGATACTCACCGATAATACCGAGCATTATCATCTGAACTCCCCCAATGAGGAGAGTTACCACCATCAGGGAGGACCAGCCCTCAGCAGGATGGCCAAAGATTGCATTGACGATAATGTATGCGGCGTAAGCAAATCCAAACAGCGAGGTGGCAAAACCGATGAGAGTCATCGATTTTAACGGGATACCGGAGAATCCAGCGATCCAATCTTTGGCAAGGTGCATCCTGCTTCTGAAATTCCACTTGCTTTTTCCCGAAATTCTTTCGCGACGTTGATACTCGACGAAGCTTTGCCTGAAACCAATCCACGCAATAAGACCAAAAAGTGAGGTATTCAATTCTTGGCAGCTATTAAGCGCGTCGACAACCTTGCGATCGAGAAGGTAAAAATCCGCACGCGAAAGATCAATGCTGCTATTCTTAACGCCAGTCAAAATGCCCAAAGCTTTGTAGAACGCCGCGGCGAAAGCACGCACCGGAAGCGCTTCGCCGGTCCGCGACTCGCGAAGCGCCCATACAACCTGTCCGCCGCCCCTATGCTGTTCAAGCATCCTTTCAATGATATTGGGATCATCTTGGCCATCAGCAGCGAGGCATAGCACCGCATCGCCCCTAGCGATTTTTAGCCCGGCACGCAGCGCTGAATGGCTGCCACTTCTTCTGCTTAGCCGCGCTAGCCGAATGTGTGGGTTCTCGAGATTTTTTACGGCGCCGAAAGTCCCATCGGTCGAGTGATCGTCGACGACAATAATTTCAAAGCTCGAAAGTGCATTTTGCTTTTTAAGTAGTGAGGTAAGCTCGCCGAGTACGCGTGGCAGGTTCTTTGTTTCGTTAAAAGCGGGAAGTACCACCGAGAGCAGCATACTCACCCCCTCACTGACCTAATCGGCCTTGCCGGAATGCCCACAACTACCGACTCGGACTCGGTCGGGCTGAGCACGACCGCGCCCATGCCGACAAGGGTGCAATCAGCAAGTTTGACCGTTTCACGGACTCTACTTCCGCTCGCGAGATAGCAGTTTTCTCCAACTGAAACAGAACCGGCAATGGTCACCGATGATCCAACTAGCGTGTAATCGCCTATAAGGGAATCGTGTGATATAACTGTATTTGCCATGACCATTGTATGGTCCCCAAGCGACACATTGACCGTGAGCAACGCGCCCGACATTACCAATACATTTACGCCAACCTTACAGTCCGGGCCGATCTCTGCCCGTGGATGTATTAAGGTCGCAAATCGGGAAGGGGAAACAGCAAGCGACTGAATAATCTCTTTCCTTAGGTGAAAGTTCTGTGCCCTTCCCGGGACGGCGAGAACCCAGGCATTCGAATGCTCCGCGAGCTTACTGCGATCGCCCAACACAGGAATTCCATGAAACATCTTGTCATGAAGTTCTTTATTGTCATCGAGATAGCCGACGACATTCCAGGTGGGAGTGATTTTATTAATTGCCGCAACAACTCCAAGTGCCTCGCGAGTGTTACCGTTGCAGGGAAATAGCAGAAGATCTTTCAAAGCTTCCTCAATAATTGAGCAATTTTGCTAATGTCCTTTTCCTCGAGTGTATGAAAGAGAGGCAGAAGTACTACTTCACGTCGGGCGCGCTCGCTTTCCGGCAGAGATAGGCCGAAGCCTCGATAGGGCGGTTCTTGATGTGCATTCATTATTCCCGGCTTGGCGGCTACGCCATTATCGAGAAGGTATTGTAGTATCTCGAGTTGCGTTCGCGGAGTGCTTGCACCAAGCCGTACCGCATAACTTTGCCAGTTTGAGCGCACATTTTCAGCTTCGCTCGGAGGCGAGAGCCAGCTGATTTCGGACAGCTCCCCTCGGTAGAATGCGCCAAGCTCGCGCCGTCGCCGTATGAGCTCAGGTAATCGTCCAAGTTGCACGAGCCCGACGGCGGCTTGTAAGTCTGTCATCCGATAATTAAACGAGGTCGTCGTGTACTCCTCGATAATGACCCGATTCGATGAGTGCCGAATAGTATCAGGTACATTCATCCCGTGCTGGCGCCAGAGCCTGAAAAGTTTGTCGTATTCAGGGTTGCGGGTGGTGAGCATGCCACCGTCTCCTGTTGAGAGCACTTTGCGTGGATGAAAAGAGAAGCAGGCGATATCGCCATGCGGTGTGCCAATCAGTTCGAAGTCCCGCCCGGTCGGACGGTATTCACTGCCGAGAGCGCAGGCCGCATCTTCAACTACCGGGAGATTGAATTTCTTTGCAACTGCGACAAGTGCTTCAAGTTCAGCAGGCATTCCGATTTGATGCACGACCATAAGCGCTGAAATTTTCCCGGCTTCTTTTGAGCTGGTGTCGATCGCACAAAGGGGCGACTCGCCGCGAGCAAGATTTCTCCAATTGCGGAAATAGAGCGAGTTGTCTCTTTGCTCGCAGTGCTCCTCAATGAAAAGTTCGAGTGCATCGACCGAGATATTGTAAGTGCGAGAATCAATATCGATAAATAGTGGCTCGGCTAGGCAACACCGCACTGCATTTGCGGTGGCGATAAAAGAATGGCTCACCGTCAGAACAAGATTTCCGGGTTTTGTTCCTACTGCCAATAGCGCCAGGTGTAACGCGGAGGTACAATTTGAGACCGCGCATGCATGCGGCGCTTTCACAACGCGAGCGAAATTCTCTTCGAATTCCTTTACTTTTGGCCCTTGCGTGATCCAGCCGGAGAGTATTGTCGCGCGTACGGCTTCGACCTCTTCTTCTCCCAGAAATGGCTTTGAAATAGGAATCATGCAGCAGCCATCTTTGTTTGTATCTGAAGCCAGTTGACCAGGGCCAGAAGCCCATCATCCAAGGAATAGCGTGTCTCGAAAGCGATCTCCTTTTTAGCTGCCGAAGTATCGGCGAGCCTTCGCGTTACCTCAACTTTGGTTCGCTCAGCGGGAAGAGGCATAAATTTAGGTTGCAGCTTCGATCCCATGACTTTCAAAAGAGCAAAGCAAAGCTCTTTGAGAGAAGTCTCCACACCGGAAGCAACATTGTATACTTTATCGGAGGCGTCCGCGCCGAGCGAATGTATGCAGGCTCGTGCTACATCATCGACATAGACAAAATCCATGGTTTGGCTTCCCTCGCCGAAGATCAGAGGCTCTTTCCCTTCGCGGATCAAGTTGTACCAACGGATCAGGACTTCGGTGTATTTGCCATGGGTATCCATCCTCGGCCCGTACACATTGAAGAAGCGAAGTGCGACGTAGTCAAGGCCCTGCATGTCGTTAAAGGAGCGAAGCATCAGTTCAAGCCCCATTTTTGCCGCACCGTAAAGCGTTCGATTGTTGTAGGGATGATGCGATTCGCTCGTGGGAAATTCTTCGGCGAGTCCATAAATGGATGCTGAAGAGGCTGCGATAATTTTCTTTACCTTATGTTTTACACAGGAGCTAATAACATTAAAGCTCCCACGGTACATGGTATCAAATGCTTCCCCCGGTTCTTGTACACACTGCGTAATGCGAAGTGCCGCCATGTGAAAGCAATAATCAATGCCTTCGAAATAGGGATCAAGTTTTGCGCCGTCAGAAATTGTTTGGTTGATAAGACGAATTTTGCCCGAGGGAAGAAGTGGTTCAATATTTGAAATGCTTCCCCGCACCATATTATCGATAATAATTATTTCTTGTGCGCCAAGCTTGATAAGCTTTTCGACGATATAGGAACCGATGAAACCAGCGCCGCCGGTGATAAGCACGCGGCTCCCAGAGACTTTTTTTGCAGCTAACGAATCAATGATCTCCATAAAACTCCTTAATTGCGTCGCAGACGTATGAAACTTCGGCCTCGGTAAGCTCAGCAAACATCGGAAGAGAGAGGATGTCGTTGCAATAGCGCTCAGCAATCGGAAGGGAACCCAGGGGAACTTCGAGTTCTTTGTATGCCGCTTGCATATGGCAAGGTACGGGGTAGTGAATGCCGGTGGATACGCCGCGTTTCTCTAAGTGGGCGATTAACTTTTCACGTTGTGGCGCACGAATTACAAAAAGGTGATACACATGGGTGGCGCCCGCAATTACGGAGGGAAGAGAAATGTCACCAAGTGTGGCAAGCCTTTTGCGATAAAGATCGGCATTTTTGATTCTATTCTCAGTCCAGCGCTGAAGCTCTTTCAGTTTTACCGAAAGCACCGCGCCTTGGATTCCCTCAAGGCGGTAATTGTGGCCGACATATTCGTGGTAGTATTTCTTGTGTGAACCGTGATTGCGAAGCGCCTGCATTTTGTGCGCGAGGCTTTCATCGTTAGTTATCACCGCGCCTCCTTCACCGGCCGCGCCGAGATTCTTTCCCGGATAAAAACTGAAACAGCCGCACACGCCAGTGGTTCCGCATGAGCGCCCATCGAGAGTCGCGAGATGCGACTGCGCGCAATCTTCAATCATTACAATGCCATGCTTCTCGGCGATGCGCTGAACTTGCTCAACCTGCGCCATCTGTCCGTAGAGGTGAACCGCCATGATTGCTTTGGTGCGCGGTGTTATCGCCTGCTCAATTAACTCTGGATTGATATTGTAGTACTCAGGCTCGCAATCGACGAATACCGGGCGCGCGCCGGCTAGGCTCACCGCCTCGGCGGTCGCAAAGAAAGTATTTGTTGGCACGATAACTTCGTCACGGGGACCAATGCTTAGCGCCATGAGCGCGAGGTGCAGCGCAGAAGTGCCGTTATTTACTCCGACACAGTGCGCAGCATGATGCGCACGCGCGAACGATGCTTCGAACTCGGCAACAAAGGGACCAGCGCTAAAGGCGCTTGACTCAAAGACCTTCGCGATAGAGGCGTGGATATCTGCCTTTATGCTCTCGTATTGTCGCTTAAGGTCAAGAAATGGAACCTGCATAACTTTCCTTACTACACTTTTCTTAAAAACTGAGCCGGGTTGCCAACCCAGACTTCGTTTGCGGGCACATTCTTGGTCACGACGCTTCCCGCGCCGATAAGTGCGCCTTCCCCTATAGTAATGCCGCCCATTATGGTGGCATTACTTCCGATAGATACTCTGTCTCCGATATTGGTATTCACGAAACGGTCCTTCCAGTCGGTGGGCTCTTCAAGCTCTCCCACGGCATTCACCGCGCGTGGAGTCTTATCATTAATGAACATTACGCCATGTCCGATAAAGCACCCACTGCCGATACTCACCCCTTCGCATATAAAGCTGTGGCTAGAAATTTTGCAGCGTGCGCCGATGCAGGCACTACGCTGTATCTCGACGAAGGAACCGATTTTGGTAAAATCACCGATCTTGCAGCCGTAGAGATTAACGAAGCGGGAAATTTTTACTCCGTCGCCGAGGTCGACGTCATCGGCGATAGCCTGATAGTCCATGGGTTGCGACTTCTGCATAGGTCAGGACCGTTAACGGACGGGGACGCTCGCCCCATGCTGCTTCATCGATCGCGAGGTGGTTTCAAGTAGCTTCACTACTCGAAGCCCCGAGATGCCATCGTTCATTGGCGATTCGCTCTTGTTAATACAATCGATAAAATACTGCGCTTCGACCTTGAGTGCCTCTTGATAATCGACACGCGGCGAGACCATGTCGCCGGCTCGGTACTGAATACGTAAGTTATGAGCTGACTCCGTTGAATTAAGAGAAACTCCCTTGTCGTACACGCGAATTTTCTCGTCGTTTTCAAGATCGTCCCAGAGTAGCATCTTGTGTTCGCCACCAATTAGAGTCTTTCTGATTTTAACAGGAGAGATCCAATTAAAATTAAAGTGCGCGATAAAATTGTTCTGAAAATGCAGAGTTACATAGGCAACATCTTCGCGACCTGTGCCGAAATGGTCTTTGCCATGCGCCGCGATTTCAGTGGGTGCGTCCGCGAGAAGGTAATCCATTATTGAATAATCGTGTGGCGCGAGATCCCACACCACATTGACATCCTGTTGCAGAAGCCCAAGATTCACCCGGGTGGAGTCATAGTAGTAGAGTCCGCCGAGGGTTTTGGCATCAATAAGCTCTTTGATCTTCTTAACCGCGCCGGTAAAGATGAATGTGTGATCGACCATGATCTGGAGATTCTTTCTGGTGGCGAGTTCGATGAGTTCTTCGGCCTGAGCCGAAGTCGCGGTAAAGGGCTTTTCCACAAATACATGCTTGCCATTTTCGAGAGCCGCCTTGGCAAGCTCGAAGTGGGTAAATACCGGGGTAACAATAGCAACAATGTCTATCTCCTTGGACCGGAGGACCTCCATTGGATCGGCGGTAACCGGAGCGAACGGGAAATTTCTTGCGCTACGTTCTCGAGCGGCGCCTGATAGATCGCTTACCAAGGCAACCTGAACATTGGGGATCGAAGAAAAATTTCGAATGATATTGGGGCCCCAATAGCCAAGTCCGATAATACCGACTTTCATCATCTTCGTTAATTCCCGAAATGCCGCCCAAATTCAGGCAAAAAATTGAGCACAACATAACGCATGTAGGGAGTAGTTTCAAGGAGACTGAGAGATTGGAAAGGTTAGCGCAAGAACCTTTGTTTCTTAAGATAGCTTCAAAATCGTGAAAAACGAGAGTACGCGCTGCGCTGAAAGGTAGGTGCTGGCTGCATGGGTGGATTATTGAGAGTAAGGCTAGTGGGGGGCAGCTCGCCACGCTTCGATCTGTCTCTGAAGGATTGTGGGAAAGCTATTGGTGAGCTTAAGGTCAGCGCTTTGTCGCCGTTCTAATAGCAGACTGGAGAGGTAGTTTGCGGTAAAGCAAAGCGCGACTATGGTGGTTAGGATAGCGGCGCGATGTGACGCTCGCTGGCAACGGCTATAGCTGGGAATAATTATAAAAAGGGCGATGCCTATCCAAAAAAGCTGGAGGCCGCGTCGATAACTAGGTGGCTTATAGGAAAGTTCGACCTTATGTCGACCGGCTGGCACCTTTACTGCCCACAGCCCCGCGTTAACTTCGAGCAGCTCGGCAACCGCATCGTCAAGTTTCGCCTGCCAATGCATAACGGCCGGAATTGGTGCAACGAAGAGTGCCGAGAAGTTTGAACGGCTGCGTACGGTAATTGTGTTTGGGGTAAGGGTAACGAGCTTTAGTCCGCGGTTGAGAGTGATTGCGTGCTCACCATTCGAGGCGGGGGTGCTTCGTGCCTTTTCACAAAGCCTGGCTGACTTGAGAAGAATTGCAGGCGGAGGTGCCATGCACCCTAATCTGGAAATCTCTTCAAAGCCTTGCTCCCAAGAATCCGCACATAGGATGTTGTCTGTGAAGTAGAAAGGCAGCGCAACAGCGCCAACTCCTGAATAGGGCGTGCCGATGGGCAGAAAACAGCGAGTAAGCGCTGAGGAAAGTTTAAAAAACTTCGTGAACTGTGTAGTTTCAAGGCCATAAGCGTCGGAATCCAGGTCGTTAAACACAAAAAGTGGTGGAGTCCCGTAAAGTGGCAGATGCTCGGCCCGTTCAAATTGTTCGATCTGCGCTGTCTTTGCGTATGGGTCGTAGGGCAGAATCCAGGTGCCATGGCGGAAGAGGTAGCTACTTTGACTGACGGCAATAAGTACGGCACTGAGGGCGGTAATTTTGCCAAGCCACCGACCGGGCCTGAGAAGTCCTACAATTAATAAAAAAGACCCGGAGATACTACAGAGGAGAAATGTTTGCATATGCGCAATCGACCAAAAGGACTTCTGCAGCCCTTGCGGTGAATACGGTGGCGCTTCAAATTGAAAACCGAAAGGAGAGGTGCCATCAACAAGAAAGGGGAGCAGTCCCAAAAAGAAGATTAAGCTGAGGCAGGTAGTAAGAAGTTTTACCGCCCGTGCGCGCAATGTCGCTATAACAAGTTGCTTTGAGATTATTACAGTCCCGATAAGACAAAGAATCGGCAAAATTGAGAGAATTCGTCCCGGTGCTCGACTCATTGAGAAGCCGGGTACATAGTAGAAAAAGAAAGAAAAGATCGGCGTGGCCTTTCCGGTCGCGAAAAGAAAACTACCTAAAAAAGCCAAGAAGAATACGATGGTGCTTCGTTTGGGGGCTACAATGCACCACAGCAGTGCGAAAAGAAGAAAGCAGCTCCATAGAAACGAGCCGCCGAAAGCAGAATGCACCTCTGCTCGCCAGGGTATAAGTAGATTCGCGAAAAGCGCCGCAAGATTTTTTGGAAAGCCACCACTCGTATCTAAGGGGCTATAGTTAGCCCAATCGATAGTTGCTTGAGCGACTCTGGTATTATTTACCCGCAGAAAGTCGATGAGCGGAAGCCAGTGCGGAGCGGCTATAAGCAGGCCAATACAGCAATAGAGCGCGACCGTTGCAATTCGTATTGCGAAAGTCTTGATAAAGGTAGACCCGTGCTCAAAGAGCAGAATCAATGCCGCGCATGCTATCGCGTAGCCGCCATAGACAACCATTGCTGGATAGCCAGAGGTGAGTAGCAAATAAGAAAAAGCTGTGCAGCCAACACAATAGCGTTTGAGCCCCAATTCGAGGCATAGAAGTACCATGCATGCGAGCCCTGTTGCGTAGATAACTGCGTCGAAAAAGGGCCCGTAACGCAGACAGTCGAGGGTCCGTAAGTGCACTAGGAAGAGAAATGAGAGCGTGGCGCACAACGTTGGGGGTAAACTCGTAAGGCGCCTCAGAGTATAAAATAATACAATGAGACCGATAAAAAGCAGAAGCAAATGCTTCCAGGCTACGAGGTATACTCCGTCACCGCTCCAGAATTGAGGGAGCTGGGCCAAGAGCCATGCTGGAAAATGGAATGGTTGCGCCAGGACAAAACTAGAAATCGGAATACCGCCCTCGAGGTGGGGATACCAGGTTGGCGAAATTCCCATGGATTGATACGCGCGATAGGAAAATAGATAGGATATATTGGATTGGCGATAGTCATTGCCGATAATCAGCTCGCCTGAAACAAGCCACCCAAGAGTAAGGAGCGAAGCTACCGCGAGGACGATCGGCAAGAGCCAAGATTCTTTCTGCGCAGGAAAGGGCAAAAAACCTGATATATTTTTGCTAGCCATGTAGCACTAGTGTCAATTGAGGAAACTCTTGGCCTAAAAGCACTTCAATCGCGTACCTAATTCGCGCCCCAAAATGGATTTCTATGCTCTTGCGTGCTCAGGCCTCAGCATAAGTTGTGCGCCAGTTCGGGTCAATCGCGATTAGCCGTGTTTGGGCGCCTCATTTGAAGTATCCGTGGCCATTGTATTGCTATCCGTCCAGATCTTCTAATTTTGGGAAGATTTTTGTGACGGATAGTAATACTGTTTCGGCGGAGCCGAAACCTCCCAGAGGGACAACACAAGAAACTGCGCGGCCGAGTGAAGGCAGGCGCTCTTTTAGGCGCGTGCCGGAACGGCGCCGCTTCGACATTTGGTTGCGGCTATGCCGCGCGGTGATGCTTGAGAATTGACGAGGGGACAGCTATAGTTTTGCAACCGTAAAGTTCTGTCAGGTATTATGAAACCGCACTCCATAAACAATTCAAATGCAAGTAATCTTAAGATCGGCCTTATTGGCTTAGGCTATGTGGGTTTGCCGTTGGCGCTTGCCTTCGCTCGACGCTATCCGAATACGGTAGGCTTTGATCGAAATGACAAAAAAATACAGCAGATTAAAAACGGACAGGACCCTACCGACGAGGGACTCGAAAATCTTTTGAAAGAGACTTCGCTGAAAGTTTCTTCCGACCCGCAAATTCTTGAAGGCGTGAATTTTTTTGTCGTGGGAGTGCCCACGCCAATTGATAAAAACCGGAATCCTGATCTCGCGCCACTGTACGGCGCGTGTGATACGATCGGCGCGTGTCTTAAAGGCGGTGAGATAGTGGTCTTCGAATCTACAGTGTATCCTGGATTGACCGAGGAGATTTGCGGGCCACGCATCGCCGCACATTGTGGGCTTATTCCGGGAAAGGATTTTCATCTGGCGTATTCGCCCGAGAGAATTAACCCCGGTGACAGAGAGCACACGCTCGAACGCATTCGCAAAGTTGTTTCCGCAGATGACGAGCCGACACTCGACAAGGTAGCTGAGATTTACAGCTCTATAATCCAAGCCGGCATTTATCGAGCGCCCTCAATTAAGGTTGCTGAGGCTGCAAAAGTCATCGAGAACACACAACGTGATCTCAATATCGCCTTAATCAATGAATTGGCGCTCATATTTGATCGCATGAATATTTCTACTCGCGAAGTGTTGGCCGCGGCTGGTACCAAGTGGAACTTCCTTCCGTTTTCGCCCGGTCTTGTAGGTGGGCATTGCATCGGTGTGGATCCGTACTATCTCACAAGCAAAGCAGAAGAGCTTGGTCTTCATCCCGAGGTAATTCTTGCCGGACGGCGGATCAACGACAATATGGGCCGCTTTGTCGCGCAGCGATTGGTGAAAATGTTGGTGCATCAGCAAGTGCAGCCAAAAGGAGCGCGTATTGCTATCTTAGGGCTGACTTTCAAAGAGAATGTAACTGATCTTCGAAATAGCAGGGTTCCGGATATTATCGCCGAGCTTCGCGAGTTCGGCATTACGACTTTGGTGCATGATCCAATGGTGAAGGCGTCACATGCAGAGGAGGAATACGGTATCGCATTGAGCTCCAGGAAAGAGCTTAGAGATCTGGATGGCTATGTGCTCGCGGTGCCGCATCGCAAATTCCTCGAGTTGCCGATCGCCGAGCTTCTGCAAGGGCGCAAGGCGCATTCAATAGTGGTGGATGTAAAATCGGCACTGCTTCCTGAGATGTTACCTGAAGACGTTGTTTATTGGAGCCTATAAGTATTTTAGAAACATGACTACTCTTGTAAACGATTCGGCTCCTCTACAATTTGATGTGGCTGGAGAGACTCCGTCTCGCGTATCGCTGTGGCCCTGGATTTTTCTCCTGGCATTGTCGGTGGCGACTGTTGCGATTGTTCACCGACATAGGCTGCAGCAAAATATTCTGCCCAAAGTGCACACGCCGCTTGTGAGCATCCAGCGCGAGCTTGGCAGCGCGGTCGTCGGTGTACACGGCTATCAGTGGATGAGCTCCGATATAAAGCCGTCGAGCGCCGAACTGCTGGAAAACGGAGTGCCGTTGCTCTATCCAAATGCACTTCACGACGACATTCGAAATTTGGGCCGCGGGCGCTACTCGTTTTGGCACGACGCCGTGTACTTTTCTTCCTCTGATAACTCCGATCCGCTGACGAATGGTCGACACTATGAGATCCGCTGGCCGCTCCCGCTTTCGAAAGTGCAAGCCTATGCAATTTATATTCCCTGCGCGATTCTTGCTTGTCTTAGTCTCGTGATGCTTGTACGAAAATTGCCGCAGGCCTATGTGTTGCGGCGGGCACGTGTGCAGCTTCGGAGGCAAGCGGCGCTTAAAAACAGTGCTGTCGAAAGTGGGGCAAGCACAACGCAGGGCACTCTTCGAACATACAATGTAGTACTTCATGGCGCGTTCGCCCTTGGCGGGATAGTTTTCACGATTGTAGTCGCAGAAGCGGTATTTCGAATTCGTGAGCGTGTTCTTACGCCACCGACCACGGCTGTCGCGCCAAAGGAAACTCCGAGCTGTCCTACCGTGTGGGATAAGAATCTGAGCTGGCTCTATGTCCCGGGGGCGGAATTTAAATTTTGGATGTGGAAAGGCGAAGAGAAGGAATTTGTTACTGAGCAGAAGGTGAATGCGTGGGGCTTTACCGATAAGCCTGTACCGCAGACATTCCCCAAGAATGCCTTCAAGGTCATGGTGCTTGGCGATAGCTTTCTTGAGGGACTGCATGTCAACATGGACCAGAAGGTCGGGATTAATCTCGAGCAGAAGCTCCAGCGTGAAAGTAAACGCCCGGTCCAAGTAGTGAGCCTTGGACACTCCGGAACTGGTCAGGTGGCGCAGTACGCCTACTGGAAGCAGTTTGCACCGAAGGTGCAGCCCCACGCGCTAGTGATGATAACAATCGCCAACGACCTGCGCGATAATCACCCGCAGTTAACGGCGCGCTATTTCGGTTGGGATCCGATCTCACCGCCACGCTATACGGTGTTGTTGAGTGATCAGGGGGCGGACGGGTTGATTGATATTCCGCCAAAAGAAGATTGGCAGAGCTATTCTCCAGAAATTTTACGTGCCCCCGTGGCGAATGAAGCCAATCGAGGCGTGTTGCTTTGGTCGGCACTTGGCCGGTTCGTGTCGCAGCGATTGGCCAAAAAAGAGCGGCATGATTGGGCTTTCGATTGGAACTATCTCTACAAAGGTACTCACGTCGATTATGCGTTTATGAACAAGAACTTCTTCGCTGATCCGTATATCCGCGAAGGATACGACATCACCGAAAGGATGATGCGGCGGTTCAAGCGAGAAGCTGATGCGTTAGGTGTGAAAATGTACCTGTTAATCGGCGATGTAGTGACGCTTAGCACCAGCTATGGCGGAGGTGCGGAGTACCGTACGATGCATGATTGGTGGACTTCAAAAGCCAAAGAGATGGGGATTACTTACGCATCGATTCCCGAGACTATTGCTGCGCGCACACTCTCGCTGAATGACTACCAGCGCGCTGATGGCCATTGGAGCCCGGCGGGAAGTGCCCTTGCCGCGGATTTAATTAGTCAGATGGTTCAGGGCCAGCTTTCTGGATCGGCTTCTGCAAGTAGCGTAAGATAAGAGGTTTGTTATGCAAGACTCCGCAACAATAAATGACTTTGGCCAGCAGTGGCTTCGATTTCGCGATAATTCGGGATACTACGGTTCGGTCGAGCTGCTTCGCGACATTCTTGAACCTCTGGTGACTATTGGCAGTCTTCAAAATAAGCATGTCGCCGACATTGGTAGTGGTACCGGCCGAATCGTAAATATGCTGCTTGACGCTGGCGTGGCATCAGTAGTTGCTGTCGAACCTTCGGATGCTTTTAAGGTGTTAGTGGAAAATACCGCGACAAGGAAGGAAAAAATTACCTATCTCAATACTCCTGGCGATGGCCTTGCGTCGGCGCAGCCGCTTGATTATGTGTTCTCGATCGGTGTCGTTCACCATATTCCCGAGCCGCGATCTACAATTCAGGCGGCATATCGATCGCTTGCTCCGGGCGGAAGTATGATGGTGTGGCTGTATGGTAAGGAGGGAAATGAGCTTTACTTGGCGTTGGTGTTGCCGCTAAGAGCGCTCAGTAGGCTTGTCCCAGATAGGGCATTATCAGCCTGCTGCTATTTTCTTGATCTCTTACTGCAGCCTTACATCATGTTAGCGCGAATATTGCCCGTTCCAATGCGGCGCTATTTTCTTGACCACTATGCGCGGCTTTCACCATCAAAGCGGCGCCTTACCCTCTTTGACCAACTGAATCCGACCTATGCTAAGTACTACACAAAAAGCGAAGCCGAAGAGCTCCTCAGTCGAGAGGGCTTTGTTAACGTCCGTGTTTTTCACCGGCATGGCTATAGTTGGTCGGTTATCGGGACGAAGCCGTCGAGCTAGATTGCCAAATCTGCTAAAGTTGTTCTATAGTAACTAGAGCTGAATAATTATCTTAATTTTCCGTTGATGTAATGCTTAGGACGCTTTCCCTTTTTCCCGACTTCTTCATGCAGATATTCAATTATCGTGAGTATCTGAAGCAGTCAGTATTGCGTGATTTGCGCACCAAGTATAAACGCTCGGTGCTCGGTTATTTCTGGACGATGGCGCATCCTTTGGCGATGATGACTGTCTTGGCGGTGGTATTTTCAAATATCATGCGCATGGCGATAAAAGACTACGCGATATTTTTGTTTAGCGGCCTTCTTGCGTGGAATTTTTTCTCGAGCACGGTGATGATGTCTCTCGGGAGCATTAGAAATAATGCAAGTCTTTTTCGTCACGTACCGCTTCCGAAATATGTTTTTATCCTTTCTATTGCTTCATCGAATCTTTTTAACTTTGTGGTAGCGATCGTCCCACTTTTGTTAATTATGATTGCATCCGGTCACCCGGTTCCGCTTACTGCGCTGCTGTTCCCCGTCGTGCTTCTTCCAATATTTTGTGTGACGATTGGGGTTTCGCTTGTGCTTGCGGCAAGCAATGTGTTTTTCGAAGATACGCTGCATCTTACCGAAGTGGCGATGAGTGCGCTCTACTTTTTATGCCCGATCTTATACCACCGCGGTCTGCTTCCGCCCGAGCTTACGAAATATCTTGCGCTTAATCCGCTGTTTGCCCAGCTGGAGTTTATGCGAGATATATTCTATGAGGGGCAGGTACCAGAGGCTGGTGCGTACTTCTTAAATTTTATGGCATCAATTTTGGTTCTTGCGGTCGGATTGTGGATATTTCGTAAATCCGAAGATAAATTTCTTTATTTCGTTTAGGCATTATGGTGGTCGCAGCGGTAAATAGCACGGAGTCAGCTCCCGAAGATGTGATTGGCCGCGAATCGGCTGGTACCGCTATCGAACTATGCGATGTGACAGTGGCGTATCGTTCTTATAAAGAGCGCCCAACATCGCTTAAAGAATCCGTGCTGCGCTTTCTAAAGTCTCGTAAGCTCAAGTATTTTTCAACATTCGATGCGCTCCGCAATATTAGTTTTTCGGTGAAGCGCGGCGAGATATTTGCGATCATCGGCAGCAACGGGGCTGGAAAGAGCACCCTGCTGAAGGTATTGACGAAAGTACTTAAGCCGACCCACGGCACGGTTACTATAAATGGGACGGTTGCCTCGCTGATCGAGCTCGGAGTCGGCTTTGACATGGAGCTGAATGCAATCGAAAATATTTACTTAAATGCCTCGTTGCACCAAAAAGGTCGCGACGAAATCAAGGAGCGCGTTCCTGGTATTATAGATTTTGCAGAACTTCAGGAATTCGCCTCTACGCCGATTAAGTACTATTCGTCGGGGATGTCGGCGCGACTGGGATTTGCTTGCGCCATCGATATTAATCCCGATGTGCTTTTGATCGATGAAGTGCTCTCGGTGGGTGATGAGCGGTTCCAAAAGAAGTGTAAAGCAGTATTCGAAGGCTTTTTGAAATCGGGCAAGACCCTCGTTATCGTTACCCATGATCTTAATTTTGCGCGACAAACGGCGCATCGAGTTGGACTGCTTTCGCGAGGCCAGTTGGTCTACGTGGGCGATCCGGAGACGGCGATAGCGATGTATCGTGACTCACACTATCAAACTGTATTGGGCCATTGAAAGCGCGCGCAAATCAGTCGTTATTTCCCGTGCTGCTACTACTCAGCACAATAATATTTTTGGCTCTTCGTGTAGTTTATTGGAGTAGTGCGCATGAGCTGCCATTTTCGGACATGGCTGATTATGACTGGGTTGCGCACGGCATTCTGGACGATTTCAATTTTAGTTTTAACTCTTTCTTTCAGTCGTATACAACGCCAACTCTGCCGCTTTTACGGGCGGGACAGCTGTTGATTTCTGGAGATTCTCTCCTCGGATGGCAGGTCCTCCAGACCTTTATTCTTCTCACGGCATTGCTGTGGTTATGCTTTGAGTTAGCGCGGAGTGGAGTACCGCGCGAGGTGGTTGTCGTCCTTGTGGTGGTAGTTGCGCTCAGCAAGCCCTCGGTATTTTGGAGCTATAAAATCGCCCGTGAGGGGCTCGGGGAGGGGCTTCTTTATTTGACTGCGGCGTCAGGGATCGCCGCGCTTAGAACCCGAAGACTTCCGATCTGTTTTTTTGCTGGAGTGATCTTCACTGTCGGCTTACTCAACCGTCCTAATAATTTTCTGTATTTGCCGATCTATTTGCTACTTGTTTTTGTCGTAATCTGGCGCGATGAGAGACGTGCCTTTGTCGCCACATTCAAACGGACTTCGAAGCTGGCTGCATTTTTTCTTCTTGGGGTGATGATAGTGTGGGCACCTTGGATTATCCGCTCGGTGCGCCTGTATGGCGCTCCGGTGCTAATTTCTACTCAAGGGCCGTATGTATTTTTCTGGGAATTAGGCGAGGTGGAGCTTACTCAGGATGATAAAATGCTTAAGTTCACGGCAAACAGTTTGCAGAATGAAGCCCCCTCAAAATTTGTAAATGACTATGATGCCTATCGTTACGCGAGCAGTCTAATTCCGTTATGGCTGCAACAGCATCCGATGCAGTACGTGAAGCTTTTGCCCGCGCGTTTTTTTAACTCAATTGAGCGCCGTGAAATTGACCTAAGCCGTATCTCGCGTTTTGAGCTGTTTCCGAACGAAGTGAATTCGCTGCTTGTCGACAAGACTCCGGCGCGGGTTTATTTGGGAATCCTAGGACTGCTGCTTACGCCGTTGGTGTTCTCGCAGTACCTGTGGCCTTTGTTTTTTATCATTGTTGCTCCATGGGCTAACGCGCTATTGCTCTTAGGGGAGAATCGCATGCTTGAACCGATGATCCCTCTGCTATTGTTCGGTGACGTATTGCTTTTTTGTTGCGTGATTCAGTTAGTGCGCACCATTTGTAAAAGCACACGGCATGATTTGATGCAGCTTACGACGCGGCCCTCAGCAGGATAAACTTATGAAAAAGATCGAGGCAGAAGCGTGAAACGAAAGTTTGGCTGGTTCGCGTTCTCTTGGAGCTCGGGTTCATTTCTCGTGTTGTTCGCCTGGTGCGTTACTCATATTCCTTTTCTGCGCCATTATTATTCGCCCTGCGCGGTACCGGATTTTGGCTCCTATGTAACGGTTGCATTCGACATAATGAACGGGAAGCTTCCCCTTTTTACCGATAGGACTCCGGGATATCCCTTATTTATTGCGCTTATTTACTCGCTATTTGGCACTAATTACGCGCTGGTATGCGCGCAGGCTCTATTAGTTCTGATTTCTTCGCTTCTATTGGTCTTCGGTGCGTGCCGTTTCTGGATCCCTGGAGGATTTCTTTCCGGTCTGGCGCTCGGAGGATTTCTGTTTTTTCGTGAGCAAATTACTAACAATTTTAGTCTCATGAGCGAGAGCCTTTATACGAGCTGCATGATTCTTGTGGTAGCGGCTCTACTTTGGTGTAGCAGAGCAACGCGCTGGGGGCCATGGGCGCTGCTCTCGTTAGCAATGGCGCTTGTGATCTATTGTCGCCCTGCGGGACTTTTTGTCATCCCGATCTGGTTACTATTAATACTATGGGTCTTGTGTAAACGAATAGGCAAAAGTTCCCTTGTTGCCTTAAGCGCACCTTTTCTTTTACTAATCACCGGGCTTTGTACGTACAATTTCTTTAGCGCCGGTTATTTCGGAATCTCTGCGTACGGCGAAGCTAATCTTGCCGGGGCGACATCATATTTTTGGAGCGATGATCCTTCTTATCCGCCTAAGTTACGCGCAGCGTTAAAGGGGCCGCGCGAGCGGCTAAGTTTGGAGCAACGCTCTGCGCTTGATGTGTCATGGGATTTTGAAGTGCTGTACCCGCTTTATTCCGATACGTATAATTTAAATCTATTTACCTTTCTTTATCCCTATCTCGCCAATGATTTCGTGTCCGACTTTGCTATGCAAGCGGCGAGCGATCAGCAGCTCTACCACGCGCGGCGTGATCTCAAGCGCCGGATCTCACTCGATGCTATATATGCGAATCCGCTTGCGTATCTAAAATTTGTGGCTACGCAGTTGTACGGCTACTATTGGTACACCTACCGTTGGAAGTATGGAGACTTCTACGATTACCCGCTGCCGCTCTGTTATAAGATGCTGTTTTTTGACAAGAGCTACGCTAAAAACAATTCGGATGAGTGGCGTCGCAATACCTTACGTGAGTATTATGATCCTTCCCCCTTGGGTGGCTTTAAGCCTGCGCCTCCGGGCAGCTCGAGCGAGCCGACTTTGGTTCCGACTCGGCCACTATTGCTGGAGCGGTATCTTAGGACTTACATAGGGCCAGTTATCTTGTGGCAATGGTGGGGCGTGCTGCTGCTCGGGCTCTTTGTACTGAATGGCGTGTGGCTCATTTTTACTCGGCTTAGGTCGGAAGCCGCCTTTTTTCAATTCGTCTTGGTACTGATGGTAGTAGGGCACTCCATTCTTGTCTCGCTTGTCGAAATTTCTCTAACGCGTTACGTGGCGCCGCTTGATTTCATAACATTTGTCGCTGCGGCGATTAGTCCGGCGCTATTTTTTAGGCGCGCTACTAGCGCGCCGCGGAGTAAGGAGTCGAGCTCCAACTTGTCTGAAACGCCGCGAGTGCCATAACCGTGATTCGATAAAGAAGTAGTGCGGCGCCTACGAGTACCAGAAATTCCGTCGCGAAAATGTAACGTGTTATTGGCTGATCGTGACTGCACACAATCGCGACGTGCGCCAGGTGTGCGCAGAGACAGGTAATGGCAAATAATTCGGTGACTCCGCCAAGAATTGCGGCGAGCATAAGATATGCTAAAGCTAATGCCGGAAAAGGAAGCCAGTTTCCAAGGTGTAGCCGTGTTTGACGGGTTAGTGCATACCAAAAAGATCTTGCCGAAAGCTCGAGATAACGAGTCCAATGCTTCCTTAGTATTGGCGCAGCGACTCTGCTGTAAAGCTCACGTGCAGCATCCGCATCAAGCCCCATCTGGTTCGAGACGGCGAATGCATTGTAATATAAATTAGTTGTGAGGTACGGAAAGCCAATCCTCAGCGCCTCTTCGTCCCAACTTCCGGCCATGCGTGCGTCCTCGATGGGCTTTCGTTCGAGAGCTCGACGAAGGAAAAACCTGGACTGTTCGTCGGACATGAGCTCGATATCGCCAGGATCAGCAATTTGAAGGGCAACTTGAATCTTTAGGTCCGGATAAATTCCTGAGCTCTGAAAGTTGCCGCCTTGAAAAGCTCGATATAACCCCGGCGCAAGGAAAAGTCCGGTAAATACAGTTACCGCGAATCCGAGCAATGGTAGTGCCCGCATTCCGTGGTAATAAACAACGCGTGCCGCGGCCGTTATAAAAAACAGCACCGTAAAAGCGCTTGCCGGGCGCACGTGATACGCATAGGCGCATAGTATTGCAAGGGGCACCAAGAGCCAGCTGCGCGGCGTCCTTAATATATAAATTGTTACTGCAGCTACTATCATGAGCACACTCTGGGCCAGAGTTTCGGTGAGAACTGAATCGATTTCCGCGGAATAAAAACCGAAATAATAAAGCGCTGCGATACCTACGGCAACAATAACTGGCATAATCCAAGTCATAAGCGCAAATGCAAAGAGAGCGATCGCGAACAGGAAAATAAGTTTCTGCGCTCGGACAACCTTTAAGAATTCGCTTTGAGGCTGATTGCTAATCGTCTGATTTGTGGGGTGCGCCGCAATTTTCGGATCCCATTTGGATACACTGGCAATTGAAGCAATAAATAAAGGATAGCCCGGGGGCCTTACGGCGTGGAGAAAATCGTAGGGTGGAATATAAGATGCGGAATCGGGAAAATAGCTGTAGCTGTTCCACGACGTTTTAGGACCGTGTCCGGCTGGTACTGCATAGACAATGTGCAATGCTAAACAGATTGCGAGGAGTAGGCAGAAAATAATTCGCGAAAACATCGCGAACTACTCCTGCCCGGCGCGCTTTCGCAGGCGTGAGTCGTCTTCGCGACGAGCCGGCGGAAAAGGTACGACCGAGGATTCTCCACGATATGCCTGCTCGTCTCGTCTCTGGCGAAGCATCAATTGACGAAGTTGATCGGAAATGAGACCAAGCGAAAAAACCACGACTGTTACCAAAATACTACCGACACCAAGTAAAAATGCGCTTGTGAGATGAGTGAGCATCGCCACTACGAAACAGAATGCTGAAAAGAGCAGTGTCGAGATACAGCAAAGGAGGAAGATCTTAATGGGGTTGTAATAGAGCGCCCCTTGCACGATATATTGAAGAGTGCGCAAGGAATCTTTCATAAGACGAACTTTTTTTTCGCCGATGCGGGCGTGGTATTGTAGCGGAACGTAACCGACAAAGTGCCCAGTGAGCAAATACGCAAGCGTCACCGAGGTAGTGAAGCTGAAGGTGTCGCATAGCTGATCGAAGAAAGGCAGCACCTCTTTTCTTGAAAAGACTCGGAAGCCAGAGTTAACATCCGGGATTTTTTGTCCGGCGGTAAACTCAACAAGCAGACGCAAAAAACTTCTAAGTGGCATTTTAAGCATTGACTCGCGATAATGTTCGCCTTCGCGCCTTCCAACCACCATGTGGAATCCCTTCGAATACTCAGCGAGTAGTATTGGAATCATGTCGATTGGGTAGGTACCATCTGCGTCTGTAATTACGATGGTATCGTTACTTGCTGCGACAATACCGTCTTTGAGCGAACGCCCGTAGCCTAGGGGATATAGGTGGTGC
This sequence comes from uncultured Bdellovibrionales bacterium, assembly GCA_964510065.1. GTDB lineage: Bacteria > Bdellovibrionota_C > UBA2361 > UBA2361 > CAIXSY01 > CAZEAC01. The sequence continues at coordinate 10,110 of CAZEAC010000042.1, read as the reverse complement.
AGAACTTTTACTCCTTCGCTTTCGGCGAGCTCGGCAGTGCGGTCCGTTGAGCCATCGTTTACCAGCACTATTTCGGCAACAATACCTGAGTTAAGGCAGACTGCGCGTATTTGACGAATCGTTTCGACAATGGCTCCCTGCTCATTAAGAGCTGGAATAACCACCGTTATTGGACTGGAATATGCTTTCATTTTTACGTTTCGTTGAAAAAAGAGTATCGCACGGAACGAATCCAATCTCAACTAAACGCATATTAGGCCGCTATGCGGATTTTCTGTGCGTTTTGCTTGAGCCAAAGATTTAGGTTTATCAGAGCAAAAAGTTTGAAAGAATTGTCGGCGCGCCTTCGTAGTTGGTCGGTAAGCATAGTTGTAACCGCCTGAGGGTCGAGATATTCGGATAGCGGTCCCTCACGCAGTTCTTCGATAAAGGGGCGTAGCGGCCCTTCCATCCACATTGCGATTGGTGCATTAAAGCCGGATTTTTTTCGAGAAAGCGTCTCGGCGGGTAGCCTCTTTCTCTGCGACTGCTTGAGGAGGTATTTCTTCTTAAATCCCGACATCTTTAGTTCGATCGGCAGCGACGCGGCAAATTCAACAAGACGATAATCTAGAAAAGGAGAGCGCGACTCAAGCGAGTGTGCCATGGTCATTCGATCGGCCTTCACCAAAATATCGTCGGCGAGCCAAGTTTTAGTGTCCACGTACATTGCGCGATCGAGCGGCGCACATCCGGCGACTTCCTGATCGAATTGTTCAAAATCCAAATAAGGCGGCTGTTCATTTGCCAAAATACGTAATTCGGGCCTAAGCAAACGCTCAAGATCCGAGGTTCCCATCAATTCACGCCAGCTATAGTGCGCGCGCATGAAGTGGTTTTCGGCACCTTTGAGGAAATGGAGCACCTTATAATCGGTGCTAACTTTGCCAAAGTTTCGCGGCGCAAGTGACTGGTAGAGCGATGCGGCCGCGCGGCTCCATCCACGAGGTAAAAACCGAGCAAGTCGTTGAAGTTTGTCTGCGGTATATGTTTCGTAGCCGGCGAAAATTTCGTCGGCACCATCTCCGGAGAGGGCCACGGTCACCTTGGCGCGCGCGAATTCAGAGAGAAAATACATCGGAATCATTGAGGTGTCGGCAAACGGCTCGTCGGCAAAATAGACAATTCGAGGGAGTGCTTCGCTCAGCTCGGGGGTAATGGTACGTTCATGGTGCGATACTCCAAGGTGCCGGGAGACGACGCGCGCCTGATCCAACTCGCTAAAAGACTGTTCCTGGAATGCCGCGGTAAACGTTAAGTTTTCACTGCTCGCCCGCGCTGTGCACATTGAGGCGACGATTGCCGACGAATCGATACCGCCACTTAAAAACGCGCCAAGGGGCACGTCGCTCATGAGTCGAATCCGAACGGCGTCGTCAAAAAGTTCAATTAGTCTTTCGCTTGCTTTGTGTTCGCTCGAAAAACGTGACTTAGTTTTAAAATGTTTGGCGAGATCCCAGTAGCGCTCGATTCGAGGGGAGGCGTTGCGCCGTAAAGCGAGCGTATGTGCCGGCGCGAGCTTTTTAACCTTCTTGTAAATGCTGCGCGACGATAAGACGTATCCTAGCCGTAAGAACTGCATAAGCGCGATCTCGTCGTACTCGCGAGCAATCATCGGATCCTCAACAAGAGACTTGACTTCGGAGGCGAAGCTAAGGCCACCGCGCGGGTGTTCATAATAAAAAAGCGGCTTCTTCCCTAATCGGTCACGCGCAAGAAGTAGCGTTTCAGTACGAGTGTCCCAAATCGCGAAGGCGAACATTCCATTGAGACGTGCGACAGCAGCCACTCCCCATTTTTTGTAGGCTTCGATAATGACTTCGGTGTCGCTATTTGAACGAAAGCGGGCCCCTGATGACTCGAGCTCACGCCTCAATTCGAGGAAGTTGTAGATCTCGCCATTGAAAGTTATCCACACCTCGTTTTCAATGTCGCACATCGGCTGCCGACCAAGCGGTGAGAGGTCGATAATAGAAAGGCGGCGGTGCGCAAGAGCTGCATGATCCGAAATCCAACTTCCTCCCGCGTCCGGTCCACGGTGTTGAAGGCGGTCGTTCATGCGATCGATTAGCTCCCGGGAAATGGGACGTTCCCAGTCAATTTTTCCACAAATTCCGCACATGCATTGGGAATATACGCCGCTCCGCTTGTGTAGACAATGTCCCGGTGCGGTGATACCATCCCCGACCGATGAATCAGGCGATCAGCAGCCCAATAGGCCGAGCTACCATGAGCTCTGGAATTGTCCACGCGGTGCGGTACCATCGCCATCTTTTTGAGCGGATTAAGCCTTTTATCGGCTCCCGTGTTTGGGAAATCGGGAGTGGCTTTGGTCAGTATACGCGGATGCTTCTCGAGGCAGAGCGTCAGGTCTTAGCAAGTGATATCGATCGCGATCTCCTGGGGAGACTTGCGGCTGAATTAGCCGGCGCTCATCAAAGAATGAGCTGTCGCTATATAGACCTGGGAAGCCGGGACGCCATTGCTCAGTGCCTTCAGTGGCAACCTGATTCGATAGTTTGTCTAAACGTACTCGAACATATTAGGGATGACGTTCAAGCCTTACGTTGGATCAGGGAGGAAAGTAAAGGCTCGCTCCGCGCGGTATTTCTTGTTCCGGCGCATAAGCAACTATTTGGCTTTATGGATGAGCAGGCCGGCCATTTTAGACGTTATACAAGGGATGATCTCTCTGCTGCCTTTACGAACGCAGGCTGGCGCACGATAGATTCGTTTTACCTAAACCCAGTTGGTGGCGTAGGTTGGTTCGTGCGCAACAGAATAATGCCGCCGGCGAGCGAAGATCTTGACGATCCTAAGGTTAATCGCGATATTGAAATCTTCGATAGGTATTTCCTGTCCATTTCAAAGTTGGTAGAGAGGTTCACCCAGAGATTTTTTGGACAGTCGGTAGTTGTTGTTGCTGACCGGTCCTAAGGATCAGATTCAGCGTAATATATTGAGAGGGTAATCAGGCGTTCGAGTATGTGTGGTATCGCTGGGATCGTAGACCTTTCCGGTAGTCGTTCACCGGAACAGCTTCGAAAGCTGGTTCGTAAGATGGCAGATCGAATTGCCCATCGCGGACCCGACGACAGTGGTGAGTGGGTCAGCCCCGACGGTCGCGTTGCATTCTCGCATCGACGCTTAAGCATAATCGACACTTCGTCCGCTGGTAAGCAGCCAATGATAGGAAATGATCGCAAATCGGCGATCACCTTCAATGGAGAAATTTACAACTATCTCGATCTTCGCAAAGTCTGTGAAAGAGCGGGGGGGCGACTCCGTACCCACACCGACACGGAAGTTCTACTCGAGTTGCTCTGTCAGCAGGGCGCATCGGTTATTAAATCGCTTGATGGCATGTTTGCGTTTGCTTTCTATGATGGCGAAACGCGGGAGCTGCTGTTTGCTCGTGATCCATTCGGCGAGAAACCGCTATATTATATGCACTCGCACGGCGCATTGGCGTTTGCTTCTGAAGTGCATTCGCTTATGGCGCTCCCCTGGTTTGATAGTACGATAGATGCGGAAGCGATCGCCGAATATTTCGCGTTCCAATATGTTCCAGCGCCGCGATCGATATATGCCCACGTGAAAAAACTTCCGCCGGGCTGTGTGATGCGTCTCAATGCCGCGGGGACATTACATTTTGAAACTCACTTTTCATTTACTCCGCTTGCCAATCCCTCGCGCAATCAGTCCATGGATGCGCTTGTTGACGAACTGCGTGATATTCTTGTGCGGAGCACCGAGCGTCGATTGATGAGTGACGTGCCCCTCGGCTGTTTCCTCTCCGGCGGCGTCGATTCGAGTGCAACGGTCGCTGTTGTTACGCAAGAATTAAAACGTTCAGTAAAAACCTTTTCGCTGGGCTGTCCGAACTCCGATGAATCCGAGCACATATTCGCCCGGCAAATGGCGGAACGATTGGGAGCTGAACATAATGAATTTCTTGTGACGCCGAATATTCCGGTGCTGGTACACAAGATCGCCCGACTGCTGGATGAGCCGCTGGCCGACAGCTCCTGTTTGCCGACCTACATGCTCTCAGAGTTTTCGCGAAGGCAGGTGACGGTACTGCTGTCGGGCGACGGCGGTGACGAAATGTTTGGAGGCTATGGTCGTTACTTTTCGACGCTGCAGGAAGAGCAGAAGAAACTGCAGGGGGATCCGCACTACGCGACATGGCAGGCTTCCGACGGGTATTTCGGTAGTCGTATCATGATTTTTAACGTGCCTGAACTTACCGCGCTTATGGGTGAGATTCCCCCTGAAACGCGTGCGGGATTTGAGGCCTATAAAGCCAAACTTAATGATCCTGGCTCGCCGTTGCTTTCGCGGCTTCGCGCAATTGATATGGCGAATTATTTGCCCGGTGCGGTGCTCGCGAAGGTCGATCGAATGAGCATGCAACATGCGCTGGAAGTTCGTACGCCTTTCCTTAATCGCGAGATCGCCGCGTTCGCTGAGAAACTTGCCCCGGAGCATCTGTACTTGGATGGTCAAGGAAAGGTAATTCTCAAAGATTACGTTAACCGATTTGTGCCGCGCGAGTGGCTCGATAGAAGGAAGCAGGGGTTTGGTGTACCGATTCATCTTTGGGATAGAGTAGGATGCCTTAAGACTTTGCGGCGCCTTGTCTTGGGTTCCGGAGCGCTTACGCAGCATTGGGTTGGTCGTAAGAATCTCGAAAGTTTTGTGCAGCGGCAGGAAAGCCCCGGAACTTTTTCAGCATATCAGGTATGGAGTGTCTTGATTTTAGAAATTTGGCTTCGTTCGCATCTGATCTCTAACGAAGATAGGAGTGTCGAGCGTGGCCCAGTGCATCAGCTGATACATAATAGTACCGCGCGAGTGCAATCGATTTTTAGTTTGGGATGATACATTATGCGTTTAAATAGTCTTCCTCTCCTCTCTTTTCTTTTAAGCGAGGAAGTCATGTCTGCGGCGAATAATCCAGCGCTCATCTTCTTTGTGAACGCTGATCCTCCGCAGGCCATCGCGAGCCTCAGTACTACGCATGCGGTGTATTCACGCCGTGGTTTCTCGAAGTCCCGCGATGACTTAGTGAGCCCGTCATTTATCACGCGACAGTCGAATTGGTGGGAGTCTCGGTTTTGGCTCGAAGAGTTTCCCCGCGAACTCCCGGCGAATCGTGGCAGTATCGCTATTTTTTCGGCGTCATTCGAGGAAATTCCTCCTTTCGCCATTGAAGCACTGCTCAAGCACAATGTAAGAGATCTAATATACCTCTCATTTGGAGAGTGGCGTAGAGTCGCGCTTCATTATCGCCTTTCGTTTCATTATAAGATGTGGAAGCGGAAGCTCTGGCTCGCACTGCAGTCTGCGATCGAGCTTGTCGACTTACAACTTCGAAAAGTTCTTCTCAAAGTGGCCTCAAGGCATCTCTTTGACGGAACCGGGTATCAGCCCAGCGATGGTTTTTCCTTCAATAAACTTATGCCGTGGAATGTCCCCAATGGCGATACCGTAGGAAGCGAGCGTTCGACGCTATTACTTTTCGAGGAAAAGACGCTGCTTCAGGGCCATCAGTCGCATGATTTAATTAAGGCGAAGGGGCAGGGGCGCTACTCGCATTGGGAGAACCAGCTCATTTTTTCATCGACCGATAATACCGATCCAAATTTTAATGGAAGGCGCTATCGCTATGTGGACGCGCGCGGGTGGCGCAAGCTGATCGCGCCGCTCTTTTATTTAAGCGATCGACATAATGTCACCGATAAGGTGCGCGTCGTCGAGGAAGTTGCTGAAGTCACCCATAGTACATGGAAACCAGTGCTTCGCGATCGACCCGCGCAGGTCGGCACCAAGCTTCGCGAGCGTCCGGAGGTGAATCTTGAAAGCTTTATTGATAAGAACGCCGCGGCTGATCCGATTCTCGGCATGCAGAGAATCGGCGGCTCTACGAACAGGGCCTGCATGTTAATAGGCAGCTTGGCAGCGGGTGGTTCGGAACGCCAGCTTTGTTATCTTGCGCGTGGTTTGAAAGCGCGAGGGCTCGAAGTGAGCGTGTTGCTTCCGAAGCCGACTTCGCCTGGAAGTCTTCACTATCTTCCGCTGTTAAAAAGCGTGGATGTGCCAATTGAGACAATTTCAGAACCTAATCGGCAGTTTTCTCTTGGCGACTTCGCGGTCGCTGGAGGTCTGAACGAATTGTGGCTTTTGGAAAGCCTGCCAAGTGTTTTTGCCGACGAGGTATTCGCGATATACACCCATTTGATGAAGCTTCGTCCGCAAGTGCTACATTGTTGGCTCGATCATATGAATGTCGTCGGCGCTGTCGCTGGCTGGCTCGCTGGAGTTCCGAAAATCATTCTCTCGGCGCGAAGTGTTAACCCGACACACTTTCCGCCGCTCTATAGAGATTGGTATCGTCCGTGGTATGAACGCATGTTGAAAAGTCCTCGGGTGACTCTGACCGCCAATTCGCAAGCAGGAGCAGACTCGTACACGCAATGGCTCAAACTTGAGCCGAATAGGGTAAACGTAGTGCATAACGGACTTGAGGCCGACATTTTTAATATCGAGACTTCCACGCGTGTGCCAGCGCTCCGTCGATCGCTTGGCTTCAAAGACGATGCTCCGGTGTTGTGTGGCGTGATGCGCTTCACTGCGGAAAAGAGGCCGCTCCGTTTTGTACGGCTCGTGGCCGAGCTCCGAAAGAGAGTTCCTACACTTCGGGCAATACTCGTCGGTGATGGGCCACTGCGGCAAGCAGTTGAGCGCGATGTAAAAAACCTTGGTCTGGAGGACTGCTTGCAGCTTCTGGGGCGGCGCGAAGATGTGCCGCAGCTTATCGGAATGTCAGATGTTTTGCTTCTTACTTCGTATATGGAAGGCCTGCCTAACGTACTCATGGAGGCGCAGCTTCTTGAGCGTCCAGTGGTAGCGCCGCGTGTGGGTGGGATTCCGGAGGTTGTGGGACACGGCGTTGGGGGATGTCTTTGTGATAAGGATAATATTCCCGATACTCTCGAGTGCCTTGAGCGGCTTTTGACTAGTCGCGAGCTTCGCGAAAAGATGGGCCGCGACGGACGGCGCTGGGTACTTGAAAATTTTGCAATGCAAAAGATGGTCGAGGGATTCGCCAAAGAGTATGGTTCGTCAATTCTGGGAAGTGTTTCGAGTGGCAAAAGCTTTGCTGAAGCGCAAATCGCAAGTGAATACCGATTTGCAAGTGGACAATAAGAGAATTCTAGGTAGCGTACGATATGTCGAGTGAGTATGAAGTAAAAAAGATTACGTCGCCTATTTTCGGTGCGATTGCGGTGGTGCTCGTGAGCACATATCTCCTTGGCGTGCTTTTCTTCTTGCTTCTTACGCGAAGGCTTTCGCCACCGGTACCGCTTCGCTCGCTTCTTTTTTCGCGATTGCGGCGGCGTTATTATGGATATTTACCGCAAGTACAGCCGTACGGTGGTCATTGCTTTGTGTCGCCGGTGCCTTCACGACTTCTTTCCGATCGCGAGGGCTTTTCGAGGCTTGTAGTGTTTGAAGACGGCTATCCGCTTTCGCAGCCGCATGCTCCGCATGAGGATATAAAGGAGCGTGGTAATGGGCTGTTCTCACATTGGGGCAATTACATTTATTTCTCGGCGTCCGACAATAGCAATCCCCTCGAGAATGGAAGAATTTATACGGTTCGCGAGGTTTAGCAATGACAGAGACTGAGAAAAAGAAGCTTCTGCAGTATTTTGCCTGCCCAGTAACTGGATCTGATCTGACGTTAGTGCGCGGTGATATGCTTCGAAGCGCCGAAGGCCGAGAGTATCCGATCGTTCGTGGGATTCCGCGATTTGTGAGCTCTGATAATTATGTCGACTCTTTTAGCTTTGAATGGAACACTCATAGCTCCACTCAACTCGATTCGTGTCGCGACGATAATTATGCGGAATGGAGCTTCTCGCGGAAAACGGGACTTACTCAGAAGGATGTTGAAGGAAAGCTTGTTCTTGACGCCGGACAGGGTGCCGGGCGGTACTGCGAGGTTTTAGCGCGTTGGGGCGCTCACGTCGTTGGTGTTGATTTGAGCTATGCGGTTGAAGCCGCATCGCGGAATCTCGAGCCCTATGGCAATGCGATTGTCGCTCAGGCCGATATCGGCAAGTTGCCCTTTAAGCCCGAGACGTTTGACTTTGTCGTATCAATAGGAGTGCTGCACCACACGCCCGATACCCGAGCCCATTTTAAAGCGCTGGTTCCCCTGGTGAAGCCGGGCGGTTCTATCTCAATTTGGGTATACCCCGATAATATCGACTACATGAATCGAAAAGCCTGGATTCCGTTCACCTATCGAATCCCAGATAAAATGTTTTATCGCTGGTGCCAGTGGTTTGTTCCATTTGCGCATCGCCATATTGAAAATGACTTTATTCGTTGGATTGCCCGGGTATTTCCATTTAGTAATCAGGGACTGGGTTTCGACAACGATATTCTCGATACGTTCGATGGGTTTTCGCCGCGCTTCCACGGCTGTCACGGCGTTGAAGAGGTTCGAGGCTGGTTCGAGGAGAGTGGCCTAGAAAGAGTGGCCCCTCCTAGTGATTGGACGACTTGCATGCGCGGATTTCGACCGCGCTTAGCCGCTTAGGGAACCTCTGAAATACAAGGCGTTTTGGATTTGCTGGAATTTTGGATGAGATTTGCGAGGAAACATGCCGGAAAAAACTCAGGAATAGCAGGGCTATTTCGAGTATTTTCCGGCATGTTTTCTCGCAAAGGTCGCCGAAAGGCCAACGAAGGAGAAATGCCTAGTATTTCAGAGGTTCCTTAGGTATGACAGCGCTACAGGCAAGCGTAAACTCGTTGCCCAGCTCTCTTGCGAAGAGCAAGAGGCTTCTGCTTGGCATAGTCGTTCTATCGGCGTTAATTTCGCTGTTGCTCGCCCTTGTGGGGATTGAGGTTTGGCTCCGCGCTCATGAGGCTCCGCGCCCTCCTAACGAGACTCGAAAACAGCTTGCGCGTGATTCGCTTCTCGGATGGAACTCCATTCCGGCAGTGCAATATTTGAGGAACGACCCCGGCCTGCCAGCTGTGGTCTTTGTCGGTGACTCGTTTACTCAGAATGCGCGATGGACTGGCATTACCATTAATGAGCTCGACGCTCGTGGCGCACGGATGAATGGATACTCTTTGGGCGTTTCGGGATTCGGTACGACGCAGGAGTTTCTTAAGCTGCAAAAACATTATGATGAGTTTAGTCCGCGCGTGGTCGTGCTGCTATTTTTTGCATGGAATGACTTACGTGATAATTTTTCGACTCCCGGAATCTACTATAATTTGGAGACGCGCGCGCGACCTTATTTGACGGCGGAGCATGCTCGTTGGGAGCTCTCTACACCTTTCATCTTGCCCGATTTCGTTCTGTACTCGCGAGTCTACGAGCGACTCGTGGTTGTTCCGCAAGTAGCCGCTGCTGAAAAGTTTAAAAATGAATTTGGTCTTCGCTGGGTGGCAAAGAAGAAGTTGCCGATGCTCTATGGCTATACCGACACGGCGACCTGGGATCCGTTTTATCGCCCAAAGCGCGCTCACGATCCCTACGTCGAAGGTGCTTGGAATGCAACGGCACAGCAATTAAAGAAGATGCATGACTTTGTCGAATCGAAAGGTGCGCGCTTTATCTTGGTGGGTATCGATAATGCGTTCAGCGTTGATAACGACGTCTTTAAGGCGTTTGTGGCGCCCGTTGAAGGCTTTGATGCGTCGCTCCCGCTGGCCCGTCTTGGTACCCTCGCTGCGCGGCACGATATTACCTATATCAATATGTTGCCGGCGCTCCGCGAATTGCGAGAGCGGATTGGCAAAAAAGTCTATAACGGTCCCGACGGGAATCTCTCCGGCCATTTTGAAGTCGAAGCCGAGGAGTTAATTGCGAAGCTCGTCGCGCAAAATATAACTGAAAATTTGAAGATTCATTGATATTGCATGGCCTAATTGCCTGCGCCGAAGACTCGCATGGGCCTCCTGCAAGCGCCGAGTACCTGCCTCGACCCTAACCTGGACTTCTCACGGGTTTCTACTGCGGAAGCCTAACGTGCCGACTGA
>CAZEAC010000041.1:0-37452 GCA_964510065.1 uncultured Bdellovibrionales bacterium | reverse complement strand
GCCTTCGCCTCTACTACCTGTCGTAGCTTGAATTATTCGTGGCGCAGGCTCCTAGAGATCGCAATTTACTTGGAGTTCCAGGGGCATCGTGCAAGCAGTAACGCCATCCCGCAAGTATTCGTTATTCCTGAAAACACAAGCCCGCACCCGACAAACAGTGCGAGCAGCGAAGCGTAGGGATTAACCAAATAGCCAAGTAGTACCCCTAAAGCTACTAATGACCCAGCAGCGATTCTCACCTGGCGTTCAAGAGAGATGACAGAACCCCCGCGAGTGACCGGAAGCCCTGACTGCTCCCAAGCTTCAGTACCGCCAGCAACATTGTAAACGTGACGTGCGCCATTTCTCAGAAGAATATTAGCAGCATTCTCGCCACGCGCTCCCTTCTGACAAATGCAAATCAGCCTTTTGTCTTTTAGAGCTGGCGATTGCGTAAGGCCCTCGGCCACGGACTGCAGTGGAATATTTTGCGCATGTATTGCGTGAACACTCTTAAATTCAGCCGGAGTTCTGACATCAATCAGAACACATTCGCCTTTTTCGCGAGTCAACTTTTCGTTAGCTTCTAATGCAGATATGGTGTGCATTCTATCTTCACTCATGATGCATATCCTTTAAGAAAATTTTCTCTCGAGACATTCTAATAACGCTTTCAGGTGCGATTCCATTACCACATAAAAAACTCGCTTTCCTCTTCGCCGACTCTCCAAAAAATTACACCGCTCCAAAGTCTTAAGATGAGTACTTGCGACGTTATGTCGAATCTGACACTGCTCAGAAATCTCACCTACGGAACGCTCCCTTTCCAGCAAAATCTGAATTATCTGCAATCGGACAGGATGGGACAACAACTTCAAACAATGAGCTGCTTTTTTCAGGGCCGCAGGCGAAAGTTTCAGCTTCTTCATATCGTGGTATTATGATATCATGATATTGTGATATATACAAGCACGCACAACGAGAAAGGACATATCTATGATCGGGAAAGCTCAAACTAAGAAGGTAGTTATTGTTGGCGGGGTAGCGGGAGGGGCGAATGCTGCTGCTCGCTTGCGTCGGCTTAATGAATACCTAGAAATTATCGTACTCGAGCGCAGCGGCTATGTTTCCTTTGCAAATTGCGGGCTGCCTTACCACATAGGCAGTGAAATATCTGAGCGCGAGAGTCTTTTGCTGCATTCGCCGGCAACGCTTCGAGCCCGCTTCAACATCGATACGCGAGTCCGCTCGGAGGTGATTTCTATTGACCGCAAGAACAAGCGGGTCTCCGTGCGCGAACTAGCGACCGCACGCGAGTACACTGAGACATATGACGCGCTAATTTTGGCGCCTGGAGCCGCGCCATTTCGTCCTGCGATTGAAGGTTTAGACCTCCCCGAAGTCTTCTCACTTCGAAACGTGGAGGACATGGACAAGATAATCGCAAGCTTTACCACCCGATCACCAAAACAGATCTTGGTTGTCGGTGGCGGATTTATTGGTCTCGAGATGGTGGAACAACTTCATTCAAAGTTTGCATCGAGCGGGACTACCTTAACTTTGGTAGAATCAAATACGCACATCCTGGCTCCTCTCGATTTTGAGATGGCTGCTCAAGTTGAGAATCATCTCAAATCCAATCATATTACAATCATCACAGGCGATGCGATTACCGCATTTCGTAAGCACGCGGGAGGCGTCCGCGCAACGACAAGAAGCGGAAAAAACATCGACGCAGATTTCGTGCTGTTTAGCATAGGGGTTCGTCCGGAAGTAGCACTCGCACAAAATGCTGGGCTCGAGTTGGGGCCGCGAGGTGGACTCAAAGTTGACTCACAGCTAAGAACAAGCGATCCAAATATATATGCGGTCGGCGATTGCATCGAAACAAACAATCCGGTCACCAATGAATACGGAATTATACCCCTGGCCGGACCAGCCAATCGCCAGGGAAGGATAGTCGCCGACGTTATCAATGGAATTGACTCGCATTATAATGGCACCTTAGGTACGGCAATAGTTCGAGTGTTCGAACTTGTTGTTGCCCTTACAGGTCCCAACGAGAGGACGCTTGAGCGACTGAAGATTCCCTTTAAAACAATCCACCTTCATCCGAACTCTCATGCCGGGTACTACCCCGGAGCACATGCAATTCACCTTAAGCTAATTTATTCTCCCGCGACCAGAAAAATTCTTGGCGCGCAAGCAATTGGCAAAGAGGGCGTCGATAAACGAATTGATGTACTCGCCACAGCGATACAAGCGGGTCTCACTGTTGATGATTTAGTCAACCTTGAACTATGCTATGCGCCTCCTTTTGGCTCGGCGAAAGATCCAGTCAATGTGGCGGGTATGGCTGCTCAAAATGTTTTGAGTGGTTTTGTCGACAGCGTTACTCCAAAAGATTTGGAGTCGAACTTCAAAGAGTCTACAATACTTGACGTCAGGAGCCATGATGAGAGAACGCAGGGATCTATTCCAGGCTCACTACATATTCCCCTTCCAGAGCTGAGAGAAAGGCTCTCTGAGCTAAGCAAAGACAAGCTGCTGATTGTCTACTGCCATTCAGGGCAGAGGTCCTACAATGCTTGCCGTATTCTTATGCAGCATGGTTTTCAATGTAAAAACCTTAGTGGCGCGTATGCTACCTGGAGACAGTATGTCTCCGCTCATGCTTAGCCAAACCAAGTCCGGTCTTCCCTGAGGAATTGTCGAAACTTAGGTACACTCTCTACCTTGCTCAAAGGGACCTTTGCATCAGCGCTAAAAAAGGAATCTGAGCCGAGAATCCATTGACGCGTATTTATTGATTAAGGCGCGCCGCTGATGTTTAAGGATCTGGAGAATTTTTTAATCGCCTGAACCTGGACTTCTCACGGGTTTCGTCGCGAGGAAACCCGTGAGAAGTCCAGGTTAAGCCGGAATCTTAGCTTTCTAGGGTAAGAAAGATACGTCCCCGTTATTGAAGGAGAGTTATGGCGTCTCATCAAATTAAATTCAAGTCATTGAAGCTTCTCTTCGGGAATGCGCTACTCCTGTGCGCACTTGCCGGTCCCGCAAGCGCGCAGAATTATGGAATTCCGCTTTGGGGCAATCCTTACCGCGCATCCGCCGCCACTCCGGCACCGACTCCAGCGCCTGGGGCCACACCGGTGACCGTCACACCATCTCTTCCCATTCCAGTGTTCGCGGTAAATATCGGCTACACGGTAGCAAAATCCATAACGACGACGGCGAGTTCAGTTCCAGTGACAGCTACATTCGACCGAAACGTAAGATATTTCATGCGTAATAGCTCGCCAAATGCCGCGAGCAGTAATTACTTTTATTTTGAACGCCGCCAAGGGAGTCGCGCCCAGGAATCTGGCGCCGGCATTCAAGATGTCCGAACAGGCACCTGCGCAGAAGGACTGGCGCTCCAAGCTAGTCAAAATTGTTGGGCAGGAGTTTCGCGTAGCACCTTTACCGACGATCAGGAGCGTCCAGAGGTCCAGGCACAATACCAGCCGTGGGCTTCAGGTGAAATCTCAAGCCGACCATATATTTGTCACGTTGCTCAGTATATCGGCAGCGATGGCACATTGCTCGCAACTCCAAATCAATATCATGAGGAGAATCGTATTTCTATTTTTGTCGAGGGCGCGCCAACAAGTCGCTTTCGTGTTCGCTTTAAACTTCAGGCGTCAGCAGTAACTCCAGACATTTCTTCGCTTTTTTCTGCGCAGAATCTGACAAATTCGATGACTCCGCGTTCTTATAGCGCTCTCAGAAGCTCAACGCTACAAGTTACAAATTTCACTCTACTACCCGGTTCGGATAGCACGTTCGAGGGCATAGTGTATGGCAACACTCCAACTCCAATTTTCTTCAGCGGATCCCCGAGCATGATTACTCGCAACGCTCGCGGCGCAGTTATGAGCGACCACAATTGTCTTACTTACTCAGTTTCGAATCCAATGGTGCTCCAGGCTTTGGGGGACTAGCCGTGTTCAACACTGCGCGCGTAAACAAAAATCTTATAAAAGGAGTGTCGATTATTGCGACAATAGTCGGCGCTCACGCAGCCGAGCTGCCGCCACGCTCAGTAGAGCCACAAGCCGACTCAATGCCACGCGAACAGGGTGTCGTTATCTTGAATCTTAATGTCGCCGACGAAAAGTACCGGAATGCCCCGACATTTCGCCCGGGAAGCTGGATCGATCAGAGCAATATTCCAGCGAGATTTTCGGCGCCTTTGTCCTTAGCACTTACTAACTTAGCTCTTTCATATAAAGAGCTGCTTCGTCTTCATACCACCACGATTATCGATTCTCCGATTCGTTTTGCTGACGCTCCGGAATCTCTTCGAAAACCGTTACTGAGGCTCCAAGAATGTGCGCAGCTGCTCGATAGAGAGTATAAAAATCTCGAAAGCGCCCGACAGCACGGAGAGCCTACCGCTTTGTCGCACAGCGATCTTCAGATGAACGTGCTCAAAACGACGACCCTGCGATTTCAGAAGCTTACGAATCTTTCAAACGGTTCGATCAGCAGCACGCGCATCAGCTCAGTACTAAGCAACATCTCCGAGCTCTGGGAGTGCTGGGTACCGCGGAATCTTAACGCTACACGACTCAATCAATTTTCAAAGTGAGAATTAAAAAGGAGACGATATGATAAAGAGTCTAACACGTGGAATGCAGCAGATATTCACAGCATTATTATTGTTGTCGTTTACACCATGCATTTCTCGCGCCGATGTATTTGTTGAGGCGTCGCAGCATCCGGTGCGTGTGAGCTTCATGGTAATAAATGACTCTAATTCACAAAATTATAGCTACGAGTCAACCACCGTGTATGATCACGGAAATGGGTTAACCAGCACTGAGATCTCTTCGGGAAATGGGATCGGCTCAACTTCGAGGCTCGTATCTACCGATGATGATAATCCCGAGGGATATGGATTCTTCTTTTCCCAATCTTCGGGCGACTCCGCAGCCAACGCACGCTACAGCTCAAGCACGCTGTACCCTCCCTATTCCTCTTCGTGCCACAACACTTCGAGCTACAAGCCTAGTGACGGCGATGAGACACGCGCAATCTTCTCATTTGAGTCGAGCTGCCTGAACAGCAACTCTCCCTTTCCAACATGGGAGAGCGGAACGAATGTAGTCCCGACTCCGCGCGCACTATGGCCTCATAATATGAGGCCAATTAACTGTAGCCAAAGCCGAACCTGGAACGAAGTGCATAGCAGTCCGGGCTATTCATCAGTTTACACAGGGAACTCTTCCTCGGAAACGCATGCAACCGCTGGAATCATGATTAATGGCGACCATACATTAGAGTACTACATCGAGTTTGAGGTCTACGCGATTGACCTCGAGTCCAACAGCACAAATAATCCGCAGCCTATAGAGGTAAGAGGTTCGAATATGGATGGTCTCGAGTGCACAGGCTCAAAAGTAAGTGGATGGTTCTCAGGCGTAAAAATGTTCTATCCCGTGGCCCCTAGCGTGGCCAGCAAGTGCTACGAGTTTGGTGTCCGAAATATCGTTATCGGCAGTCTTGCGAAAAAGGTGCAATAAAAAATTGCTCTGACGACAGTCTTTGAGGCTTCGTAGCTACACTCGATTTTTTGTCTTACACTACGCGGCCTCATTTCTTTGCAACTCCAGGGCTTGGTTCACAAATAATTCAGCATAAGTTACAAGGATCTCCATCTTCCTTGCCCATTCGTTTAATCCGTCACCAATCCGCATAAATTGGGCGTGGCGATGTCTCTCAGGGGCTTCGTCGAGTCCGCTAGCAAAAAAATGTACTTTCCGCGCAGCAAGCGGTTTCGAAAAAGTTTCACACCAAACATTAAGCATCTCAAGTTCGTGGCGAATAATGCCTAAGCATCCATCGGGGATTTTGGGGAACTGGCGTACAAAGTTATAAAGAGAAAGCCGCAAATATTGTCCATCACCAAAAATGCGGTGTACTAACTGTTCGGACTCGAAAGTATTTAAATCCTCGCGTAACAAGACATCGCCCAACTGTCCATCAACATCTGACATCCAGACACGGGTAGTCTCAATTTTATTGAGTGGGTTTACGGGCTCTTGAGAAAGCCTGTAGACTGAGCAGCTAAAAGTAATATCGCGAAAAAGCGCTGCCCCATTGTGAGCACTTTGGTTCGGCTGTACCCCTAAGAATATTTCGGCCTTGCCTACCGGCTTTGGAGCCTGCTTTTCAACTTCCATGCGGTAATCTTACCACGGGAAGTAAAGTGAAGCTCGGAAAAACCCTTAGCAAATTCAAGCAATTAAATCTTTCCAGCGTAACTACACATTAACCCCGGGTACACTTTCCCTATCTCTGTGACCTCAGTGTCTCTGTGGTTTTTCAAGTATTTTAACCACAGAGACACTGAGGTCACAGAGATGCGGCCCTCTTCATAATTGCAAATTGATTCTACTGTGCGATGTCAGCAAAAGTGATCGGAGCTCTTCTTCCTGCCTCGATTCGAACATATCGCGCCGGATAGCTGAAGATTCCTTTCGAATCAACCGAAGTCGCTCCAAAAAGTGACGGCATATTATGAATTTTTTGCAGCTCATCTTTGGCCCCGACCGAGTCATGCAGGGGCGCCATGTCAAAGCCGTACATCAGTAGCCGCGCGGCTTCGTAGAAGTTTCCTACTCCGTAACGAATTGAGTGTCCGAAGCGCTCCTCAAAGTTTTTAGCGAAATCCTCGGGAAGCAATGAATCTGAGACATACCACCGGCCCTCAAGCGGCCGCAGATCGCTCGCGACGTCATACGATGTAATCGCAGTTTTTCGAAACGAGACCTTCTGCATTTGAAGCGCATTTTGCAAGGCGCTATTCAAAATATCCCCACCTAAATTAACCAAAAGATATTCAGGCCGCGCTTGCGTAATTTTTGTAACCAATGAGTTAAAATCCTTCAGATCCCATAACACCGCATCACGATATACCACTTTCACACCGTATTCCGGTGCTATTCGAACAAACTCATCAAGAGCAAAGACCGAGCCGCTCTCTTCAACTCCCAAAAGCGCCACTCGAGTGACCCCTAGCTTCTTAAATGCCTCAAGGAATTTTCTCATAAATTCCGAAGGTGGTGTGAGATGCAAGAAATTATACTCACCGTCGGCAACATGATGGTCCCAGGCTACGCCGATATGTGGCACCTTCGCACGCTCGGCAAGCGGCGAGACAATGGTACCTCCGTAAGACCAGGTGCTGATAATCGCCGAGACTTTATCCACCTTTAAAAGCTTCTGCGCGGCTTTCGCGGCTTCAAGTGGTGCTAACTTATCGTCTTCAAAAATAAACTTGAAACGCGGGGTGGCACTCTTACGATCCTGCTCGGCCATTCTAATTGCGTCGCGGCAAGCCGCGCCAACGGCGGCCATGTCGCCAGTAAGCGGCAAAATCACGCCGATCTTAATCGGCTCATCGCCATTTACCTGCTTTGGACAAAAAATTAATATCACAAGACATAACGCAACTTTGGTGAAACAAAATTTCATAAGATTGGCTTAACTATTGGAGTTTTGGCCGCGGCGAGTCAAGACGATCATTGACGATAGCTAAAGACAGACGAAAACGGGCCTGGGGGCTAATGGCGCTGCTTGAGCTGCCAGTTACCACCCAGGCCAATTAATGTGGAAAAACAACGCGCTTAGTTATCGTATATAGTAACATGGGTTGTAATATTCGGATGCGTAACAAACATTACCTTGAATCTGTCTGCACCGGTGTATATAGGTCCATTCGTACCTTCCGATACTGGGCAGTAGGAGTGGTTGTAGTTACTAATGAAGAACCACGCAGGGTCTGACTCAAACTGTGCAAGCATTTCTCGCGTCGTGCTGCCCAAGTTAAATCCCCACTCATTTCCACCGCTACTCATAGTGTAGCCATACGCGCCAGCGTTATTCTTCTTTGAAAGCGATTCCTGTTCAAAATACATGTGAAATCGCCTGGCTCGAACCTTGTCAATAGTATCAGTCTTGTGAGTCATCTTAACATCGATAATGCAACCATCTTCGTCGGCACATATATCGGCGATATTTAAAGGATAGCAACCATACTTTGCTGGAGCAGCCGCAGTTGCTGACGATCCCTCAAGAATAAAATCCACAGGTTCGTCACCGGGGTGCGCTCCGCCACCACCTGGACCAACTGGACCTTTTGGGCCCGCGGGTCCAGCTGGCCCTTGAGCTCCAGCTGGACCAGTTGCGCCCGTTGGACCAGCGGGGCCTTGCGCGCCCTGTGAGAGCCCCAAGAGCGCACCATTGAGTTTTGAAAATCCTGCCGGGCAGGACGTCGTATTATAAAATGTCTTTACTGCCCCAGCACGGCGCCCATTTTGCTGACAAACAACATCAGCCAGCGCGGCTGAGCTCGAAAAAAGTGCGACAATCGATAAAGTGAAGACACACAACGCGCTTGCAGACCCGTAGCGGTAGCTCTCAAAGGAACCCATGGAATAACCTCCTAAAAAAGTGAAAAAAAGAACTTAAGACACGTTGCTCCGTTGCGACTGTGTCTCTTCCCACCAAGTATTATGGGCGCTTCTCTCCTCCGATACTCATTCTTAGAATGACAATTTTAGATAAGGAAGCCATTGGCGGCTATTTTTCTACCCACTCAGAAATGCAAAGGCCCTGGGCGGAGAGAAGTCACTTCTGCGTAAGATAACGTAATAACTTAACTACAATGCGGTAAGAATTCTTAATTACCAGAGGGTTTTACTATGAGTTTATTCGCTAGACCTGACCCAGCAATTTTAAAGATTAGATCCGGAGACTTTTCAGTACAGCCACACGAATGGCAGCTACATGGATTTAAGACCGGTGACGTCCCAACTCCCTTTCAGCTAGGTGCCGAAGTCGGTGTCATTAGTGCCTGTCAACACAAAAGGGGCAATTGGCTTGTTGCTTTGCACACAGAAACTGCATGCGACAATCGTGGAGCAGAGGGCCTGCCCAAGTTTCTAGACACGGGAAATACTCACCATGCTATCACTGCCCATATGCTCCATGGTTTATTCGACAAGTCGAAAGATCCGGCTATTATTGTGATGTCGGTACCAAAGTCCCAAGACCTAAGCACAGCTCAGAAGATCGCAGCTCAGGTTACTGCTGAAGCTAATTTAAAAGGCATCCAACTAGTGTTCGCGGTAGATGGCAGATTGCACAAGTTTACGAATGGAAAGCCCGCATAAACAATTAGAGGCCAACGTGCCGATCTTGGACACCCAAAGAAATCTACTCACGACTTTGCGCCGTTCCGATAGGTGAGACAATTACAGTTGGTGCGCCATCTCTCGAAGTGGGGGACCAAGTCTTAAACGGATATTTCAAACTATGGGTGTCCAGGATACTCTTCCAGAATCCTCTCTCCAGGGGGCTCCGCCTATAACGGAGTTGGCATTCGAGCTCTTCAGCCTAATCGGTTCCATAATAAGCCCGGCCACCTGGTGGAACTAGGCACCTATTTTGCATTTGAAAGGTGGCCGGCATCGGCACACGCTATTATGCATATAACGTTCGAATTAGACTGAAATTATTGCGGGTTATGGCTATTCAACCACCAGCGCTGGCGCGTGCTACCGTAGTAGGCCTACTCCTCGCTCCAGGGTCTCTAATCGCCCAAACGCCCCCTCCAGGTTGCGAAGCGGTCGAGCTTCGGACGGTCAAAGCATCAGCAGCGACACTCGCTTCGAAGGCGTTTCGAAGAGTTCAGAAGCTTCTTAAGAGAGCTTCAAAAAATCGATCCAACAGTTCAAAATTCAATGCCAATCAGCATCAAGAATACATGGGAAAGCTGCTGCAAGAGAATACCGCTCTATTCGCTGAAGTTCCTGAGTACGGCTATCAATGTCCCGTAGATGCAGGATGCACCCTGATACCGATGAGCGAGAAAATTAATAGCTACCACTCGAATATAAAAAAGCTCTCCCGTATTGAGAAGAAAGCTTCTCGGTCACTTGCAAAGTCGGGGCGGGCTTCTTCAAATGCGCGAAGCGCTACTAGCTACCGAAAATTATTAAAAATCCTTGCTGAGCTACCGGCAACTATTCAAAGCTGTGAGATACACCAACCAATCTCATCATTCGTCGATCCCAAAAGAGTAATCGACTGGAAGGGTCATGTCGGAGTGCCTGGTGGAATTCCGCAACGAACTAACCTCTGTGCAACTATCAATTCGGCATCAGCCACGTTGGTTGCTGACATCAATCAAGCAATTCAGCAGTGTCCCGATAATCAAGTTGTTTATCTGCCGGCCGGAACTTACAATCTCACGGGATCGATAACTTTTGACAGGAAAAGTAATGTTACGCTTCGTGGTGCTGGGCCCGGGAGCACTATTCTTGTTCCCACAAATAATATAACAACAGCGATTAACACCGGACAGAACGCCCTATCGGCGCGAAAAAATATTGTAAGCGGCTCGACGAAAGGCTCAACGGCAATCGTAGTTGAAGATGTGACTGGTATTCAGCCGGGGACCCTAGTTGATATATTCGAAGCAAACGACCCGGATTTCTACTGGTCGAGAGGTGGCACCTATGACCGCACAGGACAGCTTGCACGGGTGATTCAGGTCGATGTTGCCACAAAAACTTTGCATCTCGAAGATCCACTTATGTGGGACTTTACCCGTAGTCCTGGTTATCGATTCTATATTCTCCCTCAACTCCAATATTCCGGCATTGAGGATCTTACTATTCAAGCTGGGTCTTCATACGACGGTAGCATGATAATGGTGTGGAACGCGTATGCGTTCTGGATCAAGAATGTGGAGACCGCGTGGGGCAATGGCAACGAACATATTTTCCTCTACGGTAACTTACGCACTGAAGTTCGTGACTCTTATTTTCACGACACTTACTCGACCACTGATGGCTATGGGCTTACTACGGTAAAAGGCGGTGGCGGTGAGGCGGGGCCATGGGGCCGAGGCGGCACCACCGGCCTGTTAGTTGAAAACAATATTTTCTCAGGCTTTTGGCACTCTATTATTTTAGAAACAGAGTCAGCCGGAGTGATCGCCTACAATTTTTCTCGAAATGCGCGCTATCCCGGTTGGCCCGATTACCAAATAGCGGATTTCAACACGAATCACGGTGAACACGGCATGATGGTACTCTTCGAGGGTAATGTTGCCGCCGGAATTCAGAACGACGGCTATCATGGATCTACAAGCCACCACACATACTTTCGAAACTGGTTTAGCGGCCAACACGTAAACACAAATCGAACGGGCAATATAAAGACCGTCGACCTTTGTCGGTACTCGTACTATCACAACGTTATTGGGAATGTTCTTGGAAATCCATCCTGGCCACGTAGTACGATTGGCCGCTATTTGATGACAGGGATGCCAGGATACACGGAACAGGCGGTTATTTATCGCTTAGGCTATCCAAACCTAGGCAACAATGGATACACAGCCGGCAATCCACCAAGCAACGGTGATGCGGGCGGCTTCGACCCCAAAGTCGAGGAGACCCTTTTCCGCCACGGCAACTACGAGTATCAGAACAATCAATTCGAATGGAATGCAAACGCCGGGAGCAAGAACCTTCCCGCCTCGCTCTATCTTTCGGCAAAACCCGGGTGGTGGGGAAATCTTGCCTGGCCGGCATTCGGACCGAGGCCTGACGATCCAACAACACTACTTACCGGGGAAATTCCAGCGCAAAAGCGTTTTTCGGGAATGTAGTGCGTACTGTGAGCTACTCACGAGTTTCATCTGAAAAAACTTAAGAGACCTGCTCATCCTCCCTGAATAATCAAGGCATTTCAAAAACTCAAAAAGCATCGGACGAATCATAAATTGAACATCAAGGAGGGGACAATCTTGGCCCGTCGCCGATACTTAACTGTCCTATCCTGCTACGCTTTTGCGTAATACTTCGCCATTTTTGCATTCTCCATCGTTGCGGGACACCGAGCCTCCCGGGCTACTCATAACTATAAATATGATGGTTCTTAACCGTCACTTCGCACTCGAAGTGTGTGAGGTTTTGCTCATTCACAACTAAATACCGGTAGAAGGAGCATAAATCTTTGCGGATGCACCTGTGTGCAACCGCCGAAGTGTCGGTGGGATCCATGTTCCCTCCAAAAACAAACATGAAAACGATCGTATTCCTAACAGGAATCGCGCCATTTTTATTTTTCGGCGCAAAGGGCCTACGTGGGCTCTTCACAAAGTTCGACGGAAAGTCGTTCTGGCTGAGTGTGGCGTCCCTGCTAGGCCTCGCGGCGTTCGTTACCGCTTACTTCATCGTCCCGAACATGTATGCCGAGTCCCGTTGGTGGGATTCGCTCGGGTTCGGGGCAGTGTATTGGAAGCGGATTACGTGGCAGATCGGAGCATTCGCGTTCGGCGCGCTATCGTGGGGCTGTATGGCATGGCTCCTCGGGTGGCCGGCGGCCCGAATTCTGCAACAGCGGGACTTCAAGGATCGCGAGCCTAATCCTTGGGACATCGAGCGCAAACACAAGACAGACGCAACGAAGTCCGAACGGGTGCGACACACCTACGGCTTCTTGCGCTTCGTCTTCATTCTCGCGCTATCAGTCTTTGGCGGCTTCGAGCTCGCCGACCAGTGGAATGAACTTCTGCTGGCCGCATCGTCGGTGACCACAGGGATAGCCGATCCGATTTTCAATCGGGACATTTCGTTCTATCTCTTCCACTACGACGCCTGGAATATCCTTATTGCGTCGCTTCTCAAATCGGGATTCGGGGCCCTCATCGCATGGCCTGTCTGCTGCTCCCTCGCTCTGATGGATCGCAGGACATCGGATCCCGAAGACGAGCTATGGTGCCTAAGCAAGCTCATCCCAACTGCGTTCTGGCAAATGGGGCTGTGGGTCTCTGTGCTGGCGGCTTACCTCGTCCTGCACCGCTTCGCATATCTCTGGGAGGACAGCAAGTTATTCACCGGCATTGATCGCACTACCCACGCAGCATTGCTGCCTGGGAGGATGATCTTTTGCACGGTGCTGTTTCTTACCGGGCTGTTCATTGCTTTCTGCCGCAACAACATGACGTTGAAGCGGTGGGTCTGCAGCGGAGGCGCTGTTGGACTTACTGCGCTGGTGTTTCTCGGCATATGGCCGGCGATCTACTGGCATAGCAATGTAAAGAATAGTCAGTCGTCCGTTGAAGGCCCTTACATCCAGCACGCGCTGGACAACACAAGAGCTGCATACGGATTGGACAAGGCAGAAGATGCCCCGTACGATCCGAAAAAGCTCTCGATGGCCGACGTCCGGAAGGCGCGTGCCACGATTGAGAACTTGCCTCTCTGGGACTATCGAGCCCTGGCGGAGACGCTCAATCAAAAGCAGCGCCTCAAAGCGTTCTATGACCTCCACGACGTCGACGTCGGTCGCATGACGATCGATGGCCGGGTGCGTCAGGTGATGCTCTCCTCGCGGGAGATAAACGTCGAAGGAATCGACCCACGGGCACGAAATTGGGAGAACGTCCACTTAGTCTACACGCACGGGAACGGCGTGTGCCTGAACCTGGCTTCGGAGTTCGGGGAGAATGGCTCGCCGGTCTTGCGGATCAAAGATCTGCCGGCCGTGAGCGATATCCCCGGAGTCAAAATAACACGCCCCGAGATCTATTTCGGGGAGATGACACACCACCACGTTTACGTGGGGAGCAACCGAGAGGAGTACTCGCATCCCGAAGGGGACACCAACCGCTTCACGCATTATACGGGAAGCGGCGGCGTGCGCATCGGGAGTGGATTCGGGCGGTTCTTGTTCGCGCTCGAATTCGACGGGTACCGCACGCTCGCTTCCAAATGGCTAACGGCGGATACCCGGCTGATGTGGCGGCGTGAAATCACGCAACGGGTGAGGACTCTCGCGCCGTTCCTGCGCTTCGACAACGATGCGTATAAAGTTATTAGAGCGGACGGGTCGCTTGTCTACATCATCGACGCCTTTACGACGTCGGACAAGTATCCGTACAGCCACTCGTACACCACGGGTGCCAACTACATCAGGAACTCGGTCAAAGCGGTCGTGAACGCATACGACGGGAAGGTAACCTTCTATGTATTCGAGCCCGGCGACCCTGTGATCCGAACTTGGATGAACGCCTTCCCGGCGCTCTTCACGCCCCGGGAGCAAATGCCCGCGGATCTGGTTCGCCACATCCGCTACAGCGAGGATCTTCTCGACATCCAAGCCCACGCCCTGTCTGAGTATCATATGACTCAGCCGGAGGACTTCTTCTCGCGGGACGACCGCTGGGAGATTCCTTCGGAGACCTACGACACAGGCAAGCAACCGATCGAGCCTTACAGCGCGGTCATCAAGCTGCCGGGCGAGGAGAAGGAGGAGTTCCTGCTCATGCTCCCGCTCTCGGTCAAAGGACGGAACAACTTGGGTGCCTGGATTGCGGGCCGCAGTGACGGTTCACACTACGGAAAACTCAAAGTGTACCGCCTTCCCACGAGCAGGGAAGTGGATGGTCCGCAGATGGTGGGAACATCCATCTCTCAGCACAAGGACATGGCACCCTCGTTCCGCCTTTGGGACAGCGGCGGCGCTCATCCCATTCGCGGCCACATGCTCGTCGTTCCGGTAGAGGGCGGACTCCTCTACGCAGAGCCGATCTACATTCGCTCACGCGAGGCCGCCATGCCTCAGCTTGCGATGATCGTAATCGGCACCGACTCGCGCGTCGTCTGGGGCGATACTCAGGACGAGGCGATCAAAAACCTATTCGGAGCGGAGCCGACAATTCGCCAGGGCATCGCGCAACTTGAAGCGGCCGGACTAACCTCCGAAAGCAAGCTAAAGGAGGTGCGACGACTCCTTGGCGAGTACTCGAAGCTCACGGGAGAGCAAAAATTCGGCGCCGCGGCCCAGATGCTTGAGCAAATCAAGCAATTGGTTGATGTGCCGAATACTAATCAAGCATCGCTAAGATAGCTCCTTCACCAATCTAGTGAAAGGTTCCTAATCATCACGTTGAGGAGGACGCCGCAAACCGGGAATAACCCCCGGTCCAAGGCGCCCTCCTCTTCTACTTGGTGCTCTTTGGCCCTATCAGTTTTTTCTGTTTGTCTCAGGGAACGCGCGAAGCCTGTTAATTCAGTAATATTTCAAACTACTTACCTTGCGTGGCAATATACTTCAGGATTCACGGATGTTGAATAAAGCTAAAATCCAAATATTCTTCCAGCGCGGAAAACCACAAAAGTCTAATTGCCTTTAAAAATCATTTTTTAGCATCTCACCCCCAGGCGCGTCGATTACATTGGGAGTGCCGTGCTGATCAGCGTGCATCATCTACAGATAGTTGTCACACAATTCAGTTGCTATTCGCCCATCATGAGGCCAAATGAGAGAGAAAGCTCAAGTGATTTTATTACAGCTGCTGCCGTATCGCTTGGTCAAGGACATCGCGTGCAACATCTTGCGGCATCCAGCTGAAAATATTTAATTTGCCCTCTTCGTCACGACAGGCATATGCCGGACGGAATAAAAAGTCCGGCAAAACAAATTCAAAAGTATGGGCGGTAAAGAGAGTACCAAGCTCCGGATACTCTTTGGGGGCTTCGTACTCTTCCTGGCTCTTGCGGTGATAGACCAACTCCTTCACCCGTGATTCGAACGACCCGCGATCGTAAATCCCTACTCGCCTAAAAATTTCAAGTTCATGCGCATCAATCTGAGATTGATCATGCGGGTCTTTTCGTACTAACTCTTCGTAAATGCCCCGTACCATCGCAAGTGTTGGGTCTTCTCCCTTGCGCATCGTTTCCCATACCGCCCAGTGCGAGCGCCTATCAACAAGCGCTTTCAGTCCAAAATCTCCGAGCCGAATTCTTTCAGGTAAAGTCAACGAATCATTAGCATAAATTCCCTGTCCGCTTTCTACCAACACATATTTCATCGCATGCGTATCGCAGTAGGTGACACACGCACGCGCAACTGCCGGAAGAATACGTACAAGTCGGCCCTGATACTCTCCAAAATCTGTTTCCTGATTAGCAACTTTAGCCCAGATAGAATCAATCGATTTTTTCCCGCCCACGCCAAATTCGGCGACGGGAAGATTGTGATCTCGAAGCATCGTTACAAGTTCATCCCTCGTTGTTGGAGGACGAAGAATTCGCGCGTTCGCGAGCAATGAACCTGGGGACATACATCAACTCCTAACAAGTCACAACTTAGGAATTATGCCACAGCCTGAGCGCTACGCAATTCTTGCCGGGTAAGTCGCCTTGAAGGCAATTATGTCGCTTCCCTACCCGGCCTGTTGCTTTCTCTCGGCTCTGGCTAGTATGGGCTCTCCGGCTACGAGTAAGCGCTGTATATTGTTGGTTTCGTGAGGCACGTAAATGGGACTAGTGGAGCTATTTTCGCAAAGTGATACATGGGTCAGTTTATTGACTTTGACTGCCATGGAAGTGGTGCTTGGAGTCGATAATGTAATCTTTATCTCGATTCTTGCCGGACGGCTTCCAAAAGCCCAGCAAGCCCGCGCTCGTTTTATGGGTCTTTCGGCTGCGGTCGTATCACGGCTTGCGCTGCTCCTTGTCTTAAGCTGGCTTGTGGGTCTCACCACACCACTGTTCACCGTCGCATCATTAGGAATTAGCGGGCGCGATCTAATCTTACTCGGCGGTGGATTGTTCTTAATAGTGAAAGCCACGCTCGAAATCCATCACAAGCTTGAGGGCGTGGAAGGGCAAAATAGGGCCGGGAAAACTCCAAGCTTTGTGATGGTCATTGGTCAGATCATGGTGCTCGATATAGTTTTCTCGCTCGATTCTGTAATCACCGCTGTAGGGCTGGTGCAACATATTTCTATCATGGTCGCTGCGATTTTGATCTCCCTTGTCGTCATGCTCGCATGCGCCGGCTCGATCCACGAATTTGTGAATAAGCATCCAACGATTAAGATGTTGGCACTCTCGTTCCTCCTGATGATTGGCACAGTTCTCGTCGCGGAAGGCTGTCACTTTCACGTCTCTAAAGGATATATCTACTTCGCGATGGCGTTCTCAGTTTTCGTCGAAATGCTGAATTTGCGGCTCCGCAGCAAGGCCGGATCTGATCCCATCAAGCTGCGGAGCGAATTTTAGATAGCGAAATACAGGAATTACTTCAGCATCTATCGGCTGCTCAAACTGCGCGCTAAGAAGATCAAGAAATTCTGATACCTCACGAATTTCGAAGACCTCAAGGATAATCTCATGCTCCCAACTTCCCAAACACTCGATTGCGTGCACCACCGTCGGGTAGGCAGCTACAAATTTTTTAAAGCGCGCATGGGCACCTTTGGCGCCAAGGTCGATATTCTTTATCTGTACGTTGAAGATCTGCACCCCGAAGACACGCGGATCAACAACTCGATAATACCCGGTGATTACCTCACGACGCTCGAGTTCCCGTATCCTTCGAAGCAATGTAGAGAGCGGAATTCCGGCGATTTTTACTGCTTCTGAGAAGCGTCCGCTCGGCGCGCTAAAAAGCGCCTTAAGTATCTTCATGTCGTCTAAGTCGATTTTCTCATTGCCTACCTCTCTTCCGTACCAAAGCGGCTCAAGCTTCCTCACCAGAGGTGACAAATATTTGCGGCCATAGCTTTCAACACTGAGCCTAATGACCGGCGAAACTTCTGAAAACTCAAGGTCTTTGTCACGGAGCAGACTGAATGAAACATGCGCAGAAAGCGGATCTGCGGCCATGATTGCCAAAGCATAATGATATCCACCGCCGACCTCCGCACACCATGCAACAGAAGGACTTGCGTTCATCAAGACCTCGAGTTTGCGCCGACGACGATTATCGATTCGTGCCAATTTAATAAAGAAGCCGTAATGGCAGAAGCCGTAACGGTAGCTATTTACAGAGGGGCGAATCGCACCGAGAATTCCCTCGTGCTCAAGGCGTGACGTGGTATAGCCGACTGCATGGGCGCGAAGACCAGTCAATTTGGCAAGCTCTCCAATTGTCGCCTGTCCACGTAATTCGTAAAGCGCGAGGATCGTCATATCACGAGTCGAAAGTCTCATTAATCACCATTATTAATCATATTTAGGTTTTAAAATAGAGAGTTTTGATTATACATGCCTTTTAACGCCATATTGAAATTGACCAAGCGATACGATTGAGGGCACAATTATGAATGACATACAACAGCAGATCGCCATCGGCGCAGGTAAGCATCTACGCAGATCGCACCTCAGCTATCTTGCCGAGCATGACATCAAAACTGTCTCGCTATTCGACCCGAATTACTCTTCGCAGTCGGCAGTAGCTGGGACCCAATGTTTAACTCATGCAAGCCTCGAAGCAGCTCTACAGACGCGGGGCTCTGCGGTATGGATCGGCTCCCCAGATTCTATGCACTGCGAACAGCTCGAGGCCGCTGTTAATGCGGGAAAACATGTGTTTGTCGAAAAGCCACTTGCGACAAGCGCAGAAGAGCTTAGACGGGTCGTCGAAGCATTGTACCTTGCTGAATCAAAAGGACTTACCGTTCTTACCTGTCATCCGCGGCGAATGGATCCGCCCTATCTCTGGTTGAAAGATATTCTCCCTCAGCTTACTTCGAGACTTGGACCAGTACTGGCATTTCAATTCGATCTTTCCTACCCGCGATTAAGTCAAGATTGGAAGCGCGAACGAAGTCTGCTTCTTGATCATGCGAGCCACGAAATAGACCTCGTTAACTTTCTCTTTGGAACAAGCGCCATAACAGCACACAAAGTTTTTTCAAGTCCTGAGCGCTACCATATCGTTGCACGCCGAGACGATGGCCTGAGCATTTCATTTCATGGTTCACGCTTCCTTCATGAGGCGAACTATCTCGAAACTTCGCAGCTCCGTTTTGAGCGAGGCGAAGCCGTACTTCGAGCTCGATCTGGTGAATGTTCCGTCTATGATCACAATTCTCAAAAGGAAGAATTGCTGCGCGTCCCCGCGACAAGCTACCAAGAAAGAGATCGCGCCGTGACTTCAAATTTCATTAAAAGCACCCGCGCGCGGGCCAAGCCCTACCTGACTACCAAGGAGATGCTATTTGCCGCCGAATTCGCTACTGCGCTTGACCCAAGCCACGGCCAAGAAATTCGTGTCGCTAACAATGCCTGCCCCGTGGAACTTCTCGAAGTACAAACGAATGTTCCGTGGCTCCCAAAAGATTCGATTGTGCGCCACCTAAAAGTAGTGGCTCCTCCACCACGCGAGCTTACTACAAGTGCTCTCGCGCTCTGTTTTTCGGGGGAGGACATTTTAATGGTGAAACACGACACTCGGAGCTGGGATTTTCCGGGCGGTCATCTGGAATCGCATGAATCGGCGCTGGCCGGAGTTCAGCGAGAAACTCGAGAAGAAGCCTGTGCCGAGCTCAAGGACCCAAGGCTCTTTGCGCTTATCGAGGTAACAACTCCCGTCGGCGCCGAGCGTAATCCGCGCTATCCGTCGCCGCGTAGCTACATGGTGGTGTATCTTTCGCAGATTGAGGCATTAATGCCTTTTAAGCGAGAGTTTGAAACGTCAGAGCGCAGGCTCTTTGATCCCGTGGAGGCACGTCGGCTCCCCGCAATTCAAAGGAATCGAGGACTCTATGAGTCCGCGCTTTCAGAGGTCCGAGCTTTACTTGAACCAAGTGCTCGTTTATAATACCTGTCCAGTTCGCTCTTTCGATTATCACTTACCACCTTTAGTTTACTTTCCGTGACTGCTATTTTCGCGGAAGGCGCTGTAGCACTATGCCAACCACGGTCACGAAAGCTTCATTTGAAAGCGCCCTTACCAGGATTAGGAATAAAGATCCGAAATTCACGTTACGGCGCGAACTTTTTGATGCGCTTACAATAAGGCAGAGGCGTGCGTTGCTTACCTGCATCAACGATTGCGGCTCGGCAGCGATACAAAAACAGGCTGACTTGATGCGTTCTGAATTCGCAAGCAGTACAATTGGGATTGCCCCTTCGTCCAGCAAAGCTTCATTAAAAGCGCTGACTGACTGGCATCTCGACAAGAGAAATCATGAAAAGCTCTTCGCCGCTATTGACGAGGCCCAAAGCATTGCTAATGTTCGAAGACTCCCACGGGTTATTCGAACTTCACTCAGTGCGCTTATAAAGTGTTTCGATTGTTATCTTCTCGGGCTCGCACTTCCCGGCAACGAACGAGATCCGCAGGAAAGGCGAATTGTCCTCAATCCAGAGGCTGAAGCGCGCTTGGCGACTTTGATGCTGCTGGCGAAGAAGTCACCACGCGAGGCATTCGAAGGTCTTTCGCAAGTTGAATCTTACGCCACCACGATACTCTTTATGCCGGTGATGGGCTGCCTGTTTTCGAGTTCTCCGCATCTCTGCGCGGAAATTTATTCTGATGCCACGGTCAATGGTCGTAACGCTTCGCGCTGTGTGGTGAGCGGTCTCATCAGCCACCTCACTCGAGAGAGGGCCGTCGAAAAGCTTTCGTCGCTTATTGGCTTTGTTTCAAAATCGAGAATGACGCTCGAGCCGAGCCTGCTTGCATCGGCATTCTTTCTTTGTGCTTCTGATGCTGACCATGACATAGCGCACAAACTATTTGCCAATTTCATGGTACGAAATATTGCATTCAGCAAAGATGTGGTGCTTGCCATGGGGCGATCCATCGATGGCCCCGCAGCCGCAGAGTTTACCGCTACCGCAGCGGCTTTTACGCGTCGCTACAGCGACGACACCTCGCTCGATTTGGAGCTTTGCGAAAGAGTTGCGAGCATTATCGCACGACAAGAGCACGCACACACCAATATCGCCACACTTGTTGCCGACTTAGAGGTGAAGCTCACGGGAAAATCATTCAGAGGCCAGGCAGAGGGAGCTAATTTCGAGCCGCTCGCGTCACGTTTCGAGCTCGAAGCAAATCAGAATGGAATTGAACTTCTTTCCCGCTTTAGCCGCCTTACCGCGCTTCGACTGACCAAGCCACTTTTTGCGAGCTTGTGGAACGGATTGCTTGCGCATCGATTGGACGCCGAGGCCCAACGTCTCTTTTTATACGCCTGGGACATGCTGCGGGAGGAAGAGCAGAGCTCTGACTGGCGTCGCAAACTTCTCTGGACTTTGCTTTCAACCGGCAGATCCTTACGAGGAAAAGTTCCGGCAACATTTACCAGCGATTTGCTTAAGAACATTGAGGAGCACGCGCCTAACGAAGCGTGGGCGGCAATTGCCGAGGTACATATGCACGCCAAGCGCCATCCCAAGGCCTTCGAACTTGCCCGTCAGGTGACTCGTATGAATACAGTAAGCACGGAGATTCGCGCTCGTGCCGCGTATGTTGCACTCCGTTCGGCAGGAACTCAGGGTAACCACATCTCGCATGAAGAGAAAACTGAGCTTGAACTCTTGGTTGCGCAAAGTCCGCGGACAAGCCAGATCTATGAGCTTACCCGTTCGTCATCACGCTAAGAGAGTACACCACGAATCAAGGGTACACACGGTCCGAGGGCACCCGAAATCTTCGCCAAAAATCTCTAGATTCCTTGGCCTTTGCAATGAGCACCAAATGAGTTGCATTTTGTAGCCAAGGAATTTAGCCGGACAGGATAGCCGGAAAGACGCGACAGCGCCTGGAGCGACGCGAAGGCTCGCTAGTGCTAGTTCTTCTTAGCCAACCATAGTAACGCTACGTGCAAAATCCTGCGCGATAGTCTCAATTACTCAGCAGTCAAAACTTCGCGCGCAAAAGGCTTAATGAGTGGGCGCCGAAGCCCGAGAAACTAGCTGAAAGTTACTTCGGAGTAGTGGCGAGGACTGCATGAAAATCACGCGATTAATT
Organism: uncultured Bdellovibrionales bacterium; assembly: GCA_964510065.1. GTDB lineage: Bacteria > Bdellovibrionota_C > UBA2361 > UBA2361 > CAIXSY01 > CAZEAC01. Next base: position 15,639 of record CAZEAC010000041.1, on the reverse strand, counting down.
GTCTTGTTTGCCTTGGCTTTCATTACCACATTTGCCGCTGCCGACGATGGTAACAGGTACGAGATAGCTAATCATGTGCACTTTTCCCTCCCAAGCAATTGGCGCCGTGTTTCCAAATCTGAGTTAGAGGGCAATGCGGCCTTGGTCCGGGCTACTGGAGCCACGCTTGAAAACACAGCTCAGCTCGCGTTTCAACAGGAAGGCACTCCGCTTTTTAGCCCGCCATATATTACTATTAATGTCCATCGTACCGGACGACTCGCCGTCTCAGATGTCGATGCGCTACTAGCCCAATTCGAAGCAGCGCTTAGTCCAAGCGAGATAAGAGAAGTTGAAAAAAAATCGGCCGGTATCATCAATAATACTCGAATACAGGACCTCTATTACGATGAGAAGCGCTTTTCACTTGGAGCATTGATGCATTCCCAGCTTCCCGATGGAAGCGGAATGACCGCACAGTTGGAGATATTCTTCATTACCAGCGGCTATGTTCAGGTAAACTTTTACTCGAATGACAATGAGTTTAAAAATGATCGTGCCCTTTTCGAGCAGATCGCAAATAGCGTGACGATAGAACCCGGCTTCGGCTACAACCCAATAGGGGCATCAAGACTGCGCGTGTTTTTCTCGAACTTGTCACTGAAGACCAAGGGCATTTTAATGCTCGCGTTGATTACTTTGCTCTTCAAAGGCAAAGCACGAGTTCGCCGCAGGCAAACCGTAAGAAAGACAACTCCAAATGCACAGCCATTCCGCCGCGAAGAGAAATGCCCTACGCATACATCAGTAACTTGCAGCGGGAATTCGCGGACGCCGATAACGTCCCTGAGTACACCGACTCTCGCCAAAGACGATCCGCTATTAATGCAGTTGCGATCTATCGTCGCCTCATGTCAGGGGATAGCCGACGCGCTGTGCTTTCAAAATTTGGCACACAAAAGTCCGAGCTATGTGCTTGCGCTTGATTTTCAAAGCAGCACTGCCCTCAACACACGGCAGCAGATTTTGCACACAATTCGCGAAAAGCTGGCGTCAACGCTTCCGCAGGTTTGCTGTCAAGCAAGGCTGCCCGAATCTACGGGTGGCAGCGCAGGAATCTCGCTTATGCGCGCATGTGAGCAAGCAACGGGCAATCTAGCGAAAGTCACACGCAGACAACCCAAGGCTCAATCCGAAGCAGATGATTCGCCAATCGACCTCGTGCTTGAATGAGCAGCCCTGCGAGTGTAATCAGCTATCCCCGCGGGGTGCCACTCCTGCCCGCCGATCTACTTCCTTTACGCTAAAAGCGGAGCAATCAGCAGAGCCAGCATCGAGGTAAGCTTAATCAGGATATTCATCGATGGACCGGAAGTATCCTTAAACGGATCTCCCACAGTGTCACCAACAACCGCTGCTTTATGAACCGGCGAACCCTTTTGCTCACCTGGCACTAGACCCTGTTCAATGAACTTCTTGGCATTATCCCAGGCCCCGCCGGTATTCGACATGAACATTCCCAAGAGCACACCAACAAGAGTCGTCCCGAGAAGCAGGCCGCCTAAGGCATCAGCCCCAAGCACAAACCCCACAATAAGAGGCGATGCGACCGCCAAGACTCCAGGCTTAAACATCTCAGACAGGGCTGCCTTCGTGGAGATCTGCACACAACGCTGCACATCCGGCTTAACACCCTCTTTACCCTCAAGAAGGCCGACGATCTCCTTAAACTGACGACGTATCTCAGTCACCATCAAACCGGCGGCTCTACCAACGGCCTCCATGGTAAAAGCGGCTACCAGCGCTGGAATCACGGCACCGATAAAGCAGCCCACAACGAGATAAGGATTGGTGATCGACAGATCAATTACCTTGCCGCTGCCTTTAATTGTTTCAACATAGGCCCCGAAAATCGACAACGCCGATACACCAGCTGCACCAATAGCAAAACCCTTGCCGATCGCCGCTGTGGTGTTACCAAGACTATCCAACTTATCGGTGATTGCTCGAGTCTCTTTACCAAGATGCGACATTTCCGAAATACCTCCGGCATTATCAGCAATTGGTCCATATGCGTCGATGGTCATGGTAATGCATACCGTCGCTAGCATCCCTACTCCGGAGAGCGCGACACCGTAGAATCCGCCAAGCTGAAACGAAAACAGCACGGCAACCGCAATAATAATAAGCGGAATCGCACAGCTCTGAAATCCAAGTGCGATACCACTAATTATGCAGGTGGCGGGTCCCGTCTTCGAACCTTCGACTATCTTGAATACCGGTTTTCCGCCGGTATAACGTTCCGTCAGAAGTCCAATGGCCATGCCGCACGCAGTCCCAAGGAGTGTGCAGATCCAAAGCCGAAGGCCTACAGGTGCGAGACAGAAAAAGATAAACGCCAGAACCAAAAATACCCCTGATGCAATCCAGGTGGTGTTACGGAGCGCCACCGCGGGATCACCATGCTTCAGCGTATTCATCGATCGAATCGCCAAATATGAGCTCACTAGGCCCAATACCCCTACCGCAAGCGGGGTGAACATGAGCCAAATTCGCCCAAGATCGGGATCGATATTCCCAATTCGCTGCTGCAATACTGCCTTTGACATAGTCGTCGCAAGGGCGATACAGCCCAGAAGACAGGTCACATACGATTCATAAATATCAGCGCCCATTCCGGCTACGTCGCCGACGTTATCACCGACATTATCGGCGATGACGCCAGGATTTCTCGGATCATCCTCCGGAATTCCGGCCTCAACTTTCCCGACAAGATCCGCGCCGACATCAGCTGCCTTGGTGTAGATGCCGCCGCCTACACGAGCAAAAAGCGCCACAAGTGAGGCCCCCATCCCAAACCCAATCATTGGTTCGAAAGTGTGCGGGGTGCCGAAAAAGAAAAAGAGTATACCGAGACCAATGACGCCGAGGCAGGCGACCGCGAGCCCCATTACCGCTCCGCCGCTAAACGCCACAGAGAGCGCTTCGTCCGGCTTGTTTTCGCTAGCTGCCTGCGCAGTGCGCACATTTGCGGTGGTTGCCGCTCGCATCCCAAGAAACCCAGCAAGGAGCGAACTCAACGCACCGAATACAAAACAAATTGCCGTTGGAAACTTTAGGGAGCCCCAGATCAGCAAAAATACAATGCCAATTACCGGCACGAGGTAGTGAAACTGCTGCTTTAGGTAGGCGAACGCACCATTTTGAATCGCCGTAGAGATTTCGCGCATGCGGTCGTTGCCGGACTGTCGACTAAGCATGTCACGGTAGATTCCATACGCCACAAGCAGCCCAAGAACACCGGCGACAATCGACACAATTTTGAAAACCAGCAACATAAAAGACATAATTTCTCTTTAACTCCTTGACGTTTCAAGTGCCCTAATGAACACCTTGAAGCCGATCGGCGCAACGCACGCATGAAGCGCTTCGCGTAATAACCGCAACACTCTAATTTGTTTTGAGAAAGAGTCAAGGCCCGCGACAAAATTGGCAAAATTCTCTGTCGAAACGCCAGTTGCTAAAACCTCGCCCTTTGCCTCCCTGGCGCCCCGGTGTATAACTACTCGCTCTTGGGTATGCAAAGTGTTGGATCGCCATTTTTACTAGGGGGGTTTTTACTCCTCATTTTCGCCCTGCTCTTTTTGGATCTAAAGCTCTTTGAAAAGAGAAAAAATCCGATGGGCTTTAAGGGAGGCCTTGCTCTTTGCGGTTTCTGGATATCGCTCGCCGCCCTTTTCAACCTTGGTATTCTTTACTGGATGGGCCCAAAGCCGGCACTTGAGTTTCTCACCGGGTACCTTATCGAACAGTCACTTTCGATCGATAATCTCTTCGTTTTCATGATTGTGTTTTCCTATTTCGCCGTGCCGAAGCAATTTCAGCACCGTGTGCTCTTTTATGGAATTCTCGGCGCAATAGTTTTCCGCGGCATCTTCGTGCTTATTGGTGCCGAGCTGATTGAGCACTTTCACTGGGCAATCTATATATTCGGGCTGATACTTATTGTGAGCGGCATTAAACTGCTGCGCCAGAACGAAGAGAAACTTTCCCCAGAGAGAAACCCCGTAGTGCGGCTCTTCAGAAAACTCATCCCGCTCACCACCGAGTACCATGGACAGCATTTCATGGTACGTCAAAAGGGCAAGCTCATGGCAACGCCGCTTGCGCTCGTGCTTGTGTCGCTTGAGTTTACCGACATTGTATTCGCGGTAGACTCGGTTCCGGCTATTTTTGCGATAACGCGCGACCCCTTTATAGTATTCACTTCAATCATTTTCGCGATATTGGGACTTCGCTCAATGTACTTTGTATTGTCGAATTCGCTTTCCAAACTCGAATACCTTAATTACGGTCTGGCGTTGGTTTTAATATTCGTAGGCTGCAAAATGCTCCTTTCCGAAACCTTGGAAATCCCTGTGGGCATCTCACTTATTATAATAGTAGTCTTAATCCTATCATCCGTCGTAGTCTCTTTAGCGATGAAGAAAAAGCGTCGCTCCAGCGAGAAATAAGTCGGCGCACTCGCTGCTGTTTGGGCCAAAGGGGGCTGCAGCGATGCTTTTAACTAGTACTCGGCAAACGAAATAATGTTACCTTCTTCTCGGTTCTATCTCTGTGCTCTCTGTGACCTCTGTGGTTTATTTTGCTTTCAAAGAACCACAGAGGCACGAAGAGCACAGCTGATGAGAAGAGTCAGAAAACTTCGTTTACAGAGCACGAGGCAGCCCTTCCGTAGCTTGGAGCGAGTTCGACGAAGGGCAGGAGCCCGCAGTCGAACCATCGACACCGAGTGCCGCGCACTGCGGTGAGGGTGGAAGAATTTATTTGGAGCGGCACTAGAACGTCATACTGTGTTTTTCGAACTGCTTATCATTTTTGGACTTGCAATTCTCAATGGCTTCCTGGCAATGGCAGAGCTAAGTCTGGTCTCAGCGCGAAAAACCTGGCTGGAACAGAGATCACTAGAGGGAGATACGCGTGCCGCAGTTGCACTCGAATTAACTGAAAAGCCTGAGGAGTTCCTCTCTGCGATACAATGCGGCATTACCCTTATTGGCATCCTCGCCGGAGCATTCGGAGGTGCCACCATTGCTGCGCGCCTTGAGGAATTCGTAATCCAAATTCCATTGTTGGTCGCGTACTCCAAACCGATTAGCTTCGGCGTAGTGGTGGCACTAATCACTTACATAACTATTGTATTTGGTGAACTTACGCCAAAAACACTTGCGCTCAACTACGCAGAACCTATCGCACTTGCGTCGGCACGACCGATGAAGTTTGTTTCCTGGCTTGCGACCCCAGTTGCACGAATACTGAGCGCCTCAACACAGGCCTTGCTGCGATCACTTCGAATTGATCAGCCGCGCGCTTCGGGTGTCACGGAGGCCGAGATTAAAACACTGATCGAGCAAAGCGGTGAGGAAGGCACACTCCCTGCCGAGGAACAGCAAATGCTCGAACGAGTCTTTCGCCTCGGCGATCGTTCGATAACGCTGCTAATGACACCGCGAAAAAACGTAGTATGGCTTGATGTTCACGACACGCTCGAAGTCAACGTGAAAAAAATGGTCGAGAGCAATCATACTCAGTTTCCAGTATGTGATTCTTCGCCTGATAATATAATTGGCATGGTCTCAATTAAGGCGGTACTCTCGAAACTGGTCGAAGATGTGCCGCTTGAATTCAGAGATCTGCTTACCCCTCCGCTTTACATCCCTGACAACCTTCCCTCGCTTAGGGTTCTTCGGAGATTCCATGAGTTAAAAACCCATATCGCTATCGTGTTGGATGAGTACGGCTCGTTTGAGGGTGTAATTACGCTTAATGACTTCATGGATGCGCTCCTTGGAACGATGGGAGAAGGAGTCATGGAGGATCCCCCGGTAGTTACTCGGCCGGATGGCTCATGGCTGATTGATGGTCAGTTTGCGGTCGATGAACTTAAGGAGCTCCTTGAGGTGCACTCGCTACCCGAGGAGGAGCAGGGAAATTATGAGACACTTGCCGGTCTGCTGATGACACTTTTGCAACGAATTCCTAAGATCGGGGATCGCGTCGAGTGGGAGAACTTTAGTTTCGAGATCGTTGATATGGATGTAAATAGAGTCGACCGGGTACTTGTCACGAAAAAGCCGACGCCCAGTGAAGAAGCTGCGTAATTCCGTACGGCATTGATCCGCCCTTCACGTATCCAAACCAGCACCGAACGAGATGTACTTGAGGTGTTTTAAGATTGGTACCAGTTCGACACTCACAAGTTCATGCGGGAACGCATCCCAAAGTTCAGAGCATACCGTACGTGCATCGAACCCGTCTGCGGCGTCGAACTCAATTTCATATTCCCACGCTCCAAGACAGCGAACGAGTAGCTTCACTCCCGCAATTTCTGCAGCGCGACGCTCCAATGTCGCGCGTTGCTCGGCGGAAAGATGCCGCACGCGAATCAAAATACGGAACTGCTGCACCGCAAGGAACTGCGTGTTGAGCCGCAAGCCAAATCCCGCGAGAATTCCGCGCACCTTGAGTTCACGTACCGTGCGCGTGAAAGTCGAGAGAGCGAGATGACACTTCGCCGAAAGCTCACGAAACGATTCGAAGCGCAACTGGTCTAACGCTTTAATGACTGCCGCTTCGATTTTACTAATGGGCAGCGCAGTCCGAGATTCTCCGAGGCGAAATCGCATCCCACGTCGATTTGAATAAAGGTAGCCGCGCCAGAAACGAATGCGTGAGGTGCGCTGCACGATGCTGCGATCAACAACGATGTGCGGTAGGAATCCAGTGAGCTTATCCATAAAATCATGCACCTCTGCCGGATGCCTTGCCAGCACATTGCACATCAAATCACTTTTTCCACCGACTTCAGCGAGCCACGATAAACGCGGCAACCGCAGCAAATGCCTAATAAAGCGCCCACGTTCATCAGCCGAGCGCGGTGCAAGAGTTAGATTGATTCCATATTCGACCAAACCGAGCTTTGAGGTGTCGATTACCGCCGTCTTACCCTCAATTGCTCCGCAGTCTCTCAAGCGCTGAAGAGAGCGTTGAATCGAACTGGTTTTCGCGCCGAGCGCCCTTGCCACCTCGCCAAGTGCGCCATCAGCGTCAAGCTCAAGAATGCCTAATATTTTGCGTTCCCTTTCGCTAAGTTTTATTTGACCCATCGTATGTAGATTATATAGCCATAATATACCTTATTTTCAATATAGTGTTGTTTTTCGCTATACCTCCAGCATAGCATTTTTGGAGGAAATACTTATGCAGCTACAGCCACAACAAACAAACCGAGCTAGTACCAATCTGGCCACAGAATCGTTTTCGTTGCCTCGTATCAGGCTCAACCATGCCGATAGTTGGTATGAGCAATTCGAGCACAACGAACTTTTTGAGGGTTTGTCACCAAGAACAACAGACTCTGCACGCGAAATTGTGCGCGCCATTGATTCAGCAATTACTGCGTACTTTGCCGCGAAGGATAATCCGCATGCGCATAGCGCAGAACTACAATCAATAGGTGCAAAGCTCGGCCTTACCGATCTTCGTCCCGGAGCCATTCTCGGTCAGTTTGCACACGCTAAGGCTCCGGGAGATTTTGTGACGCTGATGGACCACTTTCTTGATGTCCATCTTCAACGCGCTTTACAAAGTGTCATTAATGCACCAATTGTCTCGGAAGAATCGAACTGCGACAGAGATCTCTTTACAAACGAGCGTTGTTGGGTGCTTGACCCTCTAGACGGCACACTTGCTTACATGTTTGGTGACCACAAGCTAAGCGGGCCAATGATCACGTACCTGGAAAATGGGCTTCCTCAATTCAGCGTGACTATGAACATGGCAGGGACCAGACTTGGCATAGCCGAACGGGGAAGTGGCGCGAGAACAATTAATTACTCGGAGACTATAAATCTGATGTCAGCGAGTCATCCGGGACTTGGCGCTACGAATCTTTGCGAGCTTGAGAGATCGCGAGTAATTGTCAATCCGCAAAGCGACGCGAGACACTCACATCCACTCTTTCAAAAGCTTTCTGAGACACTCTTTCGCGGCGGTATAGTCCGTGTTGTCGAGCGTCGACTTCCCGCTTCGCAGCTCGCACTGCAGCTCGACTACCACCACCTTGCTGCGCTTATTCACGATAATTCACCGGAACATCTCAAGCAGCAAATTTGGGATGTTCTGCCGATGCAGCTCTGGGTTGAGGAGGCGGGAGGCATATTCATGGGCATCGATGGCAATCGCTATGATCCACGGAATCCAATGCCAATAGTCGCAGCTACAGACTTGCGAACAGCCAGCCAGCTAATCGCAATTGCGCAAGACAGACGAGCTTCAAGGCCATTCGTTGATGGATAATGGGGACTATCCTTACAATGGAGCAGGTATACTGCTCCATTGTTCTATCAATTAGATCTGCTAAGATCTTCCAATATGTGGCAGAACCGATTCGTAGCCGGCGTCAGCGCGCTTACTCTCGGCGCAAAGCTCTGCGCGGCGGAGCCAGCGATAACGAATGATCTGAGCAAAGTCGAGGTTGGAAGGTCTACCCTTCTCGAGAGAAGAGAAACAGGTCCAAAATCGTCTTCAACACCTGCCTCCGATGTTCTTGATCAGCTAAGCGCCCGATTCGGCCTTGTTGTCATCCCCGAAGTGCCGCTCGACTTCGCACTCAAGATATCGTTTCCCAAAAACGCAACATTAAAGGAATCGATCCAGCTTCTTGCAGAGAAGCTTGCGCCGCTCGGACTCTCGCTCGTGCACAATCAACGTGCGTTATTCTTGGTGACGAGGGCAGAGGCACTCACCCGCGCGATTCCTGTGCAAAGCACGCGCGAGCCTACCGAGGTCATACCTACTGCATTGCTTCTTACCGAAGTAGTTCCACTGAGATCAATTAAAGCTTCGGAGCTTCCTGCCGCGCTCACGCCGCTGCTTCCGCCCAATTCAGTGATTAGTCCAAGTGAGAGCGGTAGCTCGATAATAATTACTGCATCGGGAAGCGAGGTAAAAAGAATGCTTTCCATCGTACAAGCACTCGAACAAACGCGGAGTAGCCACCTTACGATTCATGTCGAGCAGATTCGCTTCGCGGACGCAAAATCTTTGGCACGTGAAATTAACGACCTTTTCGGCCAAAAATCCGCCACTCAATCACACCAAGAGGAACTTATTGGCAATTTTTCGCCGTTTCCGGCTGTAGAGAGTCGTGCCGGGGTGATAAGTGCCAGTGCCGAGTCGGGATCGCCGAGCAACAGCTCGACAAGTGTGCTTGCGGTAGCTGACGAACAGAGCAACGCACTTATCGTTCGTGCGAATCCAGAGTTCTTACCGACGCTTCAATCCTTGCTTCGCGCACTTGATAAAAACATGGTAGGCGTAACACTGCTGCAGATATTTTCTTTGCGAAACTCCGAGCCTTCGGAGATGGCGGATTGTCTGATGGCCCTTTTCGAGAAAGGAGACAATTCTGACGATTCAGTTCAGCTGGTCCGCGTTGCCGGTAGCGACAACATCTCATCTACGAGTCGAAGACAGCGTGAAGCTCAAAGGGTCTTGGCGGTACCAGATACTCGCACGTCGTCACTTATCGTTCGCGCGAGTGAGGCGCTTATGCCGAATATCCGAAAAGTCATAGAAGAGCTTGATAATAGTCCTTCTCGAAAGCAGCGCGTGCTTGTTTATAATCTTGCCAGCGCTGACCCGCAGAGGATTGCCAACTCACTGAACGACCTCTTCGGTACAGCGCTGAATAATCGTGGATTTGCGCAGGAACAGCTTAGTGCCTTGGACAGACGTGCGCAGCAGACCTTCTCCAGCGTCGGAAATTTCAGCGGATTTGGCAATCAATCTGCGCAGGGTCGAAATCGCCGCTAGGACTGCTTAAGGATTCTTGCCGCTGAATCAACAATAGTTTTTCGAAGCAGCTTCTGCATCGCAGTTTCTCTGCGCATAAAATGCCAATATAGCTTCACTTCGAACGACTGCCCTGGGGCGAGGTCTACAATCTTTCCCGAAATGAAATCGGCATGAGCTTGTAGAGCCGGGACCAGTCCGTAGGCAATTCCGCGCCGAACTGTTTCAAGAAACCCTTCCGAAGTCGGCACATAGTGCATTGGGAATTCAATTCCACGAAGCCCAAGAGTGCGCTGCAGGAACTTCTCATGAACCTCATCTTTACGATTAAAAAGAACCGCGGGCGCTGACGCAATCGCCTCGGGACGAAGGCCACGCGGAAAGTATCGTTTTTTAAATTTTTTAGTTGCCGCGGAGCGATAGTGCATGCTGCCGATTCCCACGCATTCACAGCCAAGCACTGATTTCGGCGAGGAGCTCACACAACCGAGTACTTCACCGCGCTGAAGCAAGCGATAGCTATGCTCCTCGTTCTCCACAATCAGTTCAAAGAGCACCCGATGATCTTTTAGTACCTCGGAAAGCACGTCGAGGAACCACGTTGCAAGGCTATCCGCATTCACGCCAATTCGAAGTTTCGAAACTACCCCCGAACTTTCGCCGAAGAGCTCTTCACGAAGCTCCAGCTCCATCGCTTGAACCTGCTTGTAGTGCCGAAGCAGGTGACCTCCGAGGGCGGTCGGAAGCGGAGGTGCTGAACGAGAAAGCAACGGCACGCCAACCTGATCTTCTAAGATGCGAATTCGCTGTGAGACGGCAGACTGTGTGAGATGAAGCGTCCTTGCCGCGCGTTGAAATCCTCCCACGCGCACCACGGTATCAAGTGCCTCAAGGAGCGTGTAGTTAAACGTTGCCATTAGCAAATCTTATTGAATATAAAAAAGTTTAATTCTTATTAATATACATTTTCGGGCATGCTACAAGCTATGGAAAATTTGCGCGCATATACTGGCGGACTGCTTCTTGGACTTTCAATCATAATGGCAATTGGCCCGCAAAACGCCTTTGTACTTCGGGCTGGGCTACTTCGTAACCACCACCGGCTCGCCGCCTGTGGCTGCATCGGCGCCGACTTTGCTCTTATCGGACTTGCTACCGCCGGTTTGGCTTCGCTCGCCATACACAACTCTCTACTTCACCTGCTCGTCAGCATACTTGGAATCACAATCCTGGCAATTAGTGCGGTAAAATCTTTCTTGCGGGCGGCTACTGTCCGCCAATCGCTGATTTCTCAAAAAATGGCACACACCCCGGCACTCCCGGTCTTTATGACTGCGCTTGCAGTTTCACTTCTCAATCCGCTTGTGTACATAGATACAGTACTAATCTTAGGCTCGGCAGGACTTGGGTTTGGCGAAGAATTGCGTTGGTCGTTCGCCCTAGGGGCTTGCACTGCCTCAATGTTATGGTTTTTTCTACTTGCAGAAGCCGCCTCATATTTCTCGGTCTTCTTCGCGCAACCCCGATTCTGGCGCTACGTGGAGATCGTTACCGGTACCATCATGAGCGCGAGCGCCGTAGGGATTTTCAGTGCAACTCTCTCGACAACCTATTTTTGAGCCTTGCCGAATGAGCAAATTCTCCACTAGCCTTACGGCATGTCGAGAATTGCCTCATCGTTATTAGGGCTGCTAGGGCCGCTTGTCTTTATTTCACTGGCTCTCTGCACGGCAGGCCTCGCCTTGGGCGTGGCGATTTTTTTTTACGGCGAACTTGCCGCGCATCTTAGCGGGTTTTCCGCGTGGCTCTACTATCCCTGCCAAGGAATCGCGCTCGCGCTTAGCTACTTCGTTTTCGGATTGGCTCTTATTATGATAGCGCCAATTGTTACCTTTCTCTTGGGCGGAAGATTGAAGCCATACAACGGACCAGCGGTTTCGTTAAGCGCGCTACGCTGGTATGTGCACTGCACAATGACGTTACTAGTTCGTTTTTGTTTCCTCGAATTTGTAACTCCTTCACCGATTGGGTTGTTTTTTTATCGATTGATGGGGATGAAGATTGGACGAAACGTGACGATTAACTCCACCGCACTTGCCGATCCATCGCTCTTAAGCATCGAAGACGGCGCGACTATTGGAGGATCGGCCAGCGTGATCGGCCACTATGCGCAGGGAGGCAAGCTCGTGCTTGCGCCGGTCATGATCCGTTCGGGTGCGACGATTGGGCTTCGCGCAATCGTCATGGGCGGCTCCGAAGTGGGCGAACGGGCAACGCTCCTTGCGAATTCATTTCTGCTGCCGCGAAGTAAGATTCCGGCCGGTGAAATATGGGCCGGCATTCCAGCGCAAAAAGTCACGCTTCCTAAGCGCGAAAAAAACGGCGGAGATCTATAAATGTCTGAATTTTCTCTGCGCCTCGTCTGCATCGCTATCGCGATACTTGTTTGGTTCATTACACAACGCTTGATTGCGAAACGAGCGAATTCGACTTCGGGGATGTATGATTACATTCACCTTCGAACTGAGCGCATCAACCGCTATTTACTTGCCAACCCAAAGGCTGCAGATAGTCTGCTTATCTTAAGCTCACTGCTTATTGATCTCCTTACATTGTACGTGCTGTATCAGAGCCTCTTTGGTGCGAGCTTTAAGCCATTTATTGGGCTGTTTATCCTTCTTCTTGGCCGGCAGATAAGCCAATTTCTCACTGCGCTTCCGCCACCTGAAGGTATCATCTGGCGTAGCCCCGGTTTTCCATCACTCTTTGTCACCTATGGGGTAAGCAATGATCTTTTCTTCTCAGGCCACACTGCGCTCGCGGTCTACGGAGCGATGCAGCTTGCCTCTCGCGCCGATCCACTCCTAAGTGCCCTTGCTATTACTATCGCTGTCTTTGAAATTGTTGTGGTACTACTTCTTCGCGCGCATTGGACCGTTGATGTTATCGGCGGAGCGTTTGCTGCACTTTCTATCGGCTACGTACTGTCGCTATAGCACCGATAAAATCTCTAACTATGGTGTAGGCCTGCAGCGGTGACAGAGTAACAGAGATATGGTTGTAACCGCGCCCAAATTCTTGAATAGAGGAATTTGGAAGCACTCGGTGAAGCTCTTCCGCCATTTTGAAGGGTAGTGTACCATCGCGTTTCGCGTGCTGGATCACCAAAGGGAACTTCGCAAGCGCGGGTTTTACTTGGTCAAAGTAAGCGGGGGCCTGGTTCATCATCGCCACCGCGTAGGCGAACCACTCATACATCGTACGGGCTGGGGTCGGCTCGAGCAGTCCATACACCTTTCGCTTCAGAAATTTTTCAACCACCAGCCCAAGCCAATCGGGTATCTTGCTCCTTCGAGACGCGAGCACATGAGTCGATACTCGCTGCCAAAGCATGTCGAATTGGACGTGGCTAAGCGGCGACCGTTCAATCGCTGCCAGGTCATGAAAATGAGCAAGACGCTCGGAAAAGAAGCGCTCTACCTCGACCATTCCAGAATACCCCAGATGAAACCAGCCGTATCCACCTATGGCGCTGACTCTTTCGGGATAGCGCGAGGCAAAAATCTGCGCGACGATCGTACCTTTACTTAAGCCATACAGAATTACCTTGCTCTGATCAATTTTATCGAGAAAGGCTCTGAGCTCATCTCCAAGCTTAAAAATGTCCCAAGCAAACGGCTGCAGCTCAGAACGGCCGGTACCTCCATAGTCGTAACGTATTATTCGATAGTCTCCCCAGGCGACTTTTCTAAACCCGGCCCTTACAATTAGATCCCACTGCCGGTAGTTGAAGAGCGAGCCATTAAGCAGCACAATCGTCGGAAGACACTTATCATCATTATATATTTCATAGCCGATACGATGGCCCGGGCTTAACGTAACTGCCCCCGTTACCCTGCGCTCTCGTATCCGCATATGTTCCTTCCCGTCCCCTCAGAGAATCCGTGGAGCCTTACGTTACTTGAAGTTAGAGAAGGTATCCAGTAGGAGCCTTGACACAGCGCCCTAAAAACAGCCAGCATACCGCGATGCAGAAGTTTGCCAAAGTACACTCGAGACTTATTCCGCTAGATCTCAATGACGTTGACACCGATCTGATTATCCCAGCGCAGTTTCTAACCAGCGTAAGCCGCAGCGGTTTCGGCGATAGTCTTTTTCGACGGCTGCGAGATAGCGATCCACAATTTCCTCTGAATCTCCCTGCGTTTAAAGGAGCCTCGATTTTGATTGCTGCGAGCAATTTCGGGTGCGGCTCGTCGCGCGAGCATGCTGTATGGGCGCTTCGCGACTGGGGTATCAAAGTAGTTATCGCTTCATCCTTTGCCGATATCTTTACTGGAAACAGCGCAAAAAACGGTCTTCTTTTGATAACGCTTCCCTGCGCTGATGTTGACGAAATGCGCCGGGTGGCAATGACCGCGGGCCTCGAGGCAGAAGTCGACCTCGAGACCGAATCGGTGCGCACGAGCGACGGGAAACAGTTCAAATTTAGCTACGATCCATTCCGCAAACACTGCTTGCTTAACGGCCTCGATGATCTCGATTACATTTTGTCACGTGACGCTGAAATTGAGAAATTCCGCGAAGCACAAGAGTCGACTCGATTCTTCTCGACTAAGGAGCGTCACGTATGAAGGCAAAGGTAGCCGCTCTTCCGGGAGATGGAATTGGCGAAGAAGTCATGACTGAGGCCCTTCGCGTGTTAGGGAAAGTCGCGGAATTAGAAGGTCATGTTTTCGAAGTTCACAAAACTTTGGTTGGCGGGGCGGCTTTCGAGCAAAGCGGCAACCACTTTCCCGACGACACCAAGAAAGTGTGTGAGGAGTCTGATGCAATTCTTTTTGGTTCTGTGGGAGGCCCAGTTGCCGAGCAGCATCTTGAAAAATGGCGTAACTGCGAAGCGCGCTCTCTCCTCGCTATTCGGAAACATTTCGGTTTCCAGGCCAATTTTCGCCCGGCGCGCGTATATCCTGCACTCTCAAGGCTTTGCCCGCTTAAAGCTGAACTAATTGGGGAAGGCATCGATATTCTAATTATCCGCGAGCTGCTTGGCGATCTCTACTTTGGCGCGCACGAAAGAATGCAGAAAGATGGGCGCCGTTTTGCCCGTGACATTGCCGAGTATGACGAAGCGCAGATTCGCGCCGTGGCACTTCAGGCCTTCAAAGCCGCAACGGTTCGCCGCGCCCATGTGACCTCAGTCGACAAAGCCAATGTTCTTGAGACGGGAAAGCTTTGGCGCGAAGTAGTAAGTGAAGTGGCCAAAGAGTATCCCAGCGTCACGCTCGAACATATGCTCGTTGATAATTGCGCAATGCAGCTGATTCGGCGCCCAGCCCACTTCGATGTTATCCTGACGCCAAATATGTTTGGCGATATTCTCTCTGATGAGGCTGCAGTACTTCCGGGCTCGCTCGGGCTTACACCTTCGGCAAGCCTTAATGCGAAGGGTTTTGGACTATATGAACCGTCCGGCGGCTCTGCCCCTGATATTGCGGGAAAGGGGATCGCTAATCCGATTGCACAGATCTTATCTGTGGCGCTTATGTTGCGCTATTCGTTTGAGATGGAAAGTGAGGCCGCCCGTATTGAAAGCGCGGTTAATGCGGTGATTGCCGACGGAGTGCGCACCGCCGATATCGCGTTGAAGGGAGAGAAAGCGGTATCGACTAAAGTCATGACCGACTCGATTATCGCGAAACTATAAGCGCTACCTTTCACTTGCGGGATGGGCGTCAGCTAATTTAGCATAGAAGTGGTTTCAAAAATCCCCCTACTACGGAACGTCTAGTTGGGTAATCTGCG
>CAZEAC010000040.1:0-38345 GCA_964510065.1 uncultured Bdellovibrionales bacterium | reverse complement strand
GGGAAAATCGAGCCGATTCAGGCTTGACTTTAAACACAGCCGCTCTGTGGTTTATCTCACAATCAAGAAACCAGGTACGCACTTAAAATCTCACTACAATATTATACGCGAGTTGCTTTGATAGACCAATCAGCACGGCTCCATGATTCCCCGATACTTCTCGACAGCATCAGCCCAAGTGGGAGTATTGACTCGGTGCTCCGTAAAATTTCCTTCCCTAATGCGTCTTGCGACGGGCTGAAGGTCGTGCAGAGTAAATAGTGCCGGCGAGCCCACGCCGAGAATCTCGCGGTGCGCTGAAATATCAGAGGCAAAAACGGGCACCTTCGCGACAAGCGCCTCCATGATCGCATTAGGACGCCCTTCATGCTCAGATGCGCTTACATAACAATGCGCAACCGAGAGGTATCGCGGAATATCGGCTGGGGCGACCATTCCCTCAAAATGGACTCGCTTCGACACGCCTCGCTCGATGGCTAGCTCGCGCATGCGTTGCGCATACACTTCGTTCTCAAGCCGTCCACAGAGTAGCAGCTCGAAGTTTTCGAGTTCAGGCATTGCGAGTAACTCGATCAGCACTTCAACTCGCTTTCGAGGAATGACAGTTCCCACAGAAACAATATATTTTGTTGCCGATTGCAGATTTCTTCTCTGCAAGAACTCTTCGCGATCCTTCGCACCCACCGCAGCAAGGCTTACGCCATTCGGGATAAAGTGCATTTTTTCTTTGGGGATTTTGAAGTGCTGCTGAAGCTCACTTATGAAGACCTGATTTACCGAAGTGACCGCATGCGCCGAGTGCAGGACCGGCCACAGCAGCTTCCCAATCCATGTCCGGCAGAGCAGTTTAACATCTTCGCCACGAACGGTAAGAAAATAGGGCTTCCCGCAAAGCAAGCGTAAAAGCCACGCCGAAATTCCGGCACCGATCCAATTCGCCTGTACAATTTCGTAGCCTCGCTGAAGTGTAAGTGCACTCCATGCCATCATCAGAATCATTGCCGGAACCTGCGCCGCGAGAAGCGGGCGAGTTCGAATTTTCGGCATTATCCCTTCGCCAAAGGCAAGCGCTCCGCGAGTAAAGACACCATATCGATACCGTCGCACTTCAAAGTTACCACGCTTTTCATTACCCGGCTCATCGCGATCTCTTGGAACAATAACATAGCCACTAATGCCCGCCTCGGAATACGCATCGACAAGCCGCTGGACAAAGATTGAAGAATCATCGCCCTCAAATCGCGGGTAAGAAGTGGTAAGAACGCATACGCGCATATTCCAATTCTCGACCAAATATCAGGTCGATACCACTGCCTTTCTTGACATGTTTGCAGCGCGTTTAAATTCTTCCCTCATCGGCATCAATATAATCAACGAAACACATAATATCGGATCGATTGCTTATTCCGGACTGCTCCTTGCGCATCGCGAGCCTTGCTCGCGCTTCTGCGCTCTCCTTGCCGCGCTCCATCAATAAGTCGTGGTGCGCTGCCTTGTCGGCAGGACTTTTGCGCACATTCGTACGTACCCAATCGCATATCTCGCCATCGCTTACCGAGCTCTTTGCCAGATCAATCATGGTTTGTGCGTCTACTCCAGCACTCTCGAGCCAGAGCTTATCCATCGCCTTGCAAAAGTTCTCCTGGTAATCGGTATGAAGTTTTCCGGCGAGGTGAAGCCTTATCTTGTCTATAAAGCGTGGTAAATAGCTCCAGCCCGCCATAGTTTCCCTTGGACTTCTTGGACAGATTCTTTCCGCCATTTTTAACCTCTCTTGAACATTCAAACAGAGCCAAAATGCCGAGGCTCCCTTTGTCCTCGTGCTTCTTTATGCTAGAAACAATAGCCTATGCCTCTCGATAAGAGCAAATTCGCCGCTAGTCTTCTTGCCACCCAACGGTCTATGAGTTATTCGGCGCCGATCCGAGTACATGCGGAACGTTTAGTTCGAAAGCTTCTGGCCACATTCTTTCCTCAACTTGGCGAAACACTTGTGAAAAGCGAAGAGGAATATGTCGGTCTCCTTGATGATATTGAGGTACAGCTCCACCGCGCACTTCAGGCGGTTTTGGGAAACCGTCCGCCCGCAGAAGTGATTACGCCATTCATGGATTCACTGCCGCGAATATTCGATGAACTCAAACTCGACGTTGAAGCAATCGATCGCGGAGACCCCGCCGCAACAGGCGCCGACGAAGTTGTGCATGCGTATCCGGGGCTTATGGCGATAGCGATATATCGCGCAGCTCACGAAATTCACAAGGCGAAAGTCCCGCTCCTTCCGCGAGTGCTGACCGAATACGCACATGAAAAGACCGGAATCGATATTCACCCCGGCGCAAAGATCGAACCGGAGTTTTGTATCGATCATGGCACCGGGATCGTCATTGGCGCCACCAGCGTGATAGGACGGAACGTGCGCATTTACCAGGGAGTAACACTTGGTGGCCTTGTGGTTAAGAAAGAGTTGGCAAAAGATAAGCGCCACCCCACCATCGAAGAAAATGTTGTAATTTACGCTAATGCGACTATTCTTGGGGGAGATACGGTTATTGGGAAAAACTCGATCATTGGCGGTAATGTGTGGCTTACCTCAAGTGTTCCACCCAACTCGATAATTTATCATGAAGATCACCTTGGCCTTAAGCGCGCAGAGCGCGGTGGACTTTAGCGCGCAAAGCGCGGTGAGCTTTGGCGCGCAGAGCGCGGTGAAGTTTGGCGCGCAGAGCGCGGTGAAGTTGGGCGCGCAGAGCGCGATGGTGCATAAAACACAGGGAGACAGACAACACAGTGAGGCCTAAAATAGCAGTCAGGCTCACGCACAAACAGGAGCAACGCAATGAAAGCAAATAATATCCTTGAAACAATTGGGCACACTCCACACGTACGACTTAAGAATCTTTTCGGAGACCGAGTCGAAGTATGGAGTAAAGTCGAGTCTTTTAATCCTTGCAGCAGCATCAAGGATCGCATTGGCTTGGCGATGATTGAAGCAGCAGAAAATCAGGGCAAGATTAGAAAGGGAAGCGTTATTATCGAACCGACCTCGGGGAACACAGGTATCGGTCTCGCGATGGTAGCGGCGGTAAAGAAATACCGGCTTATCCTGGTAATGCCAGAATCGATGTCAGTTGAGAGGCGACGTTACATGGCGGCGCTTGGCGCTGAGCTTGTACTTACTCCTCGTGAAAAGGGAATGAAAGGAGCAATAGAGAAGGCCGAAGAGCTCAGTAAGCAGACTCCGAACTCCTGGATTCCGATGCAGTTCGAAAATGCAGCTAACGTAGAAATCCATCGAAAGACCACCGCCCAGGAAATCTTAAAAGACTTTCCCGATGGCCTTGATTATCTTATTACCGGTGTCGGAACAGGCGGTCATATTACCGGCTGCGCGCAGGTGCTTAAGGAACGATTTAAGAACCTAAAAATTTTTGCAGTGGAACCTCTTAAGTCAACGGTGATTGCGGGCGGAACTCACTCGCCACACAAGATTCAGGGAATCGGCGCGGGATTTGTACCGAAGATTCTCGATACTAAGATTCTTGATGGCACTATATCAGTAAGCGAAGAAGAAGCCTTTGCAATGGCACAACGAAGCGCAAAGGAGGAAGCAATCTTCATCGGGATCTCTTCTGGCGCGGCACTTGCTGCAGTCCAAAAGAAGCTTCCTGAAATTGCCGATGGCGCGCGGGTACTTACCTTCGCGTATGATACTGGCGAACGGTATCTTTCTATTGAAGGGCTATTTTAAGCTCTTTTTGCCGAAGCTTGCCGGCTCCAATTTTCGCCCGTGTGCCTGAATTGAATACCCTTGCACCGCAGATTTTGCTACATTGCAGCTCTGCATTGTCCTGGAGCACCCATGGTACCATCAGCTCTCACACGGATCTTTTGCGCAGCGCTTGGCGCGGCGCTACTCCTGCCGAATTTAGGCCGAAGTGACGATTCTGACGATCTGTTAAATGAGCTACTCGACACGGTGCGCAACCGTAGCGACATTCAAATCAGTAATTTTTCTGCCGAAGTGCGCGCGCAGCCACAAAGTAAAATATTTTCAGAATACCAAGGACAGGCCTCACACGCAGTTATCCTTTCGGGCATCGCGAAAACCGACGACGACAAACGCGCTGTCGCTGAGGTGGCGAAACTGGTGGCCCGCTCGGTAGAAGTGAGAAACGAAATCAGAGTCGACCCCAATAGCCTCCCGCGCCTTGCCGAACAAGTTATGCAGAGCATTCAGGCGACCACTGTTTCAGGTCGTTATCAGATCTGGGCGCGCGAAGATGGCACAAATATAATTCTCGAGGGCTGGACTGCCCTGGAATCCGATAGAGATTTAGTTATCAAAGCGGCTGAGGTTGTAAAAGGCGTGACAACAGTAGTAAGTCGAGTCACTATTCTTCCTTCTCGTCCCGATCAAGAGCTTGTCGCATCCGTTGTAAATATCTTGGCCGATGAACCGGGGCTCGCACAGGACGACCTTTCGGTGAGCGCACATGAAGGCATTGTGACACTTCGTGGTAATCGAAAAAGCTATCGAGATGTTGATAGTATTTTAGCCAAAGTGCTGATGATCCCAGGTGTGCGCGATGTTGAGAGCGAAATCACTGTGAGCGGAGAGCACTATCCGAAAGCGTGGTAACGTTTTCCGTTACTCTCACCGTAAAGTCATCGATGGGCATTTAGTTATGCGAAACGGTGCATTATCAAGGAAGTTGCCCTTACCTACCGACGCCCCTCACACAGGCATTGCAGTCACTTGCGAGGTTTTGCAGACATGTTAGGACTACTACATCTGCACCCATTTCTTGCATGCGAGCTTATGGGCTGGGGCTCAGTAGTTGGTGCCCCGCCACTCGGAACCTAAAATATTATGTAATGTAAATATGTTATACGATTATTCGATTAAGTTCCTGAGGCCAGCAATAGCAATCGCAGTAGGCATTCTCATGCTCAGTGAAACAACTGTGCTTGCCCAAATCGTACCCCCAGACAGGCGAATAATCTGGGAGGGCAACGTGGGTATCCCCGGGGGAATCCCAAAAAATCTACCGATATGGGCACAAGATTGCACCGTAAGCATCCCCGGAACAACTCTTACACTTAATGGGAATGGCACCGCGGATAATGCAACAACTTTTGCCTATATTATCGCCAATTGCCCAATTGGCCAGGTTGCAAAGCTTGGTAGTGGCGTTTTTTATACCTCACAGCCAGTCGATCTAGTCACGAGAGGTATTGTTCTTCGCGGCAATGGCCCCGCAAACACCACCATAAAGGGTAACTCGATTCGAATGGGTAGCGGTCCAGCCGTAGGCGTGACCTCATCATTGTCGAGCACTGCTCCGAATCCTGCGAAAGGCGATACTACCATTACCCTCACATCACCAAGCGGATTTACTGTCGGCAAACAGATCTCAATCGAAGGCGGCGACGATGCTTCAATTGTTAATCGGGTGGGATATGAAACAACAGCGGATTCTCCCGCGCAATGGTATGAAGGTACGATTACTGCGGTCAATGGCAGTACAATCACAGTATCTCCCCCGCTTTTTTGGAAAATAGATAAAGCGTCTGCGGCTACGCCAATCGTGAAGACTTACCAGGGTAGTGGCTCAGGGGTGTGGACAACCGGTGCAGGTGTCGAGGACCTAAAACTACAGCCGGCTCCAAACGACGATTCCGCAATAGTTATGGCAACCGTCTTTCGAAGCTGGCTTAAAAACATAGAAGTCGATAAACCTAGAAATCACTGCATTTACGGCCATCGTGTGTTGCAAAGCGAAATAACTCATTGCTACCTGCATGACGCGACGATTAACGGTAGCGGAGGAGGTTATGGTGTAACTCTCGAAAATGGAAGTTCTGGCAATCTAATCTACGATAATATTGCGAACAACATGACCGGTGCGTTTCAGGTGAACGAGGGCTCGAGCGGCAACGTGTTTGCCTACAATTATATCCCAGCATCCGACTATTACGACCCACGATACACTCAACCTGACTTTCAGAATCACTCGGCACATCCAATGATGAATCTTTGGGAGGGCAATTATGGTTTCATGGCCCTATTCGATGATATTCACGGGAGTTCCAGCCACCATACTCTACTGCGAAATAGATTTATTGGTTACCAGAGTTCCACTATCACAAGCCAGCAATTTGCAATCGGCGTGGAAGCCTTTAACACCTACGTCAACATTGTTGGAAACGTCTTGGGCGATTCCCATATGACGACCTATCTTATGAAGCCTCCAAATTACAACTTTGGAACAAAAGCTATCTATGCAATCGGTTATGATTTTAATTCAACACGCAATAGCACAGCCGCTTTTGATACTCTGCTCATTGACGGCAACTGGGATTCTGTAACTGGTGGAATCACCTGGAAAGATGGGGTAAGCAAGTCAATTCCAAACTCATTCTACCTTCCAAGTAAGCCCACGTGGTTCGGTGATCGGCCATGGCCACCGTTTGACCCGAGCAACCCGACGGCTGCGAATCCTGAAAATATACCCGCTGGATATCGCTGGGTACGTGGAGTAGATCCACCAAGTGGCTCAGGCGCTCCTTCGGCTCCAACTTCACTGCAAGTTCAATAGTAAAATAAAATGTTAGACCGAGAAGACTTTTATAGTGGTTGCACACGGTATGTCGACGCGGCAGGTATGCCCGCACCAAAACCGAGAGGAATAAATAGTTCCCCATCACCGAAAGCGGTGAATTTTATTCTGGCGACAGCGAGTCTTTGAGGGCAATTGTCGTTGCCGCCAACAAATCTGTGCTCAATAAATTTGGCGGACGGCATCGAGTTTTTTCAATTATTCCTTATATTCTCCCTCAAAGGCGAACTCGGCGATCGGCTTTCGCCCAGACGGAACTTCGCGGTCAGCTAACTCAGGAGCAAGCACTGTCTTTTCGCCGGGCTTACCAACCGCAATCATCGCCTCGACATTAATATACTCGGCGAGCTTAAAATCCTTGCGCGCCCTTTCATAATCAAATCCGGCCATCGCATGCACGACCAACCCCATCGCACTTCCCTGAAGCGCGAGATACGCCGCCGAGGCACCGGTATCGAAAGCATGGGTCTCAAAAGTTTGATTATTCTTGGTTGAGAGTTTTCTTGAGAGTACCAGCAAGAGTGCTCCGGCGTTCTTAACCCAACCCTTATTGAAATCGACTAAAAGCGAGAATAGTGCGTTCCAAGCCGGAGTGCCTTTCATGCCGTACACATAACGCCAGGGCTGCTCATTGTAACAAGACGGCGCCCACCTCGCGGCGTCAAGAAGTGACATGAGCTCATCTTTGAGAATGGCTTCCCCGGACATAGCTCGCGGCGACCAGCGATCAGTAAGAAATGCGTTTACCGGAAACTCTGTCTTCCTCGATCCTGATGCCTTAAGGAGCGTTGCCATTATATCCTCACCAATTACTAATTTTGTAGTACCAAGCTCGTAGGATAAACTTTTATTGTCGAATCGCCAAGCAATCGGTAATCGCGTTGATTCCAGCGCGAGAAGCTGTTATATTTTGCGCCCCGAAAATCTTTTGGTGCTTACATGCCTCAAGCTATTCAGTACAACCCAGGAATCATTCCGAGAAACCGGATTTCGATTGAGACCGCATTCCACGCCGCATGCAAGCTTTATCGCCATTGGTTTACCACTGAAATATCATCGTCGAGACTCAGCCACGAAGCCAATATTTCAGCCTGGTTAAATATTGTCGAAAAAAAGCCAGGCAAATCTATTAATCTTACGAAAGAAACGATTGGTACCGAGCCAGCGATTCGAATGGCAAGAGCACTACAATTCGCCACATTCGGATCTACTAGCGAAAGAAGCTTTGCCAGGGCTTTTCTTCGGAAGATGCTGATTGATGGGTTAAGAAACGAGAACTTCGGGCTTATAGCCTCTGCCGTCCATGGCTATGTGCGTCTGGATTACCGACGAGGATTGCGTGCGTGCTATCGCATCCTTTCACTTGAGAGCAGAAACACAGCCCGCTCAAACCAACTTCGCTCTGATGCAAGACTAATCTGCAGCTATCTTAGAAGAAATCACCGCCATAGTATTACCCTGGCGCACCCGCGTCTTCGCGCTGATTCATCGCACCAAGGCGCACACTTAGCTCCTTAGCGAGGGCCAGCGTCAGCTTTACACCAATACGAGGCTCCTGCTGCACTAAGGCCTGAAAATCAGTCGATTTCAAGCAAAGCAGATCGGCCGAATTAAGCGCACGCACATCCGCGGAACGGACGCCACCGGAAAGAAGCGCCATCTCACCAACATGGTTGCCATCGGCCAATCGGGCAATCGTCTTGCCACCCCGACTAATTTCAAAGACTCCACGCAGAATTACAAAAAGGCTGTCCCCAGGCTCGCCTTCGCGCATCAGGAATTCATTTGCCTCTTTGGTCAACAGATAGCAGCGTTCAATCACACGAATTCTTTCGTCGTTGGTAAGATCAGCAAATAAGCGGGTCCGCTGTAATACTTCGTTGGTAAGGGTAATCTGCTCGATGTAACGCTTCTCCACCGGACTAATTGTTTTTGGCGTGTCAATGCACACGAGGAGCGCCGTACGATCATCAGCGCCACCCATGCTCAAGGCCTCCTTTACAAGCGATTCCACAGCTTTCTGAGGTTCAAGAGATGCGAGGCGCAGGATCTCATTGTCTTTCAAAGGATCACTCACGCCATCTGAACAGAGCAGAAACTTGTCCCCCGGTATCAGATCGATCGTTACCACATCGACGCGTACGGTTTCTTGGTGTCCCAAGACACGCGAGAGAACGTGCTTATACGGGCTTTTGTCCTTTGAAGACGCTGGAATAACTCCCTGATCAATAAGCTCTTGTACAATCGTGTGATCGCGCGAAAGCTGCTCAATCTTTTGCCCACGAATTCGATACACTCGCGAGTCGCCTACGGTGGCAATAGCGCCGCGCATTCCCCGCACTAAAAGTACTGCCGCGGTCGTACCCATACCGGCGCATTCAGGGTGCGCGACTGCATGCTGAAAGACATCTTTACACGCTGAGATTACGCCTTCTTCGACGCAACGAAGAAACATCCCGCTGTCCCTACTTCCACCCCCGCGGCTTTCCGGCGTCACCGCCTTTAACTCACTTTTCTTTGTGAGTACGTATTTACCAAGCGCCTCAGACGCGCAGCGCGAGGCCACCTCACCTGCAGCATGCCCTCCCATGCCGTCAAATACCGCGTAGAGTCCAAGATCGTTGTTAAGCAAGTAGGAATCTTCGTTCACCACGGAACGGCGCCCTACTTCGGTAAAGATAAATCCTATTGGTTGCACAACACTCTGTATATTTTTCTACTTGTCTTTCTCACAGTAGCGCAAAAGCGCTCCAGGGTGGAAGCCCCGACTTATATGCCCCTTTCACTCATAATTCTCGCAAAATCTTGGGCAATTTTGGGCCATCCAAGCTCGCGTTCGGCGCGCACCCTTCCATGGTCAGAATAGCTCTGCCAAAGCTCTGCATCGTCAAGGATCCGGCGAGTCTCCTTCAAAAACTGCGCATGAAACTCCTTCGTTCCCGGATCGCCAGGCACGCAAACTCCCGACTGGCCGACAGTTTCACGAAGTGCCCCAAGGCTCGAAGTAACAATGGCACAGCCTCCGGCCTGCGCTTCGAGTGCAGTGATACAGCAGGTTTCCGGAACGGCGCAGGGATAAAAGAAAATTCCGGAGCGCATGTATTCTCGAGAAAGTTCACGCTGAAGGACATTTCCGTGAAGCGTGACCCGATCTATTTTCCGGAGCAGCTGCGCGACCTGCTGGTACTGGGCAACATGAGGCCCTTCAAATGGCTTCTCTCGATCATAGAGATTCATTCCGGAAAAGGAGTGAAATTCAACCTGTGGGTGGCTCTTTTGTAACTCCAAGAGTAGCGATGGCACAAGCACGAGCCCGCGATAGGGAGCCGCAGTGTATATCAGCCGCTGGCGATTCCGTGGCTCTGTGCCTTCGAAAAATGGAAGGTGCACACCATTTCCAAGAAGCACGATCTTGTCTCGTGGAAAACCCGAGGCTTGCGCCAGCGCTTCCTTATGATACTTACTTACCGCAATCAGCAGCTCGAGCTTTGAGCCTACTCGCTTATCGCCGATACCATATGTCGAGTAAATCTCCGGACCATCTCCTGTCCAAAACCAAACTCGCTTCGTGGGAAGATTAAAAAAGACCCCCTTCCACTCCTGCACAAGCACAATCAGGTCGAATTCCCCGACTTGCGCCAGTTTAGAAAAATGTAGATAGCGAGGGCGCCCCTCTCGTGGCTCTCGGTGCGAGGTAAATACAGTCACCTGATGACCAAGTAGCTCAAGTGCCTCGGCAAGACGGATCACTCCAGTCTCAGTTCCACCTAGAGCGCGCTCTTCAAGGGATTGCGCATGTATTGGAATCGCGGCTCCTGCGTAAAAGGCTATCTTCTTTGCTATGCTCATGTACTGCTTATATACATAGCGCACCGGAGCGCTGATGAACTACTATATTTCTTAGCGTCATGACCAAACCGAGACTTCTCTTCATTGTGCACTGCTTCTTCAATCGAGCTGGCGTTGAGCACCATGTGAGGTACCTTCGCGAGGCGTTCTACGACGAATACGAAGTATTTGTACTAAGCCGCGAAGAGAAAGCGCTCTGGCTCATTTCTCGCGACGATAGCATCAAGGAGTTCCCGGCAGACCCACGGAACTGGCTAATTAACCGGCCAACAGAACCCACCACGGAAATGGGGCTTTCGCAGGTGCTCACCGCGCTTAAGCCGGCGCTTGTGCATATTCAGCATTTTGCGCACTGGCCTCTTTCGATATTTTCGCTTGTCAAGAATTTGGGAGTTCCGCACCTGATCAGCTTTCATGATTATTACGCAATTACTCCGCATTTCACCCTGCAGGGAGTCTCCAATGCAAAGACCCTCTTTGAACCCGAAACTTCCAAACGCATCTTCGGAAGCGATATCTCCGGCTATCTCAGAGCGCGGCTCAACTCACTACGCGAATCTTTTGCTTCAATCACAACAAAAGTCGTTCCTTCGCCTTATCTCGAACGAACGCTCAAAGAGTTTTTTGCTTTTGAATTCACGACAATCCCTTATGGAATCCCTCGTTTTGTGTCTGCCGAGAAGCCGCCGCACCAGGGTGCGCTACGCTTTGCAACGCTAGGCAGCATACTTCCGCAAAAGGGTATTGAGTTTGCGGTGAAAGCTTTCGCGAGCCTCAACATTCCACCAGACCAAGCCGAACTGCACGTCTACGGCGGCGCCGGCCCCGAAGGGATTCCCGGAGTAACGTTTCATGGCGCATATGAACCCGCGGACCTTCCCCGAATACTATCAAAGATCGATATTGGGATCGTCCCCTCACTTTTTGCCGAAACGTATTCGATGGTCCTCTCCGAGCTCTGGATGGCACGAATCGTGCCCTGCGTCTCCGATATCGGCGCAATGGGCGAACGGGTCATTGATGGCGAGAATGGCAAAAAATTCCTTCCAGGAAATGCAAAGAGTTTTGGCGATGCAGTCCATTGGTTCCTTACTCACAACAGCTGGCGTCACTGGAAGCTCCCTGCCCCAAGAACAGTCGAGGAGATGACCGCTGACTATCGTGCGCTCTACTTATCTCTTCTTAAGAGCTGACAACCAACTTCCCTTCCTTATGGCCGCTTGTACCCCCTCGGTTAGCTCCTATTCCTGTGCTAGAGTACGCTTAAACTATGCTTGCGGAAGCATCGCAAAATATCAGCAATCTCGAAGCCACGGAATCAGCACTACTCTCGCTCCGTGGAAAACAAGCGTCGGATCGGCTCGCACAGATTCGTGCGTTTCCTTCGTCTCTAAAATTTCCTGATTCACTGGTCGAAGCGCTTGGCTTCTCACTAATCGCCGACCCCGACGATGCAGTAAAAAAAGCGGTGTACGATAAGCTCTTTGGCCAGACTCGCCAGCTTCAAAATCCACTCGCTGACTTTCTACTTTTGCAGACCGCGATCCTCATGCGTGGCGGCTTTCAGAGTAAAGAACCGATGATGCGTGGCTTTATCAGCCGATATGGTGAGCAGGCAAAGATGACATTTCTTACAATGACAAATCTTAGCGTACCGATCGGGACTAGCGCCGACGCTACCGCAAGAATTGTCGCTCTTTGTAATGAGCTCATGGGACATCAAACTTCGAATTTTACAGGCCCGCCCCTTCCCGGACAATTTCGCTGGCAGGGCGAACATACTAAAATAGTGCTACAACGAGCTGGAATGGAACATTTACAGTCGCGAACTGTATCTCCAGAAGACCGAGTCGAGTTTCTTCGGCATCTACTGCCGCTTGAGGAGATCCGCCCTTTTCAATTTATTTTATTAAGCCTTGTTGTGGCATCGGGCGACAGCTCTATTTTTGGTCTTTTCGCGAAAAATTCGCTTCGCAGCCACTCCACGAAGCATGCTGACATTTTGGCGCGAGACGCGCTAAGCTCCATACCAAGAGTAACGGCGTAAATACCTATGTTCACTGTCGTGCAGCTCGTCCTCGTCGACGAGACCGGAGATTCATACTACCGCATGCGTTGGCCTGCCGAAGAGCTTTCGGCACAGGAGCCTTCTTGGCGCATCATAAATCTCGATGCGCTCTCGCCCGATCGCTTCGAGTGGGCGGCCCGCGCTGATCTGCTGGTACTCTACCAGTGCGCCGATCCCGATCTTTTCCCAGTTCTTGAGCAGCGAAGGCGCGCGGGACTCAAAACCATAGTCGAATATAACGACAACTTTTATCAGTCGCCCAATTGGGGCCCGGTCGCTGAGGCATGGCGCTCCCCGCTGCTCTGGCAAACCTATGAACATTTCATGCAGCTTGCCGACACCGTCATCGTGACAGGTCCCGGCCTTGCTGAACTCTTCTCCTCGATGCTTGATCCTAAGAAGATCGTGATTCTTGAAAACCACCTCCACCACAGTCCGCGAGCCTCGCCTAAGGTGCGAAGCTCGCAGAGCGATCCATTCCATCTCGGTTGGGCTGGGTCACTTGGCCATATGGTCGATCTCTTAGCAATAGTTCCTCAGCTTCGCGCGCTCACTGCCAGCAATCCAAATCTTCATCTGCACATCATGGGCAATGAGTCTATTCCACAATTTATGGGGCTTCCTCCACACCAGCTGAGCTTCACCTCGTGGGGCAGCATGCAGAAGTACTATGAGTTTTGGAACCCGGTACAGCTCGGCATCGTGCCGCTTCTCGATACCGCGTACAATCACTGCCGAAGTGACATAAAAGCGGTTGAAATAGCGGCATGCGGCGCATTGCCGCTTCTTCCCGATGCGCTTCCTTACAAGAACTTTCTTAGCGCGACGAAATTAAGACCTTATAAGGAGATTAGAGAGATTACTGAAAGAATAAACGAATACTTTAACAATCCGGAGCTCCTCGAAGAGCAGCGCTTACGCGTCTATGAGTACGTTTCCCGCGAAAGGCATGGGCCGGAACGCCGCGAGAGACTCGAACTCTATCGCAAGCATCTACCCTCGGCAGCCGGCGATGAAACTTGGCCGGTGGCTAGCGGCTTTCATTCAATCCACGGTAGTGGCCAGAAAGTTGCCCCAAGCGTGGCGCTTCTCGACCAGGCGCGACTGCTTCTTAAGGAAAAAAGAGTTCGCGAAGCACATCAGCTTCTTGAGAACGCGGCAACACAGAACCCTTTTCACCTCGATATCAATCTCTCGCTGCTGCGAGTAAAGAGTCTTACTCGCGATGTTACCTTAACCTCGCAGCTGGAATTCTCAAAGGCGCGCTTTCCGAGAGATCTGCGGGTATGGCTTCTGGAACTTCTATCAACCCACTACGAAGATCGCGGCGCTCGCTGGCACGAACTTGTGGCCAAACTTAGAGTTGAGGGCGAAACATTCGCGCGTTTCTTTGAAAGAGACATTATTGGCGTACTCATGCGGGTGACTGAGAAATTGAAAGATCTGCAGCTCCTTGAGGAGCTCTCGACTATTTTCCCAAACAACGTCGCGCTAAAGATTCGACTTGCTGAGCTCTACGAACAGCAGGGAAATGACGCGGCGGCCCTCGAGCTCTATACCTGGCTTCAAACTCAGCTAGAAATTTTCAAAGAAAACCAGGAAGATCTCAAGAATTTACAGGAAGGCTATCTTAGCGCTTGGTGCGAAACCCTTCTTGCCCGCGAGCGGGCGTAGCTTGCGATCGAGTACCTACCTTAGTGAGGCACACTCGTTATCTAGTACCCCATAAGCTAAGCTTCCCTCCTGTCTCTTCTCTCTGTGCTCTCCGTGCCTCTGTGGTTTTTTTTAGGTAAAATAAACCACAGAGACACAGAGCACACCGAGTGAGGACCGAGACAAAATAACTTATCCTTGCTCTCGGTTCTAACTCGGTGTTCCCTGTGCCTCTGTGGTTTATTTTGCTTTCAAAAAAACCACAGAGGCACGAAGAGCACAGAGATGAGAAGCGTCGGAAGACTTCGTTAACAGAGTACTAGTGCTCCTCCAAATAAGATTTTTCACTTATTTGGAGCGGCACTAGCATTTATAAGAATTCACTCGAAAATATGACAACGGCTCATTACGCATGGGGTACCCGTGAACGGGCGCCCGAACGTAAACGTTCCTCTACACAAAAAATTCGGGAACGGGCACGTTTGCGCGCACGCGCAGTCTCACAGAAAGCACCCATCACCGCGACTTAATTAGCAATTATAACCCCAAGTCTCCACCGGTAGCTTATCGAGCGCCTCTGTGGTAGCGTTGCCCGTCCCAATTATGCAGTATCAATCTCGGGACACCGTAACCTTACCTCCATCAGCCACTCCTGCCGCCCCAAAGACGGTAAAGGAGCTTCGAACTCAGGCTTCAGCGCAGGCGCGCGCCATTCAGGCGGAAATTAAGCCGCATCTCGACACGCTTCATTCCGTGATGCTGATGGTCGGCTATCTCGCTGGCGATGGCTTTGCCAAACTGATATTTGCCTCGCGAGCGTTGGCGCTTACTGAGATGTCGGCACATTTCGCGGCTCCCGGCGTGGAAATCCGCACAGAACTTTCAGCAAATGTTCGCCGTGCGCTAAAGAGCGAGGCCAAGACCCGCCATGTACTGATAGCGGATCTTTGCAAGACACTGCAAAGCCTTCACGATTCCGGAATAATACAAAGACTCTTTCGCTACGAGCCAAAGCCCCTATCATGGCCTCAGGAGCCTCTTCGCGGGATGTGCGAGCTTGCCAACAGCCGCCGCGAGATGCAAAGACGCGGTAACGAGCTTGCACCCGAGGAGGTTAAGCCGCTGATTCCCCCCATTACAAGGCTTTCGGCGCTAATCAGCGAGCTCGGAAAGGAGCTTGATGGCTCTCCCACAAGGAGCAGAGCCTCACAGGAGCAGCTTTATCAGGCGCTTCTTAGGCAGTTCTTGCTCAGTGCAACCACTCTCCGCGATCTCAAAGTTTGGGGTAGTAACTCACGGCAGACCGCATTGATGGCAAGCAGTTTGGTTTTTGCGGAAGTCGAGCTACTCTCGGCCGCAGGTGCGATTTCAGATCTGCTGCGCCCAATTTTTCGTGAGCGATCGCCGCTTGCTCCGCGCATATTTGCCGATCTACGGCAACAGCAGCCCAAACGGGCGCGCGCCGATTCCATGCTGAACGCGCAGATCTCAAGAGCTCTCCGAAATTTGGCGAATGCGCGAGAGAGCAGTGCTGCCGTACCAGCGCTGCTTCGCGAGCCCGCGAACAAAGAAACCATTTTAAGGATTCTGAATCGGCTCGTGAAAGATCAGGTCTTTTCGCTTGAGCAGGAGCACGCGCTCTATCATGCCCTTCAGTTGCCGCTACGTCCTGAAGTCAGCGCACACTTTGACCGCATGCTCTTACAAAGTGAACTTACAAGATTGAATATTCAAGACGCGCTGGTACACGAAGCGCTACAATTTGGCACTCTGAGCCTCGAGCGGCTTGATTTCATTACTCGGCAACTTACAAAAATACTTGCCCCGCTCGATAATGCCGGAGCGATGGCTGAAGGCATTATCGGTAAGAATCCGTTGCTGCTGCTGTTAGACGATCGCGACTTTACCCATTACGGGGCAATGCTTGGCATGACTCTCAGAGCTATCAACGAGTCTGGCTTCGCCCAAAAAGAGCGCCTCGATCCCGTGCGTCATCCTGAGTACTTCTGCAACATCCAAACGCTTCAGGAAAGCATGCGCGCGCTCACTCTGCATCAGCGTTGGGAAAGACTTCTTCGTCGATTCGACAATAGGCGCAATGTGGCAAGCGCCATCTTGAAAGCAAATCCCAAATTTCTTGCCTGCACCGACGAATGTTATCTTCAGCACCAGGAGCTACTCGATCAGGTATTGCGAAAAATTGCTGCCCGCGATGCACAAAGCTACCCAGAGTATAATCCACTGATCTCTCCACGAAACTTTGCGCTTCTTTCCGAACTTCAGCGCCTTAATGCAAGACTGGATCGCGAACTTGGCATGGAACGGCTCGGTCTCAATCCCGAAATTAGTGGCGCGCTTCTTGTAGCTCTTGCTGCGGCCGGAGAGCGCAAGCAAATAAACCTACCTTCGTATATGGCGCACTGGGGTGAAGAGCGAATACGTGCCGAGCTTGTTCGCTTGCATCAAAGCGGCGCCGCGTCTTGTCAACGTGGAATTGTTATTCAGTACATCTGAGCCACCTGCCCATTGATTTGACGACATACGCTCAGCTATTTTACCATGTTCTCTGCGTACTCTTGCAATAAACGACCTGTTTCTAAATAGTTAGCGCCCTCGGCGATATGCACTCTCGCTGCGTCTTTAAGCATAACAAGAGAAGCAGTCAACGGCAGACATGGCAACGATCAATAAGACACCTAAACTCAACGCAAGGAATTTCCACGGCAGAGTGCCTCGCCCGTCGCCGACGAATCCAGAGATTCGGGAGACCTCAGTGCTTCTCAAAGACTCATTGCCGCTCAGCGCTCAATTTCGGCGGCTGCTACAAAGTTCGCGCCAGATCCCCTTTTCTCGATTCATGCAGACGGCGCTTTACGATCCTCGGAATGGCTATTATACATCTGGCCGAGTGGGCATCGGTCAAGCGAAGGATTTCATTACCGTTGCCTCGGAAACAGAAATGTTCGGTGCTTCTATTGCCAAGGCCGCCGCGAAAATCTGGCACGGACTCGGCAGGCCTCGAAACTTTGTAGTCTTAGAGCAGGGTGCAGGAAATGGAGATCTCGCCCGGGGCTTTTTAACGCGGGTACGCCAAATTGATCCGGCTTTCGCGGAACAGATTCGCTACCGCATAGCCGAGATTAGCCCTGCTCTCGTGAATCGACAACGGTACAATCTCGGAGGCCTCGCCAATGAGGTTCATTGGTCGAAACACTCCGCGCGCCCCCCCTCGTCCGCTAAGTTCACTGGGCTGATTGTATCCAATGAGCTTCCGGATGCGTTTCCGGTCGAGCGCGTGCGCTTCTCCACCTCTCAACAGAAATTTCTGCAGTGTTACGTTACGCTTATTAATAATAAATGGGTTGAAGTTTGGGATCTCCCCCAGCCCGAAGTAGCGAGCTACCTTGAAAGGCATCGGATTTCTGGAACGAAATTGAGCGGCGAGATTGCAGTGAACACACGCGCGGAAAAGTGGATGGCGCGCTGCACTTCAATATTAGATCGAGGCGCAATCCTCACCTTTGACTACGGCACCCGGGGAATTCCAACGTGGAATGGCACTTCGCTTGCAGTTCGCTATTTCGGCTCAGTGGACGGTGGATTGACTTATGCGGGGGAAAGACAAGATCCGGACCATATTTATAGCCATGCTGGTTTTTTGGATATTACGAGTCCAGTTCATTTTGGAGCCCTCGAAACAGTTGCGCACAATCATGGATACGTGACGGAATATTCTGGGACTCAACGAAATTTTCTTCGCCAGCTTGGCACGAAAGAAATTGCCAGCCTGTATCAGGATGATGTTCGCAACTCAAACAGTTGGGATCAGGTAGTCCGCGCCAGCCAAGCCCTCTTTGGGTTTCGCTATGAAGCGCTAGACCATATGGGCAATTACTACTCCTCGATGCTTACAAGAGGACTCAGCAGAACATTTGAATGGCGCGAACAATTGAAACAATCTCCGGATTCGAGCGCACAATCAATACCAAATCAGTCTGATAGTATCGAGCGTCGCTTTCGTGTCGGGGCTCCAGGCGCTGTAATAAATGTTCTTGGAATTCCTCGAATGTATCAAAGTGAGCATTTCCGAAATGAATTTTCCGAATTTCCCGATTATTTGATGACAGCCGACACGACAGGTTCAATCGCTTTGCCACCGCACTTATTGACAAAAGTGGTGCTAAGTGACGTGAACGGAAGGGCGATATCAGATCCGGGCAATCCGAAACAGTTTCACGAATTTCTTAGAAGCTCCGGTTTTTCGGTATAATTTAGAAAGGGAGAAGGTGCGGCCTTA
The DNA here is from genome assembly GCA_964510065.1 of uncultured Bdellovibrionales bacterium. Classification (GTDB taxonomy): domain Bacteria; phylum Bdellovibrionota_C; class UBA2361; order UBA2361; family CAIXSY01; genus CAZEAC01. The sequence continues at coordinate 19,855 of CAZEAC010000040.1, read as the reverse complement.
ACCGTTAACGCCGCAATTTCAATAATAATGGCCTCGCTTCAATTTAAAAGTATCCCGTTATCCCCGTTAGCCTGGACTTCGCAACGTAGCACTAGAAAGCGTGGCATTTGATTCGAAAGTGGAATCGAAATAGAGACTATTGATCCGTCGGCATCGACGCAAGCTTGTCCAGAAGTGAGTTTTCCCTTGCCTTCTCACTATCAAGCGCCAAGAGATATGACTCAACATCATATTCGCTCAACAATCCGGCTTGTGTCATCGGCGCTTCGGCCGTAGAAAGAAAGATTATCTGCGTCGACTCGGCGTGCTCTTCAATTTCCGCTTCGCGCGCAACTTCCACAGACAGTTCGTTTTCCTGAGATCCCTCAGCATTCTCAGTCGGAACGTCCGCGACCAGTCCTTCGACGACAGCATCAGTCGAAGTCGGCGTAGCACTCGGTAGTCCCTCGGGCGCCGTTACGAGTTTTTTCTGCTCGGGAATTTTTACCGACTCGACAACTTCTTTCAAAGACGGATTGTATTTCGCGGCAAGCTCACGAATTAATTTAATATTAAGAAAGAGATCTGGCGCCATCATTACTGCGAGTAGCACGGCGACAAGTGCGGTGCCTATACCAAACACTGCAATCCCGCCCTTACGCAGGACCCGTGTATAGTTGGCCAGCGGTTCAAAAATAAAATCACGGGTGTTCTTGTAGGCGAAAAACGCAAACTCTGGCACTGGTATCTTGATATTTTCTTTCTTATCGTTGGACGCCGCGATAGCGGGCTCTTCTTTTTTCTTCTCTGCTTGTTTCACTGACTCCCCCGTTTGCTTTGCTGCTTCACGCGCCTTCGCGGCAAGCGCTTTCTGCAAAGCCTGGTCGGTGATTTTTCCAAGATCTGACGTTTTTATTTCAGACTTTCCCGCCCAACACGAAGGAACGAAACTCAAATTGAAGATTACAACAATTCGGCCCTTTTCTTTAACATCTTTGAGCAATCTCTCGGCGAAGCTCTCACGCCAACGTCCACTAAAGGGAAGGAACGGATCATTGAGCACCAGTACCTTGGCCTTGCTTTCAAGCGCGAGGAGAAGCAAGAGCTGCCTGCCCGCAGTTGCCGAGAGCTGCGCGCAGGTAAGATAGCTCACCTTTTTAAGTTCGAACTCATTAATAATTGACTCGACCCTTTCAGCGCTAAAGCCAGCACGAAGCAGAAAGTCTCGTGGGCCTATGTCATCGGGCAGCTTCTCTTGAAAGCCTATCCGCGCCATCGATTGCAGCGAGAAATCCTGCGCACCGAGCTCCAGGCGAATCTTTGCGTCACTCTTTTGGCCGTTAAAAAATCCGAGGTACGCCGGCATTTCACCACCATTTTCATCATTAAGCACTGTCACCGCGGCAGGAGGACATTCACTCCGTACCACGATCTGCTGCGCTTCAATCACCCTGGTGATGGTGAGATTGTTGCTCATGATGGAATTCCTATTTGTCCGCCCTATTGTTTCTCAGTTCCTTTCTCGGCATCATCTTCAGGGAGCTCATGCACCGGAATTTTTCTGGCTCCCTCATCGTCCGACTCACCAAGGAATAGATTAATGCCGTAAAGAATCTCCGCACGGGTAAAAGGCTTTGGTATGTAATAATCCGCACCATAAGAATACCCATCCATAATCTCCTCACCTTTGCCTTTGCAGGTAAGCATGATAACGGGAATATTTTTGGCATGGTCAATTGCTTTGATTTTCTGAATTACGTCAAATCCATGCATGCCAGGCAGCATCAGATCCAGAAATATTGCGTCGTATTGGCGCGCCTGCTCTTCAGTTCCCAAACGGCCAAGCCCCTCTTCGCCCGAGCCAGCAACATCAGCCTCGCAGCCGAACGATTGTAAGACAGCCTGCATTAGACCCAAGATATCTTTGTCATCATCAATGACCAGAAATTTCGGATTCATAAAAGTAGTCTCCTTTTCCCTTGAAATACAGTATCGCTATGTAGGCTCGCCCTCACCCGGCTTCACCATTCGTTGCGACTTCCACTTCATAATCATATCTCGCTCTTTACCGTCGACCGCCGCGGACGCTACGGTCTGCGGCGATGCCGTCACTGGCGCGGCTTGCGGCGTTGCGGTCACCAACGGCGCCGTCATTGGATGCGCGCTATGCGCGTTCGGCGGCGCTGACATTACCGTTGGCGCCGGCATCACATATGCTTGCGTATGCACCTGCGTTGCCGGAGGGCCCTCTTCATTAGTAACGCCGAGAACCTCTTCCAGACTTGTCACGCCAGACTTAACCAGCTCAAGTCCTGCTTCGCGTAAACTTACCATTCCCTGTCGCCGTGCCATGGTTCGAAGATCCGCGGTTGAGGCTTCCGCCAGAACCATCTTTCGAATTTCGTCGGACATGGCGAGAATCTCATAGAGCGGTGCACGCCCTTTATAACCAGACCCGTGGCATTTCGGGCAGCCCTTGCCCTGACTCACTGCAATGCCACGTAAAGTCTCTGCAGCGGGGCCCAACGTTTGCAGAATTTCGTCAGGCAGCGGTTTCTGCTGTTTGCAGTCTACGCACACTCTCCGTACAAGACGCTGCGCAACAACACAGTTTACCGACGATGCAATCAGATAAGGCGCAACCCCCATATTAATTAATCGCGAGATCGTCGATACGGCACAGTTCGTATGCAACGTAGAGAGCACAAGATGTCCGGTAAGCGAAGCTTTTATGGAAATTTCGGCAGTTTCTTGGTCGCGAATTTCGCCGACAAGAATTACATCAGGATCTTGTCGCAAAAATGATCGCAAGATGCTTGCGAACGTATAGCCTACAGGCGGGTTTACCTGGCATTGCGTCACTCCGGGCAGCGTACCTTCCACGGGATCTTCGGCGGTAAACACGCTCACCGAAATATCGTTCAATTCGTTGAGTGCCGCGTAAAGCGTCGTGGTCTTTCCTGATCCGGTTGGTCCTGTCACCAACACCAAGCCATCAGGCCTTCCAATCGCATCACGAAATATTCTTAACTGCTCCTCGGGGATGCCGAGCTTGGAAAGATCGTTGTTGAGATTAGTCTTTCCGAGCACGCGCATTACCACCTTTTCGCCAAACACCGATGGTAATGTGCTCATACGCATATCCGCATCCACACCACCTGAGCGGAATTTGATCACGCCGTCTTGCGGGATTCGCTTTTCGCAAATATCAAGGTCCGCCATGATTTTGAGACGTGACGTAATCGATGCGGCTAATTTGTGCGGAATCTTCTGAATCTCTTGCAATACTCCGTCGATTCGGAAACGCACGCGTAGCAACCCCTCAAAGGGCTCGATATGCACGTCGGACGCATTGAGCTTCACCGCTTCAATGAGAAGCGAGTTCACCAATCGAACCAGAGGCGCTTCCTGTCCGGTAAGTAGCGGATCGTTTTCTTGCTGCGGTGGTGCCTCTTCTTCGACCCCTTGTGTCTCAAGTAGCTGTTTAAGGTTCCCTTCGATGGTAAGGTCATTCGGATTCTGCGGACGCAAAGGGCCCTTCTGACCAGGCAGGCCAGGCTTCTTACCCTGAATAGGCAGCTTCCCTTTTCCTTGGACTCCCCCAAGTGCCATGATGCACCGCTATAATACTGCGCAAGATTGCAGCTCTACGATTAAATAGTCGGCAGAGCTGGAAAGCGGCTGAAGGGGCCGAGAGGGATTTAGCGCGGATTACGAGAATTTCGTAGCTCAAAGAAGCCTATTATCCGGCGCGGGCCAAAAGCGCTTCACAGATGGCGCGCCATTCGGCATCCAACGAGGCATGCTCTGGGTTGCGGCCGGCACGAGAATACCAATATCGCGCATTTCCCAGGTCGCCCTCCTTCCGATGCAAATAAGCGTGCACCCAAGAGCCTTCGCTGGTCTCGACTTCCTGAGCTATTTGATGAGCTCTCTCCCAGTCTCCTCGGGCGTCATACCAGAGCGCTTCAAGCAGCGGCGAGTTGAACACTTGAGGACCTGTCGCACTCAGCGATCGAATGAATTCGCTAATATCCATACATAATTTACAATTTAAACCATCCCTGTTACGTTTCACCCTATGACAATCGACAAAGCATTGCTAGAAATTCTTGTTTGTCCCGAAACAAAATCTCCTGTTGCCTTAGCCAGCGATTCGCTCATCGCATCGCTCAATCAGAAGATCGCCGCCGGCTCTTTGAGCACAGTCAACGGAAAGAAGCTCACCGAGAAGCTGAGCGCAGGGCTGATTCGCGAAGATGGTAAGCGGCTTTATCAAATTATCGACGATATCCCTATTATGTTAGTCGAAGAGGGAATTAACCTTTAGGGAGCTCTCCCAATTCTTCTTGAGTGAGCGCGCTATCACGAAATAACGGCACAAGTATCAAAGGCTGGCCCGGCCTGTGCTAGCCTGGACTTCTCACTTTTCCCTGCCTCGGTGTCCTCTGAGCCTCTGTGGTTTTTATTAAGAAAAATAAACCACAGAGACTCAGAGTGCACCGAGTGAGGACCCAGACTAAAGATAAGTTATTTCGGTTACAATGTACTAAATGTCGAATTTAACCCCCTGCGCCAGCGGAATCTCAGAGCCAAAATTAATAGTATTAGTCTGACGACGCATATAAGCCTTCCACGAGTCGGAACCAGACTCACGCCCGCCACCGGTTTCCTTCTCGCCGCCAAATGCTCCGCCTATCTCAGCGCCGGAAGTACCAATATTTACATTTGCGATTCCACAATCAGATCCATCACAGGATAGAAATATCTCCGATTCTCGGAGACTTGAGGTGAAGATAGACGACGAGAGACCTTGCGGCACGCTGTTTTGAATCTGGATCGCCTGAACAAGTTCGCGGTAACGATACATATATAGTATTGGCGCGAACGTTTCCTCGCGTGCGATCTCAGAGCTCTCCTTCACTTCAGCAATACATGGACGCACATAGCAGCCCGACTCATAGCCCGCCCCCTCGAGCACGCCACCTTCGACCAGAAAACTCCCACCCTCTTTTTTAATACTCGCGAGAGCGCGCTTGTAAGCTTCTACCGCCTGGCGATCTATGAGCGGTCCAACATGATTATTTTGATCAAGTGGATTACCAATTCTTAGCTGGGCATAGGCTTTTGCAAGCGCGTCGCGCACCTTATCATATACCGATTCGTGCACTATCAGCCTTCTCGTAGTCGTGCAACGCTGGCCGGCAGTGCCAACCGCACCAAAAACCGTTCCTCGAAGCATTAGATTAAGATCAGCACTTTCGCTCACAATTATTGCATTATTGCCCCCAAGCTCAAGAAGCACGCGTCCGAGCCGCGCGGCAACAATTTTTCCAACCTCTCGACCCATTCGCACCGAGCCAGTCGCGGAAACAAGTGCAATAGCAGGATGCGCGGCGATTGCCTCGCCAACGCCTCGCCCCCCGATGACCACGCTACAAATTCCATCGGGGACTGAATTTTTCTTAAATACTTCCGCGCAAATTCGGAGCGCTGCGAGCGCAGTAAGGGGAGTCTTCTCCGAAGGCTTCCATACACAGGTATCACCACACACCCAAGCAATCATGCTGTTCCAGGCCCACACCGCGACCGGGAAATTGAATGCAGAAATGATTCCCACCACGCCCAGGGGATGATACTGCTCGTACAGTCTATGTCTCGAACGCTCGGAGTGCGTCGTCATGCCATAAAGCTGCCTCGAGAGCCCAACCGCATAATCGCAAATATCAATGACCTCCTGCACTTCACCCAGCCCCTCCTGGTAACTCTTGCCCATCTCATAGGATACAAGCTTTCCAAGGGATTGCTTATGCTTCCGAAATTCGTCGCCGAGCTGGCGCACGATATCGCCACGCTTCGGCGCAGGAACGGATCTCCAGATTAAAAAAGCTGCTTCGGCCTTCTGCACTACTGCGTCAAGATCCGTCTTCTCCGCGCCATACACTTGCGCTATCGGCTGCCCATCGACAGGTGACACGGGAGTGATAATTTCACCCTTGGTTGGGAGACATCTCTCGCCGACGCCGCTCGCCGCGCCATAATTACTCGGGCCTATGCCAAAGGACTTGAGGACTTCATCGATACCAAATGTGCTGCGTATACTCATACGACGAGGTTAGCTCAATGCGAGCATCTTTAAACAGATAAGAAAATCCTGCGGCAATTTCGCCTGTACAGCGATTTTCGACCCATCGAACGGGGAGACAAATTCAACCTTTCGTGCGTGTAGCATCTGTCGGGGAACTGCGCGGAGCACTTGCTCAGTCAATTCACCGGTTTGATACTGCTTATCACCTATTATCGGGTGACCAATTGCGAGCATGTGCTTCCTTATCTGGTGCATACGCCCGGTAGCCAAAGAAATTCTTAGGTGCGACGCCTTATCATTCGAGCTTAGCACCTGCAACGAAGTGCGAGCTGGCTTACCATCTATCGGCTTATTTATCTGCATTAGGTCTGAGGGTACCCGGCCACTCACTAATGCGTGATATATCTTTTCTATCTTTAATCCTCGAAAAACACCCTCCATCTCGGTTTTGGCTCGCACAGACTTTGCGAACAAATTGCATCCGGTAGTATCGCGATCGAGCCGGTGCACCGCAAGCAGAGTCGGACAATGCATAAACTCGCGCAACATGAGCTCTAGACTGCCCTGTCCATTACTAAGTATTCCGGTGGGTTTATTGAAGACAATAAGATTTTCGTCTTCGTGAAGGACGGCAGATCTATCCAGATTCTGGCGAACCTCTTGCCGGTGTACCTCAATAACGTCGCCTCCAAGGACCCTTGCTTGCGCCATCCAGGTGCGCTTCCCGTTGAGGAAGACCAATCGTGCGTCCAAGAGTGCTTTGGCACGTTTCTTTGATATTTCGAGCTTCAAGGCGAGGTAGTCAACCAGGGGCCCTGAATCATCGGCAGATACACGAAATCGCTGCATATTGTTAATTTATTATAGGAAATTGACATTTTGCCAGTTATCTCGAATAATTCCCCAGTTCCGCGGGCGTAGCTCAGTTGGCTAGAGCGATACCTTGCCAAGGTATAGGTCGAGGGTTCGAGCCCCTTCGCCCGCTTATTTATTTCGTATTTTCGGCATCTTCACCTAACGGCGAAGATCGCTTTCGGCATCTTCACCTAACGGCGAAGATCGCTTTCGGCATCTTCACCTAACGGCGAAGATCGCTGGCTAGCTAGCCAGCTCGGTCTCCGAATGAGCTTAGGCGGGTGTAACTCAGTTGGTAGAGTGCTTGCTTCCCAAGCAAGATGTCGCGGGTTCGAGCCCCGTCACCCGCTTTCAAACTTATTACCGCTAAAAGTGAAGTTTTTCGGACGCTTGTCTTCTCCTTGCAGCCGCTGGCCTCTGCTGAAAGACTTTCGTTACTATTTTTTATGAAACGCCGAATTCTAGAATTGATTGTGCCCATCGCCCTCCTTTCACAGACGCTGCTGGCAGAACCTCCACTTCAGTCTGAGGAATTCACAGAATTCGCCAGCGCTATTCAGAGCGGGTCGCAAGAAGCTCGAAAAAACATAATAATGGGTTGGATAAACGGCACACAAGGACAGAACCTCACCCCGGAAGAGCTTGCCAATTTGTTTCTTCCGCTCATAAGCAGGCTCAACTCAGGTACATTAATTAAGGAGGATTTAGATGAACAGGGGCTCCTCGGCGTTGCCCTGCGACAAATAGGAGTACGTTTTGGTCCTAAGGCCAAAGTTCTTACTCCCACTCTGCTCGCGCTTGTTCGGGACCCGCACGCCTCGTCTTATTGGCGTAGTGTCGCCATTACTATGCTTCCTCATATTGAAGGCTCAAGTGAAACGGTAATCGCGGCATTGATAGTAGCTCTGAAAGACGGCACATCTAAAACCGGTAGCGGTGTTCATAGCGAAGCCTGCCAAGTTCTTGGCGCGATGGGGAAAAAAGCGGCCGCTTCAATTCCTGCCCTTTTACTACTACTTAAACCAGGCGCCTCCTTATCGGAAGACGATGCTTTTATTGCGCTCGCAAAAATATCAGAGGACTACCTCGCGAAGCCGTTCAATGAACAGATCAAGATTCTCTCCAATCTAACGGCGTACGCGCTTCCGCAAAGGGCTGCCGCCTTTTTAGCTATTGAACGAGCGAGGGAGCTTAACGATGCGCAGCTCCTCAAGGCCCGAAAGGTACTCGCCACCATACTTACAAACCATAAAAGCGACATATATGCCAAGGCAGCTCTCCGAACCTTGCAGGGAATAGGACCGGGCTCATCTCCAGACACCGTACGAGCACTGATCAACGCTATGATTGTGTACCGACTGCGAGAGGCTTCGCCGCTGCTTGAAAAGCTTGATGGCGTAGACGTCGAAGCAATTGCGGAACTGACGGCTGCACTTCCAAAGGCACTGCACTCAATTGCCTTATATTATGATACTGAGGCGATAGCCAAGGCACTAGGAACTTTTGGAGCTAAGGCGCGAAGCGCATCTCCCTTTCTCATCGAGACGCTGCGCAGTCATTCGAAGCTGCCTCCAGTTGGAACTGCCTCTAGTAGTATGCTTGCTTCACTTATCGAAACCCTCGCAATAATTGATCCCGACAATCCTCTTACCGCCGACGTCTTTATTGAATTATTAGAGAATCGAACAGAAGCGATCGATATGGGGCGCGCCTTCACAGAGCTACTTCGCTGCAAACTCCACGATAGTCTCGGGCAATTTTCGGGCCTTGCAACGTTGCCCGCACTTGTAAAGCGAATGGTTACAGTTCTCAAGGTAGATATAGAGAGTCCTGATCTTGCACTCCGCTCATGTGCGGCCTTTAGTGCTGGAAACACCGCGTCACCAGAAGTCGTGCCCCTTCTGGTCAACGTGCTTAACATTGAAGCTCCAGACCAAGCTACACTTTCAGTTACTTCACAGGCAGTGTCAGCGCTAAAGCGGCTCGGCGTATCGGCACAGAGCGCTGAGCCCGAACTACGAAAGATTGCCGCTTATAAGCTACCCGACTTAAGTTTTTCTATTCTTGATAGTATGCGAAGAGCCATCATTCTTGAGGCGCGATCAGCTGTTGAAGATTAGATTTTGGATCTGCCCGCAATCTCTCAGCAGCTCGCGTAGAGAAGAAGTGAACATTTAGGTATTCCCGGTTCCCTGCCCAACAAATTTTTCGAGCGAAGTTCGTAGATCTTTTCTGGTAATTAAGCTCTGCTTCTGTGCCTCAGTAAGCGAGGGAATCGCTGCCGAATCAGCTGGCTTTGCACTGCCACTTAAAATGGAAGGCTCGGGCCGTGATTCAACGCCCCGGGTAATTGCACTGCCACGGGCGCGGTGTACAAGATCATTTGCGAGCACGTCGTGACTCTGCACGAGCGACTCTCTCACATTTCGAAGGGTAATCTTGAGGCCCGCCCATGAGGCTGGAGAGATCTTCTCGATTCCAGTGGTACTGGTCAGATCTTCAATCATGCCGATTAGATCGGCGGCTTCCTGTAACTTTTTTAAGGCCCTGCTCTCTTCCATGACTTAAGACTCCGTTAACCACTTTAAACGAGATTCCTTCTCATTGTTTGAGATGCCAGGGATAGGCGTTAAGGTACAGCTTTCTTCAGATCGCGTAATAACCCTCTCTAGGGACTTGCCCTTCGCGAGTACCTCCATTAATTTCAATGAGTTAAACGTTATGCTCAGCCGCCGCCAGTTTTTAAAAAGCGCCTTGCCGCTTTCGCTCCTTCCGGGTGCCGCGATGGGCTCGCAATCGAGCGTTCAACGTAGCTCCCTTGAAATCAAAATAAATGGGCTTGGCGCAGAATTCGAAGGATACAAAATAGCCTTTGTTACTGACATTCATCACGGTGTTTGGCTGCCTCAGGAGCTTCTTGAACAGGCGATACAGCTTGTTTCCCAGGAGCGGGTGGATCTCCTTCTTCTTGGCGGCGATTACATTGGTCTCCCCGACCCAATTAAGACTGCGGCAAGTGGATCGATACTGAATAAGAGATTCGCCGGGCTAGATGAGTTCAATGCGCCGGTGCCAATTTTCGAAAATCTTGGCGCCATGCTCTCCAAGGTTGCGCCACCCGATGGAATTGTTGGAGTCTATGGCAATCACGACCTTTGGCTAGCTCCACATGCCAGCAGGAAACTACTTCCTCGGCACGGCGTAAAAATGCTGGTAAATCAATCGTTTCTCGTTAAACGGGGCGGGCATACTCTGCATGTGTACGGTCTCGATGAGCTTTGGACTGGAATTCCCCGATATCTCATAAATCCAAGCAAAGCGCCCCATGAGACAAGAATCTTGCTCGCGCACAATCCCGACAGCTTTAGTTCAGTACTCGACAGTCCAGAATTCGAGTTCGATCTTGGGCTCGCCGGCCATACTCATGCAGGACAGGTTAAGTTGCCACTGCTAGGCGCACTTTCCTACAACATTATGGACAGCAGGCTCGGCGAAGGAGTTTTCCAGAATGGACAGAAAAAATGCTTTACGTCCCGTGGAATAGGCACCGTAGAAATTCCGATTAGAATTAACTGCCCGCCAGAAGTCACTATCTTTACCTTGCAACATGCCTAACCCAACTCTCAGGAAGCATGACCCAACAGCTTTGCTTTTCTTATTGATTAGTGGTATTTAGCCTCGCACTAATGCGCCGGGACAATTGTCCCAGTATGAATTAACTTATTTTATTCAACTAGTTAGAAGGAGTAGCGACTACAAGTGACAGCAAGCGACGGAAAGAAAAACGATTCAACCGAAAGCCAGGCAGCTGGAAGCGCCGGCAATTACAATAATTCTCAGGGTTCTGGTTCTCAAGGTGGTGGCTATCAGGGTGGCTCAGGTGGCAGCTATGGAAATAGGCGCGAGTACGGGGGCGGCTATGACAAGCCTAAAGCCGGCGCAATGGAGGTCCATGTCGAGCACAATATCGAAAAGGCAATGCGGGTACTTAAACGCAAACTAATCAAGGAAGGCCTCTTCAAAGAACTCAAATCGAGACGCTACTACGAGAAACCGTCCGAACGCCGAAAGCGAAAGGAGAAAGAGTCGCACAAGAAAGCCCGAAAAGAAGAAGCTCGCCAGAAGAAGAGTCCTCTGCTGTTTTCTTAGCCTGTTGTTTCCTTAGCGTGCTTTTTATTGAGCACCCTTTACAGTGGCTTTTGCATTGGCTTTTGCATTGGCTTTTACATTGGCTTACATTTCGTAGCATCACATGAGGAGGAATCTACCTCCTCCACTTGACAGCGCGTCACGCTAGCCGGGATTATTGCATGGTGAAGATCCTTACCCGCTATATCTTCCGGGAATGTGTGATGTATTTCGTGCTAAGCCTGCTTGGCTTCACCAGCATACTTCTCACCATAAAGATGATTCGCTTCGCGAATCTCATTGTAAATAAGGGCGTTCAGTTCTCCCAGATTGCTCAGGTCTTTTTAGCAATCATTCCAACATTTCTTGAATTTGCAATTCCCATGGCGGCTCTATTGGGGGTGATGATGGCGTTTGCGCGGCTTTCCGGCGATTCCGAGCTTATCGTAACTCGCGCAAGCGGAATAAGCCTTATCAATTTAATTCGGCCCGTGCTTATCTTCGGAGCCCTTGCAACTGCCTGCTGCTTTGTAGTCTCGCACGCTCTAAAGCCGTGGGGTTATCGAAAACTTTCACAAGTGCTTTTTGAGATAGCTCGCTCAAAGAGCACCTCGGGGCTTAGTGAGGGTGTCTTTAACGCCTTGGGCCAGGTCACGCTCTACGCCGAGAAGATTAATTACAGTACCGGTGCGCTGCAGAACATACTGATTGAAGACCGCCGTGATAACGAAGTGCGCAAAGTCATTGTCGCCCGTCGCGGGCTGATATCGTCAGACTCGGTAGCACAAACCATTTCATTTCACTTAAGTGATGGTGAAATTCACGAGCAGGCCGGACAGCGTTATACCCTGACTCACTTCATCTCAAACGCGCTTGTATTTCAGGCCGACGAGCTGATCGATGTTCAGAGCGACAAAAAAGAGACCCCGCCCGATGAGCAGGATACTGCGGATCTCCGATCTGGAATCGATGCGACAAATGCCGCGAGGCCGCTCGAAGTAGAGCTGTCTGCGTTTATCGGCCCGCCACTTCCAGCATCGATGACAGCTCATGCCGAGCTTAAAAAGACTGAGGCGAAAGCCGAATTCAAGTCATGGAGAAAGCGGCTCTCCAAATTAAAAATTGAATTGGGCCGGCGCTTTTCCATGCCATTTGCGGCATTGCTTCTTGCGCTCGTAGCTTTGCCACTGGGCATTGTACCACCACGCACACAAAAGACTTACGGAATCGGTCTTTCTATCGCACTTGGTGCGGGTATTTTCGTGATCTATTACGGAATACTATCGATCTGTTTTACGATAAGCGAGACACGGCCAGCATTTATCGCAGTGAGTCTTTGGCTTCCCAATCTAGTCGTTGCGGGAATCGCCGCGTATACCTTATGGAGAATCGGCACCGAGCGATGGCACTCAGTTGCCGAGGCAATTGGTTCGTCATTTCAAAATAGCCTTCGTTTTCTTCGAAACAAACTCAGCCGATGAAGATTATACATCGCTATATTTTGGGAATATTTCTCAAAAACTTCGGACTCTCGCTCGCCGTATTAACTCTTCTTTTCTTAATTTTTGATATTCTTGAGCGAATTGACAATATTGTTCCACGAGGCACCCCTTTTCTAATTGTGGTCGAGTATTTTTCTTTGAAGGTACCACTTATATTGAGCCTGATGCTGCCGGTCGCAATGCTTGTGGCGATTATTTTCAGCATCGGCATGCTTTCCAAGAATTCCGAAGCCACTGCGCTTCGCGCCTCTGGACTAACCGTGCTTTGGATCACAAAACCACTTTACCTCGCTGGATTAGTATTGAGTCTCTTATCGATTGGGCTCAACGAGTTGGTAGTGCCCTACTCCACTCGCCGCGTTCGTGAGATATATAATATTGATATTCAACGCAAACACGAGAAAGGCACCTACAGTCAAAATGATTTTTGGTGGCGTTCCGGAAATACTTTTTATTCAGTTGGCCTCTTCGATTCGCGTGACAATTCGATGCATCAGCTGTCGCAGCTGGAGATGAACAAAGAGTTCGCAGTTGAACGACGGATCGACGCAACGACAGCGACATGGCTCAACGATCTGTTGGGCTGGAATATGCAAAACATTGTCGAGTACTCACTCGATCGCGAGCATGTGCGTGATGTGCGCGAAATCAAAACTCTGCCCTTGCCGATTACCACGAATCCGCGTGAGTTCTATGATGTAAAAGCCGATCCTTTTTCAATGAGCTATCACCAGCTTAAGAAATTCATCAAGAATCAGGTTCGAAATGGTGTCAATGTTGCGAGTTATTTGCCAGATCTCTATCAAAAGCTCTCTTTCCCCTTCGTCATTCTGCTTCTCATTCCCGCAGTTGTTCCGTTTGCCTTAAAGCCTGCGCGCTCAGGCAGCCTTGCTTCGAGTTTCATTGCTGCAATTGTCATTGCCTTTCTCTATTACACAGTCCATTCGTTGAGTGTCTCATTTGGAAGGGCTGAGCTATGGAATCCGCTCTTTGCCGCGTGGCTAGCGAATTTCTTGCTGCTTAGTGTGGGAGCGGTTTTAAGCCTTGGAGCGGAATCGCCATAAACGCTCACCTTTTGCCCACTGCTCCGATTACTATAAGCTTCGGCGCGAAAAGGCATGGAGTTTCGGCTGGTTACTTTCGTTCTTGGCAACTACTCCTTGACACAGTGGGCACGGGGTTTCGCAGAGCTTGGATCCCTGTTTCCCATACCTAATGAGCAGGCATAATTTGCATAATTGGCACCAGTACGGTAGTATCCACGGGTTATCCATTAGAACGCATTTACAATTTTTTTCGGGCAGATCGTAATCTACTCCTCTACTAGAGAATTATCGCGGCTTTGCGATTGCTCTCTCGTGGAGAGTGAGTAGAAGTTCGGTTTAACGGTTTTCATTCTCCTTGAGTTTTCCTTCGGGCCCTTCCGCCCAACTCCTTGGTGCCTCCCTTAGTGGCGTATGCAAAGGTGGGAGTCTGCGCGAAAGCCAGACTCCCACCAACGCCGGAGAGTTTTTAATTTTTTTGATTTCTGTCGGGCTGCCGGAACGTTTCTTCAGCGGGGTTCCTCAACCCCCACCTCCTTGGCGTCCGGGGCCCGACAGTTTATTAATTTGGTGTTTTTTTGTTTTTGCGAGAGGAAGGCGAACAATACGGAAAGACCTGTAGCCCGGATGAGCCTCCCATTTGATCAATTGGTGGTTCACTCGACACAGCCTAAAATCGCCTTCCCTCGCTTAGTTTTTTGACGTTTAGCTCTTCGCGCTCTCCACGAACCTCTTTCAGTATCACTTTCAGTCACAGCCTTTCGTTGACCATCGCTTCGGCAAAGCTTCCCTGTTACTTTCTTTCCTTTACTTACGGTCTTCCCTTGCACAGAGGCACTCAAGCCTACGCCATCATATGGAAGTGATGGATCACGTCCGCAAGCTGAAACTCAGTCTGTTTTTCAATGCTCAGCTTTCGTAACGACGCTATATGTTCGATCATATATTTTCGCGTTCCTTGGCAATGCAGCGCTGCGTAGCTTCGATCTCTGCCCAGCTTCTTATCACGACAAAATATCTGCCCCTCGCGAAAGCGAAGGTTTTTGGTATCGGCAACACCCTCGGGGAGCGGCCGCAGATCACTAAGCATTTCCCAGCGCTCCTGGGGCGAGCCTAAACTGTGATCAAAATACTCAGTACCCTCAAATTTTCCAAGATCGCAAAAAGGGATCTTCGCTCGCTCGATAAACATCGGCCAAAGCGTCATGTCACTAATTATGGTGTCTTGCCCTGCTTGATCGGCACGCATAATTAAATCACAGAATTCGCCTAGCGCCTCAAGGTCATCACCTCTATAAAGCCTAAGTAGGTACTCACAGAACTGCTCAAGAACTTCCGAATCTTTAATAAAAAGAATGTGCGGACTGGGCGACGAAAGCGCAACGCGATTGGAACCGAGCAGCTGCCACGCGCGCGCGACGTTTTCAAGTAGATACACATCAGAATCAAGATAGAGACAACCTGTAAACTTATGTTGACGAAGAAAGTCGCGCAGAACAAACCAGCGCTCCAAGCAGAAGCGCTCTGCTTCGATACTATTCGTACTTATATGGAGATAGTGCTCAGCAAACAGCAGCGCGCTACGCTGGTACTCGGCCATGCTGACGCAGTGGACTTCGGGTGGTAATTCACCTTCGAATTTTCTGTCCGAAATGAAAAACGTCTGTCTCTCGGGGTGCAGTCTCGCCGCCTGTGTCGCCGCCGAGACAAAGTACCGAATCCGCTCCGCACCCTCATAGAGCTTATGCACAAAGACAATAGGTTCCGAATTCATCGAAGACCACATTCCGAATAGCGTTGCACGTAAAATCTTGCCAAATGAAGCGCTGCTTTGTAATTGAGAATCACCCCAGGTTTATAGCCGCCTTCGGCGACAATATCTGCTCGAGAATCTAGCCTGAGATCGGAGAGACCGTCATATCCGAGCAAAATGCAATCAGGCTTTTCGCTATTGGCAGGCGCCACCAAGTGCGCCAACTCGCCGTACAAGAGCTCGTTATGGATTGCGGCTAGGAACGCGCAGCGAGAATACGACTGCTCAATCGCGGCAATATGTTCACACATTGCGGCGAGATAGCTACTCATAGCGTGCGCTGATCCAAGTAGGCACAGTTCGCTCAGAAGTGGGCGCTTGGCGATCTGCCAAAAACGACGCAGCCCATAGAGCCGATGAATCCAATAACGCGCACCTGGAATACTGCCAACGGCGGTCTCGCGCGACATAGTGGCAACTAAGAGTTTTTGCCCATCAACGAGACTCACGGGATTTTTCTGAAAGAGCATTGCATTCAATACCCCAAATAGTACCGGTTCCGTGCCACAATGTAGCTCTCGAAGAAGCTCACGTGCGAAGAAATACTTCTGAACACCGGTCGAAAATCGCTGAAGATCCGTCGGGACGTCCCATGCCGGGAACTCTACCGCGAAAGGGGCAAGAAGCGCACGGCTACGCTCTGAAAAGCCCGCCGCGGCCCAAAGCATTACCCTCCCGCGATAGCCCGTGCCCCTAAGTGTGCTAAGACCAATCACAGTATCGCGAAGACACCCTTCGGCAACTGCACCAATTACAATACCCGCGCACTCGTGCACTCGTTCTATCCTCTCCTCAAGCAGCTCCTCTTTTACACCGACCGGCTAAATATGGACAGAAGTGGATTCGTGGCGCGGGCTCCTGACGCCGAACTGCGTGCGACAAACGCAGCAATTAGCTATTCGAGTTATTAAATTCGTAATCGAGAACGTGCTACCGCGCAGGAGCTTTCGATACCAGAACTTCCAGTACCAAGTCGCTCTTATCGCTTTG
Organism: uncultured Bdellovibrionales bacterium; assembly: GCA_964510065.1. Lineage (GTDB taxonomy): Bacteria > Bdellovibrionota_C > UBA2361 > UBA2361 > CAIXSY01 > CAZEAC01. The sequence continues at coordinate 3,457 of CAZEAC010000040.1, read as the reverse complement.
AATACTGCGGACGACGACGAGCCTTATGATGCCCGTATTTCTTTCGCTCAACTTCACGCGGATCGCGGGTAAGGTAGCCGGCTTTTTTAAGCGCGGGGCGGTGTGCTGGATCCGCCGCATTCAGCGCGCGAGCAATGCCATGACGGACTGCTCCAGCTTGTCCCGCCGGGCCGCCACCTTTCACATTTACAAGAACGTCAAATTTATCAAGAACACTAAGAAGCGCCAAAGGCTGCCGTACGATCATCTGCGAAGTAGCGCGACCGAAGTAGTCGTCAACAGGAAGCCCATTTACAATGAACTTGCCTTCGCCCGCTTTGAGGAAAACTCGCGCAGTTGCCGACTTGCGGCGCCCCACAGTTACTATCGAATTCTTCTTTGATGTCGCCACACTTACCTCGTTACCTTCCCTACCCTAGTTAATACCTACTACTCGGCGTGAACCGCTTTAGTGTACTTGAGCTCGTACTTCACAGGCTTCTGCGCACTATTTTCATGTGCGCTACCCGTATATACCTTAAGCTTTTGGCGCATGTGTTGGCCGAGAACTCCCTTAGGGAGCATGCCACGAACTGCCCGCTTAATTAGCTCAGGCGCATCGGTTCGCAAAAGCTCACCCGCACTTCGCGAAACTACGTTACCGATATGTCCAGTATGATCGTGATAAAATTTGTTTTCGAGCTTGGCTCCGGTAAGCACAATTTTCTCGGCGTTGATTACGACCACTCCGTCACCGCAATCAACATGGGGAGCAAAATTTGCTTTATGCTTGCCGCGCAAAAGCGCCGCGACTTCGCTAGCCAAACGGCCAAGAACCAAACCGTCAGCATCGATAAGGTGCCACTTACGCTCTTCGCGTGCTTCCTCTTTAGAAGGAACCGAGGTATCCATAATTTTAACTCAGGCCTTAAAGGCTAAAAAAAACGAGCTGTTAAACTAGCATATTAGCGAAAATGGTCAAGCTGCTTGGCAAACTAAGTGGGCCCAAAAGTCGCACTCGCGTTCGGAGCTATCTATCTGAAATCAATAGACAGTTCTCGGCTTTCGAGTTTTTCCGCAGCCCACAAACCAATTTATAGGCAGATCGAAGCGCTTCTAGTCCTAAATTTATAGAATCGGCTTTTCCGGCATCACCTCCAGCCCACCTTCCGCTCTCAACCTCGAGCAGTAACGAAGCAATCACACCCTCTAGCGCTCGATTAAGAGAGGCAAAATGACAATCCCTAATCTGTCCAGGCGTTCCAACCTCGATCTCATCGCTCAGCGCGCGGCATGAAAGTACTCGGCCGTAAATATCAACAACACGGTAATTTAACGCCTGATCTTTGGAAAAACTCAGGGCTTTCTTGAATTCTAATATCGCCTTGTCGGCGACAACCAGCGCAAGCAGCTGTTCGGCACGCGCCCTGGCCAGCTCATCTACTCCAGAGATCGCCCCGATGGAGCTAGCCTCAATTCTACTCTTTAGTTCGACAATAAGCTTCGCGAGGTCGGCTTGCTCGATCGCCGTGCCCTTACTCTTAGACAGTTCCAAATAGCTTTTTTCTGCGAAAGTGAGCGGTGTTTCCGACATAGGAGAGTTGCCTCTCTCAGAACACTCTCATGCTGCATTTCACTCCACAAGGGGAGTAACTACTCATTAAGTGTGGGTGGCTTTTTTCGCTACTCTGTATTGCTATCCGTCAGAATCTTCTAATTTTGGGAAGATTTTCTGATGGATAGCAATACTGTTTCGGCGGAGCCGAAACCCCCCGGAGGGACAACACAGGAGACGCAGCGCGGCCCAGTGTAGGCACGCGCCCTTCCTCGCGCGTGCCGGAACGGCGCCCCTTCGACATTTTGGTTGCGGCTACGCCGCGCTGTGACCTCTGTGTCTCTGTGGTTTAAATACTATAAAAACCACAGAGACACAGAGGTCACAGAGTGAGGGCAAGAATACCTGGGGTTAATAAGTAATTACCAAGGGAAGGCCTAACTTAGACTTTTCTCGGCATTACCACTTAGCTTATGTACGCCAAGCCCTTCGCCATTCTTATCCGCCTTTATGTCGGCTGCGATGCTTTCGGCCACAGCTCTTGCTTCCTTTTCACTCTCGATTGGTTTTCCTTTAGACGGCCTATCAACGGCGCCAATTGAAGAGGAGCGTAAACTTGTCACCACGGCATCGGAACTTTGTGCAACTGCACTTGCGGCATTCTTTGACGCCTGCACCTGGGACTGATTGTTTTGTGAGTTTGCGTACGCTGATCGGCTTTGCTCTGTGGCAAGTGGCTGTAAAAGCCCTTTTACAACTGTAACGGTCATACTACAACTTCCATGTACATCAGACAGTAAAACTTCCTAATAAGTCTTATCGGCCCCAATTCTGTGCAGCTTGAGGGGCATATCATATTGATATCACTACGCATTCAAAAAGTTTTCCCGAGTGCTTTGTTGACGAAATGCATTTGCCATAAAGCGCAGCTTCGGACTTACACTCTGGCAACTACTCATTAAGTAAAAGTTCCCCGTGAACATGCACCTGCACATTCACGGGAAATACCCACTCTCCACACGTAATGAGTAAATGATGAGCAGATACATTTATCAGCGCGCCGCTAGACTCATAATTCGCCAGCCGATATTCTTAGGACATGTCTGCCCCGCAGTTGAATTCAGAAAGCAGTCTCGACACCCTTATCGCCGCAAATAGTGGCGCTGCCATCACCCAAAGGGAAGCCAACAAAGTATTCCGCGAGGCAAACATCTCTGCCTCAAACACTTTAATTGAAAATGACGGGCCACTTTTTGCGCTTGCCGAGCTCGCGCTCGCGGAGATCCTTCTTGAGAAGGCAACCCTTCCCGAATCGCAAGACATGAGATTGGCGACGCAGGTATTTCAGTTCTGTAACCAGCTAAACTCGGCAGCGGCATTCTTACGAATGGCTGCACCAAACACGCCTTATTCTTCAGCCGAGAGAGCACATTATTTTCGTAACGCTATGAACTCCTTGTCTGATGCCTGCCTAAAAGGAAACTTTTTTGCCAAGCCTCCCACCCCAAACGACATTGAGAGTATTGAACTCGCCTATCTCGCGATCAGCCGCGAGCTCATATCTCACCCCGCGCTTTTTAAATTTTCGCTTGAGAACGGAACCGTCACTAATCTGGCTTATCAAAAGACGATTAACTCACTTTATTCGCTGCCGATTTGTGCAAGGTTTCGCTCGACGCAGGCAAAGCTCTTTGGGTTGCTCCTGGCGCTTCATACATCACAGCAAAGTGAAAGCGCCTTATTTCTCCAGGCATTTGATTCGGTGCAGCGACTTAAATACCCTATCGCCAATTTAGGCCGGCTCTTGTGGCAGAATTTCCGCGGCACCGATAAAATGTTTGAACCAACCGCCGCTCCCTTGCTTGTGGTAGACGCATTATCGAGAATCTTTAGTCCGCGCGATCGCTTTATTGGTGTCACTTT
>CAZEAC010000039.1:0-40391 GCA_964510065.1 uncultured Bdellovibrionales bacterium | reverse complement strand
CCGGCATGTTTTCTCGCAAATCTCATCCAAAATTCCAGCAAATCCAAAACGCCTAATTTTTCAGAGGTTCCCTAATAAGGAATAAAGCAGCAGCTTTGAGAACCCTTTAACCTAAATCCTCATTCTCAGGAAAGGGCGGAGAGAGTCCCTTCTCTCCGCCCCTGGTGGACCTTTACGATCTGATTTTGCCAACCCTGTTTCTCCCAACCCCCTGTTTCTTGCAACCCCAATGAGAGACTTGATCGTAAAGGAGAACGTGCTCAGGCTGCCCAGTGATATTTCCGCCAATACAGCCCATCCCCTATGACCGCCGTCTTGAAGCAGCCACATGCTTCGGGCAGCTTCAGCATCGCCTGAAGCTCCTGCATGACCCGCTTCCATTTGATGATTGCTGAGCGCATCCTGCGCGGCAATAGGACCCAGATCCTCTCGCCATTAGAACGCACTATCTTCTTGCCCTTCCGATAAAGATACCAGAGGACTCCCGTTTCAGTCTTTGATAGGCGAACTTCTAGTTCGCCCGATCTGATTGTTTGCATTGATTTTTCTTGGTTGTTTTTTCTCTACACTCTCCTTACTCTTTGCGGCGTCCACTCCGCTAAGGTACAACATAGAAGAGCTGCGTAAAGATCTGCTTACTTCGGAACAAACAAGACTTTACGCAGCCCTCCGATTCAAAAAAGTTAGAAAGCGCTGTAGGCAAACAAGCGAATACAAGAATGCTGGCGACAAAAAAATGCAGTTTGAAAAGGCCGGTTTGAAAACTAACAACAAAAACCTGAGGCAAAGCTGCTGCTTCATACCCACCTCTCCCGAGGCGCTTACGAAGCAGCTAATTTCTAATCTACCTCAAAAAAGGCTTTAGATTTACGGCTTAAGACCAGAATAGAGAAAGTCGAAGAAAGATCAAGGGAATAATCATGAAAGTAAGGAACCTAATCATAATTCTGGTATTACTTCCGCTTACATTAGCTGCGGAGCCAAAACTTTCTACCAAACTCGGTCTCTATAGCGCTGAAATCTTTCGTGGCGTTGTCCAGTACGATGGAATCGTACTCGAGCCGGAAATTGGCGTGAGTGATACCCTCAGCAAGCGAAGCGAGTATAGAGGCGGTATCCAAGCATTTGTTCCAATCCAGGGCGAGCGTGACGGACGTGATTTTACAGAAATCGATGCTTCCGCATTTTATCTTTATAGAAGTGGTCCCGCGCTCTTCTCACTAGGGGCTCTGTGGTATCAGTTTAGCAATGATTCTGAGCCAAGACCGGGAAACACGGGAGAGCTTGCTGCGCAGATGACCTTAAGCTCACTGCTGCGCCCCTCGTTTAGCTTGTATCAAGATATTGCCGAGACCAATTACCGCTATTTTGAAATCGCGTTTAGCCATCCAATATTTAACGACGTGTATGAGAGAAATCTTACCTATCTTCCCTTCGTTAAGTTTGGCTACTCATGGGGAGAAAACGAAATATACGAAAGTGACGGGCTGAATCACATCGTCACAGGAGTTCAGGTAGAGTGGCAAATTCAGGGGCTCACTCTAAAGCCCGGTGTCTTTTATAATTTTGGTCACGATGCGGCGAGCGAAGATAAATTCTGGGCGGGCGCATCAATCTCCAAAAGCTGGTAACTGCCAAAGACATTATTTCATCGTGGCTGGGCATTTGGCCGAGCTAAAGCGAAAGTCGGAGCTTCAGCTGAGCAGACTCAGACTTCTCGGATAAGGTCGAGCCTATTGAATTCCAACTAATGAAAATAGTCCGGCCCCACCTTTGTCATAGCTTTCGGCGAGAAATGTTGCGATCTTCTCAGTGCGCTCGAGTGATTTTAAAATTGCTGCTCCTTCTTTGTAGCGACTCTTGAAAAACTGATCGTCGGGCTGTGTTCCGGCTATTGCCGCCTTTACAGTCTCTTCGCACTGCTCCTTATAGTGTGGACGGGACTTCTCGCGAAAGTTGCTCGTATCGTTCAGGAAGCCTATTTTCACCCGGTGGCTGTGGCGAGATTCCATGTCGTCAGCCGCCCACATGTTCCAAAATTGGTTCATCTGAGTGCACTTTGCGGTTTTTGTGAGCCGAGAGTTGATGATGTCAGCCTCGAGGATTGTGTCGAGTACCGCGGGACAGGTACCGAAATTGACAGAGCAGTGCAGGTACAGTGCGGAAGCAAAACGAAAAACATCTTTGGATGGTTCTGGAACAGGCGCGGTGTTACCGGAACCTCCGGCAAATGCTTTCGCATAAGATTTAAGGTATCTAAAATGCTCGAGTGCTGCTTTTTGAAAGTCAGCAAATGTGATCTTCTTCTCATCGTAAGAATCAAGTTCGAGAGAACCGCCTTGAAGCTTACCCTTCTCAGTTTTTTCTTCACCCGGCGAGTGCTTATACTCTTCAAGCTCCTTAAATTCGGCGTTGGGACCCTTAGGCGCCTTTTGGCAAAGGGCAAGCGTGGGGAGACCAATGAGAATGACAAGAGTAAGCACCATTTTCTTCATAGTGGTTATTCTATCATAGACTCTAGGGGAGCGGGAGGGCGCTCGATCAAATGCCCATTTGGAAGGAGCTTTCGCCTCGTGACCTCTGTGCCTCCGTGGTTTATATACTTTTAAAACCACAGAGGCACAGAGGCCACGGAGTAGAGGAAGCAGCTACTCATACTGTATGAGTAGTGATGTCCAAGGGCGCCGCCTACGCGGCTTTACCAGTCAGGGCTTCTTCGTAAATACGCGGTGGTGGAATGCGAAGCTCCCAAACGATCCCAAAAAGGGAGAGGAGCTTAAGCACGTAATGTGACAGGTCGATCTCCCACCAGTAAAATCCCTGACGCTCTGAGCCAGGATAGCGATGATGGTTATTATGCCAACCTTCGCCCATGGTAACCAATGCTATCATTAAGCTGTTTCTGCTTTCGTCATCGGTTTTAAATCGGCGCTTACCAATCAGGTGAGTAAATGAGTTTACCAAAAAAGTGCCATGGTAAAGCAGTGTTGTGCTGACGAAAAAGCCCCAGACCAACATTTGTAAACCATTTGTGCCGAGTCCCGGCGCAAAACGTTCGAGAATAATGCCGAGAACGTAAGTCCCTATCGCGAGCAGCGTCGGGAAAAGCAGATGGTTATCTTCGAGCCAAATAATCTCGGGATACTTCATGAAGTCTTTAATCAGCTCGAGTCGAGGCTTCAAGAATTGAGAGCTCAGTACCCAGCCCACATGTGACCACCAAACCCCGTTGATTTTTGCAGAATGAATATCTTCCGGCTTGTCCGAAAATTGGTGGTGGTGCCGGTGGTGCGATGCCCACCAAAGCGGTCCTTTCTGCGCCGATGAGGCGCCGAGCGCGGCAAGAATGAATTGAAATACGCGGCTGGTCTTGTAGCTACGGTGCGAAAAATAGCGATGGTAGCCAGCGGTAATGGCAAACATGCGCAAGAAATAAAGCGCAGCGCATACAAAAAGCGCTATCCAGCTAAACCCTACCCAAAGCACAGCAAAGCAGGAGAGATGCACACCCCAAAATACAAACTGCTTGAGTGCGTTAACTGGAGATAGCTGAGGGTTGCTCACGTCGTACATGGTGTAAAATAATGAGTAAGTTAAAAGAATTAGCTAACAATATACTGACTATTTTCATTCAGGGGAAGGACCGAAAGAAGGCCCGCAACAACCTAAACGATTTAAGTCGAAATGCATTTTATAGCGCATGGAGTGCACCAAGGCAAATCGACTGAGCAGTTTATATCCAGCGTTTTATTTTAAAGGCGATAAGCATCAAAATGGCGATAATGAACATTATACTTATCGCCATGGGATACCCATAGACCCACTCAAGTTCCGGCATGTGCTTAAAGTTCATGCCGTAAATGCTTGAGATAAAGGTGAGAGGCATGAAAATCGTAGTAAGAATCGTGAGCACCTTCATTACCATGTTGAGCTTGTAGCTCACGCTCGAGAGATATATTTCAATCATGCTTCCCAAAGTTTCACGGAGGATTTCGATTGTGTCGATAATTTGAACAACATGTCCATAGACATCTCTTAGATAAAGTAGCGTCGATTGGTGAACGAGTGTCGATTCCTCCTTTTCAAACCCACTAAGAGTTTCGCGAAGCGGCCACACCGCGCGCCTAAGCGAAAGCATCGTACGCTTCAAGACATAAAGCTCGCCAAGGATCTCGGACGAAGGATCGAATATAAGTTTCTTTTCAAGCTTTTCGATTTTTTCACCAAGCTCCTCAAGTACCACGAAATAGTAGTCAACCACCGCGTCGATTAACGCATAGGCTAAATAATCCGAGCCCAGTTTTCTGAGACGGCTGCGGTTGCTGCGAATCCTGTCGCGAACGAAGTCAAACACGTCGCCACTGCGCTGCTCTTCTTGAAAAGTCAGAAGAAAGCCGCTGCCAACAATAAAGCTCACCTGTTCGGTGGTAATGTCTTTCTGCTCATTTGAGAAGTAGATCATTCGCAATACGATATAGAGATAGTGACCCATGTTTTCAAGTTTGGGGCGCTGATCGGTATTGAGAATGTCCTCCTGAGTCAAAGGATGAAGATCGTACTGTGTGCCAAGCGTTTGAATGAGTTCAACGTCGTGCACGCCGTCGACATTTATCCACGTGACGGTAGGCTTACTCTTGTATCCTCCGCACTCATCGATGTGTGTGACGACGCGCTCTTCGAGCATGTCGGCATTGTAGTCGAGAATTGTAATGACGGGCTTGACTGGTGGCGTTTCCGTGGTGGGTACGAGCGAGCCAGGCGGCATGCCCACCTTTTTGGCGCGTTTGCCCTTTCTCTTCCGTAGTTCAATATTGAAAGCTTTCATTGGCTGGCTTTGGCTTATTGCGCACTAAAGTATTAGTACACTGTAATCGAAATAACTTATCCTTAGTCTCGGCCCCCCTCGGTGTTCTCAGTGCCTCTGTGGTTTATTTCTTTTCAAAGAACCACAGAGGCACGAAGAGCACAGAGCCAGGAATGTATAGTTTTTCAGAGGTTCCCTAGTGTAATTCTTTAAATAATAACTTGCTCTCGTCAACTGGTCGGTGTGCATGAGTACTACGAGGTTACAGCGCTGGTCCCTGAAAGTCATGTCCGTCGTGTTGCCATGAATTCTTGCAGATCCCCGAAAAGCTCCTGGTTGGTAATAACTCGCGGGACTTTGTTTTGTCCGCCAAGCTTCCCGCGCTTACGCATCCAATCGGCAAACGCTCCCGAGGGTAATGCGATAATTTCGGGTGCTGCCAAGCCGAAATTATTTAATCGATGTGCTTCGTAGTCTTCGTTCCGGACACAAAGGCGCTTATCGAGCATTGCGCCAAATTTGTCGAGCAGTGTTTTGTCGGGGACTTGGCCGGAGAACTCTACGAAATAGAGATGTCGACCAAGCTCGCCATCTCGCTCGGGAAAGAGCGCTCCCACGGCGAAGTCGCTTACGCTAAGCCCGATTTCATTGGCGGCGGTACTTATTCCATCTTCAATCTCGTCGCAAATTAGATGCTCGCCAAAGGCAGAAAGGTAGTACGAGGTGCGCCCGGTAATTAAAAGTCTTGGGGGATCCAGATCGATAAATTGTACGGTGTCGCCGATAATGTAGCTCCAGAGTCCAGCGCAGCTGCTCAAAACAACCGCGTAGTTGGTATTCTTCTCAATGTTCGCGACCCAATGCCGACGTGGATTAGCCGAGGAGAGTTCTTCGAGCGGAACAAATTCAAAAAAGATACCGTTGTCGAGCAAGAGTCGGAGCCCCTCGCCATAACCGCGGTCGGCCAGTGCTATAAACCCTTCGCTTGCCGGGTACACTTCGCGGAGTTCGGCATGCGAGCCCTCGAGCAACTTCGAAAAGCGTTTGTAGTAGGGAGCAAAGTTTACTCCACCATGCACTACCATCTCCAATTGCGGATAACAATCAACAGCACGGCTCTCTGGCGATTGACGCAAGGTAAATAATTTTTCGAAAAGTATAAGCATCCATGCCGGAACGCCGCTGAGCATAGTGATTGGCGTTGCAAGAGATGCGCGAGCCATCTTATCTATTTTTTGTTCCCAGTCCTTTATTAGCGCCATCTTCGTTGGCGGAAAGTAGCGGGTACGTGCCCACCAAGGCAACGTCTTGACGACAATGCCACTCAAATCGCCTGAATAGATGCCGGGTGCCCGCTCCACCAAATCAGAGCTTCCGCCAAGCACAAAATTCATTCCGCCGAAAATTCGACTGCGTGGACGGTTGTTCAGGTGGTGCACAAGAAGATCCAATCCGGCGCGTGTGTTTGAGCGAATAAGCTGCGAAGAGAGCGGAAACCATTTTGTCGTGCCTGTGCTTGTCCCGGAACTAACCGGGATATAGCGAATTGGATCGGGCCAGCTGATCCCTTGAAAATGAGGGAAGCGATCCTTCCAAAATTCGTTCCAGAATTGATCGTAGCTTCTAAGTGGGACGCGGCTCTGGTATTCACTGACTGAGTGAATTGTTTCGAACTGATATTTTTTGCCAAATTCGGTGCTCTTCGCAATCTTAAGCAACTTCAGAAGTTCCTGCTCCTGGGCTTTCGGCGCATTGAGTTGCTTGAGTGCGCGAAGGCGCTTATGCGCGTATATTCTAAGAAAGGGAGTGAGGTTGATCATCGCTTCGAAAGCATAAAAGGATAGATTAAAAAACTCAATTGAGGAGTGGTTGAAAGGCGTATACGCTCAAAAGCGATGGAAAAGTATGCCGTTGTATATTTAATAGTTGCACTTCTACTTCAGCCATTGCTATTGCTCGCGCTTGGCCGAGTAGTAGCGTCCGGCCTGTTCTGGCTTGAGGAGAGACTGTTCGCCGGAGCGCCTGCGATTGAGCGCTGGAACGGTGTTCATTGTCTTCTTCTTGGACTTCTGAGCTATCTCCTCCTTGCTTTTCTTCTTCGTCTCTGTACCGTTCCGTGGGCTGGGGCCGCACTTTTGCCTTACCTATTGGCGCTTGCGCAGGTACCAGCGGCATATCGAGAAGTATTGACGCTTCGGCCCAAAGCCGACCTTAATGCAGTGATCTGGTTTCTCGTTGTTCTGCTCTTCGGAGCTAATCTATTTCAAGCAACCGATAATATTTCGACACGTTGGGTCAATAACTATGGCGATCTGACCTTTCACCTTGGCATGATTACTTCGTTTGTGCTTGGTGATAATACGGCGCCTGAGTATCATCTATACCCGGGGCTACGGTTATCTTATCCATTCCTTGTAAATCTTTGGAGTGCCTCGCTGTGGTGGATTGCGCCGCGGTTCGATCTTCTTTCACTTATATTTGCCTATCAGTGGGTATTTCTTTGGGCGGTGCTCTACCATTTCCTTCGAGGTTGTCGTTTCTGCGTGCTTCCCTGGGCAGTCCTATTTGGCGGGGGATCATATTTTGCCCTCGGCCAAAATTCTGGCCCACTCATTGAAAAGGGTGTTCCCTGGACGTCGTTTCTTACCACTATTTGGGTAACTCAACGAAGCGCACTTTTTGGTATCGCAATCTTAGTTGCGGTGCTTTGGTTTCTTCTCGGACAGGAGCATCAGCGTCGTGCGGTGTTTCGTGCCGGCATCTTGTTTGCGCTCGCGCCGCTCGTGCATGTACATGCGCTTCTTACAGGAATTCTTTTTTGCGGAGTGTTGCTGCTGTTTAGGGCGATCGATCAGTTTTGCAAAAACGCAAGTTGGAAACCGGCGGCAATAAATGTCGCTGTTTTTACCCTGGCGTTGACGCCCAGCCTGCTCTTTCTTCCCTGGATCACGGGAAAATCAGGCATGGCTGGGTTTGTACTTGGCTGGCTCCCCGGTCCTGGCACAAGCAGCGGATTCGCCCGGCTTTTTGAGTCAATAAAAATCTGGGGCAGTGGCGCGTGGCCAATGTTTGTCGTTGTCAGTTTTCTTTGGTTCTCTACGAAAGCGCATCGCCAATTCTTTACCTGGCTTGTGCTTTTCTTCTTTTTCAACTTTGTGAAGCTTGCCGCGTGGGAGTGGGATCAGATAAAAATTTTTATTTCGCTTTATGTGATTTTACTTGCAATTTGGGCGCAGCAAACCAGAAGAATATTTATATATTTGCAGATTCCCGCGCTTGTCCTGCTTGTTCCGTCAATATTTGAAGTGTGGAAGGCCTTAAGCACGACGAAGGCATATGAGGTGTATAGCGCTGAAGCGGTGAAGCAAGCTTCGGCAATTGTGAAAAATACCCCGCCACATGCAATTATTGCGGCAAAGCCCGATCACAATACTCTTCTTACGCTTACTGGGCGAAGAATTTATCTTGGCTATATTGGAACACTTGCGTCGCACAGTATTGCGTATCAGCAGCGTGAAGCGATTTTAAATGATTTTTACAGTCTCGTGAATTGCAGAAAAGAGGAACGTGAACAGGTATGCCCACAGTATCTCTTATGGTCTCACGCTGAGGAGCAATTCTGGAAGAATGCCCGCCCGGGGATGCTACTAAAGGGAACGAAGCTCCCGTATCTATTTGAATTTAAAACACAGTAAGCGGGTTCGCATCGACACGGATCGCAGATTCTGAGTAGCCCACAAAAAGTATTACTGAGTCAGGGCGCGCGCCGGAACGATCAACTTTAACCATCAACTCGCGGCGATCACTGGCATGATGACGCACAGTTGCCCAAGAAGGCTCGGCCTGTCCCCACTCCCAATTGAATTCAACTAGCTCAATCCATTCACCCTGAAATTCACTTCGAAGTTTTTTCCATGGAACTCTTTTGAGCATGTTTCCTTTCTGCGAGTATAGTTATTGTGTGACCTGCGACCACGCCTAAAATTCGAGCTTTTATTTTATCTCATATGGCAAATCTTATCAAAGTAAAATACTTTTGTAACTGTTTGTTAATATTGAGCAAAGTGGGTGGCTCGCGGACTGGAGAGCGGGGTAATGTCGTTTCCCTTTCTTTGATGGCATGATGTCCTACTATGGCGAAGCTTACGAATATTTCCGGATTTCCCGAGTGGCTCCCCGGAGAAAAAATTGTCGAGAATCGGATCATTGCTGTTATTCGCAGTGTCTACGAGTCATACGGTTTTCTTCCGATTGAGACTCCTGCCGTTGAGCTCTTGAGCACGCTTGGCTCGAAAGGCGTCATTGACAAGGAGCTGTACGCGCTTCGTCGCGTGCAGGCATCTGAGGACCAAGAGGCCGAGCTTGGACTTCACTTCGATCTGACGGTGCCATTTGCGCGCTACGTCGCGCAGCATCTCTCCGAGCTTCAGTTTCCATTTAAACGCTACCAGGTACAGAAAGCATGGCGCGGCGACAGACCGCAGAAAGGAAGATTCCGCGAGTTTTATCAATTCGACCTGGACATCGTGTCGCGCGAAGAGCTGCCACTTTCATGTGATGCCGAGGTACTCTGTGCATTCACCGAGGCACTGGGTCAAATTGGAGTCGGCGAGGTTTGCGTCAAAATTAATAGCAGGAAGCTTCTGCGTGGAATATACGAATCGCTTGGGCTCTCCGACGCGCAGGCTCGAGCGGCACTTATTGTCGTCGACAAAATTGATAAGATCGGCGCCGAGAAAGTTATTGCCGAGTTGATAAGCGCAGCGTCACTTGACTCCGTAGTCGCCGGCCGAATTGTCGAATTTGCAAAGATTCGTGTTGCGGCTTCAGACGTGGCCTCGATGTTGAAGGGGCTCGAGATAAAGCACCCGCTTTTTGAACAGGGAGCGCAAGAAATACAGGAGCTTCTGCGGCTGCTGCCCGCCTCAGTACAGAAGCCGATTGAACTTGATGTAAGTCTCGTGCGCGGCCTCGATTATTATACTGGAATGATTGTCGAAGCAGCACTTACAAAATTCCCGCACGTTGGCTCAATTGGTGGCGGCGGGCGTTACGAAAACTTGGCTTCGGAGTTTTCCGCACAAAAGCTTCCCGGGGTCGGACTTTCAATTGGCTTGACCCGGCTGCTTTCAGTCGCGTTTGAGGCGGGGCTCTTACAAGCAGCAGCACCGACTACGGTGAATATGTTGGTAACAGTGCTCTCTGAGGATCAGCGTTCGCGTGCGAATGAAGTTGCCGCGGAATTTCGCGCGCAAGGGATTCCCGCCGAAGTGTATTTTAAGTCGCCAAAGCTTGGTAAGCAGATCGAGTACGCGGAGAAAAAGGGAATTCAGTTCGTCGCGTTTGTTTCTGATAGTGGTGTTGAGGTAAAGGACATCGTGAATAAGAATCAGAAGCCCCTCAAGGAATGGCTCGCGACAAACCCCGTGAGAAGTCCAGGTTCGTAAGGAACCTCTGAAAAACTATGCATTTCGTCTTTGCCGGCCTTTCGGCGATCTTTGCGAAAAAACATGCCGGGAAAATACTCGAAATAGCCTTGCTATTCCTGCGTTTCTCCCAGCATGTTTTTTCGCAAATCTCATCCAAAATTCCAGCAAATCCAAAACGCCTAGTTTTTCAGAGGTTCCCTAATACACCTGGTCTTGTAGATCGCAGGTAACCTGTGCGTCTCTTGTCACCACGACGTTTCTAAGTTTAAAGCCTCGTGCAATTGTTGAGCCGGTTTCAAGGAATACGCCTGGTCCCAGCGTCACCTCTTCAGCAACAATGCATCCTGCTTCGATTAGCACAGGCGCGGTAAGCTTCACCGACTTAGGAAGCGTAATACTCTTGTCAACCTGAATCGGAGGCGAGAGCTTGTTTAAATAATGTAAGTTCAACGCTAATAGATCCGCGGCGTCGCTGACCTGTCGTCTTTGCGAGGCTTCGACTGCCGTGACTAGTTCGCCCTGGTTGATCAACGACTGAATTGCATCTTGAGTCTCAATTTCTCCGCGTGCTGACGCCGTAACTTTCGCAAGTTCTCCAAAGATTTTCCTCGACATGCAATAAAGCGGAAGGCTCATTATGTTCGAGACACGCTGATTAGGGCTCGGTTTTTCAATGATTTCCAGCACTCGTTGATTAGCAACTCGTACGACCGAACGTGACGAGAGCGATTCGCTCTCCGGTACGCGGAGAACGCTTAGTGTAATTGTGGCGTTACTGTTTTCGTGTTGCGAAATGAGCGCGGCGACATGCTCAGGATCGACTAAGCTGTCGCACGCTGAAACAATAAAGTTCTCGGGCGCGGCACGTGCGCAGAGATGTATCGCGTCCCCCGCGCCGTGAGCTTGCTCTTGCACGATGAAAGTGGCGTTTGATTGTTGAGAATAGAAATCACGGATTTCTTGATCGTGTGGCGAGACTACGAGAATTACATTTTTTATGCCTACGGCGGTGCAAGACTCGATGACGCGCTGAACCATTGGTTTCCCAGCAACGGGAAGCATTGCTTTGCTTCGCTTGCGAGTAAGCTCCTTGAGGCGGGTACCTCTGCCGGCGGCCAATATGATAACGGTATCTATCATTGCAGCACCGAAATGCCGGGGCCGTTGCTTGATTCGCAGAAGTGTAGCGAGTATTTGTCGGCGAGTGTCGGATGTTGCGAGGTAAAGGCTTTATGGACGGATTCGGCGATGTCATGACTCTTTCGCGGATCGATTAGGGCAAGGCAGCAGCCCTGGAATCCGCCACCGCAAAAGCGGCTTCCGTAAACGCCGGAAGTTCCCGCGAGAATCTGATAGAGAGAAATCAAGACCGGGGTACCACTTTCGAAATTCTTGATCGAGCTTTCACCCGAAGCTGTCATAAGTGCACCGAATTCTTCAATTCGACCGGCTTTCCACAAATCAATCGCGCTTTGAACACGAGAAGCTTCGTCAAAATAGTGCGCGGCGCGCCTTTGAAAAATAGCAGAAATTTCGCCGCGTCTAGATTCATACAGTTCGCGTGGCACATCGCCGAGCTTCGGATTTTCGGAGATTGGTAAGTTGCCCATACGAAGCAGTTCCTTGGCCGCATCGCTACACTCTTGTACTCGCTGATTGTAAGGTGTTGAAACAAGTTGACGGCTCAATCCAGAATAGACAACAAAGATGCTCCAAGGTGAGGCGCTGTGATCCTGCGCGACAGTGTAGATAGTATTTGTTCTACAGTTTATAACGCTCAGTTCTTGAGACTTTCCCGAGAGAATCACACTTTGGTCGAGAATTCCGTTCTTGAGTCCTAAATAACCATTTTCAATCGCAAGAACCGAATCAATTATCTCCGGAGTACTAAGCTTAAAATCGTGAAAGTTCTGTAGCGCGAGACAATAGCCGATACTTACTGCTGCGGAGGAGCTCAGGCCGCCAATCGGCATCGCATCTCCGAGCACGGCGTTAAATCCCTGTGTAACCTGGTGACCTCGCTGCCTGAGGACGCGAATCGCGCCGTGCAGATAGTTTGCCCAATTTCCAGCTTCGCGCTCGGGAACCTGCTCTAGGTTTACCCGTCGTGTTTCATTGAAAGTTACACTGTGAATTGCGATTGAGCGCTCGCTGTTTTGCTGAGCGAGAAGCATAATAGGGCGGTTGATTGCCATGCCAGTGACTGTTCCACCCTGATGATCGTGATGCGCGCCGACTGGGCATACCCGAAGCGGAACTTGAATTAGGAAAAAAGGCGAGGAATTCTCTTGGCCAAACTGCTTGGCGTATCGTTCGCGAAGCATGGTGATCCTTTCTGAAGGAGATTGAGGAGGAATTATCGGTATGTCATGGGGCATAACACCACTATTCATAGAATTATCGGTTTAATCTCTTTCACCAAAAAATGAAGCAGGAATAGTGCAACAAGATACGCCGAACCGCAAAGACAGAAAAGGATTACGTAAGATCCGGTAAATTCTAGGATATAACCGGTGGCTGTGGCGATGAGCATTCCGCCAACCGCCCCAGCCATGCCGCCTACTCCAACGACCGAGCCTACAGCCTCCTTTGGAAAGATATCAGAGACACTTGTAAATAAGTTTGCCGACCAGCCCTGGTGCGCGGCGGCCGCAATACCGATCAAAGTAACCGCGGTCCAAAGATTGGAGGTATTTAAAAGCGCGATAATAGGCAGCACCAGAAGCGCGCAGAGCAGCATCGTTAATTTTCTAGCCCTCGAGACTGAAGCTCCGCGCGATATAAGCCGCGATGAGAGCCAGCCTCCACCGATACTTCCGATATCAGCAATCAGGTAGATCACAACAAGTGGCGCGCCCATCGCCAAAAGGGTAATTCCGTACTCCTTATTCAGATATTTCGGAATCCAATAGAGATAAAACCACCACACAGGATCCGTCAGAAATTTTGCAAGTGCGAAGCCCCAGGTTTGGCGAAATTTGATTGCCTCGAGCCAGCTAATCTTTCGCGAGGCTGTCTCTTGCCCGGCGCTGATATGCTTCAGCTCCGACCGACGCACGAACGGGCTTGTTTCCGGAGCATGAAAAAAAATGCACCATAATCCAATCCAGAGAAGTCCGATTGCACCGGTCAAGAAAAACGCGGCCTGCCACCCGTAGTGCAGCGCAATCCAGGGCACGCAAAGTGGGGCGACAACAGCACCAATGTTTGTTCCGGAATTGAAAATTCCCGTTGCGAGTGCTCGCTCACGCTTTGGAAACCACTCGGCGACAGCTTTTATTGAAGCGGGAAAGTTTCCAGCTTCGGCAAGTCCAAGCGCGAATCGAGCGAAGCAAAAATGAACAGTTCGCGACGCCAGTCCATGAGCCATTGCAGCAAGGCTCCAGAAAAATACCGCAAAGGCGAGTCCGCGTTTGGTACCGATGCGGTCAACGATCCATCCGAACCCAAGCAGGCCCAACGCGTAGGCGGCTTGAAACGATGTGACGATGTAGCCGTATTCGATTTCGTTCCAGCCGATGGTTTTTTGCAGATCGGGTGCGAGGATCCCTAGAATTTGCCTATCAATATAATTGGAAGTGGTAGCGAAGAAGAGAAGTGCGCAGACCACCCAACGGTAATGCGGAAAGCCTCTCTCCGATACCTCGTCAGCGCTGCTCATGAGCGCTTCATGTGAAGAGAAGGGTAGATTTGCATAAGAAGCTCTGAGCTAAACATTGCTTGAGGCGAGATAACACGTTCTTTGAGTGGCGGCTTTCCGCCGTAGCGTTTTGTGAGTAACTCCTTTACCTCTGAGCCGTTTAAATCGAATTCGCCAAGCGTTGCTGGCGTACCAATCTCGAGATGTAGGGCACGCTCGAATATTTTCCACACGAGCTCCGAGCAATATATCCGCGTGTCACTCCATTCGAAGGTACTATCGTAAGGTTTGCCCTCGAAAGTCAGGGCCACTGCCTCAATTTTTTTATACTGCTCTGAAGTGACTTCGTGGGGTGGACGCAACCGTTTTAAGACATATTTCTGCTCAACTCCTCGCGCGATCCACTGATCAAGAGGTGTACAGAGTACAGTCGCTGCAGCCTCGAAGACGCAAGGGGTACCATTTCTGATGAGTACGACTCCCATATGGCTATAGCGGGAACGAGTTGCCTCTTGTATCGCGGTACTCTGCGCGGATTTTGAAGTGTGAAAAAGGAGGTCGCCGGCTCTGAATGTAGGGGTCGCATGTGCAGTGTTTGTGCAGAGAAAAGATAGTACACAAAGAGCGAGGCTTCGAGTCGCGCTACCGTGATAGTTCATTCCGCTTCTTTCTCCCAGTGTTGCACGTTCGGTTTCTCTTGGCCCGCCAAGACTCATTCAACAGGAGTCGGCTCTTTACTCCCGCGGTTGCCGCCACCAACAATACTATCTTCATTCGATGCGTCTGGCACAAGTGCGATTGATTCAGGATATGGCAGCTCAAAGACTCAGTAGCTACTCATTAAGTGTGGTGGTTTTTGAAGGGACTTTTCACCACATAGGACGCAAAGTTAATGAAATTCTTAACCCTTGGGTCCTTGGCGTCCTTTGTGGTCGCAAGAAAAAGGATTCCCGCACTTAATAAGTAGTTACTGCAGCTTAATTAACTGGCGGCACAGCCGTTTGCGTTCTTTGTTAGTGATGCGGGTCCGCTTTCCGCGGGCGGAGACTCGAACTGATTTCGCGGTCTTGGTGATGCCTGCGTATTCAAGAGCAAAGTCGAGTTTAGGGGCAGCATACGTCATCGGTACTTTTCCGCGCAGAGTATAATTACCTTCTGAATCAGTGGTGAAGCTTTCAATCGGTTGGTCGCACTGCTTGTTGTTGATAGAAAGGCTCAGGCGAAGATTTTTCCCCGCCGCGGCGATTCCACTGCCTTGAATTGTCGCAACTAGGGATCTTCCTGCTTGAAGTGTATTTGCTTTTTTAATACGGCGGCCGCCAGATTGAACGAAGTTTAAGGTAAAAGAGAAATTTTCTTGAGGAAGTGTCTTCCAATGACGGAGCAGCGTTCGCAGTGCCTCAGGAGGATTCTGCGGCACGGCGCCTCCGCTTTGGCTCTGGGAATTTATGCCGTGGCACGAGGCGCATACCCGAATCTCGCCGCGACCGAACGTTACCCAATAACGTTCTCGAACCACAGCCATTCCTTGCGGATCAGTCAGCTGCCAGGTAAGAGCCCTTTCGGCAGGAACAAACGCGGCGAGCGAGCCGTCGCTGCCTAGTTTTGTGCTCCCGGTCGGACCGCCGGGATCGGGTGGATTATATGCCATTGCGTCGTGCATTTCTTGCGCTATTACACGGCGTCCAGGCTGTGAGGAGGCAATGCCGCCGTAGCCACGCAAGAGATCTCCTTGTAGTAGCTGTAGGCTTGAAATTTCATAGACCTTTCCAGATGCACCGACCGTTTGGGTGGAAGATCCCGCGATTTGAAGATTAAAAGGTTGCTGGCGATCGTTTCTGTCGCGAGTTGTGACGTTTCTGCTGACGATCAGCGCAAGTCCGTTCGTGCTCAAATACTCCCTAAACTGTGCGACGTCGATCTGCTCCTCGGCGAAGATCGTTGCTTCGGGGGAGGCAAGAG
The DNA here is from genome assembly GCA_964510065.1 of uncultured Bdellovibrionales bacterium. GTDB lineage: Bacteria > Bdellovibrionota_C > UBA2361 > UBA2361 > CAIXSY01 > CAZEAC01. Next base: position 24,556 of record CAZEAC010000039.1, on the reverse strand, counting down.
TCTCCGGAACTATTGGCGGCCGTGCTGTGGCTCGCACTTCTACCGGATCGAGTTCCCAGAGCTCAGTGTTGTAGCTCACCAACGTGTCGGGATTCCAAAAGGTAATGGACTTAGTTATTCCTGGAGTCAGCGCCTGGTCAGGAACAAAGTAGTTTCCAACTTTTTTGAGCGTTTTCAGGCGGAACGCATAGCGCGAGCCTGGATTGGCGGCTGTTCCAGTATTAGCATCGACGCGAGTTTCAGCGGTATGCGTGGCTACGAGAACGCCATTCGATAGAGGCAGTGGTGAGCGATAAAGCCCGCTATGATTGGCGCTCGGCGTATCATCGGCTGTTGCAGTCTCTCGATGCGTCACATAGGTCACCGCCATCTGGTCTGCATTGTCACTTGGGGCTCCATTAATTGAAAAAATCTGGCCTGCTGCATGAGTGTAAAATTCGGGAGCATCGACGGCATAGAATCTTCCCGGTACGAGAGGGTCCTCACGAATTTGCAACATGTTGGTGATTTGATTCTGATTAAAGCGGCTTCCCGATGGAGCGAAGTACGTCACATTCGGATCATTCTTAAAAGATCTATTCATGTAATTGAAAAGCTCGTGTCTTCCGATGTGATTCAGAGTTTCAAGGCCATAACCCTGCTGGGTCATCATCCAGGGAAAAAACTGATTGATGCTGTGTAGTTCGAGATTCGGTAGCGCTTCAGCAGATGAACGTGGTTCGGGAAATATCTCGACGGCGCTGTCGATTTTCTCGGCTGATGCTGATTCGCTAGAGAAGTTAAATGCGCCATATTCTTTGTTGTTACCGTCGGCCTGTTGATCGCGCTGCAGGTGGTCCCAACGGGTGAAGATTACACGACCAAAGCTATCAATGCTTGGCTTAAAATCACCCGAGGGAGCATGGTCGAGCATACGAAGGTCCGAAGTGGCTGGATTGAGAAGCCAGAGCCCACTCACGGTCGCTGTTGACTCGTACTCATCACGCTGCGGGTACGTGTGTGAAAGATTGCCCCTGGGTTTGTCCGATGAAAAGATAATTTTATCATCACTGGTATAGATCGGGCTTACATTATTGTACTGCGCGGGCTGCTGCGCGACTTTTGTTATTACCGGCGTATCGTTTATGCCGAGACCCGTGATTTCGTATATCTGCCAGTAAAAAGTCGCAACTTGGTAGCGCTGCGTTGGCGCGCCAACTACCATGCTAAAGAGCGCTTTAGTACCGTCCCAATGCACGCAGGGCTCACGGACCGCAATGGCATTGCTTCCCTGCATTCCACTTGAGCCATAGCCTGCAGCCTGGGTAAGATTTTTTAAAGTGCCGTCACCGTAACGAATGTACAGGTCACCTCCGCGGCCCGCAGTTTGCATCGTCGCAAGATGGTTTGCGAAGACCGAACCGACAGTCGTGAAATCTTGCGGAATTGGAACCTGAGTCACAAATATGATAGGTGGCTGCTGCGCGTGTGCAAAGGTGGCAAGGACGCCTGCGCAGAGCGCAATACAAAGTAGGCGTGGCAGGTGCTTCACTATATTCCTTCGCTTCACTAAATTCCCCCTGAGCAATTAGATTCGCCAAGAGAGCAGATCGACCGAATTTTTCTTAGTCTTGAGTAGGGGATTTCCGTATTCTCACGTCTATCTCGTTGAAGTCAGGAGAGTGCTTTAGCTTTCTTGTGTTCTATTAAGAAGCCGAAACTGAGCTATATCGACACCGTGCTTTTTTAGCTCTCTCATGAAGCTGGCCCAGCGAAAGCCCTCTCCGGGATCAGATTTCCTGCCCGGCGCAATATCTGAGTGGCCGACAATCGCACGAATTGGATGTCGAGAAGAAATTTCAGCGGTAAGCGCGCATAGTGAACGATACTGCGATTTCGTAAATGCAGTATCTTCGTATCCAACAAGTTCAACTCCGATACTAAATTGATTAACGCCCTCGCGCTGATCATCGGAAAATGGCATTTTGCTTTGCCCGGCATGCCAGGCGCGTTTCACTTCGTCAACAAGCCGAAAAATCCTGCCGCGCCTTCCAATGAGGTAATGTGTCGCTACCTTGTGCTGCTCAAGAAGACGAATGCAGTTTTTTTCATCAAGCTCGTTATTCGTTCCTTTTGCGTACATCGAGTGAATTACCAGCGTATCGATCGTTGTTTCTTCTGCACGATCGTCAAAGTATGGAAGTTTTGAGTCAATTATCTTGAGCATTCTAAAGTTACCGGTTAGCGTAATTGTATGGCAAAAGTATTTACGGTTTCAACACACGGAAAGGGGCTCTATGAAATAACCGATGAAATTTCGGCATACGTGAGCGAGCGTGAGCTTGAATCGGGACTCTGCACTGTGTTTGTTCGGCACACTTCGGCCAGTCTTATTATTCAGGAGAATGCTGATCCCTCGGTAAGAACCGATCTTGAAATGTGGCTTGAGAAGAACGTACCGGAGAACGATCCGCGCTATACCCATACCACAGAGGGGGCAGATGATATGCCAGCGCATATCCGCTCAGCGATTACGGCCACTACATTGGGAATTCCTGTTGTCGACGGGAGGCTTGCGTTAGGCACCTGGCAGGGGATCTATCTATGGGAGCACCGACGTCGTACCCATAGGCGTGAAATAGTGATTCAGCTTACCGAAGGGCTATAAGCCCAAATATAATCGCTCTTCTCATAGCAAGAGGAACGAGCTCATCGCTGATATTGGAATAAGGTGGAACTAGTACGCCGTTTCGGGAGTGCAAGGTAATTCGGGCGCCGCCGTGAATGCTATTGAAGACGATCGAACCGCTCGCCGAGATTACAGCAAGAGACGCCTCAGGTAGGTTCGGAACGATTAGGTTATTTATTGCGATATCGCCGCCGGCGAGGAGCATCGTCTTTGTACTTTGAATTTCAAGGTGGTCGATCGAAATCGCCCCGCTGATCGCAATTGTCACCAGCTCATCAAGCGGACCGGCACGTATTGTAATCGGCTGCGATGCCACAAGATTTCCGAGCATCGATCTTCCATTTTGCAGCGACACGCAATCGAACCCTGAAAGCGCCGAGCCCACAGATAAACTTGCCGGAATTAGATTGGAATGTATTCCGCATCGGTATGCTGATTCAAATTGATCGGCAAATCGAAAAATCTTCGACGGTGTACGCGATGATCTATTGGCAATGCACAGCGAGCGTCCCTGAGATTTACTTTGCAAGCATTCGAAATGTGCGGCTGAATCGCTACCTGTTTGTTCAAGTATCTGGAAGAGATCGCTATGCATATCACGAAGCGCGTTTGTTCGTATCGCAGTGTAGCGTACATGCAAGAGGACTCGGTCTGTAATCATGGCCAAGCTCGCGCTTGCAATGAGCACAATTATCAAGAAGGTAGGTAGTATCGATCCTTGTTCGACTGACATACATAAGGAACCTCTGAAAAACCATGTATTTCGTCTTAGCCGGCCTTTCGGCGATCTTTGCGAGGAAGCTGGCCGGGAAAATACTCGGAATAGCCCTGCTATTCCTGCGCTTTTCCCGACAAGTTCTCTCGTAAATCTCATCCAAAATACCGGCAAATCCAAAACACCTAGTTTTTTAGAGGTTCCTCAGCGATTGAAAATAATATCGAGCAGCGATTCGCGTTTTAATTTATTTCGATCTTGCCAATGAGCACTCGAACCGCTCGGTAGTTCCACCGAAATCGCAAGTGTCGTGCTGCCCTCGAATGCGCTTGCGCGAATATGAATCGCCTTTATCCCGCGTATGATCGGCTGATTTTCAATGTTATTCGCGCCCTTATGCCCAAGATGGCGAAGTGTTCCTTGAGTATCTAAATAGAGTGTGGCCTGTGTTTTGAGTGGATAGAGCAGCTGCGGTGGAAAATTTGAGGTGGTGCGTTTGATAGTCATACTTTGGGTCTCTTGCAAGCGAGCAGTAATGCAATAGCTGTCCGTAGTGCCATAGCTTCTAAGCTCGAGCGGAAGCAGCTCCAAGGCCCCGTCAACGCCGAGAGCAATGAATGATTTCGCGTTGCTGCGAATATCCTCGAGAGCAAAGGCCACTGCAGTACAGGCCTTTACTGAGGCAATGTTGCCTTCGACAACTGAAAGCGGGAAAGGCGAGAGCGGCTCTATAAACGATAGTGCATTCGAAGTTGAATCAGGAGGAAAGTTTGAATTATGGACGGGATTTTTCGTTCCATCGGCAAAAAGGATCGAGCCTGAAGGGTGCACGGTGAGGCCAAACGGCAACACATGGGTATCTAACGCATGGATAGGCCGAGCAAATGTCGCGCGCACTATCTGAAATACTCTTTCATCATTAATTTTTTTATTTAGTTGAGCACTGCTTCTGATAACTTGCATAAGCATCTGGCCACAGAGACCGAGAAGAATAATCGAGATGAGCAAGCTTACGGCGAGTTCAAGCAGCGTGTAGCCCTTCATAATCCCTCAACTGATACAATCTGTCGGCTGTAGCTACCGACACAGACTTCATAGCGGAAAAGAGCGCTCTCAATACTTTGACATGGGGGATCCTCTTCGCGGAGAGTACGCGCAACTTCGAGGCTCCTTGTAAGCATAGCTGCAACAAAATGAGTTCCTTTAAGAAGCGCGGCACTTGTGAAGGTGCTAAGAAGAAGTACAAAAATCATTTCGACCAGGCTTAACCCGCAAATCTCACCAGGGTTCTGCTGCGGCGAGCGATCTACCCGCAACTCCTGCGGAATCCTTGTCACGAGTGCTCGACGGCCTGTTAGGCTGTCTCCGCCCTCGTTCCGGCGGATTCCTTCGGATTTACGGGCATCTCGCTCGCCTCGCGACGAATCCTGGTGAGATTTGCGGGTTGGCCCGCAAACTCGAAAAAATCCGCCGGAATGAAGGCGGAGTCTGGTGGCAGGTTCCGCCGTAGCCGAAGGCGTCGGCGGAAGCGCTTGTAACAAGGATTCCCCAGAAGCGGTCTCATAAATACCCCGTCGTGAGGAGAGACCAGTTGGGCGAGATGCGAGGAAGCCGACAGAGCGAGCGCGGAGCAAGCCTATCAGGCTTGCGAGCACGCGCGACGAGGCTGACGAAGCAGATTGCCCAACTGGGCACTCCGCAGTAGGGGTATTTATGAGACCGCTTCTAGGAGCTGTGCGTAGATCGCTCGCCGCAGCAGAGCTCTGGTGAGATTTATGAGTTGACCCGTGTTCTGAAGTATCTAAGGTACGCATGCTTCGGAGATCCTTCCTCTTAGAGATAGTGTAATGACGCATTTTCTACCCGCGAAGCTGAGACGAATCGAGCCTGGCGTAACGGCTCCTGAAGGATAGAAGGTGAACTTCATTGGATTGCTCTCAAGTGAGAGTTCCTTGTCAATCTTTATGTCGACAAGGTATGCTCCGCTCGAGTGATAACTCGTTTCTGAGATGACGAGCGTACTTTCCCTCTGTAGCTCAAAGGAGAGTGCAATTAAGTTTTCAACTGTCGCGCGAATTTTTTCACGCGCCATTCTCAGCTTCCAGCTTTCTTTGAGAGAAGCAAGAAGCGGAGCTGAAAGCGCACAAAGTAGCGCTACTATTGATATGACTATCAGCAATTCGGCAAGGCTGAAGCCCTGACTGAACTTCTGGATGATTCTTTTCACCCATGATTGTTCGTGAAACTATGGCGAAAGTTGCTTACTTTTTTGCTTTGGCTCGCCTAGTTAGAGTCTGTCCCACAATGCCACCTTTTTAGATCCGCCTTCGCGAGGCATGCCAGCATTCTCGAGTAGTTACGCGGGCTACGGCGGATAGTTTCTGCCATTTTTCTTATCAAGTGGACAGAAACTAGTTAACCTGTTCTAACATATCGACACAGTCTGGCCGGGGATCATTTTGTTCTGTCTGACGGAAAGGGCGACTCTCGTAGAGCCCCTGTTCTAACATGTCGATACAGTCTGGCCGGGTATCCTTTTGCTTCGGCTGACGGAAAGGGCGACTATCGTCGTGGAGGGCCAGTTCTAACATATCGATACTGTCTGGCCGCCCGGGGCGCTCTTGTTCTGTGCAAAATTGCGGATTGCTCCCTTGAGCTGCTCTTTTTTCAGCGCGAAAGGTAGTATTTGCAAGGGAGCCACGCGACCTGGAACCTGTCAGTCCTCGCCGGTGTTTCGTCCCTTGTCCGACTTTCGTTGGTCCTCTGTGTTGCATGGCCATATGAAGTTAACTCCAATTTTCGGTCGTAGCAGATTGGTAGTATTCGCAAGTAGAAATTGTACGCCCAAACCCAACCTTACTCAACGCGTAGTGGGTATCTCCAAAGTAATCTGCCGCCTAGCGCGAAAGCTGTTTACTTTCGTGGACTTGTCGTTACCTCTTTGAGCCGGCTTGTCGGAACTTCTTCAAACGGTCTCGTGCAGCTTCTATGTCGGTTTGCTGGGTATCTTTTACGCCGATGCCTAAAATAATTGTGCGTTCGGGCTCGGAGGCGAAATAAATACGGTACCCCGGACTCTGCGATATCTTTGCTTCGCTAATGCCGCCGGAAATGCGTGCAGTTACTCCGAAGTTTCCTTGGCTCATCCGATAAAGCCGCGCCAGGACACGTTGCTTGCCGTTATGTCCCAATGCTTCAAGTTGCACTGAAATTAAGGCGCGGTCGATGTGGACGATCGAGTGCTCGCGAGGCTCGGAGGTCTCGACGACACTTATTAAAAGCTCTTGCGCGCGAGCAGCCTTTGGCTCCGAAGCGGGCTCAATATCCGAGCTGCGCAAACTTTCAACATAGAGGTCCTCCATGATATCAAAAGGGTCCTGTTTCGCTTCAAGCGCATTAAGTACCCGCAGGTAACTTTGGCCGCTCTTTTTGCAAATACGAAAGAGTCTTCTGGCAATACTGCGTGGGTCCGCGAGCCCTGGGTGATTGTCGCGAACTGCCTCGAAAAGTCCGTTGAGTATGACCTCTCTAGTCGGTGAGAGTTCGGTTACTTCTGCCGCTATGGGCGACTCATTTGTCGGGCCAGTCGTCGGTGCAGTCGAAAATTGCTGCGCGAGTTGTGCCTGAATCCTTGAGGTCCGATAAAAATGTGCGTTGAGTTTCTCATGCTCGCTTCGCGTGAGCTCAAGTTTATGAGTTTCAAGATAGCGCTTGATAGCTACGAGATTCTTTACCTCTCGCGACTGAAGCACTCCCCACGGTGATTGACAAGGCTTTCGCGCGATTTCGAGAAATGTACTATCTTCAAGTGGGATTTCAAGTGCATTCAAGAAATCGGCAACAAGATGCATTCGAAACATATGCGGAACTACTTCGCGCAAAACCGAAAGGGCATGTCTTCCTAAGGGACAGCGATTAGCCGGGGAAAAAAATCCAGCTTGCTGAAGGACTTCCTCGGGTTCACCGTCCCAATCCATTTCCTGGTCATAAGAAAAATTATTGAATGTATTAATAAAAGTGCAAAAACGATCATATGTTGCTAAAGCGTTGAGATTCAAAGCTAGAATCAGATTGGACCGAAACGCCCATGTGCTGATCTCCTCGGCAAGCTCAAGAGTGCGACGGTCTTTGCGAATGTCCTTGGGCACCAAAAGACGAAAATTAAAGCGGGCAAGCGCGCCTCGCAACAAGTTTGTCGTCTCGCGTTGAGCCCAATCCGGTAACGCGTTATATTGAAATAAGCGATGCTGCTCGTAGAATCTCTGTGACTCTTCGTCGCCATCTAGTGCGTTAAAAATTACGGGCAAAAGCAGTTCACGATTGTTTATACGTGCGCGTACTGAAGGGGTAGCTATTGCCGAGGTTCCTCCCTGTCTCCAAAGAAACCTGGCAAGTGCCGCCGGGTCTTCGTGGCAAATGAGTGGCTTGGCTTCGCGGCGATCGGGAGCTTTGGTCTTAACAAGAAAAGACCATGCCGACCAATGTAAGTCCAAAGCGCGGTTCTTAATCGATTCGAAGATTCTCCCAAGCATCGGAAACTCACATGATGGTAGAGAAGGGCGAACTGTATCATCATTGAGTCTCGATGAAAACAAGGCTTGGTCCGACCACAATGAGAAGATTGCAACCCATTCACGGTGTATCGGGAGCATCCCTCGGACGAAACGTGGAGCTCCGCTTAAGCGCTCGAATTGCTGAGCGAATTTAAATAGCGAAGGCGGCCGGCGCAGGTAGGTAGGGCAAGCGACGCCAACTAACGGTTTGTAAAGTTCACTGCCTCAGTCAGGTGCAGGCAGGGAAGATGTGGCCTCTTATAAGCCACCAAGGCCCGATGCGCTACTACTTATCGCGGCGCTTGTTTTTGTTGTGCAGCTTTTTAGCTCAATAGTTTTAGCACGCTATCTGAGTTGATTTTTGAAACCTGCGCGGAAAGCGCTGTCGAAGTCTGCTGTCGAATCTGGCTTGCGGTGAGATTCGCCGTTTCTTGAGCAAAGTCGGCATCGCGAATTCGAGAAGCTGCCGATTCGGCTTCGATCGCGCTGTCGCGCGCGTTTCGCTCTGCGGATTCGATGCGGCTTACCGAGGCGCCGATCTGGCCACGAACCTGACTTATATTTTGGTTCTGCTGCGCGAGTGAGTCAATCGCTGATTGTGCGCCCGCTTGAGTGGCGATGCTGCCGCTTGATACAACCGAGCTTGTACTCACCGTCGGTGTTGAAATCTGAGATGTCGAGCTGCCATCGCTGCCCACTTGAAGGGAGCTGCCGCTAAACACGCTCACGCCATTATACTGGGCTGTCTGAGTAATGCGATTTGCTTCTTGCGAAAGCTGCTGGTACTCAGCGTCAAGCGCGGCGCGCTGCTCGGTGCCAAGTGTTCCGTTGGCGGCTTGTGCCGCCAGCTCTTGCTGGCGAGCTGTAATGTCCGACAACGAGCCAAGTGCGCTATCAGCAATCGACGCGATCGAAATTCCATCGAGCGCGTTGCGTGCGCCTTGATTGGTTACTTTCACGCTTGCTTCAAGCTGTGCGACGATCGCGGCACCGGCTGCGTCATCAGACGATTTGTTTATTCGCTTTCCGGTGGAAAGCTTCTGTAGTGATTTATTTACTTCTTGGCCCGAGAGATCGAGCTGACGGGTAATCTTTGAGCTATCAATTGCCATACAACCTCACTGTCTAAAGTTGCTTTTAACGCCAGAACTCAGGGGGGCGGCGTGAAAAGCCACATTGCTCGATATGCGCACCGCGCGCGTGGTATCGACTCGCTTCCGTGGAAATTGCTCCATGCAAGCGATAAAAGTGTCGGCGTTTCTCGTGACCTTTTTTATGAATGGCAGCTAAAAAAATTGAGGCCCGTAATTGCCCGAAAAGGCTAATGTTTACGAAGCCTCGCCCCTGATCCAGCTTGCTCGGATTCACTGTCTTTGCCAGTACTCAGGATAGCAATAAGTATATCTTTAATCCTTTGGTAATCTGCAATTACTTCTTGTTTGGCGCCGTAATACCTGAGCCACTGTCCGACGCTCGGCATGCCTATTTCATTTGAAGCAGCAATTTTACCTAAAATATGCTGAATTCCCTCGGCATGAGGTGCCCGATCGGCACCTTTAAGAAACGCTGCCGCAACGTCCGCTAAGGCGTCTTCTATGCCAATCTTTTTTGTAGAAAGCCCTCTTTCACGACGGAACGACTCGAGCTTTTGCTCCTCGGCTTCAAGCTTCTTGTCGAGAGATCCCGCCTGCGCAATCGCCTTAATCGCTCGATGTACCTGGGGAGTGATGAGATGGCGCACTACCTTAAATCTTCCTGAAAGATCCTGGGGGTACGAGCGAAGCGACGAGGCCAGCGCGAAAAGCATTGCCTCTTTGTATTGAGAAAGACGATACGGCACGCCCAGTGAGAAGCCATGAAGCGAATCGCCTCTTGAGGACGTCGCACCATTCCCATTTGATGCACTTCCATTATGTGAAGCACTACTGTTGTTTGAGGTATGAGCGCCAATCGAACCGGCAGACTTTTGCACATGTTTCGACCTGCAATCTTCAAGACCTGAGCGCTTGAGCGAATTTGGATGGACAGAGCACTGATTCATAAAACCACCTACATGTGGCCAAATTCCATGTGACCCAATCTTAGGCGAAATATCGGGAGCTTTAGAAAGATACATAAATCTCTTCTCAAGCATACACGGAATCGGTTTGATAACGCGTCGAATTCTGAACCTCGTGTAGGTGCTACACAAGAGGAAAACAAGGAAAAACGGGGCTTAACAAAAAACTAATTGATCGCTCAAGGCGTGCTCAGCAGATTGTTCGAAATAATAGAAGCAAGTATTAAAGCCGCAATTATCATAAAATAGAAGAAGCCAACACTTTTTCGCCTTTTAAAACCAATAAATCCGCCAATAATTGCCGCAAAAATCAATGATATTGCCCCTATTTCCCCCGGATGCCCGAAGCAAAATGGTGTGCTGATAAGAATGCCGTTAAGAATTCCTAGCAGCACCATCATCAACGCGCGTGGATCACGATTGCGCAGTGACTCGGATGGCGACGCAGAGCAGGATTCAGAGCTTTGAGGCAATTTCACCGATTCCAATGAGAGCTCCGATTGTTCCAAAAAGATTGGTGAGCGCCATCACCAATAAGATCCGGCTGACTCGATTACGCCAAAGCCCTTTTACGGTGACGATATCATCTGCGATTGATTCTAAATCGGCGACCGTCGGTTTTCGAACCATTGCCTCGACAATTCCGGCAACCCAGCCTGACGCAAGGAGTGGGTGTAATGTGGTGAGCGGCGCAGCGACGAATGCCGCAAGTATCGACAGTGGATGGCCAAGCGCCAGGAGCGCGCCAGTCGCGGCGAACGCACCGTTTATCCAGATCCACGAGAGCAGCATGTCGAGACTCATTGCAGCGCCGGCTTTAATGAAACCGTAGCCTAATAGAGCAATCAGCGCTCCTGGAATCACCCAAGAGATTATTTTCTTGGTAACCGTGGGAGGAGGAATTCGCTCCAGCGCGGCAAGATCGATATCTTTTCCGATCCATTCCTTAATTCCAGGCACGTGTCCCGCGCCAACAACCGCTACTACCTTTTTGCCCGGGGAGTCTGAGATCTTCTTGGCAAGATAGCGATCACGCTCGGAGATCAGTGACTCACGAATACGCGGGAATGCTTTAGCAAAGTCGTTCATCAATTCGGTCATGACGTCACTGGTCTTAAGCCTTTCAATTTCTGCTTCGTCGATGTTGTAGTCACCGAATACTCCTCCGAACATCGAGTAAGAAAGTTTGAACATTTGCACGAGACCCAGCGAAGCCCAGGTACGTTTAAGCGTGGTTCTGACCTCGCGATCGGCAAGCACGAGCGGGGTCGAAGTTTCTTCGGCGATCGAGATTGCGCGGATCATCTCGGCTCCTGGTGCGACCTTCAATCGGTTGCCTAGTTTCTTCTGGAACCCGGCGAGGAGTAGTTGGGCCAGTAGCACATAACCACGCCCTTGCTTGAGCACAGACACTATATCCATGCTCTTCCATCTGTTGGGGTCCTTAATGGACTGAAAACGTGAGCTGCAAAGCTCAATTGCAATGCTTTCTGGCTTAACCTCGCGAACGACCTGCTCGACGAGGTCAGCGCTCGACTGACTAATATGCGCCGTTCCAATGAGATAAATCTGCTTTTCTCCAAGCGCGATTATGTCGACATTTTGTCTTGCGGACGGTACCGTTGAGGTATCAAGCATAACTATTGGTAGTCGGAACAGAGCATTATTGCCAGGTATTTAAAGTCTCGATGAATGGCGTTCTTCTGATTATTGTCGGAAGAAGTAAATTCAAGTATTTAGATCATATATGAGCGCGCTCTTCGGCGGCAACCTATTTTTGTTAGATAAGCTCGCCGTGGGCGGCATGGGCGAGGTTTTCCGCGCCAAGCAGATTGGTGCTGGCGGTTTCGAGAAAATTGTCGCGGTAAAGCGCATTTTACCCCAATTCGCAAGTCGAGCAGAATTCGAGAAGATGTTTCGCATGGAGATGAATCTCTGTGCGAGCTTGCAACATTCGAACATTGTGCATGTGTTCAGTAATGGCCAAGACGGCGATTACCTTTATCTGGTGATGGAGTTTGTGGATGGCAAAAACTCCGCCGAGCTTCTTGGGGTAGCAAAAAAGAAGCGTTTGCGAATCCCCGTTCAGTTTACCTGTTTCATAATTGCCGAGGCCGCCAAGGGGTTACAATACGCGCATACACTCACCGATGAAGCGACGAGAAAGCCGCTCAACATCGTGCATCGTGACGTAACTCCGCAAAACATCATGTTTAGCTACGATGGAAACGTTAAAGTTTGTGATTTTGGAATCGCAAAAGCCGCGCATCGTGGCAATATGACCCGTCCCGGTGATTTGAAAGGTAAAGTACCGTATGTATCCCCAGAGCATATCGACGGCCATCCATTAGACGCGCGTGCCGATGTGTTTTCGCTAGGCATTGTGCTTTACGAGATGCTCTCGCAGAGAGCACTTTTCGCCGCGCCAACTTCGGCAGAAACATTGAAGAATATTAAGGAAAAGCCGATTCCATCCCTTTCGGAGCGTTTCGCTGATATTCCCCCGGAACTAGAACGAATTACCCTGAAAGCGCTCGAGCGCGAGCGTGAGCGGCGATATTCAAGCGCAGAGGCGATGTATCGAGATTTGATGGTTTTTCTAAACCAGAACTTCCCAAAGTTTGCGCAGCCCGATTTTGCCCGTTTTGTTCAGGACGTCTTCAAACAACAAATTGAGTTGGAGCAGCGTGAGCGGAAAAACCAACTCGCGCAGCTGCCTATGCGGGTAGCGGAGCGTCGAGTTGCCGATCAAACAGTCGTTCCCGACGCGTCTGACTCGGATTATGAAGGCGGTCCAACGACGATTTACAAAGCTATTCGTCTTTTTTCGGTGAGTCTTTTAATTACGTTACTCCTTGGGCTCGGCGCAATGTTGATGCTACGAGAGTGGTCAATCGAGCCGCGCGCACCTTCGAGCATCTCAGGCTTAATCGCAGATTTTAAAGCGAAGAATGTCGAAGTAGATGCCGAACAGCAGGTGCTACGGTGGAGTGACATTAGTGGTAAGATGACGTTAACGCCTCCGAGTGAAAAAAATCGTCCCGACTTTTATGATGCCTTTGTTGGTGGGCAGGCTGCGATTCACTTCGATGGTCTTGCTGACTATTTGATTGGCGATGAAATCGCCGGACTGCTGAAGACTCCGGCGCTCAGCATCGCTGTCCTGGCAAAAGTGGGGCGCGACGAAGATCAGTATCTTTGGTCAATTCACGCGCGTGATCGAGTTACTGATGTGCTCCAAATGGGTCTCGGTTTCGGACAGCTCTTGAGACTAAAGATGCTTCCGACTAAGAACGATGATTCTTATCTTGTCTCCGAGCGAGTCAAGCTGTTTAAGTTTTCGACGTATTTGACTGTACTCGATCCGCAACAGATAAGCCTTTTTCAAGACGGTAGACTCGTAATTCGTGCCAAAGCCGAAGCCAACACTCCGCTCAATGCTGCGGAGACGTTAAGCATTGGACAGGAGTATGATCCTGAAGGCCCTTCGAGTTTTTTTATGGGTGAGATCGCTGAAATAGCGATATTCAACGTCGCGCTCAAAGAGGAAGAGAGAAGGGGGCTGCAACGTTATTTTGAGAAAGAGTACTTTGATTGAGGGACAGACCCTAATTAGGCGCCAAGCCGCTGCTGAAGTCGCTCATAGTGCAATACATCAATACGATCCTGCGGTACCGGCATCTTTCGCAACATTGCGCGGGCGGATGCGCGATCGCGATGCAAGGTGCATTCAATTTTAAGGAGTTCGGCAAAAACTCGCTCGGGATATCTCCGGTTTGGATTTTTATCGGCCCGTGTGAAGTAGACGTTAAGTATCTCCTCGGCACGCTTTCGATTCCGCTCACTACAGAAATACTTGGCCACATACGGGAGCGCCCGGAAATGGACGCCGAGACTTAGCTCACGCTCAATGGCATTATCGCGCGCCTTGAAGTCAGGAAACAGCGTCACCAGCGAGGCACACAGAGCTCGAGTGACCTGTGCCTGCGGTATCAATCTTTCTGCGCGTTGGAGTTCAGAAAGCTCCTGAATGAGAGCCACTTTTCCCGCCTCTTTTACCTGTTTAAAGAAATTCCACAAACACTCGATTTTGACATATTCCTGTTGGCGCGCCGCCCAGTGCGCAATGAACAGGCAACATTCGGGGTGTCTGTGTCGTAGCGCAAAATCAAAAATATTATTGATTAATCCGTTAGCGAGCCTTTGTTCAGGAGAGATCTCTTTTAATATTTCTCTGGCGTATTTCTCCACCACTTCGCTTGCGCCATGTTCGATTGCAAATATCACCTCTGCGGGAAGCCTACGCAAGGCATTCCCGATTCGAAACCCCAAGGACTCCCTCACGAAGGAAGCTGCATCGAGATCGATAGTTTTTAACTCATCAAGCAGCCGTAGCCCAAAAGTTGCGGGAATAATCGGTCTTAGCTCCTTTAGTAATTCGATATCTGCGGCAACATCTTCAACTCGTCCGGCGCTCAGTTGGCAAAGAAGCACAAGCGCCAGGGCGTTACCAGTTAACGGAATTCCAAGTACTTTAAAATGTTCTCTCAAAGCCGAGGCGTCGTCGTAACGCTTGTTTCGTATGAGCTCATCGAGGAGAAATCTCACCAGTTTTGGTGGTGGAGGTAGTTCGCGCGAAAATTCCGATACGAGTGTGCATTGGGTTGTAATATCACTATTAGCGCAAGCAGCTATTACAAGGCGCGCATAGGCGCTGAACAGCGGCGCCTGCGGAAAGTGCCTTTTAATTTCCAGGTCAAATCGCGCATAGTCGGGCTTCACCGATGAATCGGCACAGAGATCAGCGACGAGACAAATTAGAAAAGGAGATTCCCATTTTCCTCGATTAAGAAGGTGCTCGACCCCCGCATCCACACCACCTTCCTCAGCCAGCGCGAGAGCTCTTTGCGCGATCTGATGTACCTCTAACGAGCCTTCGCGTTCTTGATAATATACCCGAAGTCCCGTGCTCCCAGCGCGAAGCATGGCTTGAAATTCCTCAAATCTCTTCAGTTGGTCAGAATCCATCTTGCCACAGGTTTCGTTCACGAATTCCCGAACTTTCGGCAGGTCCAAGATTTCGTTGCAAAAATTTTGGGCGTGAGTAGCAACGGCAAAGAACTGCTCGAAGCGTTCGGCGTGCCACAGTTTTTTTAAATACTCGATAGAGCGATCTTCACTAAGCTTTCCGCCGAGTCTTCGCAGATTCAGGAAAGCTTGCCAGGCTCCGTCAAGATTACTAGTCAGCAGGTTGCGATCAATTACCAAGAGGTGTGCGCGCCTACTGTCGCCGTACCCCGCATCGCGCATGAGCGCGAAGGCCTCGTCGAAGCGCTGGCAGTCCCGATAGTTTAAAAAGGTGCTGATTACATCAAGGTAGGCCCCTTCACGCCCGATTGTACTTGCAAGTTTCCATTCATCAAAAACCTTTTGAACCTGCGCCAAGTTTTTCTGCTGAAAATAGATGGTAATGAGACGGCCTAAAAATATATGGCGCTGCCAGGGCCACATTGTTTGAGCCTCATGCAATAGCGCCTCGACGGTAGCGAGCCTTTGCGCGGAGCTTCCGTGCGTCGCATAAAGCGTTTTTATCTTCGCCATGACCTGGTCGGGCATACGGTCTAAATTGACCCGGTCCTCACCACGTTGTTTCATCTCCGAATGCATCATACGGAACCGCGAACAGAAAATAGTGCGCCAGTATAGCAGGGTAGGGAAGCCTACTCAAAACCTCTAACCCGTGAGAAGTCCGGGTTAATTTCGTTCCTCCAAACTTTCCGCAGCTCTCGTGTGAGCTCATTTTCACTCTGCGGTCGCGCGGGGTAGTCTCGCCTAGATTCCCTTTTTCATATGCTGCGATGCCGTGAATAGGATTCCTCCGATAGTGAATAACGCGCCAGCAAGGAGCAGAGGAATGGTCCATCCAGCGGGCTCTTCGGGATTTGTGGCGCGCAGCTCGTAAATTGAGAGCGCCATTGAAGCGAGGCCAAGAAAAAAAATAAAAAGTCCAGCGATTGTTTTCTTTGCTGAATAGGAAGGCTGGTTCATAAGGTGCTGTAGTTTACAATTCAAGCATACGCCGCGATCGAAGCCGTAGAGAATTCAAAATAACAATAATATCGGAACTTGTCATTGCAAACGCCGCATACAGTGGATTAAGTATTCCGAACATCGCAAAGGGTATCGCGAGCACGTTATAAATAAAAGCCCAGAAGAGGTTCTGTTTGATAATTTTCATGGTGTTTGCAGAGATCGCTAAGGCCTGCGTAACTTGCGCGAGCTTAGTGTCGGCGAGAATTATCTGCGACGAGTGAAGCGCAAGATGCGAGGCTCCCTCAAGCGATATTCCAACGTTTGCATGCATGAGAGCCGCCGCGTCATTAATCCCATCGCCGACAAACGCAGTCGCCGATTTTGACGTCAGCTCGCGCACAATTTGGCTTTTTTCGTCCGGTAGCTTTTCCGCGTACACTTGGGAGATTCCAAGAAGAGAAGCCACCCGTTCGCATGCGCTTTTCCGGTCGCCACTTAAAAGGCTGATTGCAATTCCACGTCCTTGTAACTGTGCAATAGCAGAAGCGGCATCGGGACGTGGGAGATCCTCAACAGAAATCGCGCTTACTGCATGGCCCGCCTTAAAAAGGAGCAGATCAAATTCGCTAAGAAGCTGCTCTACCTTTGAGCTACTGTCTTTTGAGCCATTGTTTAGCTTTTTGGCCATGGCAATCGATCCAAGAGAATACACATTGCCGCTCCCGTCTCTTGCCTCGATTCCGAGTCCTTTAAGCTCCTTAATATCGTACAACGGGGCCCCTGCTATCCCACTCAAGTATTCGGTAAGCGACTGAGCGATCGGGTGCCGAGAGTGCCGCGCAAGTGTCACGATTATTTCACGTAGCTCGCCATCGGGACCGAGTGCCTTGATTTGACGCACCTTAAATTTACCTGCGGTAAGTGTCCCGGTTTTATCAAAAATGATGTGTCGTATTTTGGAAAACGCTTCGAGGATATCACCGCCGCGTATAATGATTCCGTTTTTTGCGGCAAGACCCAGACCGACCGTAACTGCAGCGGGAGTAGCAAGCCCCATTGCACAGGGACAGGCGATAACTAAGACCGCGATTGCGCGAAGCAGCGCTGCGCTCATGCCAATATCAAGATAGAAATAGCCAAGGCAAAATGTGCCGAGAGCAATTACCAGTACCACCGGAACAAACACCGCGCTCACTGCGTCGCCGATACGTTGAATTTTGGGCCTCTTCGAACGCGCCTCCTGTACGAGGCTGACCACTCGGGCGAGCACCGTGCCATCGCCGGTTTGCTCGGCCCGCATCGTCAGGTTGCCCTGCACAAGAAGTGTTCCGCCGATAACTTTCATTCCCGAAATTTTGTCGCGTGGTAGGCTTTCACCTGAAATGAAAGATTCATCGATACTTGCTGTGCCCTTTAGTACGACCCCATCGGCAGGAATTCGCTCGCCCTCGGCGACCAAGAGCAGGTCGTCAGGCTTAACGTCTTCGTGAGACACGAGCTCGGTTCGCTGAGCTTCCAGGTCATTCCCGACAATTCTTCGTACTTTGGTCGGTCGTAGTCGCGAGAGTTCTTCTAAGGAGGAACCTGCATGCTGTGCAGCGCGCGCCTCGAGAAGGTTTCCAAGCAATACAATTGTAGTAATCGTCGCTGAACTCTCAAAGTAAAGCTCATGTGAGGAAAGTCCGATAAAAATTCCGCAGACACTATAAATAAACGCCGAGACGATCCCGATGAAGATAAGAACATCCATCGTCGCGTAACGCGTACGTAGCGAGATTAAAGTTCCCTTTCCGAAGTGAAAGAACCCAACGCAAAATACCGGCAGCGCGAGGAGTAGTTGCAGCTTCGGTGTGAGAAGATGCGCTGCTGAAGGGACCATATGCAAGAGAAGTGGTGCGGTAAAGATGGCGCACAGCGCGAATTTCTTTTCAAGACCGTCGTGTGAGTGATCATGGCCGTGCTCGAGAAGTACCGGCCGATATCCAAGCGCCTCTATTTTTTTAATAACGCTGGGAAACTGATCGACATGTGACAATTCAAAGCGAGCAACAGAGGAAGTAAAGTCGACACTTACCTTCTCAGCGCCGGCTGAGAGCAACCCCTTCTCTATGCCGGTGGCGCAGCCGGCGCAGTGCATACCCTTTATTTTAACTTCGAAATGCGACGATTTAGACATGCCTTTAGGATAGTTCAGGACGCTTGCTGAGGGGAAGAGTCGTCCGCGTTAGTCTTGATAAAGAGAGAGAGCTATATCATCAATCTCATTATTTATTCGATCTACTTCCATAGTTGCGCACTGCTTTTTTCCGCCGATTGTTTGGCATATTTTGGCGAGCGCCGCGAGCGTTTCCTTCCGCTCAAAGAAGCGGTTGGGGAGTGGAAAAGATTTCAAATCATCGTTCACTAGTTTCGGGAAAAGAGATCGCTGCGTCTTCCGGCCGAGGTAGTAGAGAATTTCCGAGGCAAACGCGGAATTGAGAAGCGCACCAAGCGCCCACGCCAGATCCGGATCTTTGTCTGGCTTAAGGAGCACATGCAGGACTGATCGATTATAGACGAAGCATTCATCGGTTACCGCAGCCGAGACAATTCGTGGCAGAGGGCTGGTGATTTCGCGAATGAGAACTCGCGCTCCGCAGAAACGGGAGAGTGGGGGATACTCCGCAAGCCAGGGGCCGTAACGGAGGTACTTTCCGGACCATGTCGTCTGAAAACGGGTGACGTCGGATCCCTCAAGGTAACGAACACAGCTCGCGTCGCGCTTTTCGGACAGGTGAAATATATGGGCATGCACATCGGAAGCAGACTGTTTTGGGTTGCCCTTGCCTCGTGCGTATGCCTGAAGGGCAATTGCCGGAACGAATGGAGACTCGGGCGAATCGAGTGAGATTGCTCGATCGAAGACTCGTTCAAGGTTTGCTAGCTTACTGGCTGGAAGTTTGGGCGAAAGAACATGCCCTGGCATGCGAAGGCAGAAGCTGTGGGGAAGTTCGGCAATTTCTTCGGGCGTGGAGTCAAGATTTCGCTTTACATAGGTTTTTACTGATCGCGGATGTTCGAACCTATCAATGATAAAGCTCACAGCTTCGACGCCAGGCTCGCCAAATACGGGATAGTCATAGCTAGTGACTTCGGCAATTTCGTGCTGCTCGAAGATTAACCTGCGCAGACTTTTAGCTGAGCGTATGCCGAGCCAGGAATTTGGAACGATAAGTGAAAGTAGGCCTTGATCGCTCAAGAGTTCGCGCGCACGTGCAATAAAGAGCAGATAATGATTTGTTTTGCCGAGTTCGTACTTGGCGAAACGCCTCTTGAGCCGAGTGTTTTCATCGTTGTCGATGCGACCGTTACGGGATAGGCCATAGGGCGGATTCGAGAGAATTATTTCGAATGGATCCAGGTGTGTACGCGGCAGTGTGTCAAGTAGTGAGTCGGCTTCAATGATATTCTGCTGCAAGCTGTGTAAGAATCGATCCGAACACTCTTCCCCGAAAATCTCAAAAAATGCGAGGGCAGAAACGATGCGCGCGATGACGATCGCAGATCTGTCTTTATCAATTCCAAAGAGTGATTCAGCCAAAAGCTTTTCGCGATCGGATCTTAGCCGAAGCTTTGCGGCATTTTTCAGCAGAAGTTCTTTAAGGAGCGCTATTAACATTATTCCGGATCCGCATGCCACATCGCAGCAGCGCGCAGCGTCTTTTCTCTGGCGAATCCAGCGTTGATTCATTCGTTGAGCCATCGCTCGGGCGATGGCAATCGGTGTATAGTAGATACCCTCCCTTTTGGAAGCCTGCTTTGGTACGAGCTTTTCATAGAATACACAAAGAGATTCAGAGCATATGGGTTGTTGGGCCAGTAGCTGGCGTTCGAGGCGCTCTCTAAGTGCTTCATCTAACGGAGAATTCTTGAGATAATATAGTGCGAGCGCTTTCGACTTTTCGTTCACAATCGCTTTGAAAATTGGCAGACGTTTATCACGCTTAAGGCATCTTAACATCCACGGCGCAACGGCGCGATAGCTGGCATTAAGAAGAAAGATTGGCAGAACATGGTGAAAAAGCGCGTTAAAAGAAGAAGTTCACAACTAAAGCGAGAAATCGAAAGGTCGGTGACTCCCGACGACACCGATCGTCTTGATACCGATGTGCTCTCGTATGTCGACCATCTCCTTTCCCATGAACTAGAGCTTAAGCCACTCGAGCCGATTACTTTAATGACAGAACAGCAGGCGCTCCGCGCTCTTGACCATCTCAATCAAACGCGGGGCTTAGTCCAAGAAAAACTTCAAAAAGTCCAAGCGCTTCGCCGACTATTGAAAGCCTAAGGCCGGCCGCTACCGCATGCAGATGCACGAAAAATGCAGGAAAGCGCCGCCAAATCGTGGCTTAGGTAAATATAAGGAGACTCCATTTTAGGGGCTGTCCCAATTTTCTATCTGCTTGATATAACGTAAAGCAGTGCAAGAGATAAACGACAAAAGAATTCGTGAGCTGGTCCTTTGGCCTATCTTTACAATAGCGCTGCTGATGGGAATTGCAGCGACTGGAGCGGGGCGCTGGCTCTGTTTTATGTTGGCTGGCCTGCTTCTGCTCTACCGACGCGACTTTCTCGTCGTAGCTCGCCTGATTGAGGCTGCGGAGGGTGGTCTCGCTCAATTAAAGCAGTTCGTATCAGAGAAACAAGTTTCGGCAGAAGCCAAATTTGCTGACATTGAGGCGAGGATGAGCAGCCTGGAGGGCAAGCCGGCAGTGCTCGCCGAGGAGAGTTCGTTGCCGCAGGTGCCGAATGAGCCTCGTTCAAGCTGGATGCCAATTACTGCAGCGGGAGTCGCAACGGTTATGACGCTCGGTATCGTTTGGGTGCTTTCTTCCGAGTTACGACGGCTTAGCACCACTCTGGCGATGAGCGAAGTTCGAATCCTTCAAGCGGAGCAGAAAATCGCAGGTTTAGAAAATCGTGATCAAATTGAACCAAGTGAGTTCCAGCAATCTTTTGAACGCTTCCGAGCCGAGATTCGAGGATTGCAAGAAAAGGTCCGCCTTTTGAGTGCGAAAGTAGAGAGCGCAGAAGTAGAGGCGCCACGCGACATCTCAGCTCCAATAATTAAGCTAGGTCCTGAATCTACCTATACCATGGCGAAAAACGAGTTGCGATCGCCGCTCTTTGTCGATCAACCACGCGCGCGATTTTCAAAATCAGAAAGCCCAACGGCAAATTCGAATGTCCCATTTCAATCGTTTCAACCGGCGAAGTCAGCGCAAAGCGAAAGAGAGTAAAATAGGCTATGCCAGCAGTGGAGCCTGAACTGCAGTGAAGCTTGAATTGAATAGGCTGCTGCCGAGTTCGCTTTCACGCTCGAAGATTATCGTGCCTGTCTTTATGGTGCTTGCCGCAGGTCTATTTGTCGAGCAAGGATTTCTTGGAGCAAGTTATTGGCTTGATGAGTGCATTACCTCATGGGTGATATCCGATAACTTGCCGGCAGTATTTTCTCGAGCAATTACGTATCAAGGCCAGAGCCCATTTTACTACCTTCTTGCCTGGAGCGTTCGCCAAATTTTTGGTGACTCGGAGCTTGCCCTTCGGGGAGTTTCATTTGCTCTGCTTGTATGCTGTGTTCCACTGATCTTTCAGGTAATCGAGCTGCTGCATAATCGAGAGTCAGCATTAGTTGGGTGCCTTGTCTTTATTGTTCACCCGGCCGTGCTTCGAGCCCTTAGTGCCAGGCCGTATGCTTTGGCGCTATTTTTTGCACTGCTTTCGATGCGTGCGCTGCTTCTCTGGCAGCGTAGTGGACGGCAGTCCTTGCTCTGGTTGTACGTTCTGTTCGTTGTTGCTACTTTCTACGCACATTATCTTTTCTGCTTTTTTATTCCAGTACAATTGGCTTGGGTATTGAATAGACGAGATCGCCGAGGATCAAAGCGATATTGCGCAGCGCTTGTAATCACTGCGCTCCTAATGATGCCGGGTTTTGATCAGCTTTATTCCCTTTTTGAACGGCGCGAATCTCTTTCGTTTGTCCTACGCCCTTCACTTCTTAAAGTGTTTGAGACGTTACTTCCGCTTTCGCTTCTTGTGCCGGTTGGGGGAGGATTATTTCTGGCACGAGTGCTCTGTCCCAAAATGATTTTTTTGCGTAATGGGCTCGTACCAATTTTGCGTGTGGCTGTGCTTTGGTGGCTTAGTGGGCCAATTCTTTTCCTACTTCTCTATTGGAGCGGAGTGGCATCGCTGTTTCACGAACGCTATTTCTTATGGAATGTCGGTGGTCTTTCGCTACTTATAGGAGCACTCTTCCAGGCGATCTACCCGGATCGAGCGAAGCTCCGAGCGTTTTTGCTTGCGCTCTTTTTGCTCTTTGTTGCGGAGAGCGAGCGGCATTGGCAAATCGAGGATTGGCGCCGAGCAGCCGCGATAGCAAACACCTCTCCTGGACTGGTATTGCTTAGCTCGGGCCTTGTAGAGTCTTCTAATGTGGAGTGGCTTTACGATTCGCGGCATCTCCCCTATTTGACTTCGGCACTTTCGGTCTATGGAGTCCGGGAAAAAATAATCTTAGCACCGGCGACGGTTAGTTCGCCGCAGCAAAAGCAGTATCTCCGTGAAAAAATTATTCCGCGTATTGAGTCGGTGCGACAATATTCGTTTGTTTATCTTCTGCCCCTCGATTTTAATCTTTCGGAGGCATTGCGCGAGTCGAATACAAGGAGAAATTGCAAGAGTGAAGTCGTGGTTTCAGGTCCGGTGAGCATGCAGCAATTTACCTGTGGCTAGCGCGGAGGGAGTTTGGCTATAAGCTCAAAAAATACTGATGTAGTGCGGACTCCTTGCTAAGTTCGATATGAAATGAGCTCGCGAGAACGGATCCCTGGCGAAAAAGTACTGCCTCGTCGGAGCGAGTGCCAAGAATTTGAACTTGAGAGCTGAGAGCTTCTAGTTTTGGAGCACGGATAAAATCGACACGAGGCGCAATCTTTAGAGAAGGGATTGCGACTTCAGCGTTGAAAGACTCACGCTGCGAGCCGTAAAAATTTCTAATTGCGTGAATATCAATCAAGCCGAGACTTTGCTGCTCAGGGTGGCTTACCTTCTTGGCGATAAGGATCGCTCCAGCGCAAATTCCCCACACCGCCTTAGTCTTTCCGAAATTAAGCAGAGGTTCCCACAAGTTTAAACTTCGAATTAGTTTAAGCATCGTGGTGCTTTCGCCCCCTGGAAGTACTAATCGATCAACTTCTCGAAGCTCTTCTGGAAGTCTGATGAGGCGACATTCCGCGCCAAGTGAACTGAAGATCTCCCGGTGCTGTTCGACGCAGCCTTGCAGAGCAAGAATACCAACAGGCGCCATTTTACCAGCCGCGGCCAGCTAAAAGTTCTTGCTCTGGAATCTTAGCAATCTCAAGGCCGCGCATAGCTTTACCGAGCCCTCGTGAAATCTCGAGGAGTTTGTCGCGATTATTGTAGTGACAGGTTGCCTCGACAATCGCGCGAGCAAGCTTCGGCGGATTCTCCGATTTAAATATTCCAGAACCAACAAAAACGGATTCGGCGCCGAGTTGGCGGATAAGTGCGGCATCGGCCGGAGTGGCCACGCCGCCAGCGGCAAAATTCGGTACCGGCAGTTTCTGCGCTTTGGCCACCATCTCGACAAGTTCCGCCGGAACACGATACTCCGACGCCTTTGCTTTGATATCATCGGTGTTTGTGTTCTTGAGTGCGGCAATTTCGCCAGTTATCTGACGCATATGACGGACTGCTTCTATAATGTTGCCGGTTCCAGCCTCACCTTTGGTGCGAATCATTGCGGCGCCTTCGAAGACCCGTCGAAGAGCTTCGCCAAGATTGCAGGCGCCACAGACAAAGGGAGTTTTGAATGAAAGCTTGTCGATATGTCTAAATGGATCGGCCGGAGTTAAGACTTCAGACTCATCAATAAAGTCGATGCCGATGGCTTCAAGAATTTGCGCCTCTGCGATATGCCCGATACGCACTTTGGCCATCACGGGGATTGAGACAGCCGCTTTAATGCTCTCAATCATTTCGGGGTCGCTCATCCGTGCGACGCCACCATCGCGGCGAATATCGGAAGGGACGCGCTCGAGTGCCATCACCGACACGGCACCGGCGTCTTCGGCGATACGTGCCTGTTCGACGTTTACCACGTCCATGATTACGCCGTTACACAGCATATTCGCGAGGCCAACTCGAAGATCCATAGATCCTTATATATAAAAACTGAGGAACGAACTTCTTGTGTTCCCGGCGTACTAGACAATCCAAAATGACCCCAATGGGAATCGAACCCATGTTTCCGGCGTGAGAGGCCAGCGTCCTAGGCCGCTAGACGATGGGGCCGGATTCATCTACGTACGTGGTAACCGGGCAAAGTCGCCATTATATCGAGCTGTCCTGAAAAATACAAGAAGGGGTGAAAAAGGTATCATCTTAAAAAAAAGAGGAAACATCCTAGAGGATTCTACGAAAGAAGAGGTGTGGGAAATGCCCTTCGCAATAGAGATCCA
>CAZEAC010000038.1:0-40763 GCA_964510065.1 uncultured Bdellovibrionales bacterium | reverse complement strand
TAGAAGTGGTTTCAAAAATCCCCCTACTACGGAACGTCTAGTTGGGTAATCTGCGTCGTCAGCCTCGTCGCGAGTGCTCGCAAGCCTGATAGGCCTAGCGAAGCGCTCGCTCTGTCGGCTTCCTCGCATCTCACCCAACTAGCCGCTCCTCGCGACGGGGTATTTTTGAAACCACTTCTACAGATTCTCGATGCACGGCTTGATTTTTCAAGTTTTGCTGACATGCCGTGATCGTTGATCTTTGGGCTCGCGATGCTTTGGGAAATACAATCTTCTCGCTTCACTCGAATCAGCGCCGCGCGCCTTTGCGGTGCCGAATCGAGGGAAGCGCAGGCAGCAAAAGGTTACGCCGACTTTCCTTGCAGTTCATCCGCCATCCGTTCGAAAGAGCGAGTGGTGAGCCGAGGATGAGCTGAAAATTCATTACAACCCTGCGGCGGGGTAGAAAGAAAAACACATGTCGAAAATAGCAAACGAGCGCCAGGAAGAGTTTCTGGCAATTCTGTCCGCAGCGAACAAGGAGTTCTCTTCAGACAGTGAGGGGTACGCCTGGTTCGCCAAAGAGACCGGGGTCTCTCCAG
Source organism: uncultured Bdellovibrionales bacterium (assembly GCA_964510065.1). GTDB lineage: Bacteria > Bdellovibrionota_C > UBA2361 > UBA2361 > CAIXSY01 > CAZEAC01. The sequence continues at coordinate 40,182 of CAZEAC010000038.1, read as the reverse complement.
CCTTCGTCGCGTTCACACTCAGTGGGAAGTTCAACTACGGACTTGGCAAAACGTTCCCGATGCTGGTCGCGCTCTACAAGGCGATCAAACGGCCCCTCGAGAACGCCCTGGTGTGGGTCCACCCCAAAAAAGTGGATACCGCGAGGGAGCTCATTGGCGGCGGATCCAAGTCGGTTGGCACGGACTCGCCCGGCGCCAAGACGAAGGGTCGTCGAGGTCGCCCCAAGGGGACCAAGAACTCGACGCCGGAACCAAGCCCCCGCTATGCCACCGCACCACGGAGCGATGCGAGCACTGAAGTCACCTTGCCAGTTCAGGTCCAACTCTTGGTGAGTGTGCTCGGCGCGCAGGTGTCGGCCCAAATTGTCGAAACGGCGATTGAGGGCGGCGAACTGCTCCTCCGCGCCAAACTCGGCTAGGCTGACCCAGCCCTAAAGCAACTTCGGGCCGCCAAGTCAAAAAGACTTCGGCGGCCCGAAGGCCTTGCAGGATCTCGGTTTTTCCATGGGTTTGTGCTGCCTTCGCGACCCTTAACTCGCAATCCGAACTATTCGCCTCATCTCGCGCTTAAAAGTAAAAGGCCCTTTTTCATCACGCCAATGTGCAATTGCGCTATTACGAAGAAGTAGCGATTTTCTTGCGGCGTGGGCCCACGCATCAGCGCTACTATCCGAAAGCGCTTCCGTAAGCGCGTGCATCCCGTCACGTGGGAGATCAGAAACTGCGCCTAACGCGCGGTGCACGGCATGCACCGTGGTGATGGCGTCAAATGCATGCGAAAGCTCATGAGCACCGCGCTGATGACAAAGTGCATTGACGAGCGGCCAACAAAGCATCAGCGCCTCAGGCGCGAGACGATCCATAAAACCGCTTCGCCGGTCCTCCCCCGTGAGAACTTTGCAGGTAGAGTAGACAAAAAAGCAGATAGCCTCATAACTAGCCGAGCGAAAATGTGTAAGCGCTTCACCGGAAAGTCCCGAGAAGAACTCACTATTCATATGGATACTCACCGGAAGGCACGCGGCAAGCTTCCTTGCAAACTGCTCCTCGCGTCGACGGTCTATCGCGCGGACAATTCCCGGAGACTTCGCCGGAGAAAGGGCCGCAACCGCATCCTGAAGCCCGAGCAAATTCGGGGAAATCTGCGCTTTGCGAAGATAGTCCTCTAATGATTCAAGAATCTTGCTCCCCACCAGAGAAACCTCACCGTCGCTTCGTTTTCCGTAGCCATGGTCGCGCAGCGCCGCAACTTCCTCCTTTCCGATAATCTCCTCGAGCCGTGCTCGAATTCGTTCAGCACCGCTCGCAAGAATCTGGCTTATTCTCGACTCAGTTACTCCGCGCTCCGCTCCGACAACACTTAGCTTTCGATCATCAGTGCCAATGCCAAAGTACCGACGAATCACGTCCTGCTCGGCCTCAGGGAGTTCGCTCACAAATATTCTCAGTACGGACTCAATTTCGCCCTGCTGCATCTCTAAAAACGGGGTAGTGCCACTTTCGTCCGAAATAAATTCGGAGGTCGAATCATCTCCAGCTCCCTCACCATCCTTGCGTAATGCATCGAGCTCAATTACTCCTTCGCGCCGGGCAAGATAACAACGCACCGATTCTCGGCGAAGCGACCTCTCAAAGATCGCTCCATGAAGCGCGGAGAGCTCGCTGACACTCGGCTTTCTTCCGGCGCTCTTTTCAAAGAGCGCGGTGATGCCATCAAGCTTTATACTTATCGCATTCATGCTTCGAGAGCTAAAAGCGTTGCCCTCCAAGAGCTTTCGAATCTCATCAATTGCCGCGCCATTCATCCGCTGAACGACATACGCGCTCACATTAATTTCGAAGAGATCGGAGTTATCGAGAGCATTTACAAACCCGTTCGCCACCGCTCCAAATAGCGTTCCCTGCAGGGCAACATGTTTTCTTTCATGCTTGTCGACCACCGCTCTGATAGCGGGCAGATGAATTGTAACCGCCGCTTCATATACCTCATTCAAGTTTTCTTGAAGCGACGAGTAGCGATCAAATTTTGGCTCAAAATACCGGCGATATGCTTTGCTCATCGAGGAAAGAAGATGCATCTCGCTCGAGGACGGCTCGAATCGTCTCTCGGCAATTTTTGTCACAAATTCAGCAAGTGCCGCGAGGTGGTTACGATCAAGGCCGATTTTTTTGATTAACTCGATCTGACGAAGCCCGAGCTCGTGCCAGTGCTTTCGATTTCCCTTAATCGCAAGCGATACGGTCTCTCGCCAGAGCTGACTTATTATTTTTTTATTCAGCTTTAATTTGTGCTCAGCACGCGTGTTAAAACGTGGAGGCTCGGCTGGCGCTACCTTCCCCTCCCAGTAAAGGTACGCGAGCGCAGCGGGATGGGCTCCTACGTGGTCGATTAATGCAGCCTTGGCGAAATGCACCGCCTTTAAGATACTTGAGAGCCGCGTTCCTTCCTGGCCAGAATGTTTTTCGGGGGCTTCGGAACCTGCAATGGCCGGCCCCGAAATTGCACCAATATCATTTATAGGATTTTGAACAGCGGACTTGACGCGTAACGCTTTTCGATTTTTTGCTAGAGTCTGAGATACTTCCATACTACTAGTGCCAGAAGGCTGCCAAGGTCCAAACATTATCTGAATTGAGGCTGCTATTCAAGGCGCGCTCACCTATGCTCTAATTCGCCCTACCACTTGCCCGATAGCTCTGCTTACATTAACATCCCCAGCGACGAAAACGCGGGGGTGGTGAAATGGCAGACACGCCAGGCTTAGAACCTGGTGCCGTAAGGCGTGGGGGTTCAAGTCCCCCCTCCCGCATATCCAAGCTTCACCCTTTATGTCGCGCTGTAGCACTTCTCGTCCTGCTTACTTCTTGCGCTCCCAGGTCTGCATCCCTCCCTAGCCCCACACTCTCTACCGCAACTGCTGAAAACCAAGCCTTCTTGGACTCCTCTTTACTCCAAGCCTCAACTGTTCGCCGTCTCAGAGAGCATTTGAAACTCTTTACCGCGACCCCCGCGACTCCCGGCTCAATTGACACCGGGAAAATTCTCTACCGCTCAGTTGATGAGCCGGGCCGGCGCTATTCTAAAATACTTGCCCGCGATGCAACCGACGCTGCCGAACAAACCATTTTCTACCCCGCACAGCTTTTTGGCAACGAAGAGTTTGACATTTTATCGTTGCGGCTAAATCCATACGCTCTAGCCGTTGCAAGTGTAATCTCATTTGATCCGGCTCTTGCTACAACACTCACCGTGTCTTTTCCGGGCAAGAGCGAAAGACTCGCGACGTGCGGCAAAATCTCTGAATACCAGTGGCTCGACGCGAAAACTCTCGCCGTCATAATCGAGCCTTCTGAAGGGGCCCAGGCACTCTACCTTTACACTCCTGATTCTCACGTTGCGCCGATAAAACTTTACCGTGCAGCTCATCAGGATCTCTTACTTTCTTTAAAAGTCCCGAGTTCAGGTGGTGGGCTGTTCCTTGCAGCGACAATGCCAGGTCATGCGCGGCTTTTTTTTGTTGATGCCAAAACAAAAATCTTACGCCCAATATTCTCGATGCTCGAGAAAGTGCAGGATCTCTACTCTTTCGCCCTCGAACAGATCGAAACAGAGCGATATCTTGCGCTCAATCGGATCAGCAAGCCTCCGCGAATCCTGAATCAGAACGGCGACATCCTCTGGCAAGGTACTCCAAACGCGTCAATCGAAGAGCTGCGTGGAAGTAGCAAAGGGCTCTACTGGATTGTACGAGAAAATGGCGTCGAAACTGTGTGGGCGTGGTCGAACTCCGCGCAAGGACCACTCGCTTTAACAGCTCCCCCCGTGCGCAGCGCTTGCTCACCTGCGCTTAATTTCTTACCGTTGCCGTACCAATCGGAAGGCCTGCCACTTATCGCCCTCAATTCCTTTCTCGCGCCTAGAATGATTCTCCTTCCTGAACTTGAGACAAAAAGGCTCAAGGTTGTTTCTGAAGATTCGGTACCGCCCGAAGCATTACAATTTCTAAGAACGCGTGAATGCGTCTCCGCGGAGATCCGGGCGGACGACGGAAAGTTTGTACACTACAGCGCTATCGTGCCGCGCGACCCTTCCACACTAATCAAAGCCTTGCTTCTTAAGGTCTACGGCGCATATGGATCTGTAATCAAGCCGCACTACGATCCAAGTACTACAAGCCTCGCGCGAGAGGGTATTGTCCCTATTTTCGCTCATGTTCGTGGCGGCGGGGAATTTGGAATTTCTGGACATGAGGCTGCACGCGCTCTAAGACGAGAACGCGGAATCTTGGACCTCGTCAGCGTCGCCCGTGCCGTTTCCGGCGATCCGAAATTCCGCGACATGCCATTAATTCTCTCGGCAAGAAGTGCCGGTGCGCTTCTCGCCGCGAATGCACTAAAGAAAGAATCGGCGCTTTTTAAAGGCGTGGTACTTGACTCGCCATTCCTTGATCCTTTTGATCGCTCGGTCAAGCTTGCCCCCGCCATTGAGGCCCGCGAACGGTGGGAGTGGGGCGATCCGAATACGGCCGAAGGACACAGCCTCCTCGAGAAGCTGTCTGCTTTCAAGAGCCCGCCCGCGCGATTTCCTCCAACGCTTATTCTTGCGAAACTCCATGACGAAATCACCGGAATCGAGCAAGCACGGCGATTCTTAGAACTTGTGCGTGAAAGCGGGCAACGCCAAACGTATCTCTATACGAGCGAGACCGGTTCGCATTTTGGCGAACATGATCTCAATCTACAACGGGCTGAAGCAGCAATGGTCGGGGCTTTTATCCTAGGAATCTCGGGGCACTAAGCATTTAGCATCTCGTCAAATTCGCTCTCTGAATGCCCTACCGCACGAACAACGCCCTGCGCATCGAGCAGCACAAATAAGGGAATAGAGCTTCCATGGAAAGAGCAGTAGGCCTCGTCAAGAATATCGTTTCCCGAGAAGGCATGCACAAAGGGCCGGCCATTTAGACCTGCCAAGCGCTCCTTGACCGCCTCCAGGTCTTTATTCTTATCAATACTTACTGTAACGATAGAAAGATCATTTCTGCGGCTAAGCTCTGAAATTCGGCCCTTGAAGGAACGCATTATGCTGTTCGATCGCGAGCAGCGCGTGTCCCAAAAGAAAAGTATCGCTTTCTTACCCCGAAAGCTGCTGAGCGGAAGCTGCTCGCCGTCTAATAGAGTGACCCGCGCACCAGGTGCCGGCGTCGCAATAAGCTCCTCGGTACTGATGGTCGAGGAGCTACAGCCGCCGAGAGATGACAAGATTAGAAGTGTAAAACAGGCAAGAATTTTCATTTATTTCTTTACTCTCTCAAGAATCCAAGGATTCGACTCATAAACTTTTCTTACTTCAGGATCCTTCTCAACTTCATAAAGCTCCATCAGCCTTTTTATTATCAACATATCGTTCCTCTTGCCAGCCAGCTCCACGGCCTTCTTTCGTATTTCTTTATCCGGGAATTCGGCAAGCTTAAGAAGTTCAAACGGATCTTTGAGTAAGCGCGCGGAATACTGCGCTTTATCAAGCATGAGTTTAATAATTACCGGACTATTAGTCGCAAGAAGCGCTGACATGAATCGCTGATCGCCAAGAAACTTCGAAAAAATCGCCATCGCTGGTTCGACTTCCTCGGCAGTTGCCACACTGAGCGTACCTAAAATGCCAATAGCATGGGCAAAATCTCCGCGTTGCTCCCAGTAGTCCTTTCGCACCCAATTAATCAGTTCAGCAGTCGGCGGCAATACCGGATTTTTGCCTGCAAGAATCTCGAAGGCTTCGACAATGACCTCGCGATCATAGCGGTCGGCGCACACCGCCAAAAGCACCTTCTCCACGTCGGGGTGATACCATCGACCGAACCGTGTTACATCATCTTTCTTAAGAGTCCCGGCGGTCCCCTTAATGAGCGATGCAGAAACATCAACCGGGAGATCGGCTTTGGCAATAAGCGGCTCTAAGAATATCTGCCGAAGCGGTGGAAGAAGGTTTCTTTCTCCGGCCATTGTGGCAAGTGTTTTCAACTGTGCGTCTCCGCGCTCGGCCATGATTCCGAGCAGCCAAAGCACATCACCATCCGGGATCTTATCTTTTAAGAGCATCGCGTCTTCACCAAAGACCAGCGATAGCTCGGAGTACGCAAGAATCATACTTAAAGTCGACCTGGTCTTAAGGTCTTGCGCGTCGAGTGGATCTTGAAGCAATGACGCTAACAGTGCCTGAAAATCATCGGGCTTTCCAAGATCAATGGCGAGCGCTCCAATAAGTCTTAAGATCGCCCGCGGATCAGTCGGATATGCTTCTTTAAGAAGCGCGTTGCGATCATCGCGCGGCATACTCGGATCAAGTGTCTTGAGTACTGCCCCATATGCAGGAGTCTTGGACTGGGCCTCAGAATTGCTCTTCAGCCAAAGATTGGCTTGAACAGAGCTCCTGGTCAATCCGACCCGTTTTGCTCTGGCAAGAATTGCCTCTTCAACGAGGCCTCGCTGCTGCGATGTGCAAGCAGCCTTGGCCAAACTTACCAGCCCGGCAAGCATGATCGGATCATCGGATTTAATAATCGCATCAAGACGATCTTTCAACTCCGCGGGAGTGATTTCGCACGAGCTTGCCTCGACCAGTGGCGCGGTAAGGTCAGGATCAGCGCCCTCGGCTAATATCCCCTCAAACTTCACACCTTCTTGTTTCTGTATCTCATCGCGGCCAAATGCAAACTTTAAAATAATACCAATGGCAATAATGCACACCACACCAAGGCCGGCCATCAGCTTTGGATTGCTGCGCTTGGTCGCTGCGTCAGCCGCCGCAGCTTCTTCAGCTTCCTGCGCCTGTTCGCGTACCTTGGCACTCTGACTCACCGGCATATGCACTGATGCCGCTCGCCTAATTTTCTCCTGCGCGCTTAAGGACATTCCCACTCGTGCCGGAACATTTGCTTCGTCGATCTTTTTCTGGCGAAGCTCAACAAGCCCCTTGAGCATTTGCTCGACAGTTGCATAGCGTGCCTCAGGATCTGGATGTAATGCCTTTTGGAAAAAATCCTCAGTCCAAGACGGCGCTTTCGGAACAAACTGCGACACGGGCTTCAACGAAGCAAGATCGGCCTCGCCCAAAACACCAGAGTGGGCACCGTAGGGGAACTGTCCCGTGAAGAAATGGTATCCCAGCACGGCAAGCGCAAAAACATCTGAAGCTGGCACTGCGCCGGCGCCGCTTCGCTGCTCCGGAGCCATATAATTCAAGAGCTCTGGCGCCGGGAGTGTCGCAGTGCCGCTGGCCTCGCTGTCAAACGAGCCCATAATTCCCAGGAACATAAGATCACCCGAACGATCAAGCCAAAATGACGCGGGACAAAGGTCGCCGCAAACAACTCCTTGCTCATGAAGCTGCGCCACGAGACGCAAGCACGAGACGAACTGACGCTCGGCCTCGGTTACCTCCAATTTGACGGCACTCAGGGCTTGCCCATGAAGCTGCGGAAGTACGGCGAACGCCACACCATTTGCGTCGACTTCGTAGCTCTCGATGTCAGCCACCGCGGGAGTAATCGAAGTAAGAATCTTCATTCGCGCTAGGAAACGCCCGATGCCGCCGCTTTTCGAATCAAGCGGATGGCGAAGCCGCCACAAGAGCACGCTCGCTTTGGAGAACTTATCAATCGCCTTATAGGCATCTGAGGTCCGCGTCGAAAGAAGATGGCCTTCAATGAAAAAATATTCGTCTATTGTTCCCGAGCTCTGCGCTGCAGTCGTTTCTGTGTCTGTCATAGTGTTCTACACCTATTGTCACCGCGGCACACCCCAGTTGCCAAGCCTGTAACTTCACGCCAAACGTATGCTGGTAATGAGAGAAGATTGATATTCCGCATATTAAACCATCTCCCCGGCCGCCATTCGCCAAACTCCGACCGGCTCAAGAGTAAGTTCCTGATCCAGCTCTTCGAATGTAAGGAAGCGCACGCTTCGATCGACATTGCGCAGGAGCAGTGCTAATTTATGCCGAACCTCCGTCGCACAGAGCAGCACCACAGGAGCAATGCCCTTGGCACGCACCGGATCAAGCAGCGACGCAAGTCCCGCGCGAAGCGCCTCTACCGAACTCGGGTCGATCATTAAGCCAGTTGCACTCTCAGTCACTTCGCTTTCACGAAGCACTTCTTCAATGCCGGAAGAAAGCGTTACCACTTTTAAGGTTCTTCGAGGACTTAAAAGCCGTGAAACCAGTTGACGACGCCGATGCAACCGCACAAACCCAACGATACTCTGAACATCGACCTGCTCTTCGCCAACGAGCGACACATTTTCTGCTGAGCAGTAGGTTGCGACGAGCTCCACAATCTGTCTGAAATCCTTCAGCGAGACGCCTTCGCGCACAAGCTCCTGACAAATCTCTGTAAGTCGAGCGATATTGAGACTCTGTTGTGGGAATGCTTCCGTCACGAGGCCGGGATAACGCTTCTCGAGCCCTTTTAATAACGCATGCACTTCGGCTACACCGAGGAGCTCCTCGGGATGTTTCATAAAAAACACGGCGCAACGAAGCCCAATATAGTGGAAGAAATCATGTCCTTTGACCAACCCATTATCGACTATCTTTCGCACTGACGGAGTTTGTCGCGTCCAGAAAATCTTGGCTCGGGATAACGGATGCTCCTCTTCTTTGAAGACCTCCAACCCAAGGACTGAAGCACTCGCAGGATTTACATCTACAAGCACCGTATCGGGGACTACGCTGCCCTCCTCTACTATGCTCGAACCTAAATGAATCGTATAACTCCCCTGTGCGAGTCGCTCATCGGCCACAACACTAATGCGCGGAAGCCACAGTCCGTTATCAGCATAAAAATCGCGCCGTAACTCCTCCCACCAAACGCGGTATTGTGCTGCGGCGCCATCATACTTACGAAAAAGACTCGGGCTATCGAGTGCGATTACCAATTCGCGATCATCTGTGGCTTCTTCATCGGCAAGTACAGACGGCGCGCCATCGACACTGGTTGCGAGAAAGGAATGTGGCGCTTCGCCCATAACGCCCTGCCGGTGCTTCTTTGTCCAGAGGCCGAGGCTAATCGCCGCTATGCCGACAACAGCGAACGGGACTGTCGGAAGGTCCGTCAAGACTCCGATTGCCACTAATGCGGCACCAACAGCGACCAAGGCGCCCCATCGGCTAAAAAGCTGCGCGCTCACGTCACTGCCAAGCGTAGTATGTTCGCTTGATGCCACTCGCGTGACAACAATGCCGGCGCATATGCTTATTAAAATCGCTGGTATTTGATGAAGCAACCCATCACCAACCGTGAGCCGAAGATATACCTCGATAACATCCGAAAATGACTTGCCGTCTTTCAAGCCAACATAGATTCCACCAAGAATGTTCGTGAATATAATAAACACGCCGGCAATCGCGTCGCCCTGCACAAACTTCATCGCACCGTCCATCGCGCCGTAAAGCTGCGATTCTTTACGTAACTCTTCGCGCTTCTCATGAGCTTCTTCAGCTGAAATCAGCCCCGTGCGAAGGTCGGAATCAATCGCTAACTGCTTCCCTGGAAGCGCATCCAATGCAAAGCGCGCGGCCACTTCGGAAACGCGGCTCGCGCCGCGCGCAACCACGACGAAGTTTACGATAGTAATGATAGTGAAGATAACCACGCCAACGAAAATCTCTCCACTTATGAGAAATGTTCCGAATGCACGGATCACTTCACCGGCATCGGCTTGGCTCAAAATCAGCCGAGTTGACGCAACATTGAGACCGAGTCGAAAGAGCGTCGTCAAAAGCAATATTGTCGGGAATGAGAGCAGTGCTAACGCATTCGGCAAATACAGCCCTATCAGCAGTAGCAAAAAAGCGATTGAAAGATTAGTAACAAGGAGAAAATCAAGCAGGACGGTGGGGAGCGGAACAAGCAACATCGCCGTAATCGCGATGACGAAGAGCGCGAGTATAATATCACTCTGACGTAGCCCCTTGACCATTCCCTCTCCCGATGGAGCGCGCGCAGCGCGTTCCTTAGTTAAACGCCGCCGTTACTTGGAGTCCGAATCCTATCAAGAGAATGACCAAAAAACCCATAAACACCAGGGCGACAGGACCAGTCGCGGCAAGTTCCAGCTTTTTTATCTTCGCATCAATTTTCGTTTCACGTTGGTTAGCGACTGCATCAGCAAGCTCCTGCAACTGCCGAGTAATTTCACCACCGTGCCGCGCCACCTGCGAAAGCGACATGAAAGTGTGCTTTAGTTCAGTGTGTCCCGATAATTTTCCGACTTCCATTAACGCGTCTTCAAGCGAGGCGCCCGATCGCACATACCCATGCGCAAACTTCAAGAGTTCAGTAACCACATTATGGGTATCACGCTCATCGGCCATTGAAATTACTTTGTGAATACATGGACCGATATCAAGCGAGCTACTTACGCCGATTGCAATCTGCTCGATAACTAATGGCAAATAATACATGATATCTTCGCCACGATTCTTAATGCGGCGGTCGAGAATCGAAAAGGGAATCTGCATGCCTACAAGCAGGCCTAAGACAATTCCGATAATCGACCACTCGGCACCCATCAGGGACCACATCCCGAAGGTCAACAATGGCGTGGTCACACAGGGAATGACCACGCGTAGCCGTTTGAATTCAGCCTTATCGTGTTTTGTAAATACTCCCGCTTGGAAAAATTTTTGCTCGAGCGTAAGTGGCGGCTTCTTAGTCTTCTTACGTATCTGCTTGTATTTATCGAGATCCGAGCGTGAGAGGTCGGTTTTTCTGCCCTTGGCGTCGAAGCCTTCATCTTCAACGGTGAGACCACCACGACCGCCGCTATTAAGCATGGTGCGAAGCGTGGCGCCTTCGGTCGGGAAAAGGTAGAGGTACAAAAGCACCCCTCCGCCGCCCAAAACGACGACCAATACGACAAGTCCAATTACAGTTGTTGGCTCCATATGGCTCTTAAACTCTCAATTTAGTTACTTGCCGCACCCAAAACATGCCAAGGAAAATAACCACGAGACCAAACTGCCATACCGCCCAACCAGTTTCGTTAGCCCAGGCACCGACCACCGCCTCGGGGTACACAAAATAGAGGTAGACTTCCAAGGCTGAGAGAATCGCCAAGATGAACCAAATAGATCCTCTCTGCAAACCGACCGCGGCAACGGCCGATGCTCTAAAAAACTGGCGTTTACGTACCTGCTTCGAAAGACGCTCAAGCGTGTCAGAGAGCGTACCGCCAACTCGTCGGCTTAAAAGCAGCGCCTGCACAAAAAGCTCGATCTCCGGATGATAAATGTCTTCACCGAACGCGCCGATTGATTTCTCTTCGGGTACGCCGAATCGCAGCCGCTCAATCATCATTTCGATCTCTTCACGAACACTGCAGCCCTCTTGAAGCCCCTGCGCGGCAGCCTCGAGCGCAGTCATCGTGTTCATGCCAGTCTTAAGCAGACCGACCACCGAAAGCAGGTACGCCGGATAATCCTGATCAAACGCTTTAAAGCGGCGTTCAACTGCATAATTCAGAATCGCGCTCATGATGATCGGACCGGACACCAGCGAAATCAGCTGCACACTCCAGTGGAATTTGATGCTAAAGAGCGCCAGCGTGAAAAGACTTATGCCCACTATCATTGCGCGGTAGGCCATCGGAGAGATCCGCCACTGCGCGTATTTGAGCTTTTTCTTGAGCGTCAAGCGCGAGTCCACGCGCCGCGCCTTCTCCGTAGCAGCCGTCTGGAAAATAGTTTCTGGTTTCGGCACGTTTCCGCGACTCGTCAGCGGCTGTACGTCGGCAACCTCGAACCTATGCGATTCGTTGAAGTTCACCCCGCTCGGTAGGAAGAAGAATACGATGGCGCCGCCAACACCCAGCGCCACAATGACGACAATTAATACGATGACGATAGGAGACATAGCTTTATTTTCGTCCGCTTGAAGTATTCATTGTACTGTTACTGAGGGTCAGCTCCTGCGGCGCATCTCCCAAGAAAATGCCATTCTCGGAAAGAATGTCCTCGAACTGACTGGCCCAAGAATCGACGCGCCACACTGGCCTGTCGCCGGTCTTCACCAGGGTGAACATCGGACGAACCTGAATGACGCCTTCAACAAAGTGACCCACTTCGATAATTTCTCCCACGCGAGGCTTACCAGTCCCCTTTTCGCGGAAGAGCCACACAACACAATCCACGGCGAGTGCAATCTGCTGTCGAATAATGTCAATCGCGACGGATTTCTGCGCGCGACCGAGCAAGCTCTCCAGGCGAACCAGGGTCTCTCGTGCATTACGCGCATGGAGCGTTGACATTCCAACGTGACCAGTCTGCGCGCTTTCGAGAAACGCCTCGGCGGCGTATGGAGTCCGCATTTCACCAAGAATGACGCGAGTCGGCGTCATTCGAAGGGTAGTCTTAATATGTTCCTGCAAGGTCACTTCACCGACCCCTTCAGTATTCGGCGGCCGCGACACAAGCGAACGAAAGTACGGGTGCTGAAAATTGAGCTCGGGAGTGTCTTCCACCGCGACGATCGACTCGTCCGAACCGAACTGCGTACCAAGACACTTAATCAGTGTGGTCTTTCCAGTACCAGTTTCTCCGGCAACCATGATCGTACACTTACAGCTCCGAGTAAGCGCGGCGAGATACTGTACAATAAGCGGAGGAGCAACCTGGTAGGTAACGATACCCTCGAGTGACACTTCGGTAACGCGCGGCACGCGGATACAAAGCAGCGGTCCTCGTTGACCGCACACGCTCTCATGTATCGCACAAAGGCGGATACCATTTCCAAAAGAGGCATCTACCGTGTGTTGCTGCGTGGAGAGCGACTTACCAAGTCGAAGAAGCAAGCGATCAAGAAATGATACGTATGCCTGATGGCTCGGCCAGTGCAATCCAGTGGTCTCGCTCACTTTACCGCGCTGTAACACCACAGTCTGATAATCGTACACATGAATATCCGTGACTTCACGATTGTCTATCAGCGGCTGCAGCACGCCCCAGCCCATTAAATCTTTCTGCAGGTGGATAATAATATTGGCGCGCTCAATGTCATCAAGCGCGTCATTGCGGCGTCGAAGCACCTTATCGACGGCTTCAGCAATTGCTCCCTCGGACACGACGACTTGGCTCACGTCCGAAGACTGGCCCATGTTGAACTCGTTACCAAGCTCGCGTCGCGCTTCACGCATAATCGTATTGCCGAGCGGTGAAAGTTTGCTCTTCATCACCGACTGTGCTGAAGACATCGCGCCGGAGCCGCCCATTGCCGGTCGAGCTCCGGATGAAGGCACTGCGGCCCTGGCCGAACTTTGATTATTTACTGGGAGGCCCGAAGCCGAACCTGATGCATCACCACGAGAAACTGGCGCATCGGATTCATAGCCAATCTGTTTCAGTGTCGCGGTTTTTCCGGATACTGCGGTCTGATCGGATCGAGCGTTTCCCGCGCCGCGCGTGGAAAAAAGCCCTATGAGCGAGTCTTTGTCATTGTCCGATTGATTCCCCATAGCCCCCCTAAACGCGCATGCGCCGGTTGGTCAGATCCTGTCTGATCAGCCGCGCATGCATGCCTTTTCACTTATCCCATCGGGACAAGTTTACCATCGATCAACTCCATCTCTTGGATCTTGCCATCCGGTCCCTTTACCTTGACCGTAATACCTTTCGAACGCGTTTTCGAAGTTGTATCCGCGCCGTTCAACAGCGAGTCAACCGTGATGCTGCCTCCACCAACGCCTTTGCCGGTGTCCTGATCTCCGCGTAGCGAGAGACTGAGCGCGCCGGTTGTTGTGGCAAGCATTATTTTGTTGGCATCATCTGCGGTCACGAGCAATGTCACCGTGCTCGGTACCGGCGTTCCGGGTTTAAGATTTGGATCAACCATACGCTCGGCCGAAAGCACTTCCGCATTTTGGACAATGACAGAGACGCCGGCTTGGCCGCGAATACGCGAAGCCCATACCACGTCAACTTTCGCACCAGGAGTAGCCCAACCTTCAACGCTGCTTGTCGAGTTCACGTTGATAGTGACTGCGCGATACCCCTCAGGAATCTTTGCCGAAACAGGATTGGAGGGCCGAACCGAAGTAATAACATCTGTGAGCAGCGGCTCGCCCGGAATAATCGGGGAGCGTGAGTAGTACCCGCGAATCTGATCGAAGCTTGTTACTAAGCGCTCTTTTGGAGGAAGCCCGACCATCGCGCGCTGCTCCTCCTGGAACATAAACGGCTCAAGCAGCAAACCGGTTTCAATGCGCTGCTTCGGAACAAGAACTGAAATTCTTTGAAGAGTGAGCTCTTCTTTCTGGACAACCACCGACGCGGTGGTATTTGTTCCGCTGGAACCAACACTAAGAAGGATCAGTGATGCTCCAGCGATGACTATCACAAGAAGGATGCCTAGCACGACGAACATTCGTGCCCGCTCTACCTGTCGACCTGGTCCTACGCCACCAAAATGCCTTGACATACGCGCCCAACCTCTCAAAAAACCCACTGCACATCTTCCCTTCTAAGCTACGCTTGGAGGGAAGCGCGACGCGGGCAAGATAAATCTGTTACCTGCCGCGGTGCCACTAAGCACCACTGAGCACCGCAGGAATCAAAACATGCATCGTGTGACCGGAGTGAATCGGTAACAACACTCGGTAACAACACAGAGCAGAATTAAGATTCCCACCTATGCTTATGATTCAATTGAGAAGAAAACGGTTAGGTACCTAAAATGCCTATTAAGCACTCTAGTTAATTATTGACCGTGGGCCAAAACCGCAAAAACCTCCCAAAAAGAATCCTCAAAACCTTTTATCGTCAGCTGAAGCAAAAATCTTCAGCTTTTGAACAACTTCGGAAGATTGGGAGAAAGGCTAATTTCTTGTTATTTCACAAGTCACTAGCAAAAGTGCGTAATAATGACGAGTGACCATGGCGGGCACAAATGTACCCGTCATGGTCAACGACTTAGGGTCCAATTACCCTATGTCACTCGCAATATTAGAGAACTTCGCAGACGCTCTTCGTCCAAGCACTCTAATCGCGATGATACAAACAACCGCAATTAGCGCTACGAGCAAAGCATACTCAACCAAGCTTGCGCCCTCTTCTTTCTCCTCTACCTTCTTGATTTTATTCATACTTTTCTCCATTGCTTTCAGCTCCGAGCGTTAAAAGTGCCCTGGAACCAGCCAAATTGACCCAGTCAATTTCGTACTGTTACCAAATATACACCTCAACTCCCAAACCTAAACTTTAATTCAACATCATCGCCACTCTACTCTTCAAGAATTGTACCGCTCTTGAAAGGGTCGTGATTAGTTCCCCGTTACTAAGTCCTAACTACGTACTACTTTCTTACACCTTCAACGGGAGACACCCCCCGCTGCTAAAATGCAGAATAGCCGACGACTAACTTACCTCCGTATTCAGCACGAAAACTGAAAGGGAAACAAGTCTAAATCGTAAAGACGCGATTTCAGGCACACAAGTTTCAGAAAGATCACTCATTTTGTTTTCTTCAAATGCCATTCTATATCGCAAATTGAGCTTGCTTTAACTCCTCACTCAAGTACTACTAGCTCGCCTGTGCTGGCCCGCCACCTCGGTTAAAAATCTTACTAAGCCATCCGGTGGTCGCGCCAGAATCCGGTCCCGATGGTGAAGGAGCTCCCTGCTGCCCGGGATCGATAATGCCGAGGTCGCGCGCTATCCGCTCTAAGATTGCGCGCGTCGACTTTTGCCCCATGCTATATAAAGTTCTTCCACTGCCCGGCCAAAGCGCTGCTTTGGGATCATTTGGAATCGGCGGCAGCCGCCAAGGGGCTTCGCCAAGGTGATGGGCCGGCTCCAGCTCTGCAGCGATCTGCGAGACCCCGAGAAGCGCACCGGAATAAGGATTCACCAGGAACACAATTCTATCGGATGTACCAACAAGACTTTTTACAAATGTCAGGTAAAGGTCAACCGCAGTCAGCCCCAAAATAGTATCGTCGATCACAATGAGCACGACATCTGAAGCGCGAAGCAAGGAGCCAGTCGCAGGTCCCATTCTTCCGCCGGTATCTATCAGCACCACATCAAAAAGCAGCCGCGACAGCTCAATAACTCTTTGTACCAACGCAATCGAGTCGGTGTGACAAACGAGATCCATCGACTCAGCCATGCGATCCGGCGGCATTAATACAGACACATCACTCGATATCGGGATAATCGCGTCTTTCAAAGACTCTCGCGAAACCTCACGACTTCCGTTTACCCAGGAGCTTACGACCTTGGCTTCAACGCCATTTACCGTCAACGATCGGCTTAAATCACGCGTCTCGACATCGAGATCCCACAGCATGGTGCGTTTATGATAGACGCTGCAAACCTCGGCGAGCGCCGCGCACACAGAAGTTGCTCCAACACCACCCTTGGCATGGGTCACCGCAACAACACGCGCTTCACGGGTTCTTCCTTCTTTTCTAAATTCGGAATGAATTGCGACCAGCTCTTGCAGGAAATCCAGTGGGCTCGCACTATCGGGAAATACCTTCCTGACCCCCGCCGAATGCGCAGCGCGAAACGCGCCACCGCCATAGGCCTCATCAGTGACGAACATCACAATATGAAGCCAGGGCACGAGTGAGTTTGCATGCCGCGCAATTGCGATTGCACGCTCGCCTAGGCCCGAGCCGAGCACAAGCACGTCGGCCTCGCTAAGCCTATCGATAAAGTCGCGCTCACCGACAAGCTTAACCTTGAGATCGAGCATTTCGATATCGCTCTGGTTAAACGACTCGACTCGCTTCGCGCAAAAAGCCTGCGCTTCCACATTGATATCAAGCACTAATAGCTTCACAAAAACCTATTCCGCAAAAATTTCTTCCTAAACGCTACTATAAACTTCTCCCTACCGCACCCATAACAAATTCTGGGTGGGCCGCTTTTACACATACCCCTTCCCCGAGCTCACGTGCGTATCATTCTCGTTCGAGCCCGAATCAATAGTCATGGAAGTTTCCGACGTGGCTCCGACGACATCCGGGAAAAATATCTTTAACGCAGCGAAGCCCACACCTATGCCGATTAATGCTGCAACCACGAGGAACACAATATCAACTAAAAGCGATGGATTGGCCTGATCGGAGAGCTGCGAAAGCTTTCGAATCCGCGCATTATCGATCCCAGAACGATGAACAACGACGTTTGAATCCTTACGCGGCTGCCCGCCCTTCCACTCGGGGCTCGAGCCTCGCGGATACGAAAGTACGCTTTCCAGCTTTCCTCCCGCCTGTCGCTCACCGCCATGTTGATCAAAGCCTATCTCGCGCACTGGTTCGACATTACTCTGCGGCCCAGAAAGCATCCTAGGCTCATCAACCGGGGTATCCCCGAAACTCCAAGCAATTGTTTTTTCGCCAGACGAAGGTGCTGGCTCATACCCGCCATTACGGGCCGGCTCACTTTTTTTGCCGACAACTTTGACTCTTCCACCAATCGCTGCCCCGCCGGGCACAACCGGCTTCTCAATTTTTTCTTCCGCACCCTGCTCAACGACCGGGTCAAGCGGCGCGGGAGGGACCGGTTTTCGCTGCATACTTAGCTGCGCGCCTGAAGGAACCCCCTGAAGCGGAGTGAGCTTCTGCAGATCCATATGAATTTCCGCGGCTGACTGGTAACGTGCCTCAGGATCTCGCGCCATCGCCTTAAGAATTATTTTATCAAGTTCAGGCGAACACTCGGGGCGTAAGCTGCTTGGCGGCGGAGGATCGGACTTAAGCCGCAGAGTCATCGTCGCATATACGCTATCACCCCGAAAAGGCGACTCACCGGTCACCATTTCAAATGCCAAAATTCCAAGCGCATAAATATCAGAACGCCAATCAACTTGAGCATTCAGCATGTACTCGGGGCTCACATAGTCAATCGTTCCCACGACACCGCCATGCTCAGTTAATTTGGGTCCGTGTCCCATTCGCGCGATTCCGAAATCGGCAATCTTGACCTGACCATCTTTGGCTAACAGAATATTCTCGGGCTTGAGATCACGATGTACTATACCAGCGTCATGAATCGCCTGAACTCCCGCGCACATCTGTGCCAAGATGTTCACCACTTCAGGAATTGGAATTGGATTTTGGCTGGCCCCCTCGAGCCGCTCAGCAAGCGCGCCGCCGGCGACATATTCCATCGCATACGCCACCAGATCGCCGTCACGCAGATACTCATACGCACGAACGACATTCGGGTGAGACACGCTATAAGAGGCGAAAATTTCATTCTTAAAACGAGCTGCAGCCACTTTATCATTGGCCACTTCAGGAAATAGCACTTTTACAGCGACCATGTGACCGGTGAGCTCTCTATGGCGGCAGGCATACACGACGCCCATGCTGCCCGCGCCAAGCGATTTAACAACCTCATATCGGCCGGCAATTACCGTACCGGGCTGCATGCTCATGAGTGGCTCACTTGAAATGCTCACCTCTAACTACGCCCTCCATTCACCAAAACCACCGTCTTACATCCCTGGGGCGAGTGCAATCAGACACACATGGAATTTCCGATTTCCGAATGTCACGACATCTCCATGTTCAATAGTTCCCTTGTCACCCGAAAGTTCAATCTCTTCGTCGGACCCAAAGCGTTTAATACGTGTTCCAAATTCTGAAAGTTGATCGAGCACCTGAATCTCACCGCCCTGGCTCACTCGTAAAATAGCATGCATTGGCGATACCGACGGGTCACGGCACACTAGGAAATTACCCTGCGCGGAAGATTCCGAAGTCACAATAAGCCGCCCGCTGCGGAGCTCAAAGACTTCGCCATTGGGATTGCCGTCAAACGATACAAGAAATCCAACTATTGGCGTTTTCTTATGCCATACGACGCCCTCTTTATCTTCGCCGGAGGAAGCCGTGGGAACTCCCATGATCGGGCTCATCGGCGGTGTCATACGCGGACGCGGGGCTGGTGGTGGTTCAAGCGCCGGCTCCGGTGCCTGCATCATCGGCGGCGGTGTGGCACCCCTGCCTCGCGATGCCGGAGTATAAAAATTTCCTGCACCACTGGAGGTACTATTTTGCGGCGGACTACTGGGCTCGGGTGATGCGGCCGGAATCATAGTACGCTCGTTCCCGCCGATATCATGCTGCAATCTGGCGCGGACTTGCCCAGTAATCTCTGGCGTGAGCATCACCGTTCGATTCCTTGCGCGAGGCGCCGTTCCTTCTCCGACGCTCGAGCCGTCATCGCCACCTGCCGCTGCTTTATCACCTGCCGAGTTTTTCTCTTTCTCCATCGTTCATCTCCAGGAAAAATTATTGCCCCACCAAAACCGCGAATAGGACCACGGTGAGCAAAATCGCGAGTACCACCAAGGTCACTACAATAAGAATATCTTTTGCTAAATTGCGCTTGGGCGCACTTGAAGAATACCTCGATTGCCTCTGCGCACGTTGCGCAAGCTGCTTTTCCTCAAAGCCCGCGGGAGGTTCCTCCATGAGCGAGCCACCGAGCGGGATTATCGCCAAAGTGATATTGTCGTAGCCGCCGCGCGTCTTTGCGATTTCAACGAGTTCGACGCAGGCACGCTGCGGAGTATTCTTGGTAACAATACTCGCCATCTCTTTATCGCTTACATGGCTATAAAGCCCGTCGGTACAAAGTAAAATACAATCACCGCGATCACTTGATTTATCAGGCCAAATCCAGAAGCGATGCGCGTCGACAAGCAGTCCCGGCTCCGAGCCGATGCAGCGTGTGAGAATATGCGCGTTCGGGTGCGAGAGTGCTTCCTCGGGCTTTATCTGCCCTTTCTCTACAAGCCCCTGCACATAGGTGTGATCTGTCGTGAGCTGTTGAATTGCCCCATTTCGAATCAGATAGGCCCGTGAGTCGCCCGCATTTCCAATCACTACTTCCGGCGCCGCAAAAATCGCTCCTACCACCGTCGTACCCATCTGCGCGAAAGCTTGATTCTGTCTTCGAAGAACAATGATGCGATTGGCTTCAAGAATTGAGCCCTTCAGCGCATCTTCCGGTCGACGTGCCGGTGCGCTCTCCAGTTCACGACGAATGGCATCAATCGCAAGCTGCGCAGCAAGCTCACCACCTGCAACGCCACCCATGCCATCACAGACAAGCCACGCGAGCCCTGATGCGGATTCAATAACTGCGTAGCGATCCTCATTGAGCTCACGCTCGCAGCCGGCATCCGTCATCGCTGCGGGTACGTTGAAATCATCGTTAGTCTGATCTTGCGTTTGCATCATTGCCATTCTTAAAATCCGCTCCTGCTAACCGCGCAATCGTGAGTCATGATCACAATAGTTAATCGGGTTTGGACGTCTCAAATTTCCGTACACAACACAAATTGTTGGCGCTCAAGTATAGATCACTCCAATTCGCGTGATGGAAAGTAAGTCGTAAATGCACCCTAGCTTCCTTGCCATCGATGTCGACAGAATCTCGTGAGATCTTAATACTTTGAGTTTGCTAGGCAGGCCAACGGGGCGCCACAAGAAAACCCTTTAGTACTAGGCGAGACTCCACTCGATTCATTCACCACCTCTCAACCATCTAATATCATTCAATAAGAAAACCAATTGCACTGAGAACACTACTACTGCTTTTACAGAGACCCCTCATTAGGATTCTAAAATAGGGAATATAGTTCCTGAGAGTATTAACTGATTTACAAGGACGCCGCTTATGCGGCACTTTCGCTCGCCCTGAGCCGGCCGCTCAGGGATATCTATCAACTTACCTTCGAGCAGAAGGGCAAGCAGTAGTCGCTTAAAATTCTAAACCGCTATTTCAACATTCGAATCTCAAATAGCGTTCCGTCCGCCTCTTCGGAAAGCCTCGATTCGAACCCCTGTTGCAATAGCCAGGCGTGGAACTCCTCCCAGCCCTTGCCCACGATATCGAACTGTCCGCCGCGGTCGCCGCGATGCTCGCGAAGCGGAAATCCCGCGCCGACCCACCGATTTTTTAAATTTTGAAACCTTCCGCCAACCAATCTTCTAATCTCTGAAAGCGAACCGATTTTCTTCCACTCCGAAGAACGTGCTTGGGTGCTTTCCGCTGAACCATTATCGGAAACAGCGACGCGCTTTGCGGTGATATCACTGAGTGTTGAAACAACAAGATCATGTACTCGATCACAGGCATCCTTTACGACTTCACGCACGACGGATTCCTCAAGTGCATGTAGCGCCCCGCGCAGCTCCGCGAGATCTGCGCCGCGTGGCGGATTCGACTTTTTTTCTGCCTTAGCCATTCTAACCTCCTAAAATCGCCGATATCTCTGCGAAGAGCGCTCGGCGACCGACCGGTTTTACTAAGTACTTAGTCTTGCCGAGATCGCGCTCGCCGCCAAGCCGTTCACCGCTTACCACCAAGATCGGTAGCTCCGCGCCGAACTTTTCGCGAACAAATCGAACCAGGTCTAGGCCATTTTCGCTGCCAAGATTCACATCAGTGATTAGAAAGCGTGGTTTACCCAGATCACCAATAAGCGCGAGCGCCTGAGCGAGGTTATGTGCACTTCTATATTTTACACCAAGCGCTTCGGCTGCCTTCGCGTAGAACGATGTCACCTGTTCATTATCGTCGACAAAAAGCGCCCACTGACTACTCTCACGGGGCGTACCAACCCTTGCTTCACCCAACAAGAATTCAATATTTAGCGTCGTGCCTGCCTTGTTCAAAATCGCCGTAGCTCCGCTCAGTTCAGCCACTTTAAGCAGCGGCAAAAATGGAGTGCTTTCCGCCGCCTTTGTCAGGCTAAGTTCGATCTCGACAGTTCTGCTTCGTTTTTGCAGCGTCAACGAAAGCGTCGCCTCTTTGCCACGCAGTTCCCAGCCAATCTGACGAAGCGCTGCAAGCAAGAATTCTCGATTGACCACTTTCACACATACGCTTTCGGTGACTTCACTTTCGACAGTAATGCTGCCGCGCCCTTGCGCTTGTAAATATTGCCCGAACTCTTTTATCTCCTCGACAACAGAAGCCACCGTGATGTCTTCGCGGAATTCAGAAAGTGTTGCGCGATGCAGCTCGGCGAGCACCCTATCGTCGGAAACTCCCCACGAAAGCACGGCAAGCGTGCGTTCGGCATCTTGCAGCAAGCGCGACACGTCCTCGCGAAGCACCGAGTCGGCTATTTCCCTACTTCGTGTTGCAAGCTGCGAACAAAGAGAGAGCACTTCTTGCGTGCCATTATTGACTCGATGCACCAGTTTCTGAATTCGTCCTTCGTCGGCAACAAGGAGATCGCTTCGCGGTTCGCCACCACGTTGCTGTATGTCGGCGATCGCCAGGCGCAGCAAACTCGCCATAGCCACGACAGTTTGATAGCTACGGTGGAATCCAAGCATATGCGCGGTGCGCTTAAGCGGAATCACCACGGCCGAGCTTCGTACATCGGCAATAGAAAGCGACTGCACTCGCATGAAAAGCACCCGCGCCGGGGTCACCGAAAACCAGCCTTCCAGGCCACGAAAGATATCAGCAGGGATCTGCGATTGACCCAACACTCCCTCTTTAAGCCCACTTCGCTCCAACACTTCGAGTAACGCCAACGCATAGGAAATATCGACGTTACTCTCACGGATAGACATTCCTTCGTGCAAATAGTTTTTTCCACTTCCCTCGATGACCAGCCCTGCCGATTCACGGCAGACTAGTCTCGATAGCCAAACAAATAGCTGCACGCCAGCTTCCGGCACAAATGCCGTCGACTCGGCGAAGCGACCCATTATCGTAAGCGCCGCGCGCTCCCGTGCCGTGGTTTGAAGTAATCGCAGCAGAAGTGCGAGCGCTCCTGCTTCAATAATTACAATGAGAAGGAAGCTGACAATATTTTGCAGCTGCGGCTCTCTTACCAGATTTGCGACGCCAAGCACGCAGGTAGGAAGGAATATTCCAATCAAAAGGAGTTGCCCGCCTATTTCGCCGCGAAGCCTCGCTTCAATCCACGCCTGGGCATGGACCAGGAGCGCGTCGGATCCTCCAGTACGGAAACTCTTTCCCATATCACCTTTCACGCCGAGCTTGCGCCTTTCGACAAGTGATGTGGTGATCTTCGCGCCTTCGCCTTCGAAATCCTGTGGATATCCTCGAACCAATGCAACAACAGGGATAAGCGCGGCGCCGCAAGGTACAATCGAAAAGCACTTGAGGAACTGGAGCGGATCAGATTCGAATCCAACCACAATAAGCACGCTAAAAAGAAAATGAAGCGTCACAAGCAGCAATGCCGTCCACAGCGCGCCACGCAGTGGCAGCGGGATAATTGCCAGTGCTACTCCTGAGACCGCCGCCGGAATCAGCACGCCATCGAACAGGGGGAAGGAAAAAAGTTCGCCAAAGAGCCACTGCAATGAGGCATGACAGGCCGCGAGCGCATACACCGTCCGTACCGTTACCAAACGATCCTCGGCGCCAAGTGCGACATAAATAAATCCGGCGAAGAGGATAAAGAAAAGACGGGAAAGCACAACTTCAGGCGGGTCGAGGAGCACAGTTCCGGCAACAACAAGGAGAGTGTAGAGCGCTATAAGCGGCAGTGTTATCCAGCTTCGTACCTCGGATCCTACCCCTAGCACGAACGTGCCGGCGGACCTAAAATCGGTGAGCAGGCCCAACCGCATGAAATCCTCACGAAACCTGTGGATCGAACGGCCGCCCACATTTTTTGCAGACGACGAGACCTTTAACTTCTGGCGGTACTTGCGGCTGATGTGAAAAGGTCACTTCAAATTCTACCGCCGAGCAATTACTGCACGCGGGAAGCGTACCATCCATATTGAGAAACAACGCGCGCGACTGCGGTGTTAAATAGTGCGCGACAAACTGTTCGAGCGAGACCGCCTGCGCCGAGACATGCTGTGGACCTCCAAGAACCTCTTTCACGCGAGCCAGAAACGAGGGACTCTGCGCAGCGGCGGATCCTTTGACAATATAGTCGATTGCCCCCTCATTGATGAAGCGCTGCTTCAAATGGACTGAAGGATTGCCGGTAAACACAATCACGTTGGTGACTCCTGCGCCACTGCCACGAAGCCGATGAAACAGATGAGAACCGGACTTGTCGCTAAGTCCAATATCGAGGATTGCAAGCCTGAACGACTCTCGATTAAGTAGATCTTCGGCATCTCCAACTGTTTCACATACCGATACCGAATAGCCGGCCTCGCGAAACAATCCTTCGAGCCGCTTCCGTTCCACGGCGTTGTCTTCGACGATTAATATGTCTCTCATGACAGACCTTCGCTTTAATCTCCATAGAGGATCGGGATCACGCAAAACTCCCTTACAACTCTTAGCCCTCTTGTCACATCAGAATAGGTAACGGCTTATAGCTTCCAAAGGGCCCCTGATAGATGATGCGCGAAGAGGTAGCAATTATTCTAAATGAGCGAGAGCAGACGAAAATTCGCGCTGCTGAAACGCTTGTTGAGAAACTCTCGGCGCAATCGTTGCGCGCGGCGAGGCTTCCGATAAACGAAAACATCGTTCGCTCTATTCGAACGCGAAAGCCGCGCGTAGTAGTTTTGGACTACCTTCTTGGCGATCTCACGACCGGTCTCGATATTCTGGCCGAAATTAGTAAGCTACCAGCCGCGCAGCGCCCCTCCTGCTATTTTCTCACTGATGAGCCAAGCCAGAGTGTTGCCATCGAAGCGATGCGCCTCGGCTGTAGAGACTTCGTACATATCGAAAGCCCACAAGCAATTGAGAGACTTTGCGAGGAAGTAACTCAAGAAGTCGGTCAGGCGAAACATTCTAGGAACAGTAGCTCGGCTGCCGAACCGTTCATCAGCTTGGACTCACTTGTCGCGTCAAGCAAGAACAGTATTGAGCTAATCAATCACGCCTCACGTGCAGCAAAAATTCGCCCGCCGGCCATTATCATTTCAGGGCCACGCGGCAGTGGCAAAACTACTTTGGCGCAGGCAATTTATCGAGAGGCTGGCGCCCCTGGGTTTCTGCGAGAAATAGATGCGCAAACATTATCGATCCCCATTTCCGCAGCCCTCGCAATCGCGCCAGATCGAGCTGGCGCCTTTAACCATGAAATGTCGCTGCTCTTTAAACACGCGGAAGAAGACGATGGAGAGTTTCTCCTAGAGTACGCTAAGCGCGCAAAGGCACAGTGTCTCAAACGCTCCGCCAATACGACGCTTACGCTTATTACCGTGACCGACCCAAAGTTTGCATCGACGTGGCGCAGGATTCACTCCGAGTGCGAGTACCTTCGCATTCCACCTCTTGCCGAAAGGAAAGAAGACATTCCCGCACTCGTACATCGCTTCCACAACGAAGCATGTACGCTGCTCAATCAGAAACTCAAACCATTAGCACCAGCGTTGATCAGCTGGTTCAGCGATCGCACCTGGCCGGGCGACATTCAGGAGCTTCGCGCGGTTGCACTCCATCTTGCACTCAGCAAAGAAGCTGAAACAGACGAAGATCCCGAAGCACTTGCAGCGAAGTGGGAGCAAGATTTCAGCGCAGAGGCCAATAGTGTGCTGTATTCGCGTCAAACTGTGGCTACAGTGCTGCACCGCGTAGGCGGCGATGTTCGGCGCGCGGCCGCTCGACTTGGAATACCTTCGCAGCAGCTACGCGAGATGTTGGCCAGGGAGGACGATCGATGAAACAGGAGCAGAATACTCGTCCGCTTCTTGTCATTGGCGGCAGCGAACTTGGAAGGCAGCTTCGCGCCTTTGCGGAGCAACGTCAGCAGCCGATACCGATCCGCCACGCCACGCTAGTTACCGCGTGGGAAGCGATGCTCACTGAGAAGCCTGCGGTAGTGCTGATTGAGATTGGTCACTTACACAATCAGCAGGCGCAACGAATTCTTCGCAAGCTACTTCACTCTATTCGCGATCGTTTTGAAGATAGTATTTACGTGGCGACAATGATAACCGCCCCCGAAAAAATCGGGTACGCCGGTGACGTGCTCTTTGCCGAAGACGACGATCTTACCCCTTCCGGCTGGATAGACAGCTTCGCGGCAATTGCACCCGGCGCGTTTACCGAACTTTCTCCACTTCCGATACAGGCGCTGCACATCTGGGAGAGCGCGCAGCGCGAGCTTCAAAATCGCGAAAGCGGTTCGATCCCACTTCCAGCGCTCGGCGTAAAAGGATGGGCGCAATCTATAGCCGATGTTGACAGTCGCGATCTTTGGATGCGTTGGCTACCGCGCTACGCAAGCTATGTGAACGAGAATCCGATAATTATCGGCGAAACAGGAACTGGAAAATCGAATCTGGCCTATGCGCTACATCTCCTCTCGGGGCGAGGCGGTAATTTTGTGAGCATCACACCTCGAGATTTCTCCTCTTCAGAATTAGTGCAGGCCGAGCTCTTTGGTGCGGTGCAGGGTGCGTATACCGGCGCCGTCGACAAATGGGGCCTAGTGAAAAGTGCCGAGAATGGGACGCTCTTTATCGATGAGCTTCAAAGTATCGACAAAGAACTTCAGGGCAAGCTCATTACATTTATTGAAAACAAATCGTATCGTCGCGTCGGAAGCAGCGAGAGCATTACCGCAAATGTGCGCTTTGTCTTCGCCTCAAATCGGTCGCTTGACGACATGCGCCAATCAGAGGTGCTGCGCGAGGATTTTGCGTACCGCCTCGACAGGGTCAAGCTCCATTTGCGGCCGCTTCGCGATCGCAAACTCGATATTGCATCCGGCCTTGGCTATGCGCTCGCAAAAATTTGGCGTCAACGCCCAGTATCGAAACAGATTGTCGGCTGCACCGCAGGCGCGTATCGATTGCTCTTTGCCTATAGCTGGCCAGGGAACCTGCGCCAACTGGAAAACGTCGTAGCGCAACTTTACGAGCTCACTGACATTCACGGGCATACCACTATCGCCGAGGAATCTGTTCTCGCCGTGCTGCCTACTTCAGCGACTGCGGCTTCAAGAAACAGTCAAGAAGTGCTTGCCGGCGCGGCGACTAAACTTGCAGTTGAGGCGCTTGCCATGAGCCAACCTAGCCTTCAGCGCGCAGTAGAAAAGCTCGAAGAGCTCGCCCGTGCTGAAGCGCTCGGTGTGTGCGTCGGCAATATCGAAGCAGCTGCTGCGCTTATCGCCGATGACAGTGAAGCGATGCGGCTTGTCGGTGCTTCACGGGCGGTAAAGCGTGAATTATCTGAGGAATCCTTATGAGCAACTTTAGCCTCAGTGAATTCCAAAGACTCTCGGGGCTCTCGGATTCGGCGTTATTATGGCTGCTTAAATCCGGGAAACTGAGCTTAAAGCTCGATCGCGGTGCCCTTTCTGTCGATTTTACGGCCAAAGATATGGAATCGCTTATTGAGAGCCTCAAAGAGTCCGAAACTCTGATCGCACCGGAGCTCAAAGAACAGCTCGCGGAAACCGCGGCGGTGGTGCTACGCGAAGAGCTTGGCGTGATGCTTGAAGAGGCGCTCAACAAAGCGCAGTCGCTCGCAATAATGCGCGAGAATAGGTAGCGGTTGGCCCCTTTTGATTTTCCGGACTACTCGAGCTATCCTCAACAGTCAAAATGGCGCAGCAAAAGCGGATCAAATTATTAGTTCTCATTACGATTATCTTAACGGTCATCTTGCTCGGGCCCTACTTACACATCCAATTTAGCTCCGATGAGGAGCCCGAGAGCTCCGGATCTTCAGAGCGCCATCACAAGCTCTCCGACATCGAGACGATTTTGCAAAGAGACGAACGTGGTCAAAATTAACCGGATCTATACTCGCACCGGGGATGACGGTACCACCGGGCTCGTCGGCGGGACGCGTATCGATAAAGATTCGCCACGTATGAATGCCGTCGGCGATATCGATGAAACAAATGCTGCGATTGGTTGGGCACGGACGCTCGCATTAGAGGTCGGAAACACTCTCATCGCCTCGCAACTTGAAGAAGTACAGCAAGAACTTTTCGATATCGGCGCCGAGGTGGCGACGCCGCCCGGTGTAGAGTGGCAGGGATTAACCTTGGTCAGCGAAGAAAGTAGTACGCGATTGGAACATTGGATCGATGAACTGCTCAAAGGAATTCCTGAATTGCGTTCATTTGTGCTACCCGGCGGCACCCAACTTCTCGCCGCGCTGCACCTCGCCCGTACGATTACCCGGCGCGCGGAGCGATCGTTGTTGGCACTCTCGAGGCAGGAATATGTTTCTAAAAATGTAATTGTCTATTGCAATCGGCTTAGTGATCTTTTCTTCGCTATGGCTCGACATGAAGCGTTAAGGGCCGGAAAGGAAGAGTTTCTTTGGGTTCCGAAGGGAAAGCGGAAAGCTTAAGCAGCTAGTATTCTTGGATTGTTTCGTCGCAAGAGCTCCTTCCAGGAAAAAGGACCACTGCGTACTCGCAAAATTGACACAAGGTTCTAGGCTTAAGCTTTCGCGGCCATGTGCCGTTTTACAAGGAGTATGAATGGGAAGAAGAGGTCAAAAAAAATTGGCCAGCGTTCATCGCCTGTCGCAAGGCAAAAAAGAAGCAGCTCTTTGCGCGCCAAAAACGCTCCTCCACGAAAGCCGCGATCGGTAAAAAAGCGCGGCGCTACCACATCCGACAGCCTGCTGAAGACAATCTTAGATGTGCTCCCGCAAAGAGTATTTTGGAAAGACGCTGAGGGACGATACCTGGGTTGCAACCAGCTGTTTCTAAAGGATTGCAATGTCGATGCGATTATCGGCAAAAACGATTACGATATGCCCTGGAGTAAGCAAGAAGCTGATTTCTATCGCTATTGCGATCGTAAAGTATTCGAATCAAATACTCCTCAACTACACATCATTGAACCACAAACTCAGGCAGATGGAAGTATTATTTGGCTCAGCACCTGTAAAGTGCCGCTCTGCGACGCTGACGGTAAGCCATATGGAGTCCTCGGCACCTACATGGACATCACCGAGTCAAAATTGGCAATCGATGAGCTGCATAGCTCTCGCGAGAAATTAAAGTCGATCTATCAAGCCCTGAGCGAAGGTGTCGTCGTCATCGATAAGCACGATGGAATCATCTCGTGCAATCTCGCCGCGCAAAAAATCGTGGAATTGTCAGAGGCCGATATCTTAGGCAAATCAACAATCTGCTCAATCTGTGATGCCTATTACGAAGATGGCACCAAAGCAACCGAGCATAATTCACCTGCGAAAATTACCTTCGAAAGTGGCCGAGGGGTCAAAGACAGCACTCTCTATCTAAAGTTTTCAGACGGTCGCGTTAAATGGACACTGTTCAATACTGAACCTGTACGGGATGAAAGCGGCGAAACCGCATTTGTAGTTGTCAGTCTTCTTGATATCACCGCGATGCGCCGCGCGAATCAAATGCTTGCGGAAGCAAAAGACCGCGCGGAGGTGGCCAACAACGCAAAAAGCGAGTTTTTGGCGAACATGAGTCACGAGATCCGTACTCCGCTCAACGGTATCATTGGAATGACCCAACTCGCACTCGATTCCGGACTCACCGAGGAGCAGGCTGACTTTCTGAAGACTATCCAGTCATCTTCATCGAGCCTTTTGGCAATACTAAATGACATCTTGGATCTTTCAAAAATCGAGGCAGGTAAATTAGAGATCCAATCGGAACCTTTCTGTATGCACGAAGTAGTTGATAGCGTGGTGAAACTTTTCGCCGCGCAGTGCTCAACGCGTAATTTGAACCTGATTACGGAATACTCCTCTGAACTACCAGAAGCACTGCTCGGAGATGTGCTGCGCATTCGCCAAGTACTGACTAATCTGGTGGGCAATGCGGTGAAATTTACCGCCGACGGCGGCGCAATTGTAATTCAAGTCTTCCTTCAGCCCCGCGCTACCGCTCCGAGCGGGGAAGCGAACTCACGCATTACCTGTGTAGTGACCGATTCAGGAATTGGGATTCCATTAGAGAAGGCAGCACAGCTCTTTAAAGCGTTCTCGCAGGGCGATTCAAGTACTACTCGCAAGTATGGAGGCACGGGCTTGGGACTCGCAATATCCAAGCGTCTCAGTCAATTGATGGGCGGCGATTTAGTTGCTCGCTCAATCGCGGGGCTTGGCACGGCAATGATCTTTGATTTCGTCGCGACCACATCAAGCCGATCGAGGCTAAAGAAGCAGCAAGTCAGCGCCGGCCCTGCCAGTCTATTTCCTGCCAAGATACTGCTCGCCGAGGACAACTTGGTTAACCAGAAGCTTGCAATAAAGTTGCTACAGAAACGTGGTGTCCAGGTGACAGTTGCCGAGAATGGGAAACAGGTAATCGAGCTTTTGGAGTCTCAAGGCCCGTTCGACTTAATTCTGATGGATTGTCAGATGCCAGTCATGGACGGTTATGAGAGTACTCAGCAGGTGCGCCGATTGAAAGGCCCGACTTCAAAAATTCCGATTGTTGCACTTACCGCAAATGCAATGTCGGGAGACCGTGAGCGATGCCTTAACACCGGGATGGACGATTATTTGTCCAAGCCGATAGTCATTAGTGAATTAGATCGAATCTTGCAGCGTTGGCTTGCGAAGCAAGAGTAATACTCCCTGCGAAAGCACGGGCGCTTGTGTGCGCGCATTGCACTTAAAACCTCTGAACAATTAAGGCAAGGAACGGCCGGTGCCCTCGCGGTTGTTTGCAGTCTCCTTGCCCGCCGAAACCCCCGCCCCATGTTCGAAGACAAGCTGGCCTCCTTTAAATCCCGTCATCAGCACCAGCACAAGCAATATCATCAGTAGAATTCTGTACAATGCTCGCCACAATGAGCGCGCATGAGTCGCAAACTGCGCGACGAAATAAAAAATTCCCCATGGCACCGCGCTGAGCAGCAACCAAGTACCCAGATTATGGTGTGCTTCAATCGCTTCTGGCTTTACGGTAAATGCCTGGTTTACCGATGCTTCGGTCAAATACCCCGAAAGATACGTCGCCACTATTGAAAGCAATGCAAAAATAACGATTATCGTAGCGGCAAAACGTAACGGCGGCCTTTCCGCGCGGAGCAGCAAGATTTCTAAAACAAAAGCTGCACCGACAAAGGCCAATGGTAGACCGCTGAGGGCCGGATGCGGATTGAACATGCGCACGTTATAGCGCGGAGGACACAGCTCGGCCAAGGATCTACTTTCGACGCCTTAGAACTAAAAGAGTGACATCATCCTTCAACCGTCTTCCATCGATGAAGTCTTCAAAATCGCCCATAATGTTCGCAAGCATTTCCTCGGCGCTTGCGCATTCGGCAGCACGTACGATTGAACCATTCAGCCGCGATTCTCCGTAGCACTCAAAGCTCCGATTCTGAGCCTCGGTTAAGCCGTCGGTAAAGAGCACCAACGAGTCTCCCGCCTGAAGGGTAACTTGTGCCGCAGCGTAATCATTATCTTCAAGGAGTCCAATCGGAAATCCATCGGGGAGAATTCGCGTAACTTTTTTTTCGGCCTTCGATACGTATAGATATGGCGGATGTCCAGCGCGCGCACACTCGGCCACATTGGTCGACGGATTGTAATAAAAGCTCTCGGCGGTCACAAAAGTTCCCGTCGGAAGCAACGGCGTGAGCAAGCGATTCATTCCGGAAAGGTGTTCGGCTGCCGTGCTTGTAGGAGCGGCTGCAAACGCTAGCCTGGTCATGCTCCCAATAAGCGCCGCCGACATCCCGTGACCGGTGACATCAGCCACATGAACAAGAAGCCGCCCGTCCAGCTGCAACGCGACAAAGTATACATCGCCTCCCACCTCCTCAAGAGGACGGTAGGTCGCCACGATTTCAAAACGTTCATCGCGTGGCAGCTCGACGGGTAGAAGACTCTGCTGAATATGGCGGGCCTGTTCAAGCTCGCGTTTAATCTTATCGTTAAGATCGCGTTGCGCAGCCAGCACCTCGGCAATTGAGGCATTTCTTTCGCCGAGCCCGGAAATCTTTCCGACACGTAGCAGCGTTGCCAGGCGGCTCATTACCAGGCCCGGCGAAATTGGGCCCTCAAGATAATCAATTTTCTCGTAGCCCTCTTCCTTCAATTTTTGGATCTGCGCAGACTGTTCACCAAGAAAGAGTATTGGCACTCGTTTTGTCGTATCATCGGTGCGCAAAAAATCACAAAGCGACCCGCAGTCAAGATCCGTTCTAGCGTCAATGACGATTATATCCACGGACTGCGAGGCGAGCACGTTTGGAAGCGGCGTTTCGCCGCTACAACCGAAAATTCGATAGCCCAGTCGCGAGAGAAAGCGTTTAAGCTTCTCATCCTCGTTTCCCAGCAGCAAAACTGCATCTTGGCTTGCCACATTCCCCTCCTCGTCACTATTATCGGTGCAATATCAATTTGACTTGACGCCAATCGATGACCAATAAAAACATGGCAAAATCTGCTGCAATAAGCGCGGCCCTCGTTTATAGCGACCGTGCTTTTATTCCGCTTCAGGTGCTCCTCTGTTCTCTGCCTTCGCTTGGCGGGCTGCTGCTCAATTACCGCGGACCCTATCAGAAGCTCGCACTGTTTCTTATCGAACATCTTGTATGCCTTTGCGTGCTTTACTGGATTGGAGTTCGTGCGCGGAAAAAACTTGGACATGCTTCTCCAGTCAACCTCGTGGAGCTCTGCCATTTGGCTGGGTTCGGTATGGGCTTCATGCTTCTCTTTGCCTTTCCCCTTGTGCTGCTCATGAGCGCCGGATCGCTTGTCCCCGCGCTTATCGCGCTGCTGATTCTTCTCATGGTGACGCTAAAGTACTCGAAGTATTTCTTTTATCCCTTGCCTTTCTTGTTTGGCGCGCGGCTTAACCGCAGTACTTTTTCTAAAATTGCCGCGCATGCCGGAGCGTCTCGTTGGAGTTGGTGTAAAACATTGGCAATCAGTTACGGTCCGGTCGTACTGGCAATGGCAGTGGTTCGCGCGTTCGCACCTGCTGACGACCGCGCTCTACTTACCATTGTAAGCCAAGCTCTCGGTGGACAATTTGAACTGCATGGTCTCGGCTGGGTGCTGCTCTGCAATCTTCGGCTTGGGCAGGGACTTGCCAGCGAATATCCTGCGGGATCAGCCCCTCTTTCGCACGCTCCTCAAACCCTTGAGAAAAATCTAAGTCCTTTAATGGGCGCGATTTTTTTAAGCGTAGGGATATTACTCTCGATCGGGAACTTCTTTCAGGCCTTCAAAATTCCGCCGCATGAAAGCTTCGTCGTTCTAAGTGCCGGACGTAAGGAGAATGAGCTCAACGTTCGAATTCAGGTCACTGACCCCTTGAATTCGCTTTTTAATTTTTCTCCATTACGACTCTCGCTCAGCGACTCGCCTGAAATGGGCGCAAAATTAATCTCGCCGTTCCCCTACCACGCGACATTGGCCGGCACGGAGGAGGATGTGCGATATAATTTTCCGCGAAGCCCGACCACACAGGAAGTGAACCTTTTCTTTTTTACCCTGAATGATCCTCAAAAAATTCCGGCAACACTCACTTTGCGCTACCGCGGTCTCCCGGTTGGACAGGCGAAGCTACAATAATCACAAGAAACGCGCAGGCCTACTTGGCATTATCTTCGTCAATCGGTTTAGACCCCGATATGTGAGGAATGCGGGGCACGACTGCCGAAAATAGCGTTGCCGCTACGGCGGTGGCATAGTAACCGTAGCCAATCGTGATTCCCAGTGCTGCCGAAAACCAGAGGCTCGCGGCCGTCGTGAGATTTACTATCTTTTTACCATCACCCTTGAGAATCATCCCCGCCCCGAGGAAACCCACACCAGTAACAACCTGCGCAGCAATTCTACTTTTCGAGGCCGGATCAACCATCGCTGAAAGTGCGGCAAACATCATTGCACCTGCGATGACAAATGTTTGCGTGCTGATGCCCGCGGGCTTCCCTCGCGATTCGCGCTCCGCGCCGATAACAAACCCACACGCGCCGGATACCACAAGGCCCAGGATGATGTGCAACTCACCGGGCTGAATAATTTCATTAAGACTCATCATCCCACTCGCAAGCGCCACTTTGCATCAACTTCATCAGCAATATAGACGTAAAGCGTGTCTTTCGGGCCCTGGACCTCGAGCGAATCAATCTCAAGTTTATAATAAGGCAAGCGATGCGAAGCAGGCCCGGTCTTTACCGTGCCATCGAGAAAATAACTACTGGCAGTGTACGCAGACATAAATACACGCTCGCCCGAGGACGGCGCCTGTAGTTTGAGAGGCGTAAGATCAAAGGTGCAATACGTGCTCATGGCATAGAGGCCCCCCTGATCATGGCGAATAAGAAGCCCCTCTGACTCCAGTACTGTTTCAGCAGCTAAAAAATTTTTAA
Source organism: uncultured Bdellovibrionales bacterium (assembly GCA_964510065.1). Classification (GTDB taxonomy): domain Bacteria; phylum Bdellovibrionota_C; class UBA2361; order UBA2361; family CAIXSY01; genus CAZEAC01. The sequence goes on along the minus strand of CAZEAC010000038.1, from coordinate 5,910 downwards.
GTGGGCCCAGCCTTAAGTAGCCATAAGGTCTGGTGAGGTTACTCGACTTACACCCACTCACAAGCAGTGCCAGTGTCACGATGAATAACAACATCACACTGTCGGAGAATCTTCTCCGGATCTGATTATTTACTACTACTGAATCCACGGAAGTTGGAATTCTAAGTTCTTTATAACTTCATGGACCTGGATCTCACGCGGCGCTATTACCACGCCGGCCTCGGCAGAGGCGGCAATTTTGGCCAAGGTCGTTTGCTGTTCAGCTTCACTTTCACCACTTTTAACTTTTCGCAAACGATCCGCTCCCAGCTCTTCCAATGCACCTTCAAAGACTTCTTGATCGTGGGACAGAATCACAAGCCGGTGACCATTGACCAGAACCGCGGCAGGCTTCTTGCCTGAATATGGAACAAAATATTGAATCATGACTTTATTAGTTAACCATGAGCATAGCTTGTTTCAAGGCGAAAGACTCCACCCTAGTTCTTGTAAGGCAATATATTATACTCCTCCGGTACACTTATAATATTTCCCGGGAAGCGTTTTACCAAGGAGCCGTTCAGCGAATTGAGCGGCTCGTGCATAGGCCCCGAGATCAAGACCAGTCTCAATACCGAGACTCTGGCAAAGATAGCCCAGGTCTTCACTTACTATGTTACCCGCAGCTCCCTTGGTGAAAGGACAGCCCCCCATCCCACCCACTGAGGCATCAAAGGTACTGACCCCCTCAAGGAGTCCAGCATAGGCGTTGGCCATCGCAGTTCCACGGGTGTCATGAAGATGAAGTGTTACCTCAGCGTCTGGGACTACTTTACGTACGGCGGCAATTCCCCGTTTTATCTTTTCTGGATTACCAAGTCCAACTGTGTCCGCGAGGCATACTTCGGAAAGTGTACTTCCCACTCGCGCTACCTCCTGGTTAACCGCGGCGATGAGCTGCTGTAGCCGCTCGCTTGTAATCTCACCTTCATAGTTACAGCCAAAGGCAGTAGAAACCATTACTCCGTGAAGTTTTTTCGAATACTTTCCAAACGCATGTAGCCATGCAGGGATATCCCGCAAAGCTTCCTCAATACTTCGGTTGCTATTACGCTCGAGGAAAGTTTCGCTTGTCGCGATTTGCAGCCAACCCTGATTTGAAAACTGCCCAGTCGCTTCAGCTCGTTCAAATCCCCGAGGATTGAGATATAAGGCGCTATAATTTATTCCCGCCTTCTTAGAGAAACGTTTCGCAATCTCCTCGGCGTCAGCCATCTGCGGCAATTTGTCGGTTCGAACAAATGAGGTGACCTCGATATCACGGACTCCAGTCTCATTGAGCAGCGAAATTAGTTCGAGTTTCTTCTCAACAGGCACCACATCCGGGTGGGTTTGAAACCCCTCGCGCGGACCAACCTCTCGAATTCTTACCTTGGTGGGAAGTGCCATATCTTTCTCACTCTATCATAGTGGCAAGACAGTGCGGAAGTACACGCGAGCCATGCTCTCCAAATCACTGCTCTGCATTGCTATCCGTCAGAATCTTCTAATCTTCGAGGCACAGCTTTCTCCATTGCCGCATAAACCCGCTCCATTTACAATTTGAGCCATGGGGTCCCTTCTCTCGTTTCTTCGTGGTAACAACGGCGGTTCGCCAACAATCAGCGCCGCTGATATCGAGGCGGCGCATTCCCGGGTAAGAACCTACTTCGATCCAACGCCGCTCATTCTCTCGCCCGGCTTCTCTGAGAAGTTTAAGTGTGAAGTATATCTTAAGTGGGACAGCCAACTTAGTACTGGATCGTTTAAGGAGCGGGGCGTCATTAATTTCCTCTCATTGCTTTCGGCGAACGAGAAGAGCCGCGGAGTTTGCGCCGCCAGTGCCGGCAATCACGCCCTCGCGCTGAGTCTCTATGCGCGAAAATTAGGAATTCCGGCGCTGATAGTCATGCCACTCGCTGCTCCGCTGGTGAAGGTACAGTCCACCCGTGCACATGGCGCAGAAGTCCTGCTGCATGGTGCTACGTTCCACGAGGCCTACGCTCACGCCGAGGAATTGGCGAAGAAGCGCGGCTTTATCTTTGTCCCGCCGTTCGATGATCCGCGAGTCGTCGCCGGACAGGCTAGCTGTGGCGTGGAAATATGCGCGCAACTTGATTCTTTTGACGCGATCTATGTTCCTGTTGGAGGGGGTGGACTTGTTTCAGGTATTGCGCTTGCACTCAAGGAGAGGCGCCCCGACACACAAATAATTGGCGCTGAGTCGGCCTGGGCTGCTGCGCTCCGTGAACCCGGTCATGCAACGCGAAAGGTAGGCGCCGTCACCATCGCCGATGGGATCGCCGTGAAAACTCGCGGAAAATATACTACACCGATAATAGAAACTCATGTTTCTAAAATGGTCACGCTTAACGAGGAGCAGATCGCCGACGCGATAATCGATCTATTGAAAGTGGAAAGAAGCGTGGTCGAAGGCGCCGGTGCGGCGGGAGTCGCAGCGCTTTTAGCCTCGCCGCCCCAGCCCGCCTGGAAACGAGTGGTCGTAGTAATTTCCGGAAGCAATATAGATCTCAATCTTCTTTCACGATTAATCGAGCGCGGAATGGCCAAAGAGGGTCGCCTATTAACACTTCAGGTCTCGATTCCCGACACGCCTGGTTCGCTTCAGTCAACAACGGGGATAATTGCCAAAGCCGGCGGTAACATTTTGCAGGTGCTACACGATCGCTCGTACTCACGCGCGCCAGGGAATGTCGAAGTTACATTCTCGATGGAAATCCGCGACCGAAACCACCAAGATGAAATTATCGCTGGACTTCATTCGGCGGGGCTTGGCGTGTGCGTGTTGTCTTCGAATTGGTAAAACATCTCGTTCACCGGCCGATTGCATGAAAATTAGCGGCTGGTCGATGAGATTTGCGGTTAGGTTGCCCTATTATTACGAGCTATACTGAATACATATTCAGTAGCTCTGCCATTATTTTCGAGTAGTTCCTAAACGTTGTAGTGATGAACGCCCTCGCTCAAGCCCGCTCCACGGTCAACCGCATGCCACAAACGGCACAACGTAGAGAAGTACTCATGACACCCCTTTTCCCAAGCAGAGAGCTGAGCCACAAACCTCAGCTGAGTTCACCCGAGCAGAATCCTGGTGAGATTTGCGGGTTAAGCCCAAAACTTGTTGCCGCGCACGCCAAAGAGCGCGGAGTCTCGCCTGAAAATCTGGCGGAAGAGGAGCTCAGAATCGGCCAGTCATTACATTCGTCGATCCGCGAGCAGGAGTATGTACTCCATGCCAAGACCAGTATCGATGCACAACGAAGGACTTTCGCCGAATTACAATTGCGCAAAGAGCAACGGCCGCTCTCAGTCTTTCTTGGTCCAACCGCTCGCGTTGTCGATCATGCCCTTGAAGGCGATGCGGTGACACATCTGATCGCACGGCTTATTAGTGAAGGTAGCACCGAGCTACTTTTTAAAGCGATCGATCAAGGTCCTGGTGCTGATGAAATTGTTTGGGCACGCCCTGAAAATCCTATCGAACTTGTCGCAAGCATCGTCCGTTGGGCCGCGCTTCGCGGCGGCGACAAAAAGCGCATTCGCACCTCTGCTGAATTGAGGAACTGGGTGGGTGAAACCCTTGAAGCGAACGCAGTCGATACTCGACCGCGCCTTGGCGGAATGACCGCAGTATGCACCGCACTTGCACATGCGCTCGGCGATAGTCCAACAATGATGGCGCTCGGCACACTCCCCGCGGGGATTGCCGAGAGGCTGGCACCAAAAACTAAAGTTATTGGTGACCATGAAGATGATACTGAGATTGAAGAGCTTCAAGTCGAGGGACACTCCGCCGGCCACTACTGCATCTCTTCGAGCACTGCAACGCCACTCTTGCCTGCCGCAATTGAAGCCATCAGGGTTAACGGCACTTCGATTCCGCGCGAGGCTATCTCAAAACTCGAATTGCTCATCACCGGTGCTTCAACAACTCCGGGATTTGGCACGCTCGATCAAAGGCGCATCGCGTCCATCGGACAAAGCAACGAGGTAAGCGTGCTCACCGGCGTACAAGCGATTGATTCCGTGGCGTCGTGCCGACGCTATTTCGAATCGGTTCAAACACTTCACAATGCCGGAAGCTGTACCGCGCTATGCTATTCCGAACCAAAATGGCGCGAGGGCGAGATATCGATTTTGAAGCACATAAAAAACAGCGCGGCTGTCGATTTTCTCGGCCTCAATACTGGAGAAGCTTACGATCTCCTTAGACGAATTAACGACTCAATGAAAGCCGGAAATCCTCTTGCACTTGGTGCGCAGACAGCACAAGAGCTTAGCAATGCACTCGCGATTGGTTCGAGGAATAAAGCGCCTTGGGAGAACGGGCATGAGTCCCCGGAATGGGTGCTGCGAAGCGCGCTACTTTTGCAGGAGATTCTCGAGATCCCGCTTGTTCGGGTGCGCGCCCGGGCCCTCGACATATTAGCTGTTGACTCGTGCTGTAACCTTAACAATGCCGAAAGGATTCGCGACCACTTGCTTGTAGCAAGGCATCTTGGCACCACCAAAGCCGCGCTTAAGTCGGGAATTATTAATCATGCCGATCAACTAACTGTTCTTCAAAATCCACCGCAAGGGCGGCACCTCGCCGCACTTTATTGTGCAAACGACGAGCTACGAAAGCTTAAGCTCTTGCACGAGAGCTGGAGCGCCGCCGATTTCGCGCGCGACGGTCATACGCGACTTCGCGATGGTCGACAAGTTTTCGGTGCTGTCCCGATTCATTTTTTCATAAAAGACGGTGGCACGACCAGCGCCGGCGACACGATTGACTATAGCTTCGTGAGCTTCGAGGCTCGCGGGGCTCTCCGCGCCGCGTTCGAGCTCAACCGTGAGCGACAAGAAGCGAGGAAGCTCGCGGCATAGCGAGGTTGGACTATTCGTCCTGCAACTCCTGATTGAGCTCGCGCGCGGCGGCATCATGCGCGTCCACTTCTTTGGAGATGGCTTTTCCGCGATCGATGCTTTCTTTATATGCAGATAAGGCATGATCAGACTTGGTCTCGACTTCCGTACCACGGTCATCTGATTTCTGCGTACAACCCGAAAGTAGAGCAAAGAGCGCGATACAGAAAAATAATTTATTCATGGCTTCCTCTTGCAAGATGGATTGGACATAAAATTACCTAGGGAACGTCCGATGTTGGTTTCAAGCAGTCTAGACCACCAAGCGCACAATGAAAACTAAGAGCGCGTAACAAAATAGAGTCTACTGCGAAGGCACATAACGGCAAATCTGCGGCGTCAGCGTCGTGTAATTAGCGCTGCGTGGTCGTGCGCTTCTTTCGCCGTTTTTTCTGCGGCTCTACCCCGATTCGCGCATCTCCTTGCGCCACTTTCCGGATAATTTGTGCGGCGATCTGGTCAAAGCAATCCTGATCTTCGGCAAGGTAAAGCCACTTCCCAAGAACAGGGTGTTGAAGTAGTGCCGGAAACTCCTCAATAAGTGCGGCATGGTACTTTCTATCTGTTGCGACAAGCAGGCCATTCCATGGCGCATCGCCGGAGGCGAGCACCACCTGTAACTTTCCGAAAAGATAACATGCCTGGCAGCCGAACATCGGCTTTTGAATAAAAGACGGCTCCTCTTCTAACGGTTCAACAAGGTAAGAAAGCGGATTACTTTTACGCGGCATACGTTTAGGAGGCCTGTTGATTACAAACTACATTACGTTACTACTCATTATGCGTGGGGAACCAGTAAACTTCCACCTAAGGTTTGCTCGGTTATAAGAAGACATCAATAGAGAATTCAAAAGGGGGTGCTAACCCCGATAGTACTGAATTCGGAATCAGAGACTGCTTTCCGATCACTGACTCGTCCTGGTTATTGTCTACACATTTACGGGAGGTAGTAGATATGGCAAG
>CAZEAC010000037.1:0-41326 GCA_964510065.1 uncultured Bdellovibrionales bacterium | reverse complement strand
CTCATCCAAAATTCCAGCAAATCCAAAACGCCTAGTTTTTCAGAGGTTCCCTAATTTAGCCTTTGTTGATCGCTGGCTGGACTCTCTTCGAATTCGGCATACTCTTTAGAGTCTTCGACTTCAAAGAGCTTATCTCCACGCTCAAAGCGTAAGCCCGCTATTTGCTCGGCAATGAGCCCAAGCATAAATACAATGACTGACGAATTAATCAGGAGGTGCGACATGTTGGTAAAGCGCTGCTCAGCGATATACGTGCTGATGTAATTACCGGCACCAACACAGAATAGAAAAATACTCATCGGCAAGAACACGCGAAGTGGTGAAAAAGTCATCGAGATTTTTACGATGATAAGAAAGAAATTAAGACCGTCGTGGAGCAGCTTTATCTTGCTCTTTCCTTTTCGGTACTTGGTCATAATTGGAACATATTTTATCGCCCGGCCTGAGCGGATAAAGGCAAGCGTTGATGTTGTGGGGTAGGAAAACGTATTTGGGAACATGTCGCAAAAACGTAACGCGTCAACCCGGCGAATTACTCTAAATCCGCTGGTCAGATCTTCAATTGCAAAGTCAGCGATCTTCGAAGAGAACTTATTGTAGCACCAGTTGGCGAGATTTCGGTGAAGATGAGTCTGCGAGTTCCTTTGTCGTGCGCCGACCACCATGTGGTACTTAGCGATTTGCGGGAGCAGTCTCGGGATATCGGCGGGGTTATGCTGTCCGTCCCCGTCGAGGAACACCAAGACCTTCCCGCGTGCGGAACGAATGCCGGTTTTTACAGCGGCGCCGTTTCCGATGTTGTAAGGGTGTGAGATTACTCTTGCGCCAGCCGCCGCGGCAACTTTCGCAGTCGCATCTTTGCTGCCGTCATCAACAACGATGAGTTCGGAAGAGGGCAGGCGAAGATCCAAAATCTTGAGCACGGTTTCGCCTATCGCGCCCTCTTCATTATAGGCGGGAATGATTATACTAATGAGAAATTCGTTTTTCGGCATATTTCGCGCGCACAACGCGACTCTCCCTTAGGCTTAGATGCTAAAGAGAGGGTCAAGGTGCGTTGTTTCAGAGGTTCCTTAGTGTGGTTTTGTCTGTCTATTCGCGCTGTTAGTCATGAACGTCAGGTATTTTTGGGGTCGTCCGCAACCTTTGACCAGTGTAATCCGTATTAGTTCTGAGGAAAGTAAGAACACGGAGTATTAATGCGCCAGAAGTTGTTTGATATCTCACTTTTAGTATCCAAGGATAGAAAAACGCAGGTCATTATTATTATTTCGGCAATTTTGTTTTTCTTGGCAGCCTTTGTCTTCGATGCAAAACCGAAAACAAATCTCGAAAAAGTTCGCCGGTCGATAGGCACTGGTGCATCAGCACGAGATGAAGCGTACCAAGATATTGCTCAAGCGGTAGTGCTTGATTTCAAAAAACTTCGTGATGAGTTCTATGAGTCGAGGGAGGAAAATCGTCGCTTTCGAGTAGAATTCGAGGAAGATAGAAGAAGAATTTCTGAAATCTTGAAAAGATTTCTGGAGATTCAAAGCGAGTCGCAGAAAGTAAATACCTCTCTTTCACTGCCGACCGACCCACCCGAAATTACTGAGTTGCGCAAGGGCGCCGATGATTTGACTGCGGCGACGCGCGTGGGTGAGGTCTTCGCACCTCAGATAGAGAGCTTTGAATTCGTGACGGCAACAGCACCGGCCGCTCTCCCGCCGGAACCTGAGAATATCGGCTACATTGGTATTGGTGACTCGGTGCGTGTAGAACTTTTGGCCTCACTTATGGCACTCACGGATGGAACACCTTATCCGGTGCTTTTTAAACTTGTCGCTGACATTCAGGGACCGGATGGTACGAGCTTGCCTTTGGGCGAAGCGCGGATTCTTGCGGCTGCACAAGGCTCACTCCCTGATCATCGTGTGCTCTTTCGCCTTATCAATTTAAGCGTGCGTTATCCTGATGGCAGTCGACGGGAGTTCGAAGTTGATGGTTGGATCGTTGGTGAAGATGGTCTTCGTGGCATGGAGGGCGTTTTGCATGACCCGTTTGGTGATGTTATCGGGGGAGAAATCTTGTCTTCAACAATCGAAGGTATGGGTGAGGGGTTTGCGCAATCTGAGGTTCAGAGCTACGGTTCGCCTTACGGCGCGGCGCCGACGCTAGCAATTACCGGCGATAGAACTCGCTATGCAGCGGGCAATGGGCTTAATTCTGGAGCCAAAGTGTGGAGCGAGCTTTTAAGAGATCAGTATAGAAAGCTTGTCCCCCATGTGGAGGTGCACTCTGGTCGCCATGCTACGGCGATTTTCACCAAAGGAGTAAAGCTCCCTGGAATAATTGAGCAGCTGATCTCTTTTTAGGCTCGCTCAATATGAGCAAAGTGCATAACTATACATGAGGCTAAGTTTTTAGATGACGCGTCAGTTGGCGCGAAATGTAGTGACGGCAGAGGATCCGCTTGAGCTCCACAACTCGGGAGATGCCCAGGCTTTTTCTGATTTCGTTGTTGAGTATACTCCAAAACTTCAGCGCTACTTGGCCGCGCGTGGTATTGCGAAACATGACCGTGAGGATATTCTTCAGGAGCTCTTTCTAAAGCTGCACCTGCATGCGCCACAATATCAGCCGCGAAGGTCACTTGATTCATGGGTCTTTACGCTACTTAGAAATTTACTCTGTGATCGATTTCGACAAAACATACCTACAATAGTTACTTTGCCCGGTGAAGTCGCGCTGAGTGACGACTCGAGCAGCTATGGAGAGGGAGCTGTCTTCACAAGAGAGCAAATTAATAGCCTTCAGGCTGCGATAGTGCGACTACCGGTCTCTCAAAGAAAAGTTCTTATTGCGCATTGCATTCAAGGCGAATCGTTGAAACAGATTGCAGGCCGACTTCGTATTCCTCTCAATACGGCTAAGGCCTATCTGCATCGGGCAAAGCTGAAGCTTTCGCGTTTTATTTCGGAGAAAGAGTGTCGTGAGAACGAGGAACTGAAACGGCTAGGGCTTGTGACGCTTATTATTTCGCTCTGCTTTATTTCTGAACTTTGCCACACCAATACTCGAGGACCGCTCGCATGGCGCGCGCCTTCGGGATTGAGTAGCGTCACGTATGAAATGGCTTCTTCGGACAGCAGCATTTTGGAGAAAGTAAGGCAGGTCATAAAGACAAGAGAGCTGTTCGACAAAAGCCTTGATATCACCGAGCAGAAGATCGATTCCTTCGAAATGTCGGCTCCATTGTTGAAGAACGTTAAAAACCAAAGATTGGCGCAAAAAATCGATAGTGCTGGAGGGCTCGCCAGCGGATCGTTTGGAGTTGCGTTGGTGTCACCACTTACCTTTAATGGTACGCATTATTCAACGCCGGTTGTATTTAAGGTGGTCCCGGACCTTAATTCTGCGCGTATGTCGATTGCCGACATTCGTATAGTTGCGATTGCGGAGCTTCATTCCGATGAGGCAAGAGTAGAATTTGCCCTGCGAACCCTTGAGAAACGAAACCTAGACGGCACTTACACTTCGCATCCAATTGAAGGGTGGCTAGTAGACCAACAGGGTGAGCGCGGAATCGGTGTGGATATACTTGAGACAATGGAAGATCCGGAGGACTCGGTGGAAGATTCAATCGAATCTCTCGCTGAAAGAGCGAGTCCCGCACTGTACGTCCCAGCTGGAATTCTAGCGACGGCGATTGTCGTGCGAAAACAGCGTGAGGAATAGTCAGGCTTTGCTAAGCTCGGAGTGTGCGCCACGAGTCAGTAGTACACGCAAACCCGTAGGAGCCCAAGCTCTCGCTGCAACTACTTGTCGTGGCTTGAATGATTTGTGGCGCAGGCTCTTAAATCGCCCTAAAGACGTATTCGACCCAGTTGGACTTCTCCCGCTTTGACGTTCGACCATGATCAAAGTATGTTTCGAGCAGCTCAAATCCACGCTCTTTGGCCAGAGCCAGAAGCTCATTTTCGAAAGTAATCAGTCCCTCAAATCGAACATTGATGTCTCGATGTATATCAAGCAGGTGAAAGTAAAGAGTGCGAGGCTCTACATAGTCGAGCGTATAGCTCCATCCGCATGGATGCGAAGCAGATTTTGGTCGTTCGTCAAACAGCCGTTCGTAGTTGCGCTGTTCGACAATGAACAAACCTTTCGGTCGAAGGACGGCCTTAACATTTGAAAAGAGCTCTGCGATGCCAACTTGATTCGTATGATGCAAGCTACCACCGAGGCACAGGGCGGCATCAAATGGGTTTTCCGGCAGACTGCGCGCATTGATCTCTGACCATCGCAAGGTTCGAAACGGAAAGCTGGTATTAGTAACAGATTGATTTTGAATTCCGGCTTGAACAAACTCCGGAAGACCATCTATTGCAACCATATCGAAATCTGCTTTCGCGAGCGAAATGGCATGAAACCCGGCGGCGGAGGCTGTATCAAGAACTTTTTTTGCGCCGGCTTTGTGAAGGATCTGATGATAAAAAGTCCCCTCTTCTTGTGCGCGTATGCGCGAGGCCTCTTTGTCGTTCCATAATTTTAATGCACCACCACTTGCGTATAATGCATCAAGATCCTCTGTCCGAGCTTCTCTCGGGCGTGTCTCTGTGAACTTTGAAGCGGTGTTCATGGAAGTTTCTCGTGTGCTTATAGAAACGTTATGGTACAGCAAGTGAACCGAGGTTCATGAATTGTGCATAGACACGGAACTTAGGCACGCAGCACCTCTGGAAGTAGATACAGCTTTCAAAACACTATAGTTTTTGGTTGTGGTAACTGCCCTTATAATCAACAAATTGACCGTCCCTAATAGTTTTTAGAAACAATTTGCTCATTAAAAAATTATGGTCGTCAAACCTATAGTCTTTTCGCAAATTTGTTCGAATGCATTCCACATCCACGCCACATTTTGCTACTTCGGCATCCAGCATTTCTGCGGCGAGTTTTGCAAAATAGACTGCTGCATTCTCCGTCGTTGGAATCTCTGGATACGAATAGATAATGCCCTCAGAGTTCTTTCCTTCGGCCTCTAGCACATCTGGTAACTGCACGGAATATATTCCAAATGCCCTCTTATCCTGGAATCCGGCTTTCTTCATTTCGGTCATGAAGCCGAGAAGGAATGTTTCTACAAGCGGGACATATACAGCGTCGAAGTCGAGGCTCCTCATTTTAAGGATCAGCGACTTTAATTGTTCTCGGTCTGCTGCGGAATACACCAATGTTGACACCACTGCTCCGGGATACTTCGTTCGAAATGCCGCTTCGTGTGCTCTGCCGAACTCACTATCTTGATATACGATGAGCGTCTTTTTAATCCCAAGATCCCACATTGCCTGCGCATTAAAAGCACCTTCGGCCTGAGCAGAATATTGTGCGTGAAATATCGTTCCGCCCGAGCGCTCAAAGATCTCCTCACTTCCAGTACAAAAGTTCATCGCGAGCTGCTTGTTTTGCTTTATAAGCGGAGCCACGGCAGCGACGGCTGAAGTGCAGCAGGGGCCTAAGAATAAGTTTGTTTTCTTGACGGAGCTAAGATGTTTGTACGCTGAGATAGATTTTTCAGGAAGGCATTGGTCGTCTTCGAAAATTATCGTTGTCGATTTCGCCTTGGCAGAGGTAATGCCTCGCCGAACGATCTCTCCAAAAGGTGCAAGCTGGCCTGTTAAGGGCAGGAGCGCTCCAATGCTGACGCCGTCCTCCGCTCGAGTAATCGCCGCTGTTGTCAGGGTAAGTGCGCTAAGAAAAAATAGGAGTAGATTACGCTTCATGTGACGTTTCTCATTGTTTATCACCGAATCTATATTTGAGAACGAAGTGGCAACAATTCGCAAGAATTATTTTCTGGAAAGGTCGGTATGCACCAGAGGCACGGCTCCTTTTCCGTGTGAGTGGTCGTGGGATCGAAGTGAGTCGATGGCGCGCACCATTTTCTTAAAATACGCTGAATTTATGGGCTGGACCGTCAGTTGTGGCGTTAGGCTACATGTCCGAGCTATGTCGTAATAACTGCTAGCAAGGGGTTGTGTGGACCAATCATTTGATGACGCTGACAAACTGGAAAGGAAAGCGCGCCCGGCCGATGCACTTAGCAACAGTGTGCAACAAGAGGTCTCTGATCTTATAAGGCATACCCAAACAGTTCGTCATAAATTACAAGTTTGCGATTTCTCGCCAGAACAGAAAAGAATGCATCAGATACTATTGGAGCGGGCAGCCGGTGCCGACCAGCTGTTTGATGGGATCATGCAGCACTTCGGGTCGGACAGGTGTGGACATGATTGGGCAGTTTCTATTGCGTGGCAGCTTATATTTTGCGCAAAAGATGCGGCGCTTCACCACTGGATCGCCAAGCTTGAATCACTGCCGGATGATCCCAAACGGTGGCCTTACCGTTTAATGGATGTTCAAGATATTCTTGCTTTTTCCGCGTCGTCCCGAGATGAGCGTCCCAGTCTGGCCAAGCTCATCGCGTTAAGTGCGCATCCGGATGGGCATGCGCTCGGCGCGAGAATAGATGAATTCAGACGTGACTGGGAAAGGCAGCTTAAACTCGGAGATGTCGATTACGTTCTCGCAGCACTTTCAAAGGTTCTTGGGCCGATTCTCGAACTAACGGCAAAACGTTATGATCCAAATGCAGTTGTAAATGATTGGGGCATGCTGAGTGCTCTTGATCTCTTTCGATCTTATTTTGATTTTGCACCACGATTTCCTATGCTCACACAGGCCTTTGTAAGCGAAGTGCAAGAATCGTTTGTTTCACCTGGTGCTGACCAAGGCAAGATTCTTACAGGTGTAAGGCTCGTGAGGCATTGGATAGGTGAGGTACATGATAGAAGTATTAAAGAAGCTGTTGAGGAGATAGGGCCGGCCGCCGCACCGCTTGCTCCATTAGTCAAAGCGGCGCTGCTTACGCCAACTAATTACCGCGAGTAAATCAGCCACCAGACGGTACTTGCTGCGCCTCTTTGGAAAAACGGCTATCACCGTTTCATTTCCCAGTATACCCTTCTAGCACATGAAAATTCTCGCCATTTATTACATGCATAAACCGGGCGGCTTCTGTAAGAGGTTGTATGCGTTGCTCAATGCACTAAGCGCGTCGGGCCATCAGGTCTATTTTCTCACCCTTGGAGGCGGGCATCCCGGACTTAGCAATCAGGTTACAAGGGTACCTATCCGATTTCCGCTTCGCGCAAGGAAAGGGCTGCTCTTCTGGGCGACTTTTACTGTATGGTCGCAAATTGCAGTGCTGCTTTTCTGCGCTGCATATCGCCCCTCAAAGATGGTTATTTTCGGTGCATACTATGCTGGCATTACAAAATGTGCTCGAAGATTCTTTAAGATTCCAGCGACACTTTTCTTGCGTTCGTTAGTATTTAAGATCGACCAGATTACTGGAAAGCCGAAATGGCTACGGGCGGTAACGGAGAATTTTGAGCGACGTGGGATGCGCTCGGTCGATCACATTGTTTGCATGACAGAATCCATGAAAGAAGAGCTAGGCAGATTCGCGGGAAAAGCGCTTGGGAGAGTTTCCGTCCTCCCGAATAACCTTCCCGAACAGCCAAAAGGTTTTCAGAGGGCTAATGCCGATGGTTTGGTACTTTTCACTTCAGGCGTTCTTGATCAACGAAAGAATATTGAACTGGTAATCGACGCTCTCGCGCTACTCGGCGCGAATTCAGGATTTAGCCTTCGCGTTGCGGGGGAGGGCCTACTCCGTTCCGCGCTTGAGTCTCGGGTGAAGGAATGTGGGCTTAGCTCGGTGACCTTTCTTGGTTGGGTCGAAGATGTATGGTGCGAGCTTTCGAAAGCCGACCTCGTCGTTCACCCAAGTCATCATGAAGGCGTATCTAACTCGCTCCTTGAGGCGCTTGCAGCAGGATGCCCAGTCATTGCGTCAGACATTCCTGAACATCGCGAGCTTCTTGACCGGACGTTGCTGACTCCGGCAAGTGACCCAAAGGCCCTGGCAGCGCTGTTAACCCGATTTAAGGACTCGGCAGGCTTCCGAGGTGAGCTTTGCGAGCGTAGCGGCCTAGCTGCGCAGAGGCTTCGGTTTGATTGGCAGAAACGGGCGCTTGAGCTCGTGCTTCAATAGCGCTTTATTTACGTTAAATTATTGCTATTTAATCAAAAACTGTTGCGCTTTAAGGATAAATTTAGGATGAATTGGCGTGGACTTCATTACGTTACCTGGAGATAGCAATGATCGAAACTGAACTTAGAAACTTCTTAGTAATCCCCTACGATGATCTTGAGGCCAAGAATCTCGAAGCAAAAGAAGAGGTAATTAAACGTACCCCTGCGGATAAGCTTCAGGAGAAATATCTTAAATATCTTCATGATGAAAAGCGGCTTAAGGCGGTGACGGTGGCGTTTACCGATCTCGAGGGGCGCTTTCATATGCTCGATTACGATAAAAAGTTTCTGCTCGATTCTTATGACAACCTTACGTTCGACGGATCCTCTATTCGCGGGTTCTCACAGGTACGCGAGTCCGATCTGCGCTTGGCCATTGACTGGGGCTCTTTTCGTTGGCTTCCAAGCGATGTCTTCGGCCCGGGCAAGGTGCTTGTATTTGGATTAATCAAGAGTCGTGACGGTTCGGGATATCCTTCGGATATGCGCGGCGTTCTGAAATCCTACGCTGATGGCCTTTATAACAAGGATGCAATTAGCCTGAATGTGTCCGTTGAGTGCGAGGGCTTCCTCTTCGAAGGTGTCAACGCAGAGCAACAATATGTCTCTCGGGATGGCTTTAAGCTTGTTTCCAGCGGCGGGTACTATCATTCACTTCCGAAAGATCCGCTGCGGCTCTTTATTGATAAGCTTGCCGAGGCACAGCGCGCGCTTGGCTTCAAAAATGAGAAGGATCATCCGGAAGTAGCCCCATCGCAATTTGAGCTGAATTACTCATATACCGATGCGCTTCTCGCCGCAGATCTGTTGCAGCTTTATAAGCTTCTTGCCCGGCAGATTGCGGCGAACATGGGGATGACCGCCTGCTTCCTTCCAAAGCCGATTGCCGGTATCAACGGAAGCGGTATGCATTCCAATATCTCTATCGCCAAGAAAGGAAAAAACACTTTCTTCGATGCGGGGGGAGAAGATGGGATCTCCAAGTATGCTTGGGACTTCGTCGACAGGATCCTCAACAATGCCAATGATCTCTGTTTGATCCTCAATTCAAGCGTTAATGCGTATCGAAGATTAGATCCGCATTTTGAAGCACCAAATCAGATTAAGTCGTCAGCGGTGGATCGTACCTCGATGGTGCGCATTCCGCTTGCGAATGAGAAGTCGGCGCGAATTGAGGTAAGAACTGTAGCTCCGGATTCTAATCCTTACCTTAGCTTCTATTCACTGTTCCGCACCGGCCTTGAGGGACCGATGACGGAAACAATTACTTCCGAGAATAGGCGCACGCGTACGAAGTTCTTGCCGGATAATATTTACGACGCAATTCGCTTCATGAAGAGCAGCCCATTTTTAACGGAAATCTTGGGCGAGGAGAACAAAGAGAAGTTTATCGAGCGAAAAGTTGCCTCTGCTGATCGCTGCCCTAAAGCGTTAGGCACGATGGTGAAAACGGAAGAGATCCTCTTTCACCATGAAGTGACCAATCAGTATCTTTGGTCTAAGTTTTAGCGAGGCTTCGCCTCAGACCATCAAGCCAAGTTTCAACCGCAGTGCGGCGAATCCTCGCTAGTCGGTACTGTCTGGTTCGACTACGGGCTCCTGCCCTCCGTCGAACCCGCTGCAAGTTTCGTTTCGCGCGGGAAAAGGCGCGAATCTCCGCGCTCGCGGCTTCGCTGTAATTATTACTTTACATCGGAGCCGCGTAAGGCGCGGAGAGTTTTGAAACACGCTCCAAATAGCGCCGCTGCAACTCCTGTGTTACCGGCCCGGGTAGCTCAAAGTTACGCATACCAACAATGCTTCGAACCGGCGTGATTCCGGTGGTGCTCTGAGTCATAAATATCTCTTCGGCGTTCTCGACGATTTCAGTAAGTTTCATGTCAACGAGTTCGCACTCTTCATGTTCAATAATGTCACGTCGGGTAATTCCTTGAAGCACATTGCTCTTGGTCGTATACAAAGTTTTTTGCTGCACCCAAAAAAGATTGCTCCAGGCACCTTCACGTGCATACCCTTCACGGTCGACAAGTAGTGCTTCCTCTGCTCCTTGCGTGCGAGCATAGTTTCGCGCGATTACTGACGGTAACGATGCGGTACTTTTGATTTCGGGAAATGCTCGCTCGATCTGAACTGGCAGAAGACTAATCTCGCTATCGATAGGCCAGCTTCGTTTGTAGGGAGCTACCAGACATTGAAGCCCAGAGCTGTCGAGCGCGAGCTTTATTACGTCACCTGGCATAAGTGGCGAGGCCTCTTGCAGTGCACTAATCGCTGAGGTGCGAAGCGCCTCAATGCTGACTGCCTGCTCAAGCGTAAGTGCTGCGAGATTTCGCAGTAGCCTCTGTAGGTGCCATGAAAGGTGAAAAAGGCGTCCGTCCGCCTGAACAATAAATGTGCTGAAAACGCGCGCTCCAAGTGCGCCTAATATCTCGCTTTGAAAACGGGTCTCATCTCGACAAAGGCGGAACGAAAGACTACTCGCCGCCAATGAGGCCTTCCTGAACTTGAATATCGGCTCGTGCCTTTTCTCTTTCGATCATTGCAGTAAGAAGGAGCTGCATGTTGTTGTTAGTCTGTGTGCGACGCAGGCTTTCAAGCTCGTCCGCAGCTTTCGCCAGATCTGGCTTTACTACCGCATCGATCCCCACGATCTGAAATTTTCCGTCATTCTCAATAACCTCGTTGGGAATTGGAAGGGGACTGGCGTGCCGCTTAAGCAGCGAACGGATCTCTTCGGAAGCAAGAATTCCACTCGAATTCTTGTCAGGCATGAGATCTTTCTCCTGCCCAAGAGTCACGTTCGCACCTTTTGCCGCAGCCGTAAGGTCGCTGTAGCTTTCATCCTTCAGCTTAGCCAAGGTCTCATCAGCCTTCTTTTTGGCAGCTTCCCTCGACCCTTGCTCTTTAAGTTTGGTAACTATCTCCGGCTTCGCCGATTCGAGAGGCCGAAGCTCTATCTCTTTTCGCTCGAAAGGGGAGACAAGCACGAGCTGCTCAGGAAGCTCTATAAGTAGTTTAGCGTTGACGCCTCCCTGTTCAAGAACCTTAGAGGTAAGTCCTTTGAGAACGGGCGAAGGATCTTCATCTTTGGAGAGAAGAGCTGCAGTTTTCTGTAGCGGCAGATTGCTCTTCTGAGCGATCGCGCCAAGGTCATCGCTCCCGCTATTCCATTTTTCGTACATTTCCCGAGCGCTATCTGCGGCGTACGCGGGAGCCTCATCCAAGCGAAATTGGGCTTCAATCTCGGCTTTTACTTCATCAAACGGTTTCGGCTCGGGGGCGCGGTACTGCTCTACTTTTAGGATATGAAAGCCGTAATCAGTCTCAACCAGGTTTCCTACGCCGCCAGACTTGAGCGCGAAAGCAACCGTGTCGAATTGTGGCGCCTTTATGCCGCGACTAAGCCAACCAAGGTCTCCGCCAAGTGCTTTCGTGGTGATATCATCGGAGTACTGTAGCACGAGCGACTCGAAGGGCTCGCCGGCTTTGGCTTTCTCAAAAACTTCCTTTGCTTTTGTGCGCACATCAGCCATTTTCTTCGGATCGGATTCGCTTGGGAAATTAAGCTGGATATGTCGAACTTTTACCTGTTCAGGGCGCATATATTTCGACATGGAGTCGCTATAGGCGAGTTCGAGATCTTCCGGATGTACCGTGACTTTTGCTCTATAGGTCTGCGGATCGAAGGCGACATAGGAATATGATACTCTTTCGGGAAGCGCAAAATCACTTTCATGATCTGTATAGTACTTTTCGATCTGATCGGCGGTAGGCTCGGCCGCCGAGCCTACAAATTTAGCCGGCTCAAAAGCGAGGTATGAGATATTGTATTTAGTCTCGCGCCGCTCGTAGAGCGCTTTTATCTCGCTTTCGGAGGGGCGAGATGCGTCGGTGATTAGCTCGGTGAACTGAGTCCTTGCGACTTCATGTTCGACGAGATCACGAAAGCTTTGTTCGGTAAGATTGTTTTGCTCGAGAATCGCCTGAAAGTGTTGGGGAGTGTAGCTGTTCTGAAACACGTTAGTTTGAAGATATTCGTCGTACTCTTTCGCACCGGCGGCAAAGCCATATGACTTAAGAATCCGATCGATAAGCGCCTCTTGAATCAAAGCATCGCGCGCCTGTTCGCCGAGATTTAAGCGAAGTGAGGCCCGCATCGAATCGAAGTTCTTTCCAAAAATTGCGCGGTAACGATTTTCAATCGACCGCTTCTTGGCTTCGAATTGCTGCGCGTCAATCTCCTGTTTGTCTATGCGGATCGCGTAGACATTCGAGCGAGGAGTAAACAAATTGATGCCAAACCCGGACATCGCGAGTGCGACCGCGCAAACAAGCGCGACGCCGAGCACATGTTTTTGATATCGATGAAAAAAGCGAAGCATGACGGGAGATTACAACGCCTAAGCGCAGTTCTCAAGAGGAACAGTCAACAGCGTTCCACGGAATCAATGGGCGCAGCGCTTCGAGCACGGTTTCCATGGTGGCATGCTGCGTGGGCGTCGAGAGAATCTCAATAATAGCGCTGTTCGGATCGAGCGTCCGAACGGTGCCTACCCCTTCGTAAAGCTCAAAAAAGCCCTGCAAGAGTACGATATGCTCTCTGGCGATGCGCAGATTGATTACCGAGGTGTGCTCATCGGGGGAATAAAACTGTAAAGCCAAGATGCCTCGCGGATTCCTACTGCTTCCTACGCTTTGCTTCGGCGAGGATAAGCTCGTTAACTATTTTTGGATTTGCGTTGCCCGCTGTTGCCTTCATGACCTGGCCAACAAAGAACCCGTGAAGCCGCTCGTTGCCACCTATATACGCAGCGAATTGGCCGGCATTGTGCTCGATTACATCGCGTACAACCTGTAAAATCTCTTCTTCGCTTGTAATCTGTTTAAGCCCCCTTTCTTCAATGATTACCTCGGGGTCGCGGCCTGAAGCGAACATTTCCTCAAAAACCATCTTCGCCATTTTGCCGCTTATGCTCTCGTTGTCGACAAGCGCGATAAGTCTGCCAAGCTGAGCTGCTGAAATAGGAGAGGTTTCGATAGCTTTGCCGTTCTTGTTTAAGATTCCGAATAGTTCGGAGGTCACCCAGTTCGAGGAGGCCTTGGCATTACCACAAATGGCGAGGGTGGCCTCGAAGAAGTCAAAAAAGCTTCGCTCTGACGTGAGCACTGAGGCGTCGTAGGCGCTTAATCCATGGGTCTCAATTAGTTCGCGCCGACGTTCTTCGGGAAGCTTGGGCATGTGCGAACGAATATCGCGAATCCAGCTTTCTTCGACAATTACCGGAGGGAGATCTGGATCGGGAAAATATCGATAGTCAGCCGACTCCTCTTTGCTACGCATGCTCTTAGTGGTTCCCGATACGGAGTCGAAAAGTAGAGTCTCCTGAACGACCTCGCGCCCGGACTTCAGTACCGCCATCTGCCGAGCAATCTCATACTCAAGAGCGCGTTCGACAAATTTAAACGAATTCATGTTCTTGATTTCAGTGCGTGTGCCGAACTTCATTGAGCCCACAGGGCGGAGCGATATATTGGCGTCGCAACGGAGGCTGCCCTCTTCCATATTGCCGTCGCTAATGTTGAGGAAGCGAACGAGCTGTCGAAGCGTGCGCAAATACTCCGAAGCTTCTGCGGGAGTTCTAAGATCGGGATCGGTAACAACTTCAAGAAGTGGAACGCCGGCTCTGTTCAAGTCAATCAGAGAGGTGCCAGTTCGAGCATCATGGATATTTTTACCTGCGTCCTCCTCCATGTGAATTCGTTTTATGCCGATGGTTCTCGACACTGCGCTTGACTGGATGCTAAGACTTCCGCGCTCGCAGATAGGCTCGTCAAATTGTGAAATTTG
Source organism: uncultured Bdellovibrionales bacterium (assembly GCA_964510065.1). Taxonomy (GTDB): domain Bacteria; phylum Bdellovibrionota_C; class UBA2361; order UBA2361; family CAIXSY01; genus CAZEAC01. The sequence goes on along the minus strand of CAZEAC010000037.1, from coordinate 27,339 downwards.
ATAGCCTTTTGGCAGGTCCGGATAGAAATAATGTTTTCGCGCGAAGCGACTAAAGTTTCTCACTTCGCAGCCGGTCGCAAGCCCGAGCATGATTGCATACTCGACTACTTTTTTGTTGAGTACCGGTAAGCAGCCGGGCAATCCGAGTGTCACGGGATCGACATGCTCGTTGGGCTCAGCGCCAAATGCAGTAGATGAAGGACAAAATATTTTCGATGCTGTCGCGAGCTGTACGTGAGCTTCAAGCCCAATCACTGCCTCGAATTCCATTAGCGCGCTCCTCCACTATCAGGTGATCGCGTATGCCACGCAGTGCTCTGCTCAAATGCGTATGCGGCTTTGAAAATAGTCTCTTCATCCCACGGCTTGCCGATAAGCTGAAGTCCAATTGGCAGTCCCTGTGTATCGAAACCACACGGAACGCTGATGCCGGGAAGTCCCGCTAAGTTAACTGGAATGGTGAAGATGTCTTCGAGATACATCTGCATTGGGTCGGAAGCTTTTTCACCTTTCTTAAAAGCAGTGTGTGGCGCCGTCGGACAGGCGATCAGATCGCAAGCGCTTGCAAAGGCATTCTTGAAGTCTTGGGTAATTAGCGTGCGAACTTTTTGCGCCTTGAGATAGAAAGCATCGTAATAGCCAGTCGACAGTACATGTGTGCCGATAAGAATACGCCTAGTTACCTCACGGCCAAATCCCTCAGACCGTGAGCGCGAATAAAGATCGGTGAGGTCTTTGGTGTTCGCGGCGCGGTGGCCGTATCGAATGCCGTCGTAGCGACTCAAGTTTGATGAAGCTTCGGCGGGCGCTATTATATAATAGACCGAAAGCGCCAGTGCACTATGCGGAAGGCTAATCTCGACAATTTCAGCGCCGAGAGTGGCGAGCTTTGCTACTGCAGCCCGTACCGAAGATTCAACTTCGGCCGAAACTCCTTTCACAAAGTATTCTTTGGGGATTCCAACACGAAGTCCCTTAATTTCACGACCCAATACGGCTTCAAAATTTGGCACTGGCAAATTAGCCGACGTGGCGTCTCTTGTGTCATGACCGGCAAGAATCTGGGTGCTAATCGCACAGTCCCTGACCGTTGTGGCCAAAGGACCAACCTGATCGAGAGACGATGCGAAGGCTACGACACCATAGCGGCTCACTCGACCATATGTTGGTTTGATACCGACAATACCGCAAAGCGACGCCGGCTGACGAATCGAACCACCAGTGTCGGTGCCAAGCGCCATCGGCACGAGCCGCGCGGCTACCGCGGATGCTGAACCTCCAGATGATCCACCTGGCACTCGGCTCTCGTCCCATGGATTAGCCGCCGCGCCAAACGCCGAATTCTCATTTGATGAACCCATCGCGAATTCGTCGAGATTGGTTTTCCCAATGATAATCGCCCCACTATTTCTGAGCTTAGAAGTAACTGTCGCGTCGTAGGGCGGAGTGAAATTCGAAAGTATTTTACTTGCGCAGGTAGTCTTGATGCCGCGAGTAAGGATCATGTCTTTTACTGCAACGGGAATCCCAAGAAGCGCGGACTTCTCACCTTTGGCGATTTTTTCATCGGCAATCTTCGCCTCAGCGCGGGCGCTTTCCGGGCACACTTCGAGAAACGCATTCAAGCTTCGGCGTGCTTCGATGCGCGAGAGAAGCGCGTTAGTGAGCTCGAGCGCGCTCACGCTTCGCTTATCAAGCGCCTGTCGCAATTCAGGTAAGGTAAGAGGTGGTAATGCTTGCATCGTAATTCTTGAGAGTTACGCAACTCTAGTGCTCAGTATTGCTCTCGATAATAATAGGCACCCGTATAAAACGCCCCGAGACATCGGGTGTGTTCTTCAGTGCATCTTCGATATCAAGCCCGGCTTGAATCTGGTCTTCACGAAAAACATTCACACCGGATTGAACATGACTCATCGGCTCGACATTGGACACATCGACTTTTTCCAGCTCGGAGAAGTGACTGAATATAGCTTCGAGCTCTTGAGTCAACTTTGGCAGCTCGCTTTCTGCGACTTCAAGGTGTGCAAGTTTGGCGATTTTAAGTACTAATTCTCGTGTTATCATTTGAGAGTGAAATTAAATTCCTCGGTTTTATACAGATATAGCATAGTCGGGGTCAATTGGAGTTTGTGTTGCGGCTTTGACAGTGGCCAAGTCGTTATATTTCATCACTCTTTGGTGTTATTCGCATGCTTGCGTAAAAACCAATTATAGGAAAAAAGAAGATTCGCCGAAGTAAAAGTTGTATCTACATATGCAGCGGCCAGGGCGAAACTTAGCTGCGTAAAATATCGTTTGCTAAGCCTACCGAGGATTAAGTGGCTAAACAGAGTTCTACTAGCTCCAAGAAATACGACTATGACCTTATTGTTATAGGGTGCGGCCCTGCCGGACAACGCGCGGCGGTCCAGGCTGCTAAGCTACGGAAAAGAGTAGCTATTATCGATCGGCGTGAGGTCGTGGGCGGGGTCTGCGTCAATACAGGTACTATCCCAAGTAAGTCTTTCAAAGAAGCGGTGCTGTTCCTCTCGGGCTATCGCCAGCGCAATATATATGGCGCCGGCTACCGCGTTAAATCGCAGATAGAGATGTCCGATCTCACCTTCCGTTGTAACCGAATCATGCAGACCGAGATCGAGGTGATTAAGAACCAGCTCTCGCGTAATCACGTCGAAATCATCCATGGTAAGGCGCGATTTCAAGATGATCATACAGTGCAGGTGCAGTCGGTTGAAGGTAGTTCGCTGGTGAAGACGGCGGAGAAATTTGTCATAGCCACGGGTGCCAAACCAGCGCGTCCCTCTAATATTTCCTTTAATGGTCAGACCGTCTTTGATAGCGACGATATTCTTAACATGAAGGAGCTTCCTCGCGATCTTACCGTAGTCGGTGGAGGAGTTATTGGCACTGAATATGGCTCGATGTTCGCAGCTCTCGGGGTGCATGTGACTATTGTCGATGCACGCAAGCGACTTCTTGGCTTTGTCGATGAAGAAATTATCGAATGTCTTCAGTATCAGATGCGAAGCATGGGAGTGACGCTGCGCCTTGGTGAGGAGGTTAAGAGCTGTCATCCGCGTGATAACGGGCAGGTCGTCACAGAGCTGAAAAGTGGCAAAGTGATAGTGTCGGATTGCGTTCTCTACTCTGCGGGACGCACTAGTGCTACCGATGATTTAGGCCTTGAAACAATCGGCGTGCCGACTGTCGAACGTGGAAAAATTGAAGTAAACGATAACTTCCAGAGCGTAGTGCCGAATGTGTACGCAGCCGGTGACGTGATTGGATTCCCTGCGCTTGCCTCGACTTCAGGTCGACAGGGCCGAATGGCGACATTGCATGCGTTCGGCATGGAAGAGAAATCGCTCGATGTCCCTTTGCCTTATGGTATCTATTCAATTCCTGAAATTTCTTTCGTTGGGATCAACGAAGAGGACGCGACAAAGGGTGAAGTGCCATATGAAACGGGTATTGCCCGTTATCGTGAAATAGCCCGCGGGCATATTCTCGGTGATGAAAATGGCATGCTGAAAGTTCTTTTTCATCGTGAAACACATCAAGTGCTTGGTGTTCATATTATTGGCGAATATGCCACCGAGCTTGTGCATATAGGTCAATCAGTAATTGCGCTGAATGGTGGGCTGCGTTATCTCGTCGACGCGGTTTTTAATTATCCGACACTTGCCGAATGTTACAAAGTCGCGGCGCTCGACGGATTTAATAAGTTGCGAGCGTAGGCTCCATGGCCGGCGCCGTACGCACAGAGGCCAGAACACACGCGATTACTGAATTTCTTCTCTCGGCGTTAGGCCACAAACTGCGAACACCGCTCTCGGTCATCTCGAATGAATGCTACGTGCTTTCGAAATCAGTAGCCGGTCCAGAAGTTCAAAAAATATCCGAGAAGAGTCGTGAAATTTCAACGCTGCTTACCGCGCTCGAGGAAGTATTCAAACGACGAAGTAATCCTCGCGAGATCAATTTCGAAGATTGCTTGCGCGGAGCATTCGAGGGACTTGAAATTGCAATAGCTTGCGACGGAGCGCTTCGGGTTCCTAGTGATGGCACCTGGGAGCAAGTTTGTGCAGGAATTGGCCAGCTTTGTCGTGTGATTGGCGCGAGCGCCGAGATAAGGCTTTCTCAAACCGGGAAAATCGATATTGAATTCCGAGGGATGCGTATTCAATCGCGGCCTGAAAAAGGCACGCTTCTCTGTGCGGTATTCTGCGATCTTTTTCTTCCCGTACTTGCCTGTATTGATGTATTAATGCTCTCTGCCGCAGTGACGGTTGAGGTTACTCGAGAGACCGATCGAGCAGGCATTTACATTCAAGTCAAAGATGACAGAAGTACTTAAACAGGTCGTGTTTGTCGATGACGATGAAGAGCATCTTTCAAGCCTAATCAATGCGCTTCGTTTGACGGGGCTTGACGCGAAGCTTCACGGTTCGACGAACGCCGAGACAGGATTGGCGCTTGTGCGCGATCAGCAGCCGCACGTGTTGGTCTCGGATCTAAGTATCGATGCCTGTCGTGGGCCCGAGAGCGGATTTGATTTTATTCGACAAGCCCTCGCTATTTGCCCAACTGCTCGCTGCATAGTGCTCACCGGCCATGGTAACAGTGACTACGGAATCCGAGCGATCGAGTTGGGAGCGGCTAACTTTTTACAAAAGCCACCGCATCTCGAACACTTGAAAGTTCTTATCGAGGATGGTTTCGTGCAATCGGAGCTGCGACGCGAACGCGATCGGCTGCTTACTTCAAACTCGAGTCCGAGTCAGTTAGTAGGGCGGGGAACGAAAGCACGCGAGCTACGCGCTCAAATTGAATTTGCCGCTCGCTCGAGTCAAACGGTGCTGCTCCTCGGTGAAACCGGAACTGGGAAGGGACTATGCGCGCAGGAGATCCATCGGCTGAGCGCTCGAAAAGAGAAAAACTTTGTGCGTTACCAGCCCTGCTTCGGTGCCCACGACCTTATTCAGAGCGATCTATTCGGCCACGAAAAGGGGGCATTTACCGGAGCGCTCCACGAGAGACGTGGACTCATAAAAGAAGCTGAGGGTGGGACTTTCTTTCTTGATGAAGTAGATGCGCTTCCTCTCGAGACGCAGGTGCTGCTGCTTGGCGCTCTGCAGGATCGCATAATTCGACGTGTTGGTTCTGATAAAAATATCGAAGTTAACTTCAGGTGGATCGCTGCTTGTAACTCCAACCTGACACAGAATATCGAACGGGGTACCTTCCGCCAGGATTTGTATCATCGAATCGCACATTGCGTGATTACGTTGGCACCGCTTCGCGAAAGGCTCGAAGATATCCCGGATCTTGTCGAAGCAATTGTAGCAAAGCTGGTTGCTGAAGAACGAATTCAGTTCACTACATTCGATGCGTCGGCACTCGACGTGTTTGCGAGTCATCGTTGGCCAGGCAATGTTCGCGAACTTGAGGCGGCTGTCGAAAGCGCAGCGCTACGGGCGCAGTACGCACAGCTGTCGGTGGTGAGTGCAAATGAGGTAAGACTTTTAGCAAATGCGAGTGAGCGCGAAGCGCGTTCATTTTCGGACCGAGTTGAAATGTTTAAGCAGAAAATGGTGCGAGACGCGCTTTCGGCCTCAGGAAACAATCAGAGCAAGGCCGCGGAGCTCCTGCAGATTGATCGCTCAAGCCTTCGAAGAGTTCTTGGGCGATCGGAATAGAGCCTGAGAGCTATTGCTCGGCAAGAACGACTACCGGTCCGTTGATTGGCCGAATCGACGCAAGTTGCCAGATCCTCCAGATCAGATCCTCATCGAGAACCAGATTGTCGTTCAAAACTTTTTTGCCGTCGAACGTGGTGAGCGGCCGCGATAAACGCATTCCAGGAGCCAGACGATCGATAGCGATTTTTTGCTCATGGGCGCCAACGGCAAGCTCTTTGGTCGCTTGTGCCGCCGCAACGAGTTCCGGATTGCTACGATGCTTGCGGCTAATCGCAGCGCGCGGATTTGCCGATATTGCTTCAACGAGGATCTTGATCGCGCACGCGAGGTTAGATGGGTGAACATCTCGTACCTTGCCTGACTTGAGCCGGCGAAGCAGCGAGTACGCGGCGTTAGGATTCCAACCCCCCGAAGAGAAACACACTCGGTCAACAAGGTCCGCTGTCACAATCGCCGATGCAACGAGCGACGACAGGCTGTCATTGACCTTTTCTTCTCTTCCTATAAGTTTTCCCATCATGGCAATAATATGTCCCGGCTCTGGAAGTGAAAGATCCACCACGACTTTCATTGCGCTATCTTTGATTTTGCTGCAGATGTCCTTTCTTAAAATGAGAGATCGGCTACCAAGGTAGTCTCGACGTAAAAGTTCCTTGTCTTTCTGGGCGAAACTCCAGGCAAAGAGCAGGCTGGCCGTCTGCCCATTCGCGACCTGATCGTGCGACAGCCCAAGTGGCTCGACGAGCTTTGAAGTCATTAGTGCGGTACGGTAGATATGGCCTTTGCCCCATTTGCCAGCATCTTGCAAAATTTGCTCTATTACTTTGCCGGCTCTCTCGTGACGCGGCATAAGTCCTAGAGCCTGAAACTCTGCGTCGTCGATTGGATACGCATAGCGTGCGCCACCAATATTTCTGCCGACGAGCTGGAATTTCTCAAACTCAGAGAAGACCAGCGCCGGTATTTCTTCCCAATTTTGGTATAGTTCGTGAACTGACGTCGCGGCGAGTTCAGCACCGGGAGCGGGCTCGTCGGCCTCGGTGGCCTCGTATGCACCGGAGCTACGAATTGACTCAAGAGACTTAGTGACGAACGCTATGCCTTGGAGTACCTCATTAGTGCTGCACGGCGTCGCCAGCGCGGCAATTATCTTAAAATACCTTCCCAGCACGCCTTCATAACCATCAACCTCGGCTCCAACGATAATCGTTGGATAATTGTGCAACGCTTGCTTTTCGATAATATCTTTGGCGCAGGTATATGCTATTTCTGGATCGGTTCCACTATCGACGATTAAAATTGAATTCTGCGCGCCGCGAAGAATCGTTAGCGCTTCGTCGATATCGGCAGCTGATTGAGTTGGGTATCCTTTGGTCAGCAGATTTTCATGTATACGGGAAGCGAGCGCATTGCCTCGTTTAAGAATAACGATGTCGTATACTGGTGCCATAGGTTCCTAAATAATTTGCAAGTCGCGCGTCTATATTTTATCGCCGATAATCGGGAATCGCTCAATAAGTAAGCGCTGGTTTCCAGCTTTTGCTAATATAAATAGGGTTTTATAGTAGGGCGAACTGAGAGAATTTCTTGAGAGAGTACAAATGATTATTAGCCTAGTAAAAGCCTCGCAAACGTTTAACGACTGTGATCTATTGGTGCTCCCGATCAGTGCAAAGGGAATAAAAGCCAATAAACCGGAACTTTCAATCGGAGCGCTTGATAAGCGCCTTGCAGGCACACTTTCCAGGGAGATTGCACTATTTGAATTTAAAGCTCAGCTTCATAGGCCACTACTTGTGCAGTGCGGGTTGCCAGGCTTTCCTCGAAATGTGTTGCTGATTGGCTGGGAAGGAGCGCCGCGAAGCGGCTATAACGCGCAGCTCGCGCTAAGAAAGCTTGGAAATATTGTCTTTGAACAGGCGAAAAGCCGTCGCGCAAAACGCGTGTTGGTGCAGGTAGCCGATCTGCAAATGCAAGATCCTTCACGACTGCAGGCATTTTGCGAAGGGCTGCTTCTTAGTAGTTATTGCTTCACAAAATACAAAACCGATAAAAAGGTCTTCGAGCTACAGTCCGTTGGGCTTCTTTCCCCGCGAAAGATTGCGGTCAATGCCATCCAGCGCGCCGAAGTGGTGAGTCGGGCGGTGTCTTCAGCTCGCGACTTCGTCAATATGCCGGCAGTCGATTGTACTCCGCCGTTTCTGGTGGCTGAGGCCCGTCGCATCGCAAAGGAGCAGAAGCTTGGCATAAAAGTCTGTGGTCGAAGCGAACTGAGGAAGATGAAAGCCGATCTAATGCTTTCGGTCTTCGACGGGAGTAATGAAGAGCCGAGCTTAATTCGTTTACACTATAAACCGAGGGGTAAGGCAAAACGGAAAGTTGCGTTGGTCGGCAAGGGCGTAACTTTTGACACCGGTGGACTCTGTATTAAATCTGGCCCGGGCATGTACGAAATGAAGCAAGACATGGCTGGCGCGGCAGCAGTTCTCACGGCCATCGAGGCGATTGCCAAGCTCAAAGTGCCTGTCGAAGTCATCGGTTTCTGTCCGGTCACTGAAAATATGATAAATACGTTGGCCACAAAGCCTGGCAACGTAGTTCGCGCACTCAACGGAAAAACCGTCGAAATATTGAATACCGATGCCGAGGGAAGACTGATTCTTGGCGATGCGTTAGTGCTTGCGGAAAAAGAGCAATGCAGCTGCATAATTGACCTTGCGACGTTGACCGGATCGGTAGCGAATTTCTTAGGAAGCGAATATTCAGGCCTCTTTGCAAGTGATGACGGGCTGGCAGAAAAACTTCTTCGCGCCGCGCAAACTGCGAGTGAAAGACTCGTGCGCTTGCCGCTTGCTCCTGAATATCGTGATCGACTGAAAAGTCCCATTGCGGAGCTTAAAAATATCGGCGGTGCCGAGGCAGGAGGAATCCTTGGCGCATTATTTTTAAGCGAGTTTGTCGAGAAAACACCTTGGGCACATATTGATATTGCAGGTCCCGCATACATCGATAGTGACCGAGGATTTAACCGGAAAGGTGCGACAGGCGTTGGTGTACGGACGATTTTGCAATTCTTGCAGAGCTAGTACTCTGTAACATAAGTTTTCCGACTCTTCTCCCCTCTGTGCTCTCCGTGACTTGTGGTTTCTTGAAAGCAAAATAAACCACAGAGGCACAGGGAACACCGAGTTAGAACCGAGAGCAAGGATAAGTTATTTTGTTTACAGTGTACTAGCTAGTGTTCGAGGTAATTAAGGTCAGTTTGAAATGATTCTTGCAGCTTCCATGCTGCAAAGATTGCGATCCCCATTACCACGGCCCCAATTATCGAGGCACTCTCTAGCACAGTAAAGCCATTGTCCTTCAGCGCGGCGAAGCTAGTAGTCATCGGAATCACGCTGGCACGCACGAAGTTTGGAACGGTTGTGGTCACAGTCGCACGAAGATTGGTGCCGAACTGTTCGGCGGCGCTGGTGACAAATACCACCCAATAGCCCACGAAGAAACCGGTCGGGACGCTAAGCGCATAAAACTGCCAAGCATGTGACAAAGGAAGCGCGAGAATCGCCGAGATGCAGATTGCCTCGCCTACAAGGAAAAAAATGATGGCTTTCCTCCTGCTACGGAGAAGTTGACTCGCCACACCGCTGCCAAGATCGCCGAGGGTCAGTCCCACGTAACACCATAAAACCGCGTCGGCAGCAACGAGCGGCTCAGGAATGCCTTTGGCTTTTCCGAGCTCGCTACAAAACGTCATCAAGATACCGACGACAAACCAAGTCGGCGTCGCAAGCAAAATACAGCAAGCATATCGCACGATTCGCGAGAGCGAGCCGAAAAGGAGGGCGACATCTCCTTTGCGTATACCTTCGGATTGCTTTATGGAATTAAAAATTCCGGATTCGTGTACACTCACTCGTAGAATCAAGAGTGCGAATCCCATGATCCCGCCGACCATATAGGTTTCGCGCCAGGGAAGAAGTTTGCCAAAAAGTCCCGCGGCAACTACACCTGAAACTCCAATAGTTGCAACAAACGTGGTGGCGAGCCCGCGTTTTTCTTTTGGCATTAATTCGCTTACGAGAGTAATTGCACCGCCAAGTTCTCCGGCGAGGCCGAGTCCCGCTAAAAAACGGAGCCAGGCATATTGTTCGGTATTCTGTACGAAGGCGTTCAGAAACGTAGCTGCCGAATACAATAATATCGAGCCGAAGAGCACCTGAAGGCGTCCACGCTTATCGCCAAGGATGCCCCAAATGAGTCCGCCGAGTAACATGCCCCACATCTGGCAGTTGAGAAGCCACTTTCCAGTTTCGAGCATGTTTTCCTCCAGTATGCCTAAGTCATGCAAGCTTTGCACGCGAAGCACACTAAAAAGCAGCATATCGAACGCATCGACAAAATAGCCGAGCGCTGCGACAAGAATCGCAAATTTCACGGAGCGAGGAATTGATTCAGACATGGCTCTCCATGGTATGGGTCGAAATACCTAAGAGACAATAGCGACATTCGGCACCATTTGCACCTGGCAAGTGTCGCTGGCTATTTCTTAAATGCTGCGAGCACAATTGGTAGCGGCCACTTTTTGCCTTTATTTCCTGGTCTTAGGATTCTTACGTTGCCTGCGGCGTCAGTGGCGATCTCGGAAGTTCCGTAAATTGATCGGCGATAGCCCTCCATTTGAATTGCTTGTCCAGCGATTGGGCCACCGTCGAGATTGAGTGCGAAGTCTATCGATAGAGGAAGTTGCACAAGGAAAGTGCTCAGCCGACGAAGTGAAAAGAAGCCGGCTGCAGTGGTTCCCCAAAGAATCATTCGCTGTGAATCGATTGCGATAAAGCTCCGGTTCGCCGTCCATTTGTCGTTGCCCGCAACGCGACCACTTTTTCCGTGGGCGACTAGAAGAGGGAAAGATACCATAGCATGAGGATAGCCTCCTATTTCATCTCGCCAAGCGAGCCCATTGAGGTCGAGGATAGCCGCCGAGTTTCTGTCGGTAATAAATGCACCGTGATTGGCTTGGTAGGAATTGGGTCCGAAGTTCTGACCAAAAGATCGCACTGGGGTACTCGGGAGGCCATCGATGCCGTAGTAGCTGCCGTTGATAACGGCGAGCGCAGCTAAACTATCGCGCCACTCGTCGATATCACGATAGGCGGCTCGGTCAATATGCACGGCGAATTCAATATATTTTGGGTCGAAGCGTGTCAGGTAGATTTGATCGACTTGTTCCCCTTCAATGACGATTGGAATCTCTGTTGTGGCGACTCCCGAGCCTCTATCTTGCCAATGGATGGTGCTGTGAGGGGAAGGCAAAATGGAATTTGGTGCTTGCTCCTCAGTCTCCTCCCAATGAGAACCGCCCTGTTCAAAAGTTTTTAGAAGCGCCCACGTCGTGAAATCTTGGCGTAAAATGAAGATCGTGAGTAACGCGTAGAGCGCAGTGAAGATTAGTCTTCGAATAACACTGTGTGCCATCAATACCTTTATAGCGAATTGGGATGAAATTAATTTGATAGAATTGTGAAAAGAATGTGAAAAAAGCTAAGGAATTTTTGTGAAGAATCAGGAGTTCTATGCTACAGATCAGCGATGCAATCTTTAATTAATAAAGACACGACTCTTTGCATCTCGCTTGCGGCGCGGCCATCAAATTTTGGCACGACCTTTCACAACTTCTTGTACCGTGAGCTTAATCTTAATTACATTTATAAAGCTTTTAACCCTCCTAATATCGAATACGCGGTATATGGTATTCGGGGACTGGGAATACGTGGCGCGGCGGTTTCGATGCCGTTCAAAGAGGTGGTAATACCAATGCTTGATTCGATTGACCCTTCGGCGGCGCGGATCAAAGCGGTAAATACTATCGTTAACAATCAGGGGCGTCTCACTGGTTACAATACCGATTATGGCGCGGTATGCAGCCTTGTGATTGAAAGCAAAATTCCCAAGAGCTGCAAAGTAGCGCTCTTGGGAAGTGGCGGGATGGCGAAAGCAGTTGCTTGTGCGCTGCATGAGCTCGGATACTTAGATGTGACTATATTTGCTAGAAACCAAGCGGCGGGTGCTGAGTTGGCTTCGGCGTATGGGTATCGTTGGCAGCTTAATTTTGAAGATCAAGATTTCGCGTTCTTAGTGAACATCACGCCCATCGGAATGGCGTCGGTGAAGGCTGAGGATACGCTTCCGTTTCCGGCTTCGGCCCTGAAACAGGCCTCGTATGTGATGGATGTAGTCGCGAATCCGCCGGAGACGCAATTTATTCAGCAGGCCAGAGCTGCTTCTAAAAAGGTAATAACCGGGCACCAAATAGTATCAAGACAAGCGGTAGAGCAGTTTATTCTCTACACTGGTGTGACTCCGCCCCCTGATCTTATAGATCGCGCCGCCGCTTTCGCCCGCTCCCAAGCTCAATAATTCAAATATAATATTTCTCTCAGAGAATTCGTGGCCGCAACTTTTCGAGCTTTTCTACGAATAGCTAGGGTAATCGCTATTGGAGAAAAGGAGTCGAAAATGGGATACCATCCAAGAATTGAGGTGTCGAATATGACGACATTTCAGACAACACGTTGTAAGAACTCAGAATTATGGTTCGTAAATAACCGACGATTGGAAGAGAGCATGCTAGCCTACACGGCAAAGTATTGCGAAAGGTATAAGGTGTGCATTTATGCCTTTGCCATTGAAGGAAATCACACACAATTTCCGGCAATTTTTGCGGGCTGTAATCGAGCGCACTTTATGCGCGACCTGAATTCCTCGATTGCGCGAGCGGTGCCTCGCTACGTAAAGAATTTTGAAGGGGGCAGAGTTTGGGGGAGAAGATATTCATCGGAGTTTGTTCCAGGAGATGAGGATATTGAAAACCAATTCTTTTATACTGCGCTCCAGCCTATACAGGATGGGCACGTGTCGAAGTTGTCACAGTATCCCTTTTATAATTGTTTTCACGATGCCGTGTATGGAATTAGCCGCAGGTACAAGATGGTAGATTGGGCGGCTTACAATGAGAGGCGGAGATGGTCAAAAGAGATTAATATTAAAGATTTTACCAGGATATATACACTCGAGTTCAAGAGACTTCCGGGCTATGAGGGTCTTACCCAAAAACAGTATGCGACATTAATGTACAAAAAGCTTGAAATTCGACGGCTCGCGATTCTTGAGAAGCGTAGAGCCGAAGGAAAGCCACCCTGTGGCGATGGATCGCATCTAAGGCTTGTGAAGCCAGGAAGTAGGCCCAAAGAGACAAAAACAAGCAACAAACAGTCACACCGACCTCGAGTCCTCTCAGTTTGTAACGAGCGCCGCGCTAAGTGCAAAGAATGGTATTTCGAAATATATTTTTCTTACAGAGTCAGCTCTAAGAGGTATAGAATGGGGAGCCTTGGAGTAAAGTTTCCCAAGGGAACTTATAAACCTCCGAAATTTACCACTCGTGGTTTTGCCCCCGAATATTTGCTCGTCGCGTAGAAAGCCACCCAATAAATTTCATAATGAAGTCTCACCGGTTGCTCGAAACCAGTCCGTGAAGATCTATTCACAAGAAATCAATACCGTTTAAGTTGCGTTATATTGATACCTACATGTATCTGCCGACTAGTAAGCTGTCGCCAATTTTTGATGACATAAGTAGCTCGTAGTGTCTTTCTCCGATCGGCTCAGCTCAGCCCGTCCTAAATCACGAATTCTCTGAGAGTAATCGATGGGTTAGTGCCTTGATCGGGGGGGGTGAAAAGGGTACAGTTGAGGGCGATTTTTATGCATTAGAGCCGGAGTTTTAAGCATGGAAGCTGTACAGGCCGCCGAGATCGATATCAAAGAAGAGATGCAACAGTCCTACATGGACTATGCAATGAGCGTAATTATCGGCCGTGCGCTCCCTGACGTGCGCGATGGCCTCAAGCCGGTACAACGCCGCGTACTCTACGCGATGCTGAGCGAAGGCCTCGTTTCAAATAAGAAACATTCAAAATGTGCCGGTGTCGTGGGTGAAGTGCTTAAGCGGTTTCACCCGCACGGCGATTCTTCAGTATATGACGCACTCGTTCGTCTGGCACAGCCCTGGACTCTTCGCTATCCGCTGGTAGATGGCCAGGGCAACTTCGGTTCTGTCGATGGTGACCCCCCAGCGGCCTACCGCTACACCGAGTGCCGTCTCACTGCCCCGGCTGAACGATTGCTCGATGATATTGAAAAAGACACCGTTGATTTTGCCCCCAATTTTGATGAATCAACGCTCGAACCGGTGGTGCTCCCATCGTTAATTCCAAATCTCCTCGTCAACGGCGCCGACGGAATCGCGGTCGGCATGGCGACGCACATTCCGCCGCATAATCTTAAGGAAGTGTTGGATGGTGTTTTCGCTTATATCGAAAACCCGGCGATATCGATTCAGGATCTCGTGAGGCTAATTCCGGGCCCTGACTTCCCCACCGGCGGACTAATCTACGGCCGTGCACCGCTCTTTGAAGCAGCAATGACCGGCAAGGGAGTCATTCAACTCCGTGCCCGAGCGACGGTCGAAACTATTAAATCGGGAAGTCGCGAAGTTGAAGCTATTGTAGTCACCGAAATTCCCTTTCAGGTGAATAAAGCCCGACTAATTGAGAAGATTGCCGAGCTCGTCAATGATAAACAGATCGATGGCATTGGAAAGCTGCGCGACGAATCTGATCGTAAGGGCATGCGCATCGTCATGGAGATCAAGAAAGAGGCAACTCCTGAGATTGTGCTCAATCAACTCTTTAAGCTCACGCCAATGCAAACAAGCTTCGGGGTAATCAACCTCGCAATTGTTGATGGCAAACCAGTCGTATGTTCGCTTTTGCAGCTCATCGGTTACTTCGTCGATCATCGCCGTGATGTAGTGACGCGGCGCACGCAGTTTGATCTGAAGAAGGCCCAGGAGCGCATGCACATTTTGGAAGGTTTTAAGATTGCGCTACTTAATCTCGACGAAGTTATTCAGTTAATTAAGAGCTCGGAAAGTCCTGCTATCGCTCGCGATGGCTTGTGCACGCGCTACCGTTTAAGCGAGATACAGGCACAAGCGATACTCGAGTTGCGTCTGCAAAAACTCACTGGCATGGAGCGCTTGGCAATTGAGCGTGAGCACGAAGAGCTTGCAAAAGAAATTCAGAAATTGTTGGCGATTCTCGCTGATAGCAAATTGGTCGATGACATAATTTGCAGTGAGCTTAAGGTAGTTCAAGAACAGTTCGGCGATAAGCGGCGGACTGAGATTACTGATGCGGGCCAAGATATTGAGATTGAAGATCTCATCGAAGACGAAGAAATGGTCGTCTCAATTAGCCATAAGGGTTACATGAAACGCACTCCTGTCGCCGGCTATCGCGCGCAGAAGCGCGGCGGAAAGGGCGTAAGCGGAGCATCACAAAAAGATGAAGATGATTTTGTCGAGCATCTTTTCGTAACTTCGAGTAAGTCGGATCTGCTCTTCTTTACTACTCTTGGGCGATTGTATTGGCTGAAGGTGTATGAGATTCCGGAGGCCAGCCGCACTGCGCGCGGGCGCGCCATCGTAAACCTCGTAAGTCTCAAAGAGAATGAACAAATTGCGGCGATTCTCCCCGTCAAGGAGTTCGTTGAAAACCGCTTTGTTTTAATGGCAACACTTCATGGTGTGGTCAAGAAAATCTCGCTGATGGATTTCTCACGCGCCAGGAAAAGCGGCATTATTGCGTGCTCTCTTGATGACGGCGATAGTCTAATTGGCGCAGGTATAACAACTGTACAAAGTGAAATTATTCTTGCTACGAAGACTGGTATGTCAATTCGCTTTTCCGAGGAAGATGTGCGTGCCATGGGTCGTTCGGCGCGAGGCGTTAAAGGAATTACACTCGACCAGGGCGATGAAGTTGTCAGCATGACGGTTATCGACATGGCCAAAGTTGCCGCCGATAGCAACGGCAAAAGCAAGAATCCAACGCTTCTCACTGTGTGTGAAAATGGCTTTGGCAAACGAACACTTCTTGAAGATTATCGGGTGCAAGGCAGGGGCGGCAAAGGTCTCATCGACATACAAACTGATGGCCGAAATGGTCCGGTGGTCAGCGCTTGCGCAACTGATGATGATTCTGGGCTGATGCTTATAACGAGCTCTGGGCAGATCATTCGAACGCAGGCCAAAGGTATTTCAATTATTGGTCGAAACACCAAGGGGGTCACCTTAATAGAGCTTGAGCCAGGCGAGAAAGTTGTTGCTGCGGCGCCGATAGGTGATAGCGATAGCGAAGAGGAGTGACCCTTGGCTCAAGTTTCAGTCCTTGCGTTAGGAAACTGGGGAGCAGCACTGGCATATCATCTAGCTTCAAAGGGTATCGACGTCCTCGGCTGGAGCCGAGATCCTAAAGCGATTGAGGGAGTTCAGGGGAAGGGGCATCACTCCGTAAGCCTCGATTCGTTAGTAAGAAACGGAAAAGTGAAAATCAGTGCTGATTTGCATGAGGCACTGCAATCAGAAATCGTGGTATTGGCATTTCCTTCCGCTGCGCTTGGTGAAATGTCGACAAAACTCAATGTGAATAAGCGCCACTTACTCGTGAGCCTCATCAAAGGATTTGAAGAGCGGAGCCTTTTGACACCGCTTGGCTTTTTAAAGAAATCTTTGGGCAAAGAGTTTCGCGGGGTGGTCCTTTCCGGGCCCAGCTTTGCCGCGGATATTGCTGCGGGAAATCCCGCTGGAGTAGTCGCGGCGAGCGATTCTAGTGCCGATGCAAAACGAGTTGCCGAACTTTTTGGAAGCGCGGCACTACGCGTGTATCTTTCCGACGATCCATTGGGTGTCGAACTTGGCGGTGCCCTGAAAAATGTGGTCGCAATTGCTGCCGGAGTCTGTGACGGGCTAAGGCTTGGAGATTCAGCGCGTGCTGGGCTGATTACCCGAGGATTGGCGGAAATGACACGGCTAGGTGTCGCCATGGGTGCCGATGCCCAAACGTTCGCCGGTCTTTCCGGACTCGGCGATCTTGTAATGACTGCTTCGTCGGAAAAGAGCCGAAATTATCGTCTTGGGCTGGCGCTTGGTCATGGTGAGGAACTTTCGCAGGCCGTTCGGAAAATCGGTTCAGCGGTTGAAGGCGTTTCGTCGGCTCCGCGTGTCGTCGCGTTGGCAAAGAAACATGGGGTAGAAATGCCAATTGCCGAGGCAGTGAAACGCCTGCTTGACCTGCAATGGAGCGCGCCACAGATGGTAAAGGAGCTTCTCTCTCGCCCCATGAAACACGAATTAGCTTAAAATTCACAGATTTTCTGTTGAAATTGCCTGCCATTGGAGCTATTTCTTCGCAGTTACTTAAGGATCTGAATTGTGATAGATATCTGCTGTTGCGTGTTGTTACCCAGTGTCTAAGCCGCGGGTTTACATTGTGCCAAGACCCAATAGGGTGGTGGTCTAAGCGATTCGGTTGCAGGGAGGATAGTTAGCCATGACCGATAAGCATATTCTTGTTGTCGATGACGAGGAGGATATCCTCGAGCTTGTTCGATATAATCTTGAAAAGGAAGGGTACTCCGTGACGTGCGCGAGTACCGGTGAAGAAGGACTTCGTCTCGCACGAAGCGAGCAGCCGGATGTCGTACTTCTCGACCTGATGCTTCCGGGATTTGATGGTCTGGACGTTTGTAAGTTGCTGAAGAGTGATCCTAACACTAAAGAAATTGCGATTATTATGCTCACTGCCAAGGGCGATGAGGTTGATATCGTTACTGGATTGGAACTCGGAGCGGAAGATTATATTACCAAGCCGTTTTCACCAAAAGTACTAGGCGCGCGCATTCGTACCGTGCTTCGCCGAAGCACCGAGGAGACATCATCGTTACAAAATCCGATCGAGGTTGAAGGCATTTCGATAAACCCGCGCCGGCATGAAGTGCTCGTGGGCGGAATAAATACCGATCTCACTCACACTGAATTTAAGATTCTACATCTCTTAGTTGGTCAACCAGGAGTAGTTTTTACACGCGATCAAATCGTCGATAAAGTGCACGGTGAGGACTATCCCGTTACAGATCGATCAATCGACGTTCAAATCGTCGGCCTCAGAAAAAAGCTAGGCGATCGTGGAAGGCTCGTTGAGACCGTACGGGGCGTCGGTTACCGTTTCAAAGATTAGCGGAATGCAGACATGGTGGGAAAACGCGTAGTAACACTGCCATATCCACGAGAAGCCCGAGATCACTCAGCTCGAGAAGTCCCCACCGATGACAGTATTCTTTCTGTGATGATGGAGGGAATTATTGTTGTCGACCTTCAGGGGTGCCTGCTTCGCGCGAATAATGCAGCCAGAAAGCTATTGGGCCTTTCGGACCAGTTTCGGTTAAACGAAAAGCTCTCTGAGATTGTGAATCATGATAGACTTATTGCTTTTGTCGATAAAGCAATCCTAAGCAAATCTTCGCTCGAAGACGAATTCCCGATATCTATTGGCCAGGACAGCGAGCGTCTATTACAGGCCTATTCTCGAGTCCTCTCCGATTATGCTGGTGAGGAATACGCAGTGTTGATCGTGTTTACTGATAGCACGCGTATTAGGCACCTTGAAACAGTACGGCGAGATTTTGTAGCAAATGTCTCTCATGAATTAAAGACGCCAATTACCTCGATCCAAGGCTTCGTTGAAACTTTGCTCGATGGAGCGCTGCATAATCCTGCTGACGCGGAGCGGTTTTTACGGATTGTCTCGCGGCAAGCTGAACGATTGAACAAGATTTTCGAAGACCTATTGATGCTCGCAAAGGTCGAACAAGAAGAGGAACGCGGTGTTGTTGATCTTCGAAGTGGCAAGATAATAGATATTATCGATGCTGCGGTTCAGAACATCGAATATCGCGCGGTCGAAAAGGGCGTATCACTCAAGACTATGTGCAGTGCGGAACTAATGGCGCAGGTCAACGATAGGCTTCTTGAGCAGGCGATCACAAACTTAGTTGAGAATGCAATTAAGTACAGTGATAGCGGCGACCTTGTAGAGGTCGAAGGAGTTCGTGAAGGCAATGAAGTAGTAATCAAAGTTCGCGACAATGGTTGCGGTGTTTCGGAAGGGCAGCTTCCGCGCCTTTGGGAACGTTTTTATCGCGCGGATCAGGCTCGTTCTCGAAAGCGCGGCGGCACTGGCCTTGGTCTTTCAATAGTGAAGCATATCGCTCAAGCGCATGGCGGTTACGCCAGTGTTGAAAGCACGCTTGGTGAAGGCAGTGTTTTTTCAATTCACTTAAATGGCGAAACAGAGCCCGCCGCGTCGCCAACGTAGGGTGGCTCTATACGCCGAGTTCGGCAAGCTTATCGGCGCCAACAATATGTTGATACGTTATCCCCGGATTGTCTCGCGAGGGACCCGAGCGCTCTCTGCCGATCTGATTTCTTACAAGGGAAGCAAGCGCAATATCTTTCTCCGCGAGTACCGCGAGAACACTAAAGAGACTCGCATAAGCTTGGCGTGTGGAAGGAGTTACCACCTTTGCGGTTGAGGCATCAAGAATCTCCCAAATTTGCATCAGCGAACCGCCGATGACTGGTCCGAGCGCATGATAAGAATTTGACTGATCGAGTATTTGGAGAAAGTGCGCGAGCCTGCCTAGGTGAGAAGTTCCTTCCACTTTTCGCTCGCGTACGAAATCGCGAAGCTCCTCGATTGCTCGGGCTGAGCTTTTGATTTTTACTTCGGAGTGATTGTGCGGAACACTCAGAATTCTCGTAAAATACTCTTTGTCGCGTGCTGGAGTCTGGTCATGTTTGATTTTCGAAATCAGTTTGTCAGCTAGATGTGTATCACTTATGCCAGTGTATAGGATTGTTTCGCGAAGTTCGGGTGATAAAGGGGTTTTGAAATCACAGGGAAGAAGCGCATCGCCTAGATTTTGGCCAAGCGCACCAAATTCCAGGGCAACTTTTTTTAGGACTGGGGCAAATGCAGGAAGATCTTGCGCGACTCTGATCCAGTCAGCAACCATCGGAAGCATCTCAGTGCCGATTGCCTTTATCCACCGTGGAGCGGCTTCAAAGGTAAGAAGTCTCTCGATACCTGATGCGTAGGGTTTTCCGATTTCAAAAACTTGAAAGAGCTCGCTTTTGAATTGCTGTGAACTTTCGAAGTTTGACGCAAGGCTGTTTATGAGTGTATCAACCGACTGCGTTGAATCGATTTTGCTGGCAAGCAATATCGATGCTGCTTTTACTTTTTCATCGCGTGTGGCATGTGCGGCGATAAATTTCGCGGCTTGCTCGACAATAGGCGTCTTATATATCCCCACAGTTCGTAGCATTAGCTGGGCAATGGTTTCGCGCGGAACTATTTCTGCTGGAAAACATTCGGCGAAAGTTAGCAGTGCAGCACCGTAGTTGAGACCAGGTCCCGCGCGCTTTATCTTCTCAACAATTGCGCTTATAACTTCTGGGGTAGTCGCGCCGGCGTCACTAATTTGTTTGATTACCAAGACGAGTGCTGAGTCCCCCGATAGCTCAACAAGGCGGCTTTGATTTTGATACGAGCCCTGCACAAGAACTCGCCGCGCCGCCGTGCCGTTTCTTTCAGTAAACGCCTCGCTCAAAAGTAGTTCCCTATTCCACGCAGCGTTTTCGATAAGCCTCTGCTCGATAATAGCTTTCGCATATGCGGGAACTGTTTCGTCGCCGAGTGTTTTAAGCAAGATACAAAGCTCTTCTTTTTTACCAGCTGCGATGGCGCTTAATGATAGGAGAAGCTCCGTCTTTACTTCGTTTTGAATATCGGTGCGTAATTCAAGCAGCTCTCGAATTCGGTTCGTAACATACTGATTTCCGATTCCGAACTTTGAAAGCGCAGCAGCTGCGCACGCTTGAACCGCCGGCATTGAGTGACTGGCGATGATGCTAATGAGCGAGTCAATTGCCGGCACGCTGTCGCAGCTCTCGGGAGAAAGTAGCCGGAGGTCTTGTTGTAAGTCTGAGATCGAAGAGCTCTTCATTATCCGAAGCAATATAGGTCGGCAATCTTCGTCACGTAGGGGAGCTTGTGGGCGGTTTGACATCTCCTTGTCGCCAGAACTGTTGAGAGCGAGAAGGTCCTGAAGCGAGGCGTCGGAGTGATCTCTTTGCACGACAAATGCCTCGTCCAAATGAGACAGATAGGTTCTAAATTTCCCGAGTTCTCTGTGCTGTGCTTCAATCGATTTACATAGATCTATGTCTGTCTCACTAGGGGGAAGGTAGTGAGGCGGGTCTCGAAGACTCATTTTCATATTATGGTACCAAGAAAGCTGAGCGCCTTTGGATGAGCGGGAAGGGGAAAGATAGCGCTGCTGTAGCCAACGAAGCGAAGAGAAGGCGCCATCTTCCTTCCAGGAGTGCTTAAAGGTTGGTGCGGGCTCACGACATGAGCGATCAAGATGTAATATCGGAGCTAAAAGTCCGCCGAGTAGGGCAGTCTCAAGTGCGGTGGGCCTGTCTTTTAGCGTTAGCTGTAAAAGTTGAAACGGGTAAGTTCCAGGACGGAAAATCTCCTGACAAAACTTTAGTAGCCTGACCTTCTCAGACTGGCTAATCAGACGACCACCGTTATGGTGCACGTGAAGCGCGCGAGCAAGTCCAGGATCAATCGAGATCAGCGATGCGTGAAAGTATACGGCACCCAGCAGAGTCGCATGGATTGCAGCAATATGTTGCTTTGATCTTTGCATCGAAGCATCAGTAGTTTGAGTGAAAGAGGTCAGAGCGCGGATTACTGGACACCCGAGAACTAGCAGTTCAAAACTTCTCTTATCGAGAACCTCAGTCGAAGCGTGAGGAACAGCGGCGACAATTCGCTTCGCAAGCGCTGCAACACCATGAAGCGTAGGGTCTTCTCGTAGTACCGCATGTGATAGTATCGACTTTATTGTGGTATGCAGTCGAACAAACTCTTTGTGGCGCTCTGGCTCTGCGGGTTGTTGATCTATTTTGAGCGTTAATGAAGGCTCCTGGATTTTTGGCGTGCTTGCTGGTGGGATTCGTAAGTACGGCTCCACGCCGTCGTGAGCGAGTAACTTTCGTCGCTTCTCGGCGTTTATACGCGAGCGTTCGAATTCCATGAGTGGTTAAGCCACGAAAGGAGCTGAAAGTCAGAAGAGGCGAACAATCGCTACTTGCGTGACAGATGTGCGGCCTCTCGCCCTTTGTCCCGCCTCGTGGCCTTCTCGAGTAGTTATGCAGTCTGCGGCGGAAAGTTTCAGCAAGTTTTTAAAATCGATCGAACCTAGCACACTGTAAACGAAGTTTTCTGACTCTTCTCATCTCAGTGCTCTTCGTGCCTCTGTGGTTTTTTGAAAGCAAAATAAACCACAGAGGTCACAGAGAACACAGAGATAAAACCGAGAAGAAGGTAACATTATTTCGTTTACAGAGTACTAGATTTCTTGGCTTTTGGAATTAGCGCCAAATGAGTTGCATTCTTGAGCCAAGGAATCTAGCCGGTCAGGACGGCCGGTCAGGACGGCCGGTCAGGCGCGGTAGCGCCTGGCGCGACGCGGAGTTTCGCGCCTTTCCCCGCGCGAAACATAGCTTGGAGCGGGTTCGCCGGAGGGCAGGAGCCCGAAGTCGAACCAGACGGCACAGACTAGCGAGGATTCGCGGCACTGTTGTTAGAACTTGGCTCGATGGTCTGAGGCGAAGCCTCGCTAGTGCTCTGTACCATAAGTTTTCTACTCCGTGGTCTTCGTGGTGGTATCAGTTCTCGCCGCAAGCTGGTAAATCGCCTCAATCTCACCTTTAATTCGATACGTTGCTCGTTTCATTCCAAGGCGACCACGCTCGGCAGATTCCACGATTTTTAAGATATTGTTAGCGCGAGTGGTAATAGAGCTGTGTACGGCGAGAGCGCTTTGCACACTCGCGACGCTATGTGAGCATGCCTGTTGGCACTGACGAATCTCATCTTGAGAATCTTCAAGTGCTGAACTTACCTTTGTAAACATGGATTTCAAATTTGTATATTCATCAAGCTGGCGAAGATTTTGAAGCTGTAGAGTGAAAACCTGATTAAGGCAGGACTCATAGTCCGAGGGCCTCTGAAAGCTTTGGGCACTAGCGAAAAAGGGCAACATAGAAGCGATAACAAAGAGCGTATACCTCACAAAACTTCTTCTCATAAAACCTCGAAAAATTAATTATTATATCGATTTTACCTGAAGAAGATCACAAAATGCTCGCAAGAATGTCACATCATCGATTTTTCTTTGGGCTGTACTTGGAAAGGGAGCAATTGTGCAGTGAAAGCAGCAAGATGAAGACGTTTGGAAGGTTAAGAAAAGGTACGACGAGCCACCTTTAAAAAAACTGGATTCAATCCGGCGCCCGTCGCGAGGAGAAGTTCCCCTATGCGACGGGCGCCTTCATGAGGCACAACCTTACAGCGCGGCACGAGGGTCACTCACGGTAACCCTCAAGTTCGCGGGCGCCGTCCAGCCGGATTCCGGCATCTCGATGACCTCGTTTGTTCGGTTTTCGAGGCGGATCCTCCGGACCCCTTTCACTGTCTCGGCAGCGGCCAGCAGGAAGTCTCTGACCTGTTCAACAGTTTTGGGAATCACGAGGATGTGGATTTCCTCGCCCTTCTTCTTGTAGATGTGTCCCGAAACTGGGGTGGCAGATTCGTCTTTTGTGTGGACGAATCTAAGTGCTAGTTTTGCCATAGGGATTTTGGGTTCTTACAGACTTCACCTCTTCAAATTCACAAACATAAACCGCAGCGCGCTACCATTTCATGGCGAGCACTGGACATCCGGTGTCAAGATCGTCGTTGGCTCCACACCAAATACGATTGGTCATGTACGCGAATAGGTGAAGATCGCGAAACATCTCAATGCTCCGTGATCTTCACCTAGAGGGCGTGATGAACTTTTTCCTTTTTCGAGGTCAGATTCGCAATAAAGAGAAAAAACCTTACTCGTCGTACCTGTTTCTTAGAGGAGGCCGGTTTTAAGGTGCATCGTAACGGTCTCCATGTAAGGAACAGGAACCTGTACAGCTGCTACTACCCAACCAAAAGTGAGAAGGCGGAATATATCACTCAACGACACGGCACTCTAGAGTAAATTCAATAATAATTAAGCTGAAGCTCTTTGAGTAGACGCTAATTTGCGCTATTACCAGGAATACTGAGGATACATCTAGGGGAAATATGTACAGCCGCGAAAGCCCCATAACTTAGGCACTATGTTTCAGCTAATATTCTGGTTGATTTTTCTTGCATCAGTCGGGCTCGAGCTTGTGCTTCTTCTTCTTAACAGAAGTGAGCTTGAAAAAAACGCGAATCTCATTCCGCCATTTGCGGCGCAGATATTTTCGCCGGAAGAATATCAGCGTTCTGTGAACTATAGCCGCGCAAAATTGAAAATGGCGCTTGTGCATCATCTCTTTGGCGCGCTGGTGCTTGCTGGCGTAGTGCTTAGTGGGTTTTTGGGGCGCGTTCACGATTATTTGGCGTCGTTTCAGCTCCGCTCTGGGCTTCCGTTTGGTGGGCTTCCGTTTGGTGGGCTTCCATTTGGTGGGCTTACGCCAGGTGGAATTGCATTTGGCGTAATCTCAATTTTAATCACCCTCTTCTTGCTTTCACTACTCGAGTTGCCATTCTCAATTTATTCGACATTTGTCATTGAGGAGAGGTTTGGATTTAATAAGATGACCGCTCGCCTATGGATAGTTGATTTTATTAAAGGATTGCTCGTGAGCGCACTTGTCGGCGCGCTGGTGCTTTCCGCGCTTCTTTGGTTCATCCAAGCGAGCGCGGGAGCGTGGTGGATTTATGCCTCTATTTTTGTAGTGTTCGTGCAGCTTTTTTTTGCTTTTCTCTATCCAGTATTGATCGCACCGCTTTTCAATAAATTTACTGCGCTTCCCCAAGGACCACTGCGCGAGGCGCTTCTAAAGCTTTCAGAGAAGGCCGGATTCAAAACTTCCGGCCTTTTTACGATGGACGGTAGCAAGCGCTCGGCACACGCCAATGCCTATTTCACAGGATTTGGAAGGAATAAGAGAATTGTGCTCTTCGATACCTTAATCGAAAAACTCGAACCACGAGAAACCGTTGCTGTATTGGCTCATGAGATCGGCCATGAGAAACTCGGCCACATTAAAAAATCAATCGCCTTAAGCATGCTTTTCACTGTCGCCGGATTTTACATATTGAATAGAGTCCTCACGTGGAACGAGTTCTATCACACGTTTGGTTTCAGTATGCCGAGCGCTCACGCGGCACTGACTATATTCATGGTTGCGTCAGCACCGTGTAGCTATTTTTTGGCCCCACTTTTCTCGACAATCTCGAGACGATTTGAATTTCAAGCCGATGCGTTTACGGTAAAACTATTGGGTCAGGGCGCGGATCTAAGCGCAGCACTTTGTAAGCTTTCGAAAACTAGCCTTTCAAATCTGACCCCACACAGGCTTTACAGTGCTTTTCATTATTCACATCCAACTCTGTATGAAAGGCTTAACGCGCTAAAAGCGTGAAAGTCGCGACTGTTCCTTTTGTCACCTCTTTCTTTTGGCGCATGGCGTCTTTCTCCCTTAGAAAAGATGTAATTATAGAGGTACTGAGCTTTTTAATAATGCCTGCCGGCCTTCTTGGAGCAAGCAGTCCAGTGCGGTACAGCTCGCGGTAGGCAGTCATGGCCTGTGGTATTATTTAGACTGTACGGCACTCGTTCAGGCTCTTGACTCAACTCCTCCTCTATTTGGACTCGTTTGCACTATCCGGAGAATCCGCGCAGTGACCCGTGAAGACCAAAACGTAGAAACGCCCGGTGGTAATTTCATTGTCGTTGTCTTGAACCGCAGTGTGCCGAGCGGCATGCACTGTGGTGTGGGGATTGGAAGTCCGTCAATCTTGGCGGCTTCCGATTACCCGATTATCGGCGCTCCGCTTTCGTGGATTCGAGCTCTTCTACTCACTTTCGCAGTTGGAGAACTTGTCGCGCAAGAAAGCTAACTCGACCAACCGCGGTGCCTCCCAAAATAAACAAAGCCCCGATTGCGGCACCCGGTCGATCAGTGAATGTCCCGATTAAAATCATCGCACCACATGCCAGTACCAGCATGTATGCCCAACCCTCTTGGGCCAAATTTGCAAAGCCAATTTGTTCGGCGTTCGCATTCACACGTGCCCGAAATTGAGGATCTTTGGTGTCCTTATCGCTCATAAGCGCTTACGCCGATAACGATTGCTGACAAAGGCTTACGAGCCTCATTCTACTTTAGAACTTGTCGCTATTCAACGCGCGAGGAAGTCCTTTGCTCAGTTGGGGTATACGCCGACTGCATATTTTAACCAATTGACCAGTTGTCGCTTATGGGCGACACTATATTAGTGGAGTCGAAATCACGGAAAATTAAGAACTATGTACGCGGGAGTGGTCGAGTGCCATTCGAGGACTGGTTCTCAAAGCTTCGTGACTCTTCAGTCAAAGCTCGAATTCTCACCAGAATTGATCGGCTAAGATTCGGTAATTTCGGGGATTGTAAGAGCGTCGGTGGAGGTGTCTTCGAACTTCGAATCCATTTTGGCTCGGGATTCCGCGTGTATTTCGGGCTTGTTGGCTCAGAAGTGGTGCTGTTATTGGGCGGTGGGGACAAAGCCACTCAAAATCGCGACATCACCGTGTGCCAGAGTTATTGGAAGGAATATAAAAATGGCTAAGAAAATAAAAAGACAGAGGACTAAAAGCTATGATCTGTTTTTGCAGAAACAGCTCGTAAACCCACAGCTTGCGGCTGAGTATCTTTCGGCTGCTGTTCAAGATAAATCGCTCGAAGGTTTTCTTGTGGCGCTCAAAAATGTAGCAGAAGCGCACGGAGGCATTGGAATACTATCGCAAACGACAAAACTAAATCGCCAAAGCATGTATAAGATGTTTTCGGAGCGCGGTAACCCAACGGTTTCGAGTTTATTCACTGTGCTGGATGCATTAGGCCTTGAGGTTTCGATCGCCCCACAAGAACGAAAATCTGCCTAATTATTAGGCGCCCAATTAGCATTGATAGTCAGGGCCACACATATCAATCGTAACAAACGTACGCCCGAGAAAAATGCCCACTCCCAATATAAATCCCACTAGCCCAATTAAGAACGAGGGCTTTGTTTTCTGCCAATAAAAAGTCGCAAATAAAACTGGACCAACCGGAGCAAGAAGGAAGACTACATATGCCCACCACCATTTCTCCGCGAACGCGACAGAAGTAAGCCAAACTTGCCAGGATAGAAGACAAATTAAGCCCCCGAGCACCATGACGAACGCTTCGGAAGAGCCTTCTAAATATTTCAAAAGCAGATTCATCTTTCAGCGTATAATGTTTGCAGACAGCGGTTTTTGCCGCTCCTTAAACTTTATATATTCTAGGCCTGAAGTTCTTATTACTCAAGTGGAACAGCGCGGCAAAAATCCGTCTGCTCTGCCTTGTGTACGCCCCGCATGTGCGAGAGCTTAAGGGTGAAAGTCCCAACGGGCGAATCACCCTCTAACATGATGAAGTATATCATGGAGGGCAACCGTTAGTCGAAGGCAATTGCGTCACCGTGAGGTGAAAAGGAAGCCGGATTCCCGCCGCAGCTGAAGGCTAAGCGGGAGGACAAAAGTACGAGGCTACGAACAGAAA
>CAZEAC010000036.1:25153-42129 GCA_964510065.1 uncultured Bdellovibrionales bacterium | reverse complement strand
CCAAAATGCTACTTGTGAAGAGATAGCAACAAAAAGAGACTTGCCGACAAAAACTGCAAGCCATCCCATTACCACGTACAAGCCGGTCGAAAGCCATGCCGGTGTGGTTAACCAAACAGATTTAAGAACCACACCGCAGATAGCCATAAGCCAGACCAAGCCAAACAATGTCCATCCCCAAACTCCTCCGAGGACTGCAATCATAAAGGGGGAGTATGTTCCGGCGATCAGTAAATAAATTGCCGAGTGATCAAGAACACGAAAAACTGTTTTCGCGCGGTTCTGCGGCATAGAATGGTACAAGGTCGAGGTAAGGTACAAAAGGAATGCAGTAATCGTAAAGATTGTAACACTCACTATCAGGGTTGAACTACCCGAGCGAATGGAACTCGCGATAAGGAACGGCATAAATAGCAACGCGGCGAATGCTCCTACGCCATGACTTATACTATTAGCTATTTCTTCTCCAAGGGTTGGGGCCCAGCTGGTCGTACTCTTCATATCAGTAATCGAAAACCTATCACTATCAGCGCTGAGTCGGTACTGTCCATGTCGGCCAATTGCCTATTCTAAACTTCTTGATCTCCGGCCAGCGAGGGTTTAATTTTGAGCCCATGCTTAAGCTACCGGAGGGACAGTCCGGGACACCCCCGGATTTCAAGCATTTTTCAGTCCGACAGGAGCCTTTTCAATCAATTGGGCTCATGGGACAGATGCAGGAATTTGGCGTAGCTCATCTCACGGGCAGCTCGCCACAAAAGTTCTCTTTCTGGCAATTACGAATTCATTGATGCCTAAACACTTGCAATAAATCAGTCAACGCTGATCGCGCGCATGTTCAAGGACCTTGAGCAGCAACCAAATAATATTTGAGGAATACCTGAGTCTTTAAGTATAGATTGTGGAGCCCCTCCATAGGTCGAACTCTCTTCAAATTATGGATATCAATCTCTTTTATCTTCGTGAAGATTGGGCTATGAAAGAAGCATCACATCAGGGAGATCCAATTTATGCAGAAAGACGAACAGTCAGAAATTCCCCGGGGGCAGAAGCTATATGATAATCCATGGATTCTGCTGGTGGCAGGATTAGTAGTGATGTTTGTTTTCTACACAATCTGGGGAATGTATGAAGTGTTGAGCCTTCCCCAGGCAAAACTTCCGTAAACTTTTTAAGGAAAAATTTTATTATGACCTCAGAGATGCATTCCGGAATCGTGAGTCCGCAGGGAACGTGGTGGGTGCCGGCCGGCCCACAGGAGCGGCGATGGATTAAACTCTCCTTTGCCTGGTGTATGGTGCTTTTTGCAATGATGCCGCTTTGGCATTTGAAGGGTGGCCAGAATCCCTCCGGAATTCGAGGAGTAGTTACTCCCGCAGATTTCAGCGCGCGAGCCGAGCGCTTTATACAGGAGTATAAAGTCGGTGAGGAGAAAGGTTTTCCAGTAGTTCAGCCGCCGGCCGGAGCTGATATTTATCTTCTTGCGCGAATGTGGCAGTGGAGCCCGGTTTTGAAGCTGAAAAAGGACACTGAATATACACTGCACCTTTCATCCGCTGATGTGAATCACGGATTTAGTCTCTTCCCGATTAACGTCAATATTCAGGTTATTCCCGGCTATGATTACGCGCTCAAAGTTGTGCCGAATAAGGCGGGAGATTTCCGCATAATCTGCAATGAGTTTTGTGGAATTGGGCATCACCTCATGATTGGAAAAGTTATTGTTGAGGAATAAATATGGAAACCAGTATTGCAGCCATTGCCCGGCGATTTAGAACCTGTCCAGTCACCGGCCTTAAAGTTGATCCCACGGCTGAAAAGTTGATCAAAGTTAATGCGGTCGTCGCGGTGGTATGTTTTTTAATAGGAGCCACCGCGGCCCTGGGACTTGTGCTGACGCGCTGGCAGGCGGTGCATTATCTTTCAGCATACATGTACTACCGTTTTCTTACGCTGCACGGAATTAACATGCTCCTCTTTTTTATTATTTTCTTTGAAATGGCGGTGCTCTACTTTGCCGGGCCCGTGCTTCTCAATGCGAGGCTACCGGCTCCGAAACTGGGGTGGATTGCTTTTGGCTTGATGGTAGTCGGCGCAGTCATGGTAAATACGATGGTGTTTCTGGGTAAGGCTGACGTGCTTTTTACCTCGTATCCTCCGCTTCGTGCCTCACCCTGGTACTATCTCGGCATTATTTTTTTCGCCGTTGGAGCATTGCTGGTCACCATTCACTTTCTCGCGGCCCTGCATGTGGCTAAAAAAGAAAAATCATATACAGGCTCAATTCCCTTGGTAACCTTTGGAGCGCTCACTGCGGATATTATTGCGATCATTACCCTGCTGCATGGCGCCCTGATCTATATACCAACCTACCTCTGGTCGCTCGATCTCATCAATCTCGATCCCCAAGTGTACCGGCTTATCTTCTGGGGATTGGGACACTCTTCACAGCAGATTAATGTCGCCGCGATGGTTTCAGTTTGGTATCTCTTGGCGGGACTCACGGTAGGGGGAGTTGTTCTCAATGAAAAAATCAGCCGTACTGCGTTTGTCCTCTATATTCTCTTTATTTCAATGGCGTCAGCGCACCACCTTTTAGTCGATCCGGGCATGGGACCGGCATGGAAAATTTGGAATACCAGTTATGCAATGTATTTAGCTGTGCTGGCGAGCCTCATCCATGGATTTACGGTTCCCGCGGGAATAGAAATGGGGCAGCGGCTTCGTGGTTTTACCCGTGGTAAGTTTGAGTGGTTGCGCAAAGCCCCTTGGGGTGACCCGGGCTTTTCAGGAATGATACTCTCCGTGATAATTTTCGGCTTTATGGGCGGAATTACCGGCGTAACCATCGGCACTGAGCAGATCAATATTATGGCGCATAACACACTTCGAATTCCCGGCCATTTTCACGTTACCGTGGTTGGTGGAACGGCGCTCGCATTTATGGCGGTTACCTACTATGTACTGCCCTTAATCTTTCAACGCCGAGTTGCTTTTTGGGGAATGGCTCGCCTTCAACCCTGGGTTTTCGGCATCGGCATCTCAATAATGGCGATGGGAATGTCATTCATGGGTGGTTTTGGCGCGCCGCGCCGTCATTGGGACATTGGAGCAACAGGGGCGCCTTTTTCGCTGGACTTCCACCCGGCCGTGACGCTTCTGCAGGCCGTCTTTGGCGTCGGCGGCATTTTGGCCGTGATCGGGGCTTTGATGTTTATAGTAATCGCGGTGGTCTCGGTATTCTTGGGGAAAAAATGCACGGAGGAAAGCATCCAACAGAAGCTTTCGGGAATTCCCCAGGGAATTCTTGCGCTTCCCGCGCAAACCTATACCGGCGGACAGCTTCATAAGGTGCATAAAGAGGGTACCCCCGGTACCGTAATCTTAACCATCATCTTTTTTATAAGCTTTGTGCTGTATTATTTTATTAACTGGAAACTTCTGACGTTTCTCTGGAAAATTGGATGAGTGTCCATTCGCTCCCGGAGCACACTCCCGAACTGAAAGTGCGGCGTATGAGCGTGGGGGCACTACTTATTGGATGGCTTCTCGCGACGATGTCGCTCTGGTTTTTCGCTTTTTACGATCCATCTTCCGCCGCGCAGGATTGGGTTCGTCGTGCGCAGGCTGCCTGCTTTGGCAGTGATGAATCAGGGTTGCCGAATGCCGCGGGTTGGATGCTGCTTGCACTTAGTCCGGCAATGTTTCTGGGCGCAATTCTTATTGCGCTTGGCGATGAGGCACGGCGTTGGACTCGAATCCTCTTCGCTCATTCCTATGGCAGGAATGGAATTCTGCTTTTGGGGTGTCTCCTGGCGACAGAGGTAATTTGGATTGCGCTTGAGATACGGGAGCGAGTTCAGAGCAGCGTACAGAATCAAGCTGCTACGAGTGTCGCGCGGCTACCGGACTCTTATCCGCGCGGATCGGCAATGGCCGCCGATTTCTCGCTCGTTGATCAACACGGAGCCGTTCAAAAATTGTCTTCTTTTCGGGGAAAACCCGTAATTTTGTCCTTTGTTTTCGCGCACTGCCGCGCGGCATGCCCGACTTTGGTAAGAAACTTTAAAGCTGTTTCTCGGCACGAGGGCCTGGCCGAATTCCAGCTGCTTATGATCACACTTGATCCCTGGCGTGACTCACCTGCGACACTGCCGGGATTGGCCAGGGAATGGGAGCTCGGCGCCAATGAATTAGTACTTTCCGGTAGCCCTGATGAGGTGACGGCGGTGTTAGATGCGTTCCAGGTGCCGCGCCAGCGCGATCAGAAAAGCGGAGATGTTTTTCATCCGGCAATCGTTCATGTAATTTCCCCTGATGGCACTCTCGTCTATTCATTTACCAACCCGAGCGTCGCCTGGCTTCGAGATGCACTTCTTAACGTTTCGAGATAGCTATGACAGCTGTTGCATCGCCAGGACCTAACAAAACTCCCCTTCCGCGAGCGGCGATAATTCTTGGGAGAATAATCAATCCGCTCTATCGCTGTTTTGATTGGCTCTACAGCTCTGAATATAATCCGCTTTATCGAAGCGGGACATTAGCCGTGGGGTTTCTCTTTGTTCTGCTTATCACCGGGCTGTATCTCTGTTTTTTTTACAGTGTGTCGCAGCCTTACGAATCCCTGGTTCAGATTCAAAATCAGGTTTGGGTCGGCAGGTGGGTCCGTTCACTGCATCGCTATGCGACTGTTGCGGCCGTCATCGCCATAATTTTTCACGTTATTCAATTACTTGTTCAGGGTAAGAGCTGGGGTCCCCGGACTTTGGCGTGGCTGAGCGGAATAGTTCTGACGTTCATGTTCTTTGTCTCTGCCTGGAGCGGTTATGTCATGGTGTGGGATCTGCATGGACAACGGGTCGCGGTGGCCGGCGCCCAGATGCTCGCGGTAGTTCCTTTGCTTCACGATATTGTCACCGCGGCCTTTGACGGAACCGCGCCGATTCCGGCCGGGTTTTTCTTCATGAATCTTTTCATGCACGTGGCGATTCCGGTGGTAATGATAATGTTCCTGTGGGTGCATACGGCGAGACTTTCGCGTGCCGTGTGGTTTCCAGTGCGTGCGATTATGCTCTGGAGCGCGCTCGCGCTGACCGCGCTTTCCATTCTTTTCCCCCTGCCGTTGCTGCAAAGAGCGGATCTCCTGACGATTGTGGGGAGAATTCCCACTGATATTTCAACCGGGCTTTGGTTCCCGTGGCTGGAACAGCTCGGCGCGGCTCCTGTCTGGATCTTGCTCCTCTCAATTATCGGCTGTATGGCAGCGATCCCTTGGTGCTGGCGCCCGGCTCGCGGAGCGGAGCGGCCAATTTCAGAAGTTGACGCGCAGGCCTGCACCGGCTGTATGCAGTGCGCGCTCGACTGCCCGTATGAAGCAATAAAGATGGTGCCTCGCGCGGATGGAAAGCGTCTTATTGCTCAAATAATACCCCATCACTGTGTAAGTTGCGGCATATGTGCCGCCGCCTGTTCCGATTTTGCCATTGGCCCGCCCACGAGATCTGCCCGTGATCAGTTGGCGCGGGCTGATGAATTTTGCGCCGCTTATCAAAGCGCGGGGAACAAACTGGAAATGGTGCTGATTGCCTGTACTAATAATGGCAAGCTTCTTGACCAACTGAGCGCATATATTAAAGGTAAAAATGGCGCCGTTATCTATCCTGTTGAATGCTGTGGTTGCGTATCGACGCTCGTTGTAGAGCGGCTTCTGCAGACGAGCACTGCGTTGGCGTTAATCGGCTGTCCGGCTCGAAACTGCTTTAACCGCGATGGCGGAGATCTGCTTTCGCAACGGATCTTCGAAAAACGGGTTCCGTTTCTCGACCGATCGATTGATCGTGGAAGACTCCTTGTGACTGCCTTCTCTGAGTCGGAAGAGCATAAGATAGTGAGCGCGCTCGATGCCTTTAGTGAGAAAAAGAGCGCGCAACAACGCTCACTTTCTATTTGGTGGCTGAGAGCTCGCGCGTGTTGCGCCTCGATTTTCATATTGGCAATCTGTGCCATGCTGGCGCAGCTTCCCGCGGGGCTCGATCCGCACTATGCATTACTACGGGTGGCGGGGCTTCTTCCCAGTTCCCTGGATGAGGATTGCCATGTTCCGTCAGATGACGACTTAAAAAACGTGCCTTTGCATATGCGTCCAAAAGAGATCTGTTCGCGACGTTCGCTGACCTATCAATTGGTAATTAGGGTTGACGGCACGGAAGTAGTAAACAGGAAGATCAGCGATCCCTCACGTCGTGTTGATAGGCCGCTATTTTTGGATGTTGAACATAAAATTGCCCCGGGAGATCACCTTGTTGATGTAAAGATCTCCACTGATCAGGGCTTTTTGCGAGAATGCCGCAACGGGACCATTCTCTCAGCCGGCCAAATACTACTTGTGCAGTACAAAAGGGAAGAGGGACTTTTATATTGCGGTTAGTATCGCGCCTCGGTAGGTTCCGAGGGTATCTCTAGGTGCGCATATGATATACTACTAGGTTACGTTTACTGATTCATTGG
Source organism: uncultured Bdellovibrionales bacterium (assembly GCA_964510065.1). Classification (GTDB taxonomy): domain Bacteria; phylum Bdellovibrionota_C; class UBA2361; order UBA2361; family CAIXSY01; genus CAZEAC01. The sequence goes on along the minus strand of CAZEAC010000036.1, from coordinate 35,622 downwards.
CGTGATGGCAGTGTAAAACGAAAGTGGCCCGAGCTTCTTTACATCGGCCTGAACATCCGCCAGAGTTGTCTCGCGCGCCCAGTTTTGAAACGCTTCGTTGAGCGCGCTCCAGCGATGATGCAAAGGACAGGGCGAACTGGAACTGCAAACTTTTAATCCGAATACGCAGTGACGCGTATTTACTGGGCCCTCAATGGCTTCAAATATTTCAATAAATTTAACGGTCTGCGGTTTCTTCTTCAAGTAAAAGCCGCCGCCATGCCCCTTAGACCCGAGCAGTAGCCGTGCTGCGACCATGCGTCCCAAAATCTTTGAGGAGTAGTGTACAGGAATATTTACCTCTTTCGCCAAGTCTTTAGCTCGTATTGGGGTATTGTCCTGACGCAAGGCCAGGTATGCCATGACTCTCAATGCGTATTCTGCCGACCGTGAAAAGATCATAAAGATTTCTTATTCGTGTAAATTTAGACTTTTATCATGCAGTCGTCCGCAAGCACACGATTTAACAGCCTCTTGAGATCTAAGCAACACAAAGGACATGTTCGTCTCTTGATTTATTTCAAAGGATAGGTGTATCCTTTGAGAGAGATGAGCATCGCTCTTCGTGGAAGGCCTACGGGGCCGTCGCGCAGTGCACGTATTGGAGTGTGAAATGACAACGACTGCATTTGTATTTCCGGGACAGGGAGCGCAGAAACCAGGCATGGCGGCCGATTTTTATATGAGTTTTCCAAAGTGCCGTGAGGTGTTCTCGACTGCGTCTGCAACTCTCGGTCTGGATATGCAGGAGATCTGTTTCAGCGAACACCCCGATCTCAATCGGACTGAATTTACGCAACCCGCGATTCTTACCGCCGAAATCTGTATGTACTCGGCAATTAAAGAGTATGTCAAACCGGATAATGCCATTTTTGGCGGACATAGTCTCGGAGAGTATGCAGCATTGGTGGCAGCCAATGTGATCTGCTTTGAAGATGCATTAAGAATAGTTCAAAGAAGAGGGCAGCTCATGCAGGCGGCAGTGCCGGAAGGAACTGGTGCGATGGTTGCGCTGATCCACGACAATATCGCGGAAGATTCTTTGCGCGAGCTGCTGCGGCGCGAAGAGGTACAGATTGCGAATTACAATTCTCCCTCACAAATCGTCCTCAGCGGACTTAAGGCGCGCATTCAATCGGCATGCCAAATACTGCGAGCAATGCTCCCAAAGCTTACTATCGTGGAGCTCAATGTGAGCGCGCCGTTCCACTGTGGTTTAATGCTGGGCATAGAGCGAGAGTTTGAGATCTATCTCCGTTCTTTTGCTGCGCGTTTCAATCTGGCCCAGTCAGCCAGAGTTGTCTCAAACTTTACCGGTAGATTTCACCAGCCAGAGACCATTATCGACGCTTTAGTGCGTCAGATTTCCGGTTGTGTGGATTGGGTCGGAAATATGAAAGACCTCACCTCAAAGGCAGCGAAAGTAATTGAAGTCGGCCCGACACGAGTTTTAGGGAAGTTCTTTGGTGCGCTTGGAGTCGAGGTCCCTTCGCTGATCGACGTTCGCTCGATGAAGAAATTTGTACGTCTCGGAGACTCTCGCGATGAATTTTGCCGGACGTGATTACTGGGCCGTTATTTTGGGTGGCTCCAGCGGATTCGGACTTGCGACCGCGAGGCACCTAAGTAGGGCCGGCATGAACATTTGTATCGTGCACCGCGATCGCCGCGGCGCAATGGCGAGAATTCAAGCCGAGTTCGACAGTGTTAAGGCGAGTGGCGTAAGAATGCTTTCATATAATCTTGATGCTTTGAGCACGGAAGGACGCAGTACGGTGCTCGACGATTTGAGCAAGGAAATAGGCACAGGGAAAGTTCGAATGCTCTTGCATTCTATTGCTTATGGCAGCGTTAAACTGCTCGTGAGATCGCAACGAACCGATAATGATGAGGCAATTGCCGCGTTAGCCACACGGCTCAACGTAGCGCGCAACACGCTCTCTGAAGCCGTCGATGAGCTTTTCTTGGCGGGGCAGTCGAGTTTGTCCTCTCTTGCATCCCCTCCGGCATATGAGCAGGATTTATTGTTAGATGAAGAGGACGTACTCGAAACCGTGCATGCCATGGGAACAAGTCTCGTATCATGGACGCAGGACCTTTTTCGACGCGGCCTGTTTACACCTGACGCGCGTGTCATCGGCCTGACAAGTGAGGGAAACGAAACCTCATGGCTCGGGTACGCGGCGGTCGGAGTGGCCAAGGCTGCACTCGAGTCAATTTCCCGTGCCATCGCAAAAGAGTTTGGTCCGCACGGTATTCGCTCTAATGTTGTACAGGCCGGAATTACCGATACACCAGCGCTGCGATTGATACCTGGCAACGAGCATTTGCGAGCCCGCGCACTTCAGCGTAATCCACTCGGACGGCTGACCAATGTTGATGATGTCGCAGGTGTCATTGCGCTGCTGGCTTCAGATGAAGCGGCTTGGATAAATGGCAGTCTCATTCGGGTCGATGGCGGCGAGAAAATTTCAGGATAGAGGAGCACTCGTGAAACTAAGTGAATTTATACAGCGAGAATATTTGAGCAAGGAAGAGATTCTTGCGCACGCCTATGGAAATCTAGTCGAAGATCCGCCGCGGGACTATATCCGCTTACCAGCTCCTCCCATGCTGATGCTGGACAGAGTCACCGCGGTGAAACGGAACGGCAGCACTGGTAAAATTATCGCCGAGCGTGACGTGAAGCTCGATGACTGGTTTTTCTCCTGTCATTTTTTAGGTGACCCGGTGCAGCCAGGCTGTCTTGGCGTTGATGCTATATGGCAGTTGATTGGACTCTATCTCGGAATGTGCGGCCCGGCCCACACGGGGCGAGCACTTGGCTGCAAGGAAGTTGAATTTGTGGGGCAGATTCGTCCATACAATAAGCTTGTTCGATATGAAGTCGATATTCGTCGTTACACCGTCTTGGCGGAAAAGGGCGTGGCGTTAGCTGTTGGAACGGGGCGTGTGTACGTGGATGATCAACATATATACACGGTCGTTGACGCCAAGGTGGGAGGCTTCCGAGATATAGCATACGCTGACTACCCTCGCCGATCGGCGCGCTCGGTTGGCGGGATCATGGAGCAGTAAGAGAACAAAGAATATGGAGCAAGCCATAGCATTAGTTACGGGTGGAGGTACTGGCATTGGAGCGGCCTGTTGTGCTGCTCTCGCGCGCGAAGGATTCCAGGTAGCTGTTCACTGCAATAGCAGCGGAGCTGCCGCTAGTGCGCTCGCGGAAAAATTGCCAGGCGCCTTTGTGGTTCAGGCAGACCTGTCTTCAATCGCTGGTGTCGATACCGTTTACGAGGAAATTAAGAAGCGTGGCGGAAATCTTGGCGTGTTAGTAAATAATGCGGCGGTGGTGAGCGATAGCCCGATATTTTCTGCGACGCTTGAAAGTTTCGAGACCACAATGAACACAAACGTAAGGGCAGTTTGGTATCTCACGAAACGGCTGGTACGTTTCATGATACGAAAAAAAAATGGCCGAATTATCAATATTTCGAGTGTCATTGCGCACATCGGTAATGCTACCCAGTCGATTTATGGAATGAGTAAGGCAGCTATCGATAATCTTACCAAGACTGCCGCGATTGAATTGGCTGAATACGGCATACTGGTGAATTCAATCGCGCCGGGTTTCATCGACACCTCGATGACGAATTCTTTGCCTCAGGAACTTAAGTCCCAAATTCTTGCGCGAGTTCCACTGAAACGCATGGGGGAGCCTTCGGAAGTGGCGGAGCTTGTGGCATTTCTAGTAACTCGCGGCTCATACTGTACAGGCGCGGTCTTTCATATCAATGGCGGAATGTATGGTGGATAGTCAGGCCAGCGAGGCCGAGAGACGACAGATACTTGAAATGCTGCCACAGCAGCGACCGTTTCGTTTTATCGACGAGATTCTCGAACTCTCTGAAAGCAATATCGTTTCGTCGTATCGATTTCGCGAAGATGAGTATTTTTATGCCGGTCACTTTCCCGGAGATCCAGTGACGCCGGGTGTGATCTTGGTTGAGGCAATGGCACAGGCGGGGCTTGTTGCGCTCGGAATTTATCTGCTGCAGCGGCAGAAATCGACGTCGCAGTTACGAACCTTATTTAGTGAATGCAGTATCGAGTTTTTCCAAGTGGTCGCTCCGGGAAGTCGAGTTACGGTTGTGGCCGAGCGCATTTACTGGAGAAGAAATAAACTACGCTCGCAAGTAGAGATGCGACTAGATGACGGGACGGTTGTCGCAAGCGGCTTTGTATCAGGCATGGGGGTAGCGCTGGAATGAGTATACAGGAAAGAAGAGTGGTCGTGAGCGGGCTCGGTGTGGTGACCCCGAGCGGAGTGGGTTTGAAGGAATTTGAGAAGGCACTGCGCACTGGCACGAGCGGTATTTGCAAAATCGAAAAGCTTGAGGAATTAAATTTTCGATGCCAGGTCGGTGGTATTCCACGCGGGGTCGATTCTCTATTGAAAGAATATTTTACTGATACCGATCTCTTGGCAATGAACGAAGCGATGATATATGGAGCGATCGCGGCAATCGACGCTTGGCGCGACGCTGGATTACAGTTACCGCACCCTCACAGCGAGCCGGCCGATTGGGAGAGCGGCTGTGTGCTCGGTTCCGGGCTTAGTGGCATTGATACGATTGGCACCACTCTCGTACCGCAAATTAATGCCGGGCGAGTTCGGAGAATGGGAAGTACGTTGGTTGAGCAAACGATGGCCAGCTCAATTTCAGCCAAGTTAAGTGGAATTTTTGCCTTAGGAAACCAGGTTACCACGAACAGTAGCGCCTGTAACACTGGCAGCGAGGCAATCCATGACGGCTATACCCGTATTAAATTTGGTTTGGCGGAAAGGATGTTAGCCGGCGGCACGGAGTCTTCCTCGCCCTACGTGTGGGGCGGCTTTGACGCGATGCGCGTGCTCAACTCAAATTACAATGATCAGCCAGATCAGGCTTCTCGTCCAATGAGCGAAAGCGCGGCCGGATTTATACCGGGCTCTGGTGCGGGGGTATTGCTGTTGGAAAGTCTCACGAGCGCCGAGCAGCGTGGAGCGCGAATTTATGCAGAGCTGCTTTCGGCGGAGATGAATTGTGGCGGTCAGCGCAGCGGCGGCAGCATGACCGCACCGAATTGCCAGGCTGTTCAACGTTGCATAGAAATAGCGGTGAGGCGCGCGGGGATTGAGGCGACGCAGATTGACCTTATTAATGGTCATCTTACTGGGACGATGGCGGATCCTTTAGAGGTATATAACTGGTCGCAGGCCCTGCGGCGCGGGCCCGCAAGCTTTCCGTTAATCCAATCTACAAAATCCATGATTGGTCACTGCCTAGGCGCGGCAGGCAGCATCGAGTCGGTGGCGGCTATCTTGCAATTACATAAAGGGTTTATCCATCCATCAGTGAACTGTCTCGATCTTCATCATGAAATTCAGCCTTTTGCAAAGAGCGTTGTTCACGAATACATGGAAAGAGAAATTCAGATTGTAGCTAAGGCAAGTTTTGGGTTTGGAGATGTAAACGGGTGTTTAATTTTTAAGAAATGGCAGTAAGTTGGTGAGTTTTTTTAATAATTAATAAGGAGAGATGTTATGGATAACCAAGTGTTCGATCGGGTCGTCAAAATTGTGGAGCCATTCGCCAAGGATAAGGCGGCGTTATCTAGGGTTTCCGTAAGTTCGACCTTTCTAAAGGATCTACAGGTCAGTTCATCACGATTGGTCGACATTATTCTAGCAATTGAGGATCAGTTCAATATTGAGATCGCTGACCAGGAGGCCGACAAGATTGAGACTGTGGGAGCGGCGGTAGAGTTAATTTGCACAAAGCAACAATGACGTCCGCGATTGGTGAGGCACTTGCAATTGAAAGCTCGCGAGGCGGCAAGCACGCGAAGGCAGGGCTCGTGTCTCTAAGAGCCGGCACTATTTGGAAGCTACGGCTCCAAAGCCTTCTTGGCCGCTTATTTCTGTTGCCGCTCGGAGCGATAATGGTTTACCTAATTAGAGGTAAATATGGGCTCAAAATCAGAGACCACGCTCGTCTGAGGCATCAATTTCGAGATTTCACGAAAGATAGGACGCCCCTAATCATTTGTGCCAATCATCTGACCCTTGTCGATTCAGTTGTAATCCTCTGGGCTCTACAATCAATTCCGAGTTATTTTGTAAACTATCGACTTTTTAGCTGGAATATTCCTGCAAGAGAAAACTATTGCCATAAGCCAATCTGGAAGCTGGTAACGTATCTCAATAAATGCATACCGATCGATCGGCAAGGCCCGTCCGTGCATATTGAGTCCGTTCTTGCCAAGATCTCTTACCTCTTGAGTCGCGGTGACGTTTGCTTAATCTTTCCAGAAGGCACACGCAGCCGCAGCGGCCGCGTAGACATCGAAGGTGCGGGCTACGGGATTGGAAAGCTTATTCGTAACCTTCCGGGTTGTCGTGTCCTGTGCCTCTATCAGCGTGGCGCGACTCAAGCGAACTACTCAGATTTTCCCAAGAAGGGAGAAACGTTCGACGTGGCTATTGAACTAATAAGCCCGCGCAGCGATTTTACTGGCTTGCGCGCAGTGAGAGATTATTCCGTTCAGGTGCTTTCGAAGCTTAAGGAAATGGAGGATCGGTATTATCGTGTGGCATCAGCAACCGTCGATCGGTAACGATATCGTTGACCTTCTGGCCCCCGAGCCGGTATTACATCCTCGCTATATTGAGCGGGTTTTTACTGCGAACGAGCAGGCGTTCGTGCGTGAGAAGCGCGCGAATCTGTGGCTGACCTGGGCCGCCAAAGAAGCGGCATATAAAGCAGTAAAGAGATGGAAGCCCAACGCGTACTTTTCTCCGCGCACATTCGAGTTTGATGCAGTAGAAAATGTGGTCGTTTACGAAGGGGTTCGATTGCCGTGTTTCCAAATGTGTAGTGGGCAGTATGTCGCGGTTCAATGCCTTTCATGCCGATTGGAATGCCGGCCAGCATATCATTGGGTTTCAGAGATATCTGAATATAACCCAGATTTGTTGCTGCATAATCCCTCTGCAGCTGTTCGCTCCTTCGCCGCGCGCTGCATAGGTGAAAAACTTAATATTAGCCCGACGCAGATATCGTTTTCTGCTATCTGCCTTGCTGAGCCGCGCATACCCTGTCTTTTGGTATGTAGAGTTCCGAGTAGGCATTTTGTTTCCTTCAGCCATCACGGCAGGTTTGTGGCCTGTTCATTTATGACAATGTATCCTGACTAATAAGCTGAAAGTTTATTGTCTCAACCTCAGCTTGGATCACATGCGGAGATTGGAAATTGAGGTCTTCCATCGTAGTATTGCCAAGGTATTTGACGCTTTTTTGCCTAAATACCGAGAAGCACATTCAGGAATTTTTTCACAGTCGGTTTAACCCGGCCCACGGCGCTTTTCAAAGAGCCGCGGCCAGGCACAATTCACTCTTATTTGTCGGACGTCGAGGTGCTACTTGATCCAATTATTCAGGTATTCGCACCGTCTCGAACTTTAAACGCCAATGCAGACAGTAGACCTGTCTTCAGCCACGCTCTCGCGCTCCTGCTCGAAACGGTGCTATAAGTGAAGAAAAAATTTCCTTTGACAGGGTAGGTAAAGCAATTCGCATCGTGCAATCATGAATGGAAGCGAGGAGTTACGTGAAGGCGTCAGGAGTTAAAGTTTAAGTTAAAGTTTAAAATGATTAAACTAAGAAGCAGCCAGGGCTGGCATTATGCAGCTCGTGGTGGTGAAAAGCAGTGAAAGCGGGTCAATGCCGAGCGCAAGAGGCACGAAAAGGCCCGGTTGGGCAAACCGAGCGAGCTCCATTAGCGCGACAAAACAGCCACACCAGACCCCCCTCCCCTTGACGTTTGTAGATACGCGCTGATGAGTTCACTTCGTTACTTATGCCGCCAGCGGCACCAAACAGGGAAGCGGCGGTGGCGCCGGCGCCTGATTGAGACCCAGATGTTTAGAGATACGTTCAACCTGCGAAGGATCGGTTATGAACGCCTTGATCTTCATCTGCGAGCCGCACTTTGGACACTGTAGCGGATCTACTTCAAAGATACGCTTCATACATTCGGCCCACTTCGGCGATGGTCGTGCCTTTGGGTCAGGGAGATACGAACTATTGATTGCTATTGCGTCGTCATTACTCTCCGCCGCTGACTCGCGAAGAGCTTTCCCCATGCCGCGCACACGGATTGTTGCTGCGGCACGTCAGGAGGGATCTGTCATCAATGTAGCAACACCAACATATGATGAAGGTGAAACTGAGGACCCATGGACTCTGCCACCCTCCAAGAAGCGTAAGCTAAAGCCTATTGAAGGCCCATTTCCTGAAACCGTTAAGATCGTTCGAGCCAACCTACTTTTTATCGATAAGTCTGACTTGAGCCCATCTTTGATTAACCGGCTGCGACTATTAGCTGCGTTCCAGAATCCTGAATTTTTCAAAAATCAAGCAATGCGCTTGCCAGTCTACGATAAACCTCGCGTAATCGATTGCTCAGAAGACACAGGGAAATTTTTGGCCATCCCCAGAGGTTGTTTTAATGATGTAGTCGACCTCCTCAGCCATTACAAAGTAAAATTGGATGTTGAAGATCGCCGATTCGAAGGGAAAGGCATATCTACCCGGTTTGTAGGAAAGCTTAGGGTCTCGCAGGAAAAAACTATTGCCGCGCTTCTAGAACGCGACATAGCTTTATTGTCGGCTCCTACGGCTTTCGGAAAGACGGTTTTAGCGGCAGCAATGATCGCAAACCGTGGCATTAATACATTGATCTTAGTCCATCGTCATCAGCTAATTGACCAATGGAAAGAACGATTACAGAGTTTCTTAGATCTCCCCCAAAAGAGTGTTGGACAAATTGGCGCAGGCAAGAAAAAAGCTACTGGAATTATTGATGTAGCGATGATTCAGTCTCTTGTCCAGCATGGCCAGGTAACCGACCTCGTGGCTGAATATGGTCATATAATCGTCGATGAATGTCACCATGTTTCGGCCTTTAGTTTTGAGCAGGTGCTTAGAGCTTGCAAAGCGAAGTACGTGCTGGGGCTAACGGCAACACCTAAACGAAAGGATGGTCACCATCCAATAATAGTCATGCAATGTGGGCAGCTAGTAAATGCTATCCACGATGATGCTGAGAGTGAGGCGACTACTCAGCTTAGCCGATCGGTGATAGTTCGAGAAACCGGATTTGCCATGCCATCAGATATTGAACAACCACAAATACATGATTTGTACCAGGCGCTCGCAGATAGTGAGACTCGCAATAAAATCATTGCCGCCGATGTCGAGAAGGCTGCAAACGCCGGGCGTTGTCCACTTGTTTTAACGGAAAGAGTTGCGCATCTAGAGGCGCTAGACCGATTGTTGAACTCGTGTAGCTGCCCGAAAATTATCTTCAGAGGTGGGATGGGGAAAAAGCAGAGAAAGCAGGCGATGGCTCAGCTTACGTCGAACGAAGGACCAAGAATTATCATCGCTACTGGCCGTTATATTGGTGAAGGTTTTGATGATCCCAAGCTAGATATTCTGTTCTTGGCTATGCCTATTTCGTGGACCGGAACACTGCAACAATACGTTGGAAGGCTTCACCGAAGTCATGACGGTAAGGCCAGAGTAACAGTGTACGATTATGTAGATTCTCAAGTGCCAACTCTCCAGCGCATGTTCAAACGACGCTCGCGGGGCTATAGAGCATTGGGCTATCAAATTGAAACCTCTGTGACATGAAACATGAGCAAATTTCTGCCCCAGATTCGCGTACACTTTCAAATCGTACTCGAAAGGCTAAGTCATTATGGATATTGAGATTCTCCCGAACAAATCGTTGACTGATCTTTATGTCGCCCTGATTTTTACTTGTCATCACAATGCCTTACTGGTTCACGTCGCCCACTGCTCATGCATGTCGCCCTGATTATTCGCTGTGATATCAATACGGTAGTAGCTCATGTCGCCCAGTCCTTTTATCTTGCCCTCCGCATCGCCTAGCAAATTTTCCTTTCACATATTTTTTCGGCCAGACTTCGGTTGATGAATTTACAGTCTTTTCCAAACTCACTAAAAACTCAAACAACACCAAATATTTTATGATTCATGCGCTCGACAACTCCGGCTGTATGGCTCTCTGCAAGGTGCGAATACCGCTTCACCATATCAAGAGTCTTATGACCGAGAACTTCTGCAATTTCCAGCAGAGTTGCGCCGTTCATTGCTAAATAAGAGGCACAGGAATGTCTCAGATCATGGAAATGAAAGTCTTCAAGATTAGCCTTTCTTCGCGATTGCTCCCATGACTTTCGTATGTCGAAATGGTTCCCATTAGCGGCTGATTCTGTACCTGGGAACAGAAAATCGGTACCGAGTTTGCGCACCTTGGCATGCTTTCTTAATAGTTCAAGCGCTCGCCCGCGAATC
>CAZEAC010000036.1:3607-25143 GCA_964510065.1 uncultured Bdellovibrionales bacterium | reverse complement strand
CCGCGGCGCCGATTCGGTCGCAGTTGTCGACAATCGCCCGCGAATCGCCACACGGCGAGGTTCATTGTTCTTGGTCTTGTAAAGCAAAATGACGCTGCGTTCGAGGTCCACATCCTTCCAGCGCAGACCCATTATCTCTGACTTTCTCATGCCAGTGCTGAGTGCCAGGATGACCACGGGGTAGATGTAAGGACAGTAACTTTCCGAGCATGCTTCGAGCAGCCTTGATCTCTCATCGTCAGTGAGATACCTAATTCTTCCTCGCGGCTCCTTCTGTCTCCGCACATCGCGAACAGGGTTGCGGCTTAACCATCCCCAATCACGCACGGCAGCCGTAAATGCCACGCTCAATGTCGATAGGTAGCGGTTAAGCGCCGCTTCTCTCCTGAGAATACCCTGGGCATTCGGTTCGCGTTTCCATTTAGAGATCACTTCGTGAATCTTTGCAGGTGTCACATCGGCAAGCAGCAGGTACCCGATTTCCTTTCCCCAAAGTGCAAGTTGGCTCTTTCGATTCTTATGAGTCGGGTACTCCAAGAGGAAGCGATTTATAGCATCTAAAAGGGTGTGTTTTCGCTCTTCTATGCGCTCAAAATATCGTCCATCAAGAACAGCTTTTTCGGTCTCCAGAATCCAACGTTTCAGATCTGTCTTGCGCTTGAATGTTGCGCATACTGCCTTCGCGCCTTTACGCCTTATACGCGCAAAATAAGTGATCATTCCATCATCCGATCTACGTTCAAGAACCGCTGCCATGTTCCAAGTCTCCCGCGCCTAAAGTTAGGCTCCGGCGCGACTTGGTGATTCCTTCGATGAAGGTAAACTTCGATTACCTCAAACCGAGAAATCACTGACGGGCGTCGAGGTTTGCTGAGGAACGCTGTAGAAGATTGGATCAAAATTGGATCATTTGGGCTTTTTTGAGTGCTTCGCACTCGCCCGACCCAACCTAACCCACTAAATTCATTGGCGTCCCCGGAGGGTTTCGAACCCCCGACCCCAAGTTTAGGAAACTTGTGCTCTATCCAGCTGAGCTACGGGGACCAGTGAAAGTACCCTCCAATTGTCGTAGGTGTCGGGGCGATAGTCAAGAAGTGAGCCTTGGATAAAAAGCCAACGGATCGACAGCAACGAATTTCCCCTTATTATCCCGAATCCTAGTCTCATAATGTAGATGCGGACCCGTCGATTTTCCGGTGTTCCCGAGGTAGGCCAACACTTCGCCTTTGCGCACCCTGTCACCACGCTCAACTACGTTCGATCGATTGTGCCCGTATACCGTGAGAAGCCCCTCGCCTTTAACCACGACCAAATTCCCATAACCGCGCAGCCCATCGTCGCTATACACCACAACGCCGTCATGCGCCGCGCGAATCGGCACCCCCATCGGACCTGCCAAATCCATGCCCTCATGAAACGAAGACCACCGCTTACCAAAACGCGAGCTCAGATGCGCGCCATTTACCGGCCATAGAAGCTTTCCTATGTAACGCTTGGCCTCGTTTAACGATATCATACGCAACGATGCCTTATCAGGATTGGGCTTCACAGCCATCCCGCCAGTTTTGCCGAGACTCTGACCACGGTAAGGAATTTTAAGAAACATGCCCACCGTTGGCCGCTCATCGCTTGGCATCGCATTGACCGTCCGGATCTCCTTTGTGCTGACCGAAAAGCGTTGGGCAATGGCGTAGAGCGAATCGCCGTCACGAACCGTATAGCGAATATAACGATGCACCCGCCCTTCCTGCATCAACAAGCAGCTAGGAAGCACAGCTACGACAAGTAGCATCCACAAGGACCTAAGGATTTGTAGAGTGCCGATACTACGCTGGCCTTGCATACCTCGTCACAACATTATCTACGTAAGCGCCTACACCAAAAATAAAGCGTTTACGCTTTTCAAGGACGCCACTCATGCAGCGCTATCATTATTACACTGCTGAGAAATTACACGACTCGAGCGGATACCGCGTGGCATCCCCATTCCGCGTTTCCCAAAGCGTCAACACTTGCCCCTTGCAGTCGCCAACTGGCGCAACCATGCGCCCGCCCGTCGGAACAAGCTGCGAAATAAGCTCTCGATCTATATTCTCAAAAGGGGTTGAGACAATTATCGCGTCATACGGTGCGTGCTCGGCCCAACCACGCCGTCCATCGCCGCGGTGGATAATCACATTTTGAAGATAAAGTGAATCAAGAAGTTTGCGCGTGTGCTGCGCGAGAAACCCAAGCCGCTCAACCGAAAAGACATTCGCCCCTGCTGCAGTCATTACCGCACTGGCATAACCGGAACCACAGCCAATCTCCAAAACTTTCATTCCTCGCCGAAGCCCGATCAACGCGAACATACGCGCCACGACCGATGGTCGAGAGGTGTTCTGCGCAAACTCAATCGGCAGTGAAACATCTTCATGAGCCCGACTTTGAAATCTGTCGAGCACGAAAAGATCTCGTGGCACAGTCGCGAAAGCCTGAGTCAAGAGCTCGGAAGTTTCTTCATCAAGCACCCCCGCAGCCGAGACGATCTGCTCAGCAAAGCGTCGCCACCTTGCGGGCGCCGACTTACTATAAGGTAGCCGAACGGCAGGCGGCTTAAATGCGGGAAGAGTCATCGTATATACCGTATAAAGATAATCTTATGACAGTATTAACAGCACCGGGAACTCCCGCAAGACCCACATATTCATGCGCTACATCGTAGCTGCTCACTAATTCCAGCCGCCCCCCCCTCTGTGACCTCCGTGTCTCTGTGGTTTCTGATCCATTTAAACCACAGAGACACGGAGGTCACAGAGGGGGGGGGGCGGGGGGAGGAAAGCTACCTAGACCCGATGAGTAGTCACGCTACATCGGCCTTACCTCCGCCGATCGCAAGCAACTGAGTGAGCGAAATCTCACGCAACGAAGCAACCTTGGCGCTGGCCGCCGATAAATCAAGCCTCGAAGTCCGCGGATTTGGAACTGCGAGCACCGACAGGTTCGCTGCCCGCGCGGCGGTGATGCCGTGTGGTGAATCTTCAATTGCAACTGCTTCAGCCGAATGTAAGCCAAGCTTCTTCAGCGCCAAAAGATACAGCTCGGGGTGTGGCTTCGCGTGTGTTACTTCGTTACTTGTTGCAACCGTGTCAAATTGTTCAAGCAGCCCAAATTGTGAAAGCAGCATAAAGACCCAGGTCTGGCTTGAATTTGAGGCAATTGCGGTCTTGATACCCTGCGTACGCGCATCTGCAATAAGTTCCACCACTCCAGGAAGCGGCTTCAACACTTCAATCTGCCGCATCATGTACCAAGCCTTTCGCAGTCGAACCCGCTCCCGATCGAGGTCCCTTCCTGCGAGCCGAATCAACTCAGCAATGGGATCGAGTGCGCCAGCTTTTGCGCCAATTGACGCATCTAAAAAGACTGGGTCTAAATCCTGGCCAAACTCGCGGAACGTTTCCTGCCACGACACCAGGTCGGCAAGTTCGGTATCGGCAATTAGACCATCGAAATCAAAAATTATCGCACGACGCAGCATGGAATCATCGTAAATGATATTTACATCGCGCGCTATTGCGTTGTGCATAAACCCCATCGAGGGTGTTTCTCGATGCTAGGAAACAAGCTACATTTGACCAGATGGCACGCGCAACCCCGAACCACTACGAACAGCTCGGCGTTCCCACCTCGGCGACGGCCGCCGAGATTCGGCGCGCTTATCGCATCCTCGCGCGACGCTACCATCCTGATGTTAATCCAGGAAAGGCCTCGGAGGAGCGCTTTAAGTTAATCGCTCAGGCCTATGACGTACTCGGCGATGGGAAAAAGCGTGCACTTTATGACGCCGAATTCCTATTGAGTGATCGTGAAAGCATGAATGCCAGAATTCGTGCCTATCAGCGCAATCACCAAGCAGGCCGCGCGCAGAAGCGACATCAGGCTGCGCGCGAGCAAACTCGCACAAAATCATTCGCTGGCGCGGCATCCGATGGAGCTGCAAGACCACAACGCCGTGAACGCGCACCCGAAGAGCCTCTTTTTGGTAAAATTGGAAACTTCGTCCGTCGCTCGTTACTTAGGGAGAAGTCTCCCTATAGTACTCAGAAAGTCTCGATAATCGAGGTCTCTCTTTCCATCCACGACGCAATACTCGGCGCTCGAAAGACCGTGGAGGTTGAAGAGCCTGAAGGTCGCCGAAAAATTTCGGTAAAGATCCCGCCCGGCGTGCGCACCGGTTCAGTCATCCGCATGCGCGATAAGAGAAACTCCAATGAAGAGCTTGTGTTGATTACTCGCGTCGCGCTGCATCCTGTACTTTCAATTGAACCAAAGGGATTGGTAGTTGAAATCCCAATCACAGTCGGCGAAGCACTTACCGGTACGACGTTGACTCTCCCAACCCTTCGCGATCAAGTCGTGGTGAGCGTTCCGGCCGGCTCGCAAAGCGGCAGTGAGATTCGGGTCAAAGAAAAGGGATTGGCTACACGAGAAGGTGTGATTGGAGACCTCTTTTACAGACTTATGATACAGATCCCTGACGCGCCGAACGCTGTTGGCATCAAGGATCGCGCCAAAGAGATCGAAGGATATTACTCAAGCCCGCTTCGCCAAAATCTTCCGCGTAGCTTACTCGATATTGCATCTTAAGCAGTGAAAGGAACAGCGCTCACCTTTTTTCCACTTTCACTTGCAGCCTTAGTAGGCGGGCTGGGGGTTGCGGCAATAGTCGGGAGTTATAGCCATCACTTTTTGCTCTCTGCGCTATTCGCCTCATTCAGCGCGTTCTTAATTTCCTGTCTTTTTAAGCTCCCCAGCGCATGGCGGCTATTTTGCGCGCTCGCCCCGCTTGCCTCGGCGCTGGCAATTTCGCGCGAAATCCCCACCTGGCTTCTGGCGTCAGCATTTCTTGTTTCTGCGCTACTTTATTTCCCGACGCTATGGACACGAGTTCCCTTCTACCCGACCGCCCTTCCAATGTATGACCAGGTCGCAAAGCTACTTCCTGGAGAACGTGAATTTCGTTTCATTGATCTAGGTTGCGGCTTCGCGACGCTGGCATATTCGCTTGCGAGAAGATTTCCTAAGGGGCAGTTTTACGGTGCCGAAATTAGTCCGCTCGCGCTCTTAGTTGGTTTCGCACGTTCAGTAGTTCAGAAGAATCTTCATGTACGAGCGTCCAATTTTTGGAAGTCCGACCTGGGTAACTACGATGTCGTTTATGCCTTTCTCGCGCCACCGCCAATGCCAAAGCTTTGGGAAAAGGTAAAAGCTGAAATGAAGCCTGGCTCACTCTTTATTGTCAATGCGTTTCCCGTCCCCGGTGTTGCCGCGACCGAAACTCACGAAGTCGCTGACCGTGGTCGACAGAAACTTTTCATTTACAGGATTTGATACGGGCAAAAAACTACAACTACACTTTTACCGGAACACTCTCCTTTCTTAACTCCGTGCCTCTGTGGTTTTTTGAAAATAAAATAAACCACTAAAATAAACCACAGAGACACAGAGTTACGAAAGGAGCAAAAGCCTTACGCCTGCTGCGTCGCGCTCGACTTTGGGGCCTTTCTCGTCCGAAAATGCTCCCACGCAATCACAATCGGCGAGGCGATAAATATTGTCGAGTAAGAGCCGACAATAATACCGGCAACAAGGAATACGCTTAGATCCGAAATAGCACCACCGCCCCATATCACCAGCGCAAGCGCCGAAAACAATGTCAACAAGCTTGTAATTATCGTACGGCTAAGGGTCGCATTGATACATTCATTAATAAGCGGCACAAGTTCAAAATGCTGCCGCTTATAGATCTCCTCTCGAATACGATCAAAGATAACAATGGTGTCATTGACTGAATAACCAACGATAGTAAGTGCGGCAGCAACCGAAGCCATATTAATGTCATGCCCGGCAGCAAGGTACACGCCAGTGGCAATTATCACATCATGAAAGAGTGCCACTACAGCTCCAAGCGCAAACGCGAACTCAAATCGTATGGTCACATAGATCAACATGCTGATAAGCGAGAGTATGAGCGCAAGCGCCGCTTTCTCCTTAAGCTCCTTTCCGACCGCGGGACCTACGAAATCACTACTAATGACCGCGACATTATCTTCCTTTGAATCTGCGCCGTTAAATACGCTCGCCAGCGCCTTTTTAACATTGGCATTGACCTCTTTAGAGGCGACCTGCGCATCGGACCCGGTAAGGCCAACACGAATCGAATACTGCCCTTTTGAAGATTCAAACGACTGCACAAGCGCATCGCCAACTTTAGCGTCTTCGAGAGCCTTTCTTATTCGATCGGAAGAGCTCTCGCCTTTCACCTGAACAATAAGCTCGTGGCCGCCGCGGAAGTCGATGTCATAACGGCCCTCACCCCGGGATATCCAGAGATATATAGAACAAACGGCAAGCGTTAACGAAAGAATATACGCAAGCCAACGTTTACCAAGAAAATCAAATTTCGTACCTGAAATCAGCTCCATGACCTCTACCTAAATTGAAATCCCCTTCTCCCCGCCTTTGAGCTCCAGAGCATCGAACGCGAGGCGGCAGCAAAATGTCGCACAGTAAATCGTGGTAATAATTCCAATCGTAAGGGTAATTGCGAAACCACGAATTGGACCTGTGCCGACATAGAATAAGATCAGTCCGGCGAGAAGCGTGGTCACGTTAGAATCAATAATTGCGCTCAGTGCCTTTTCGAAGCCCGCGTGCACCGCAGCATCGCGGCTTGCGCCATTTCGAAGCTCGTCGCGAATACGTTCGAATATTATGACATTAGAGTCCACGGCCATACCGATAGTAAGAGCAAGGCCCGCAAGTCCTGGAAGAGTGAGCGTCGCGCCAAAAGCCGAGAGTATCGCCACGATAAAGAGCATATTCAGCCCCAACGAAGCTATCGCTACAAGTCCCGACTTCTTGTAGTACACCAGCATAAATACAATGATAAACACAAAACCAAGCGCTATCGCCGCGATTCCACTCTTAATTGATTCCAGTCCGAGCGAAGGACCAACGGTGCGCTCTTCAAGAACGGTCAACGGTGCCGGGAGCGCTCCCGAGCGCAGTACTAACGCAAGCTGCTTGGCTTCAACCATGGAAAACCCGCCGGTTATGCTCGCCTGACCGCCAAGAATCGGTTCATTGATCCGCGGCGCCGAATGCATCTTGCCGTCGAGAATAATAGCCAGCTGACGGCCAACATTATCACTGGTAATTCGCGAAAAGGTATTTGATCCATCGCCCGTCAATTTTAGCGACACCTCGACCTGCGCGGCATCAGTACGCTGCACGCGCGCGTCAGCAACCGCATCACCGGTCATGAGCACCTGATCTTCAACCGTCTGCTTGCCGCCAGTCGGGGTATCAACAGTGGTCGTCCCAACCCCTGCATCGGCGCCGCCAATCGGTACAAGCCGAAATTCAAGCTTGGCAACCTTGCCCACTACCCGCTTGACGCTTTCAACGTCTTCAATTCCCGGCATCTGTAAAAGAATTCGTCGACCACCAATTCGATTAATAATTGGCTCAGCAAGGCCGAACTGATCAACGCGATTTCGAAGCGTCTCAACCGCCTGAGATACGGCCTCGTCTTCGATACTATCGGCCTGTCTCGGGCTAAATCCATACACAAGTTTCAAGCCGTCTTCGGTCTTCTTTTCGACAAAGACAAGCTCTTTAAACTTATTAGAAATAAGATCTGTCGCGGTTTGCTCACCACGATCACTTAGCAGCGATATTTCAAGCTGCGGAAGATCATTTACCGAAACTTTTTTCGCCGCTACCTTCTCTTTTCGAAGTTCAGAGCGAATCGAGTTGCCCATCGACTGAAGCCTGCTCTTAACCGCCTCTTTGGCCTGCACTTCATAAAGAAGATGAACACCTCCACTCAGATCAAGACCGAGCGCAATCGGTTTGGAGATCCAGGTGTGCTCTTTAAAAGATTCGCGAAACCCAGGAATGGTCGGAAGTACAAAAGCAATCGCTAATAGTATTACCGCGAACAACAATATGGCTCGATTTCTTACCGCTGAAAACATGCTTACGCTGCAGACTGCTGCGCAGTCTCCTTCTCCGGTTGATAGGCTTTAACTACATGCTGCCGCTCGACTTTGAGTCGAACATTGGCGGCAACCTCAAGCAGTATATGATCTTTCTCTATCCCGGCAACCTTAGCAATTATGCCGCCGGTGGTGACCACCTGATCCCCCTTTTTAAGGGCGCTCATTAAGGCCTGATGCGCCCGGGCCTTTTCATTTTGCGGCTTAATTACAAGTATATAGAAGATAAAGAACAGCATCATCACCATCATCAGGGTGTCCATGAGAAGACTGCCCTGTGGTGCCGCGGCAGGAGCTGGAGCAGCGTCCTGAGCAGATGCGATCGAGATTAATACGTTGTTAGAAAACACAAGTGCTGTAATGCCAGCGAGATATAGTCGATACATAGCGCTACCGGTTAAATTAGTTGGGGTTATAGTCGAGCGAATCAATATTGGCAACATTCCGGTTCGTCCACCTGCCTTTAATGTCAGCGTAAAGCGCCGCGAAGCGATTCGCACAGATAGCTGCCCGGATCTCCTTCATTAAAGAGAGGTAATGGCTCAGATTATGTATGGTCAGAAGCTGCGGTCCGAGCATTTCACCCACCTTAAAAAGGTGCTGAAGGTAGGCCCGCGAATAGTTTCTGCAACAAACACAGCCACAACTCTGGTCCAGCGCGGCATCTTCTGTCGCATACTGCGCGTTCTTAATATTAATAAATGGCACGTCCCCCGAAATAAAGGCGCGGCCAAATCTTCCGGCGCGCGTGGGCATCACGCAGTCAAATAGATCAACCCCCGCACGCACTGCCTCAACAATATCTTCGGGAGTGCCCACCCCCATAAGGTAGCGGATCTTATCTTCCGGGAGCTGCGCCGGATGATAGCTCAATACATCGTACATAACCGGCTTCGGTTCTCCAACACTTAAGCCGCCGATCGCGTAGCCATGAAACGAGAGCTCACGCAGCGCTTCTGCCGACCGGGTCCGAAGCCTGCGAACTCCACCACCCTGAGTAATCCCCAGAAGCGCGGTGTTGGGCGATCGCTTAGCCGCCAACGACCGTGCCGCCCAGCGAAGCGTAAGCTCAAGTGATTTTTCTAGGGCAGCTTCATCGAGATCCCCGGCCGGACACTCATCGAAGGCCATCGCGATATCAACACCAAGCTCTTCTTGAATTCGGATCGATTCTTCAGGAGAGAGACACTGCTTTGAGCCATCAAGATGTGACCGAAATTCAACCCCCTGCTCCGTGATTTTCCGAATATTTCGAAGGCTAAATACCTGAAAGCCTCCGCTATCGGAGAGGATTGGGCCTTTCCAACCACAAAATGAATGAATTCCGCCGCGCGCTGCGATCTGGGCTGAACCCGGGCGCAGCATCAAATGGTAGGTATTTACAAGCGTAATCTCAGTGCCGATCTCTCGAAGCCGTTCGACATCAACCCCTTTGACCGATGCCTTCGTGCCAACCGGCATAAAATTGGGCGTCGAGAAATCGCCATGCGCCGTGGTAAAGCGCCCCGCCCTGGCAAGCTGCTCGCGTGTCTCAAGCTTATAGGAAAATAGTGACTGCATAATCGAACGGCAACCGTACCATATCGTCGCCACGCTTGACAGGGGGCGCACCGACTCGGATGATGCTCCGGCTGAGGAGTATGACGGTGGCACACAGAATAATCCTTGTCCTATTTGGCCTTTGTCTTGCGACATTGACGCTCGAAGTTGGATTTCGTGCGCGGACCTACATTCTTGAAGGATCAGGGGCTTCTCTCGAAGCACGTCTTAAGAAGTCTGCCGGGGGAGCTTCCCAAGAAATTCAAGCCGGCTCAAATTTGAGCGGGATCATTGAACCAAGTAAATTCGCCGATATCGTCTACGAATTGCGCCCAGGGATATTCGGGACCTTTCAAGGAAAACCGTTTACATTCAATTCTCGCGGAGTTCGCGATAAAGAATATCGCGTTGAAAAGCCTCAGGGTACTTACCGAATTGTTGGCATAGGAGATTCCGTGATGTTCGGCTGGGGCGTTGACGAACAAGATTCGTACCTCGCACAGGTTGAACGCACGCTCAAGCAGCGCTGTGAGAATGAACGTCGCTATGAGGTGATCAACATGGCCGTTCCCGGCTACAACACCTCAATGGAGGTCGCGACACTTGCGCACAAAGGACTCGACTTCAACCCCGATCTCGTTGTGCTGCATTTTGTCAGCAACGATCTCTCTGTACCACTTTTTATGCAGCCGCCGCACAACGTGCTTGAACTTTCGAAAAGTTATGTTTGGGAATTCTTGCGCGAACGGCTCGCCGGTGAACAACAAAGCTCGCGCCAGCTTCTCGGAATTGATTTCCGTGGGGTAAAAAATAGCGAGAAACAACGCGTCCTTGAGAAATATAGCGACATGGCTGGTGCGCAGGGATTTAAAAACGCGATGACGCGACTTGCCGATATTACCAGCCCACGCGAAATACCGGTGGTGGTAATAATGGGCCACGCGACAAAAGCGCTCAGGAAACTAGTACGTTCGGAATCGGTACGCCATGGTTTTCATCTGGTAAACGTCAAGCCGTTTGTCGAGGCATATGTGGCACGCCACAACATCACTAATACCAAGAGCGGCCGCGCCACCGCGCTTCAAGTTTCACGCGCCGACCCACACCCGAACCCACGCGGACATGAGATTTATGCTGAAGCGCTGCTCGAAAACATTGGAATGAAAAAAGGCTGCGCTGTTGCGCTCAGTAATGCTTCGCGTCAGCACGCTCCGATGCATCAAGCGCAGCACGCGCGGCGGGCGAAACGGCAGCGATAGCGCCTTCCGCATGCCACACGTTGAAGCGCAACGATTCCAAAAACTTTGCCTCTCTACTACGAAAAGATTTCGAAGGCTGTGGATGAAGCTCGGCAGGAAGTTCAATTCCCTGCCCTTCAATTTCAAGAAATGCCTCATTGAGGTCTAATACCGCGCGAGCAACTCCCTTTTCTCCACCGAAAAGCAGCGCCCCGTAGTACTGATCGACCAATGCCGAGTAGCGCCCAATCGATATAAAACGGGGATCGCTCAATTCTTTCTCAATCGAACCGCGGCATAACTTTTCGCAGAGCTCAAATCCGAATGTTCCGCGACAGGACGCGCCATATCGCTCAAGTACCATAGGGAGATCGACCCGCAACTGCGCAACTCGGGTAAGCGCCCAGAGGATCTGTCCATAGTGCAGCCCTACCGACAACTCGAGCTCTTGCCGATCTACCCTAGTATCGCTCCACCAGTTTTCAGGAATTTGAAAGTACTGCCGTAACTCTTTTTTTTTACTGAGACTCTCAACATTAAAATTTTCAGAGAGCCAAGTCATCGAGCCCTGGATTTCTTGGGACTTCGGTAGCCCGCTCTCTTTTCCATTCAGCGCGGAGCAGGCGCGAACAACAGTTCTCGTGACAAACGAGGCCTCGCTCTCGTACGTGCCACGCGTCTCCATCGAGCGCGCCATATGCATATTGCCGAAAATCTGTGAAACCCACTGTAAGCGCGCGCCGAACGCCTGCCACTCTGGAAATAGTGTTACGGGAATCAATCCCTCGAGCTTTTCGGGAATTGCCGCGACGCCTAACGCGCCTTGAAAAAAGCTGTTCATGCCCGCCGAGGCAAGCGCCGCGCTTTTCAAAAAAGATCTTCTATCAATTCCAGCAGGTGCCATTTTCAGTCATTATACGTAACTATCGACGCAAAGAAACATCGCGGCCCACATGAGAAGCCCAGGTTAAGCGTGCGAGCTTCTTCCACTACTCTGTGACCTCCGTGTCTCTGTGGTTTTTAAAATATCTAAACCACAGAGACACGGAGGTCGCTGAGTTGGCGAAAGAATTCATGGGGTTACAAGGACTAGCGGCAGTTTCGTAGACGGATATTCTTACACAATCAGCATTCCATCACCGTAGCTCAAAAATCGGAACTGATGTGAAAGCGCATACTTATAGGCCCTCTCGAGAAGCGTTCTCCCAAGCAGAGATTCGACAAGCAAGAGGTGTGTCGTTCGCGGCTGATGAAAATTGGTCATGACCGCATCAACAAACGAAAAGCGGTGCCCGGGCGTAATAAAAAGCGAGGCCTGATTACTTTGCTTTGCCGCGGCACTCTCAAGTGCGCGAACGACGGTCGTACCAACTGCGATTACTCGCCCTCCTTTTTTCCTAGTCTCAGCGATACGCTGCAAAATCTCAGGCGCGACTTGAAACGACTCGGCTTCAGGCGTACGAAGCTGCTGATCATGTTCATGCCACAGCGGGACAAAACTCGCCGTCCCGACATGCAGAGTAATCGTCACACGTTGGCATCCGATTGCGTCAATTTTCGAAAGCAGTTCCGGGGTAAAATGCAAACTTGCCGTGGGGGCAGCAACCGAGCCATCATGTTTCGCAAAGAAACTCTGGTAATCCTGTCGGTCAGCCTCATCGGCAAGACCACGTCGAATGTAGGGCGGAATCGGCATAATTCCCACATCCTTACAAAGCGATGAGACATCACCCTGCACCGCGCCAAATCGAATCACAATACGCTCTTGCGAGATCCGCTCTACGACGTCGGCGTAGAGCCCCGACTGAAAAATAATCTTGCTTCCTTCACGCAGTTTTTTAAGTGGCTTTCCAAGTGCTTCCCAATCGGAAGCTCCACGCGCTTTGAGAAGCAGAATTTCGATCGAAGTCTGAGTCCCCTCAAGCATACCAAGAAATCGTGCCGGAATTACCTTTGAGTCATTAAACACGAGCAGATCGTCTGCACGAAGAAATTCCGGTAGGCCCCAGAAATCACTCTCGCGCAACTGCTCAGTCAATTGCTCCGCGCCGCGATCTACAACAAGAAGTTTTGCCTGATGATACGGGCGCACCGGGCGCTGCGCAATAAGCGAGTCCGGGAGGTCATAATCAAAGGCATCTGGGATCTGCATTCAGATTAGGACTTCTTAGCCGAAAATGCGCTCATCAGCTCAATCGGCACGGGAAACAGAATCGTTGAATTATGCTCCGTGGCAATATGCCGAAGGGTTTCAAGGTAGCGTAACTGCATGGTATTGGAATTCTGCGACATAATCTGCGCCGCTGCAGTGAGCTTTTCCGCTGCCTGGAACTCACCCTCGGCCTGAATAATCTTGGCTCTTCTTTCACGTTCCGCTTCGGCCTGGCGCGCCATTGCGCGCTGCATCTCTTGAGGAAGATCGATATCCTTGATTTCAACGGTCGATACCTTAAGCCCCCAGGAGTCGGTCTTTTGATCAACGATTTCTTGAATGCGATGGTTAAGCTCTTCACGTTGCGCCAAAAGATCATCAAGCTCGGCCTCGCCACACACACTCCTAAGGGTGGTCTGCGCAAGCTGTCTTGTCGCGTAAAGGTAATTTTCGACCTGCACCACTGCTTTCGAAGCATCCATTACCCGAAAATAAAGTACGGCATTGACCTTGATCGAAACGTTATCACGCGAAATGACATCTTGAGGAGGTATATCCATGGTGACGATACGCTGATCGATCACCTGTAGCCGTTGCACCACCGGAATAATCCAGACCAAGCCGGGACCACGCACTCCACCAAGTCGCCCCAGTGTAAAGAGCACACCGCGCTCGTACTCTTTCAGCACATTGACCGACATAAATGCGAATATAAGAATCAGCACCAACGCTAAAATTATCGGCAATCCCATCGTACTCTCCTTATCTCCTAGTCATTCCGTGGCTTTTACTTCGCGAATCTCCAGTATAAGCCCGTCGCGAACTGAAAGGACCTCTATTTCACTATCTTTCGCCACGATACCAGCAACGCTTACCGCTTTCCATATCTCTCCCTGCACCAAAACACTTCCCGAAGTAGATACCGTCTCAAGCGCCTTTCCACGTGCTCCAATCATCGCTTCAGCTCCAGTGACACGCGGCTGCAAGGTTGCCTTCGCGACAGTCATGAGCACTGCCAACAACAAAATACCGAGCACAGTCGCGCTGGGGACAATAAATTGCCAATCCACCCCAAGTCCCGGCGCCGCACTTACATCCACAAGGTAAAGCGCTCCAAGGACTAGTGCAATAATTCCGCCAATGCCCAGGGCGCCGCTTGTTACATACAGCTCAAGCGCGATCATCGCCACACCCAGTACGATGAGGGCAATTGCCCCTACACTCACCGGAATAATCTGGCTCATCGCGAGCGCAAGCACCAAACTTATCGCTCCAATAATACCGGGGAGAATCATTCCAGGATGCTGCACTTCGAAGGTGATGCCAATGACACCGAGTATCCAAAGAAGCGCAACGATATTCGGATCGCTGAGAATGTTAATTGCACGCTCGCGCAGTGTCGGCTCTATATGAAACAGTGGTGCCTTCACCAGGTCAGGGAAAACGCTCAGCTCTTTACCGTTTTTCACCTCGCGGCCGCGGGCCTTCTCCAGAAGCTTCTCGATGTCGGGCGCAACCACATCGATTACATTCAGTTTCAGTGCTTCATTTTCAGTAATTGAACTGCTCTCCTTAACCGATTTCTCGGCCCACTCGGCGTTCCGCCCACGAGTTTCAGCTATCGCCTTGGCCATCGACGCGGTAAAGTTTTCAACCTTCTCGCGCATGTCGCCTTTAATATCCTCGCCTGACGAGCCCACGGGATGAGCTGCACCAACGGTGGTCCCCGGCGCCATAGCAGCGATGTGTGCCGCCATCAAAACAAACACGCCTGCAGAAGTCGCCGAAGCCCCTTGCGGTGCCACGTAGACTACAACCGGAATTTTCGAGCGCAGGATCAGCTGGGTCATATCCTTTGCCGTCGCGAGCGCTCCTCCAGGAGTATCAAGATAGATCAGCACAGCCTTCGCATCGTTTTCCTCGGCCAATTTTAAAGTTCGCTCAAGAATCGTAAGCGCCCCCTGAAGAATTGGCATCTTCATCTCAAAGACCAGAACGCTTCCTACCGGAATATCAGACCCTTGTGACTGCTGAGTCGGGGCAGCCAGTGGCATACCGAGCAGAACGGTGACAAAAAGAAATAAAGTGCAATAGCGCAGCTCAGCCGTCATTGAGGAAACCTTTGAAAAACTAGTACACTGTAACCGAAATACTCTTACTTTCCTGGCTCTGTGCTCTCTGTGACTCTGTGGTTTTTTTAAGAAAAACAAACCACAGAGTCACAGATGGCACAGAAATAAAACAGAGAAGAAGGTAACATTATTTCGTTTACAGACTCCTCGGTAAATTACATGGGCTTCGCAAGAAAGCTCTTCAATTCTTGCCATAAGAGCCGCTTACCTTCTGCCGTCTCGGCCTGCGTTAATGGCAACGTCAGCAAGAAAGGGATCTCCTTAATTCGAAATATCGCCCCGTGAGTTACTGACTCCGCGAGGTCAAATGGCGGAATCACTCCAAAGCTGATAATTTTCCACTCCCGGGTGGCTCCCAATGGAAGCATTGTGAGTTCAAATTCATGCCCTTTTGGGAGCACTACCAATTCGACCTCTTGGAGAGAAACCCCGACGCCCTTCTCACATACTTTCTTTAAGAACTCGGCATGTGGCCCCTGCCACGCACCATTTTCGAGGCGTACCTCATCGGCGTGAACAACTGCAATAACTCTGCCTTTTTTTGCACTCACTACCGGAATACCGTTCGGATAGTTCGGCATCACCGAATCAAGAAATGTCGCAATTTCACGAAGTAGCGCCTGCATTGCTCCCCGCCTCGTACTACTGCTTTAACACCGCATCAAGAATCTTGTTGGCGACTCGGCTTTTATAGGCGGTGGCAACTTCTTCCTGCTTTCCATTTTTATCAATAATCCAAGCTCGGTTGGTATCCAACCCGAGTGCATCATCGGCGAAATTGCCGACAATAATATTAAGATTTTTGCGCTCTAGTTTTCCTCGAGCCTCTTCAATCAAATGCTCGATCTCTCCCGTTTCAACGGCAAAGCCAACCAGCACCGGCCTATCTTGCTCGCCTTTCAGATCACCAAGCTCCTGGAGAATGTCAGGGTTGATGGTGAGTGCTATCGACGAAGGATGATCCCCCTTCTTTATCTTCTCCTGCGCGACCTGACTCGGCCGAAAATCAGAGACCGCCGCCGCCATAATCACCACATCTGGAGCGCGGCTGCGCTCGCCGGTCAACGTCCCTTCTTTGAAATACTTGACTACGGCATCGCGCATCTGCAGCGCCGTGCTCACCTCTTTACACTGGACCGGGCCGGGCACCTTTACTTTCACCGGTCCATGAATAAGGGCAATCTCTTCCGCGCCACGTCGGAATGCCTCGCGCGCAAGCGCCACACCCATCTTCCCGGAAGAGCGGTTGGAAAGAAAGCGTACTGGATCGATTGGCTCACGCGTCGGCCCAGTCACGATTAGAACTTTTTTACCTTTGTAATCATTACGCGAGAGTCTGCGCCGAGCGTGGTAAAATATCTCCATCGGATCGGCAAGCCTTCCCGTGCCGTTCCAACCGCAGGCAAGCGCGCCCTCTTCGGGATCCACAAAGTGAACGCCACGCTTTCTTAGTGTTGCGACATTCTCCATGGTTTGCGGATGCTCGAACATATTCACATTCATCGCCGGGGCAAGCAAAATTGGCGCGCGTGTGGCAAGGCATAGCGCGGACAGTGGATTGTCGGCGAAGCCGTGAGCAAGTTTGGCGATAAAGTCTGCTGTTGCGGGGGCTATCAACACAATATCGGCCCAGTCAGCGAGCTCAATATGTCCAATATCAGTGCTATCGCCTTCCCAGAAATCAAGTACCACCGAATTGTTGGTAATCGCTTGAAAGGTAAGCGGAGCGATAAATTCTCGAGCCGCGTCAGTCATTACCACCCGTACTTCGTGGCCCCACGAAACCAGAAGCCTGGCAAGCTCAGCACTCTTGTAAGCCGCAATTGATCCGGTGACTCCCAGTATAATTTTTCGTCGTTCGGTAAGATCGTTTGACATAGTCCCTCTTTAGCGCAAATTCACAAGGAATGGATTCGTCTTAAGTTCTTCAGCAAGCGTCGTATCCTCTCCATGTCCAGGCAGCAGCGCCGTTTCTACTGGCACCGACTGCACTATCATCTTGATACTGGCCATAAGTGTGGCGTAATCGCCACCCGGAAGATCGGTCCTGCCAATCGCCCCGGCAAATATAGTGTCTCCGCACAGTAGCAAACGCTCCGCTGGAGCGAAAAAACAGAGGTGCCCAGGGGAATGCCCCGGGGTAAACAGCACATCAAACTCAACTCCGCCAAAGGAAAGTTTCTCACCGCCGCTCAATAGCCTATTTGGTTCGGGACAGTCCTGATATGAACCGTCGTCTACGCCGTAGGCGCTGGCAATTTTCTGTACATTCGCGCGAAGCTGTTTCTCGGCGGGATGGCCGAGAAGCAACGCGTCAGTTTCCAGAACAATCTCTCGAACTGCTCCGCAATGGTCGAGATGCGCATGCGTCAGCCAGATCTCCTTAAGAGTAAGTCCACGTTCGCGAATTCGAGAAAGTATCCGCTGCGCCTCGGCACCCGGGTCAATAAGCAGCGCAGAAACGTTATCCGGCGCGACTATTAACCTACAGTTTTGATAGAACGCGCTTACACACAAAGTTTCGATTGTAAGATTTTTTTTGCTCAAGGCCACCGCCATCTATAGTTTCATCCATGATCGCGTAAAGAAGGAAAAACTTCAACAACTCAATAAAATCAGCCTTCTATGAGTTACTGCTCCTCCTCCGATCCAAGCACGCTATCAAACAGCAGTGCAAGCATGCCCTCCTCGTCGCCCTCCCTGGAAAGCCCAGGAAGCGTACGAAGCACCTGCACGAGTTCATGGGAAACCCTCTGGCTTAGCATATGACTGGACTGCGAGATAAGCTCCTCCGGATCCTCTCCACGAAG
Organism: uncultured Bdellovibrionales bacterium; assembly: GCA_964510065.1. GTDB lineage: Bacteria > Bdellovibrionota_C > UBA2361 > UBA2361 > CAIXSY01 > CAZEAC01. The sequence goes on along the minus strand of CAZEAC010000036.1, from coordinate 7,227 downwards.
TATCGCCTGGGCCAACTTTCGAAATGCACCCTCGCACTCTTCATATATACGCGCGCGAAGGCGTAACGTATCGGGTTCAACAATCAATTTCTGCAGCCACCTTTCAAATTGATAAATCCCGTACTCAATAACTACCTCGGCATCTTTCGCCGCGGCCTCGCGCACCGAAAGATTCTCGTCGGCGATCCGCCCAAGGTCATCAATTGAATAAAGATACACCCCCTCACACTCAGCAAGCGCCGGCGAGAGGTTTCGAGGCATACCGAGATCGACCAAAAAGAGCGGCGTCTTTCTGCGCTTACAGTCTTTCGCTTCGATAACAGTACTATCCGTACGGATCGAACTGATCACCATATCAACCTGATCAAGCGTCGGCACCACATCACTGAGTGAAATAGCCGACCCACCAACACGCGCCGCCAAATCAATTGCCTTCTCGATAGTGCGATTCGCAATCGTCACCGTACGGCAGCCGTGCGATTTCATATGCAGCGCGGTCAACTCAGCCATCTCACCACTGCCAATCAAAAGCACACGTTTCGCGCTCAAATCTCCAAATATTTGCTGCGCCAGCTTCACCGCAACAAAGCTCATGGAGACCCCACCACTGCCGATCGCGGTCGCGCCACGTACTTTTTTGGCAAAGCGAAACGCAAATTGAAATAGCGCGTGGAGGTATCGCCCCACACATCCCTGGCGCACAGCGCTTCGATAGGCATCTTTTACCTGGCCCAATATTTGCGCCTCGCCAAGCGCCATGGAATCAACACTTGACGCAACGCGAAAGAGGTGGCGAACCGCATCGCGGTTTTGGAAGTGATACACGCTCGATTTGGCCAGATCGCTTGGAACGCCTGCGTCAGTCATTTCGCGAACAAGAAAATCTCGTAGCGCCTGCTCGGGCCCGGCTCCGACACCGACCACTTCAAAACGGTTGCAGGTGGAAATGAGCGCGCCCTCCTTAAAACCGAACTGGCTATGCAAACTGGAAAGCAGTCCGGACTGCTTTTCAGCAAGCCTCGCGAGAGCTTCCCGAGTCTCCACAGAAGTTGTGCGGTGATTAACACCGAGCACCCAGAGCGGAGTGACATATGCGCTTTCTGCGTTACTGAAAGACATGAAATATATTCCCTTCAGTTACCACAAGCGCAAGAAATGAGAGCAGTACAATTCCCACGGTGACTGCCGCAACAAGCGCGGTGCGACGCATCGACCACTGCATATTCTGCCGGCCATGCAGCAAAGCGCCAAGAAGGATCCAGGCGACAAATGCGGACCACTGCAATGGATCTTTGCTGAGAATCGAAGTGCCCTCGCCGAGTGCCCACACCGTTCCCGAAAGAACGGCGATAGTCATGGCGACAAAGCCCACAAGGAGAAAACGTACACTTACGTTTCCAAGCTGCTCCAGGCTTGGTCCGCCCTGGCTAATCGACGCGGCAAGCCGGCGCCGCAGCAAAAACTCTTTATACAGAAACGCCAGGCTAAGAATAAATGCAAAGATAAGGGCCGCCTCTGCCGCAAGCGCCGGGACAATATGTAAAATAAATAGTGAACTGCTTACCTTCGCGATTGGTTCGCGAGACTCCTGGTGTACAAGCAGCGACGAGCTCACCAAAAACAGTGTAGCGAAGCCTAGCGCCAAAGCAGCAATAGGCGCCGAATTCCAGCGCCGCCGAAATAGCAGGAAAAGCGCCGCCACAACCCAAGAGAGCAGATAGTAATAATCCCCTCGCCCACGAATCGGCGTCGTCTCAATTGACAGCGCCTGACCTAAAAGAAACGCGTAGCTTGCTGTGTGCGCTGCCATGCCAAGCATGGCACAGAAAAGTGGCACTCGCCCGAGCTTCGCGGCTCGCGAAGAAAAAAGCAGTAACGCAGCGAAGCTCCCGATTGCATAGAATGTAAGTGCAGTAATTATAAGAGCGTGAAGCACAGGTTCCTTTGAAAAACTGTCACCTTCGAAAGCGATGCACCACTCCAATCAGCCGCTCGACATTTTCAATCACCGCTGAGGGCAAAATACCATGCCCAAGATTGAAAACGAACGGCCCAATTGCTCTGCTTACTTCTAGTATATGAAGAGCCTGCCGTTCGACTTCGTCGCCATCCGCGCTTAGTAGCGCCGGATCGAGATTTCCCTGGAGCGCGACAGATGCATTAATCGAGCGATATGCCTCATCAAGCTGAACTCGCCAATCAAGCCCTACCGCTTGTACTCCAATTTTTCCAATTTCAGGCAATAGCGCCGTGGACTCGGTTGAAAAATATATGATCGGAACCTGGCACTCGCGACGAACCGTCGCCACGATTTTTTGAAGTCCAGGAAGGATCAATTTCGAGAATTCCGTGGGGCTGAGCGCGCCGACCCATGAATCAAAAAGCTGCACAGCCGAAGCGCCGGATCGTACCTGTGCGATCAAATAGGAAGAGATCAAAGCGATCAGTTTATCCTGAAGTTTGCACCAGAGTGCCGGATCTTCGCGAACCATCTTACGCGCGCCATCTTTCTCTCCGGAGCCACTTGAGGCCACAAGATAGGTAGCAAGGGTAAATGGCGCACCCGAAAATCCGAGCACTGGTTTCCCCACAAGATCCTTCGAAACGATCCGTAAGGCTTCAAGTGTATAGCCTACATTTTCTTCTGGCGGAGGAAGCTTTAGCTTCTCAATATCCGCCGCCGAGCGCACCGGATTAAATATCTTAGGTCCCTCCCCTTCGATAAAATCCAGTTCAATCCCCATCCCAATCAGCGGGGTAAGGATATCAGCGAAGATGATTGCGGCATCGAGCTCGAAACGCTTTAGTGGCTGAAGCGTCACTTCGGCGGCGAGTTCCGGGGCACGCAGAAGCTCCAGCATCTTGTATTTTTTTCTGAGCGCACGGTATTCCGGAAGATAACGCCCAGCCTGGCGCATGAGCCAGATAGGCACTTGCGAAGTCTTTTCTCCCGCAAGTGCGCGGATAATAAGTGGGGATTCCGTCGACATTGCAGACAAAATACCCTTTTGTACGAATGCATGCAATTATGTCCTGGCGCGGCGTAATCTTTTCCTTGCCAGGGCATTGGGAGCGTAGGATACTCTCCCGGTTCCTTAGAGTGCGTAAGAAATACACCTTAAAGAGATAAATCGTATGAAAAAACTAATTGTAGTCGCTGTAGTTGCAATGCTCGCCCCAGTGTTTGGCTTTGCCGATCCTCAGGCTGATGCGCACGCGCAGAGCCAAGCAGCTATGCAGCAGGGTATCGATGCATCTAATCAGGCGCAGAAGCAGCTTCAGGATGCCCAGAAACAGATCGACGCGCAGCTTGCAGCGGCACAGCAGCAGCTCGCGGCCTCGAGTGCTAACTTAACTCCAGAGCAGAAAGCGCAGCTCGAAGCTTCGATTAAAGCCGCGCAAGCTCAAAGCAAAGCTGGAATTGCGCAGGGTCAGGCTCAGCTTGATTCGAGCAAATCTCAGCTCGAATCACAGAAAGCTCAGCACGCTGCTCAGACGCATTAGAGCGATACTATAATTCACACAGGAGCCGCGGGGGGCGCGGGGTTGTAATTGAACACCCCGCGCAACGCCGGGGCGGTGTTTTTAACTTCCGGCTCAATAATGTAGTTTTTATTTGG
>CAZEAC010000036.1:0-3597 GCA_964510065.1 uncultured Bdellovibrionales bacterium | reverse complement strand
GTGTCACATACCAATTCCCGCTAAATTAATTTCCACCCCGGCGCGGGGGGTGGCGGGTTTTTATAGGGAAACGCCGCCCCCCCCGCGGCTCCTGTGTTTTATAAGTACGCCGCGTATAGGCCGCTCTCATCGTAGCGGCTTGAATCGCGCCTGAAAAAACCTCAAGCTCTCGGGCTCGTACACCATTCTTAGCCCCTTTATACTCTTCGCGCGCTGACACACTCGCGCAACCGCCTCCGAAACGACATCGAGATGAGATTGCGTGTAGACTCGACGCGGAATGGTTAATCTCACCAGCTCTAGGTCCGGGTGATACTCCCGTCCAGCGCTGTCGCGCCCCGCCGAGACGATGCCGCGCTCCATGCTTCGAACGCCCGCCTCAAGATATAGCTCAGCCGCCAATCTCTGCGCGGGAAAACGATCCTGCGATATATGCGGCAAGATCTCCTTGGCATTAAGATAAATGCCGTGCCCGCCGAATGGCTTTACTACTGGAACTCCAAATCGCTCGAGCCTCGCGCCGAGATAGGCCACCTGCTCGACTCGTGCTCTAATATAGTCGAACTCGATAGACTCCTTTATCCCAACCGCCATCGCGCCCATGTCGCGGCCCGCCATGCCGCCGTACGTTTGCAGCCCCTCAAAAGCAACCAGCAGATTTCGCGCGCTTTGTGCAAGCCTTCCGTCATTACAAGCGAGGAATCCGCCGATATTCACTAGGCAATCCTTCTTCCCCGAAATGGTGCATCCGTCGGTGTAATCACAGATCTCTCGCAGCAAGCTTGGAATCGAGCGTGACCCGTACCCATGCTCTCGCTTTTTAATAAAATACGCATTTTCGACGGCGCGAGTCGCGTCGAGAAAAATAGGAATCTTGCGCGCGCGACAATACTTCGAAAGCTGCTTCATGTTGGCCATCGACACGGGCTGACCACCGGCCATATTCACATTAGTTTCTAGACTAATATAGGCGATTCTCTTCACGCCCACTTTTTTCACGGCAGCCTTCAATTTGTCGAGGTCGACATTGCCTTTAAACGGCGCGCGGTTTTTTGGATCATGCGCTTCGTCGACAATAATGTCGACAAACTTACCGCCGGCATACTCTTGGTGAAATCGCGTCGTGGTAAAGTACATATTGCCAGGGACAACGTCGCCTTTGCTAATCATCAGCTGTGAAAGAATGTGTTCGGCACCGCGTCCCTGATGCGTTGGAATAAGATGTTTGTAGCCGTATACCTCACGAACGACCTGCTCAAGTCGGTAAAAATCCTTGCTCCCCGCATAGGCTTCGTCACCGGTCATAATCGCTGCCCACTGCGAATCGCTCATTGCATTCGTACCTGAATCCGTCAGCAAATCGATAAATACATCTTCTGAACGAAGCAGAAAGGTATTCCATCCAGCTTCTTCAATCGCGCGTTTGCGCTGCGTCAAAGTGAGCTCATGGATATGTTCAACGGTCTTAATTTTCCACGGTTCCGCCCAAGAGCGCGGGATATTTTTGACAATCTGCATATCTGCGATTCTTGCCACAGAATACAGTACTTGAATAGTTGTTTATCGAGTCTTGAAACTTGTCGACAGGTAGTAGAGGCGAAGGCTTCGGCCCCTACGGATTGTGTGCGCCACTGATTCGTGGCGCACACTCCAGGAAGTGGTTTCAAAAATACCCCGTCGCGAGGAGCGGCTAGTTGGGTGAGATGCGAGGAAGCCGACAGAGCGAGCGCTTCGCTAGGCCTATCAGGTTTGCGAGCACTCGCGACGAAGCTGACGACGCAGATTGCCAAAGGGGCTGCGCCGCAGTAGGGGTATTTTTGAAATGGCTTCTAGGGCTTCAGTTCTCAGGCTGAAAGGCGAGGCGTTCCCGCCTTCGCCATAATGGGCTACGGCGGGCAAGCCGCTTGCTTGTCCGCCGTAGCTCGTGAGAGCGAAGGTGGAAGTCTTCTGGTGGGCCTCGCTCCCCTTTCGGGCCTTCGTTTCTCAAGTCTCCGTTAATAAATGTTGAGAAAATTCTCGCTGGCTCACATTTTTATTGTTGCAGTAGGTGCTCAACAGCTGCTCGCAAAGTTCGCGGCCGCGCACGGTGTCTCAATCCATGAAATTTGCCGATGACCCCAGAGCCTGTCGTCTCTCGTTCGAGCGAGTACTCGATGCTTTTTATCTCACGTTCCTCATTAGGAAGCTTAACATTTCAGTACGTGCCGCTTTTCTGTACTCACCTCACTTAGGGAGCGAACAGGTACAAATTAATTTCTACGCAGAAGTTTTTGTAATGCTCCTCCAATTTGTTTCAACGCACTCTTTACTGAACGTCGGTTCGTTACCTGGGTTACTGCAAAATCTTTGGAGGGTGACGTGCGCGGACATTCCATCTCACTGGTAAAATCACTGGCAGCAAACAATGAATCAAGCGGACTCGGGATCGAACGCACTACTTTGGTGCAGTCAATATAGCGGGCCGTAGTATTTGGATCCTTGTGTCCGAGCGCTAATTGAAGTTCAGCTAGGTTACTACCTTTGTAGGAAGCATTGCTGGCGTAGCTGTAACGTAAGGCATGCGGTGTCGCCATTTTACGTATTCCGGCGAGTGCGCATGCCACCTTAAAGGATTTTTGTAGCCGAGAAGGAGAAATTGCGCACCGCCGCGTGCGGCGTTGCTGCTCGTCGTAATATCCGCGCTGACTAACAAATAGATACTCCTTATCCCAGAAAGATTTGAGAGTGCGTTCAACATCATACGTAGGCAGCGTGGGCCGCAGTCTACGAATTCGCTCAAATTCTTCACTCCAACGTAGTTGCATCTGCTGTTGTAACGGGTCCAACAACGTTCCCGGAACACGAATAGCACGATCCGAGCCGGACTTCGCTTCGCGAATGTAGATGAGTTCATCATTAATTGCGATATCCTTCATCACGAGGCGACAAGCTTCAGAGATTCTCAAACCGCATCCATACATTAACAAAAATAGTAGCTGCTCTTTCTTAGCCACCTGCGACACCACTGCTCTCACCTCGTCCTCAGTCAGAGCATAATTTTTCCTGTTCCTTCGTAAAGCACGGGGAATGTGTGGAACTTTTCCTATCTTTCTACCCACCACATATCTAAAGAAGAAAATTACCGCATTGAACGCTAGGTGCTGCGTCGACGAAGACACGGCTCGCCTATTCACCAGATAAGTAATAAAAGCTGCAAGATCCTCTTCTCGCAAGGATTCTGGATTTCGCGGATGGAAAAATCTTACGAATTCGGCGATCCAGTGGGCATAAGCCTTGCGAGTGTTCTGAGCAAGCCTTCGCTGCTCTGCAACTTCGTTAAATCGCCTCCTTAGAGGCGGTACTCTACTATTCTTTTCGACCATGCCTACTATTCGAGTAATTCGGACGAAAGTTGCGCACAGAATTTATCTTTCGTAAAAGACAACGTCGGAATTATACGGCGAGTTCGCCGCAATAATTAACTCGCCGCATAATACAAGGCGATTCAACTGCTTCATATTGTTAACTATTATTAGTGGGATTGGATTAGAGGGTAAAAAACATTGAACCCAAGGCGCTGATCGCGCCGAATTTTCTTGAGTAATTGAATGGTGAATC
>CAZEAC010000035.1:32891-43219 GCA_964510065.1 uncultured Bdellovibrionales bacterium | reverse complement strand
TCTCCTAGTGTGCACCACGGAAACTGCCTGAAAAAGAACTTACAAGGCACAGGGAACACCGAGTTAGAACCGAGAGCAAGGACAAGTTATTTCGTTTACAGTGCACTAGTTTAAAAACTTTCGGGAGCCTTCGGCCCTCCCGCTTCACTCCCCCTGCTCCTAACTCTTCAATGCGCCAAAGCTAACTGTCTAATATTACTGACTTTACAGCCACTCAAGTTGGCCGAACGCCGTGACGCCCTTGCGTCATCAAAATCATTATGGCCAAAGCTGCGTTAAACATGAAGCACCGCGTCGCAATAATGCTCGTGCTGCTCTCTGTTGCATGCACCGATCTCATAGTCGAGGTCACCTCACAGCTCGACCGGATGGTGCTGCCTAAACTTTCCAGGCAGCAGGATCCGCAGCCCCCTTCCAATAAAGTCTTTGTGGTCGCACTTGATGAGAAAAGTCGCCGCCATTTTGCCGTGCCTAACGCGCTGCAGTGGCCGCGGCTTCTTCAAGCGCGGGCACTGCAAAGACTCCGGGAATTCGGCGCGCGCGGGGTTGCAATCGATCTCACTTACAGCGCACCACGCGATCCTCCCGAGGGCGACCAGGCGCTCGAAGAAGCCATCGGCTCCATTCCCACAGTACTTGCGGCAAGCGTCGATCTGACAATTGCAAAATACGGCACGCTCTTAGCAATGCCCTCGATTGAGCGCTTCCGAAAAATGGCGAAAACAAGCGGCCATACCTACATGCCTACCTCCTACAGCCTCCTGTCCGGTTTTCCCCGGCGCGCCAAGATGGAGGAGAAACCAATACTGCCGCTGTACCTCGCGGCGGCAAAACTAGTCGACGTTACCGCGAAAGCTCCGCCGAGAGACTCTCTGGTGAATTTTTATGGCGACCTCGGTTCGATTCCAACAGTACCAATTCGCATGTTAGTTGAAGCCGAAGCCGGCGACCCCAAGCTCAGCGCACTAATTCGTGGACGGGTCGCCTTCCTCGGACTTGTTGACGACATTCAAGGAAACCAGGGTGGCGAGCGGCTGGATTATATCCGCACCACCTATTCTTGGTGGGGCATTCCCGGGGTCGAGGCGCATGCGACCATGGCTGCAAATGTGCTCGATGATACCTGGATTAGAACACTCAGCGACATCCAAACGCGCATTCTTTGCGCCTCAACGGCAATTCTTATCACCATTTTTATTTTGGAAAATTCGATTCCCATCGCGCTCTTTGCAATTGGGCTGCTACTTGTGAATTGGTCGCTGCTCTGCCTCTGGCTCATGAAAGAGTTTCTTATCTTTATTCCGCCTGTCTCACCACTTCTCGTGCCGATCGCCGTCGGCCTGATCGGAAATGTCATCCGCGAAAAATTTCTCGTCGGCCGGGCGCTGCGCGAGCACCGAAAGAAGCTCTTCGACAAGTTCCCCGAAGAAATTGCCAAAAAATATGCGCGCCTCGACGATCTTCGCGAACTGCATATCGTGCACGAAGAGGGAATCGTGCTTGCGACCGATCTCGAGGGGTATTCAGCAGTTCGAAACGCCCTGAGCGTGGGAAAACTCGAAGAGCTGGAGACGCTCTACCGTCACGCCATCGTCGCGGCGCTCGCCTCGGATGATCCGAAAAAACGCGGCATCCCGGTCAAGTTCGTCGGTGACGCCGTGACTGCTTATTTTCCGAGCGCCGATAGCGCCAACGCCGTCGATAAGGTGCGCGCCATCGAAAAAAATATCGAGACGCTTCATGCTGAACTTCAAGCGAAGGAGCTTCCCATACTAAAATTACGAGTGGGCCTCGCGCCGGGATCGGTAAGCTGCGCCGTGCGTCGTGAGCTCGACGGCAGCGAATATTTTGACATCACCAGTAAAGCCGGTAGCGATGCGGCAAGGCTTGAATCACTGAACAAAGTCGCCGGAAGTCTTATCGCGCTGCCCAAAGAGATGCTTACTCCAGCGGTACGAGAGACCATGCCGTTTCTCTATCTCGGTCGCGGACTGCTTAATCAGGGCGACCACGAGACCCGTGATGTGTATGTTTCCGTGCCAAAAATAAGCGCTCAGATGATTGAGCTGTGGACCCCACTGCTCGAGGCAATCGCCGCTGGCGATTTTAAAGCAATTATGCAGCTGCAGAAACGTGCCGATGTCACCGGGAATGTCTCGAAAGCAAGCGCAGGTACCGAATTCGATCTCGCCGATAGCACCAAAGAACACCCAGTCATTAGCTTCAGCAAGCCAGTGCTTGCACAGTTTAGTCGAGCCGAGCTTAGCACGATACTTTCAGTGTTTTTCCTTATCGGCCAAAGTGATCCCGCGCTAAAAATAGCCTGCCGCAGCTACATCTTCGCGATCAATCACGCGCTTGACCCGGTAGAAAGCACCCGTCACCTCGTTCGTGCGCTAGAAATGCTGAAGACGGTAAATAAACGCGAGGAATCCGCGTCTACTCCTTAGCTGCGCGGAAGAAAAAGCTCTCGCCCGCGGGAAGTGGCGAACCGGCAACGCCGGACCTTGGAATAGTCCACTCGGGACCATTTCCAGGAATCAAAACAGTATAAGGACCATCAACCGACGGAGCTGCGTAGAGCTTTATTCGATCAACTGGACCCGAAAACTGTGTAAGCCGAACAACAACGTTATCACCACTTGGAGCAATCGAAAGCTCGGTGGGAAGCTCGACTTCGGACTTTTTGAACGTCACGCCAAACGCAACATTGGTGACCCAGTAGTTCTGGTTTGTGACGGTCTCTTGTACCGCACTTAACAACGTCTGCAGCACCGCCGGCGCCGTTGAGCTTCTCTTACTTGCGAAGAGCGTGCAAAACGACCCGTCATTGGTAACACTCGAGGGAAGCACACGTACTGATAAATTCGTTACTGTCGGCTGGCCGGAATCATCAAGCACCGAAGCATTAATGCCGAGGAAATACTGCTGCCCATTTGTTACACTCGGCCCCGAGGGAAGGTTAAAGCTGATATTGTAAACATTCGGATAAGTAACGCCAAAGCGATTAGTCACCGGTGAAAGCGCGGTAAAAGTTGCGTTACTAAGCGGCACGGTAATGACCTGTTCGCCCTGCACCGGTGACGCGGCCACAGAGTTCGAGCTCGAGTAGTAGTGCAAATTAAGAACAAGATTATTGGTTATCGGCGCAATATCCACGGGAATTGGAGGCAAAGTACCAATTGGATTCGGATAATCCGCAATAACATTCAGCGACGCTCCCACCATCTGCGCGCTATCGCCCGCGACCTTTCCAACAATTGGTAAAAAATCGCGGGAGTTAGCAAATCCGGGCTGAGTTGGAATGCTCATCATCAACACGCCGCCCTTTGCAAAATCGGTCTGCGGGGTGAAATCAAAGCCCGCGGCGGGAGCCGGCACAGTGGGTTCCGCGGCCAAAAGTCTTGCTGACGCAAGCGCGACAGAAGAAAATGTACCCAAAGACTTAATCAGGGTATTCGGTGCGAGATGTTGCAGCTCCACAGTTTGACTCCTCATTTAATTCCGCAACCTGTAGTATAGCAAATGCCAAGGCCTATCTCTACCTAAGGCTAGCGCCTTACCCCACGCTAGCATAAGGGAAACTCTTCATTTCATAACATGACGAACCGAAAGCCGGACTAATGTGAACGAGTTCAACCGTTTGCACTACAAAAAACTGAAATCTCATCTAGTCAGATTGAGCGCAGGTAGCTACTCATTAAGCCGAAGTAGCCTTTTCCCACTCTCTGTGACCTCTGTGGCGCTGTGGTTTATGTACCATAGAGTAGTTACGATCGCCGGTAATTGAACAACAGCTCGAAAAATTCGACGAATAATCGCCGCGCTACCAATCGGTCTTGCCAACGGATGCCGGGTGCGAAAGCTGCACAAAGGGGAACTTCGCGACAAAATCACGCGTCGCAAGAAGATACGCCCCTAAAAATCCGCAAAACAATCCGAGCTCAGTGAGACCAATCGGAAAATGGTGCGGACTAAGCTGCGGCATGATGATCACATATTTCTCGCCGAACAGTCCGAGACAGATAATGCTACAGACTATGCAGAAATACTTCGGAGTTTTCTTAAGGTCACGGCTTAACAAAAGGATAAAAGGCATAATAAATGCCATCGAGAACACGACCCACGAAACTCCCTTCCAAGGAAATTCTTTGGTCCTAAGAATCATCCACTGCGTCTCTTCTGGAAGATTTCCGTACCATTGTGGCAGAAACTGCGCGAAGAACATGTAGCCCCAGAGCATGCAGAACGCAAAAGTCATCTTACCCATGTCCCAGAACTGTTGCGTCGTGACGACTTTTTCGTAATCTGCGTTCTTCGAAATATAATAAGTAACGGTAAGTCCCAGCACTGCCCAGGCCAGGTAAATATTTCCGACAAACTCGAAACCGCCGAACATATTGGCGTACCAGATCGGGTCCGTGGTCATCAGCATTTCAAAGACAAAGAGCGAATAAATCACGCCGTAAAGAATGACGACAACAGGCGCCATTCGCGAACGCTTCGGCTGAATCTTGGCAATCTCTTCGTCCGAACCTTCCCAGTCTTTAGAAAGCTGTACATAACAAGGCGCGACCCAAAGTTCCTTGCGCTTCGAAAACTCACGCAGCACACCCACATCACCTCTGAGCGAGAGCTTAACGAATTTCCAAAGCAGCAAAAACAATAGCGCTAACAAAACAGCAAAACGGCAATACACGAAGTTAGGCTGCATCCAAAGCTCCTTTCCCGGCATCGGCTGCGTTGCCCAGGGAAAGAGATGCTCCTTACCAAAATACGTCGCAGCCCAAAGAAGATATACCCAGGGCAAAAATGCGACATTCGCCTCGGCAATTCTTGAGATCGGCGCCGACCAGCGTGCTCGCACAATTTGGAAAATCGCGGTCAACACCACCGAACCAACCGCAAGCCCCATGAAGAAGGTCAAGCACACATAATACGCGCCCCAAAGATGGGTCGGGTCATAAATAAGACCAAGACAGAAGGTAAGCACCCCAAGCCCAACCAAATACCACAGGCAAGTTGTGCTTCGCGCGTCGACCTTAATCGGTTCGACATCGAGAAGGGCATGTACATCTAATTTTTCAATATGAGCGTGCGACATAATCTGTTCCTAATGCGAACCCTTGCTCTCCTGGACCTTTCTTACGTAGCTGATGATATCCCAATGCTCCGACGGCGAGAGCTTCGCTCCGTATGCTGGCATCAACGCCATTCCACCAAAGTGAATTGTTCCGTACATTGATCCATCAGTGCGATCGCTGTAAGGCTTCATAGTCAGATCTGGCGCTCCCATCAGCACCGGCCCCGGCTTGTAAGGATTGGCCGCGATATCACCGTGACAGGGATAGCAATTTACGCGGAAAAGCCTGGTGCCCCGCGCAACACTTGCGGCGTCGCCTTTATGCGGATTCGTGAAATTCGCGGCGTCTTCCTTTTTCTCAATTCTAGAATCCGCAGCACCACGCTCGATAACCCCGGCCGGCTTTACGCGCGCTGTTTGCCCGGTCTTAATCTGGTTATTTACCATGTCATCGTTAAAAGGCAGCGCAGATACTTCAAGCGACGACACAACCAAAGTAATAAAGAGGAAACGGTGAAAAAACAGTTTCATAGTTAGTCTACAGCGCCTCCCGTACCTGAACCTCATCCGCACCGGCGGCTTTTAACTCTTTGCTGGTCTTATCAACCTGCTCGCCTTCGCATCCAAGCACGATGCCAAATTTATCGCGGCTAAACCGTGGATCGTAGCCGACTTTTCGTAGGATATCGGGAATGCGGCAGAAATGAAGCATCGCTAAAAGAGTCGCGATCGCGCCAAACAAAATCGTGCACTCATAGCCGATAACCACGAATCCTGGAACCGAGACCACATCTTTGGCGCTTACACGCAGCGGATAATCGAGCGAACACATAATCGCAAGCGCAAATCCAAAACACAGTCCGGTAACCGCGCCAGTCCCGGTGATAAAACGTACCGGACTTTTCTCGGGAAACGTCGCCTCTTCGATCAAATGATGCGGCACCGGAGAATACACCCGATAATCGAGCTTTTTCTCCTTCGCCACGTCAATCGCGCGAACTAGGTCGTCGATGTAGGTAAATACTCCGACAACTGCTTTGTATCCTGTGGCCATCTTTATCCCCTACTAAATCAATGCTCTTGAGCCTCTGGATTCCTCGTCGGTGCCGGCAGGAGCTCCTTAATTTCCGTAATCGCCATCGATGGGAAGAACTTACAGAAGAGCGTCATCCACATGCCGAACCAACCAAACGCGCCGATCGTTATACCGATATCGGTGAACGAGAAGTTGTACTCACCCCACGCCGCCGGAATAAATTCGCGAGCGAGCGACTGAACGATAATGTTGAAGCGCTCGAACCACATTCCAATATTGATAATTATCGAAAGCCCAAAAAGATAGGCGATATTAGTTCGAAGCGGCGTGTACCAGAGCGAAAGCGGCGCGATACAGTTACAAAAGGTCATGATCCAAAACGCCAGCGCATATTCGCCAAATGGTCTAAACCAAAACTGATAACGCTCGAACATATTGTTACTAAACCAGGCGATATAGAACTCGGTGATGTACGCGTAGGTCACGATACCACTGGTGACCATAATCAGCTTCGACATCGCCTCAAAATGCTCGGGGCGAATTAGATCCTCAAGCCCAAAAACCTTTCGCAGCGGAATAATAAGCGTGATAACCATCGCCACGCCTGAGAAGATCGCACCGGCAACGAAGTACGGAGGGAAAATCGTCGAGTGCCATCCGGGGACGATACTCATCGCGAAGTCCCAGGATACAACCGAGTGCACCGAAACTACGAGCGGAGTGGCAAACGCGGCGAAGAACAGATACGCGGCGGTATAGTGCTTCCACTGTTTATGACTTCCGGACCAACCGAGCGAGGTTATCGAGTAGAGAAGCTTTCTAAACCAGGTCTTCGAGGCGTCACGTGCCGCGGCGATATCAGGAATGAGGCCGACGATAAAGAAGGTCGCTGAAACCGTTAGGTAGGTCGATACCGCGAACACGTCCCAAAGTAGCGGCGAACGGAAGTTCGGCCAGAGCGTGCGTTGATTCGGATACGGCATTAGCCAGTAAAAGAACCACACACGTCCAAGGTGGATCAGCGGAAAGAGTCCCGCGGTTAAAACCGCAAATACGGTCATCGCTTCGGCGATGCGGTAAATAGGCATACGAAATTTCGCGCGGTAGAGATACAGCACCGCGGAGATCAACGTTCCTGAGTGCGCGATACCAACCCAGAATACGAAATTAGTGATGTAAGCACCCCACGAGATCGGATGAGACTTTCCAGATTGGCCCATGCCGTAACGAATCTGCTCAGTCCAGGCGAAGGCCCCGATCGCCACGCAGCTTAAGCACACAAGCAGGAGCACGTACCACTTCGCGGTCGGCGGCTCCAGCGTCTTAAGCACGAGATCGTTTACGCGTGCGTAATCGACCTTTCCCTCTTTTTTATTTGAATGTGCGCCCTGCATATCTGTGATTACTACCTACTCTTAATCAAACCCTATGTTTCATCCTTTCGAGATACGACACCGAAGGCTGCGTATTGATGTGATGATCGAGCACCTTATAGGCACGCTCATCTTTGGCAAGCTTCGCTACCCGACTTTCCGGATCAAGGAGATTCCCAAATACCAACGCCTCGGTTGGGCAGCTCTGTACGCAGGCCGGCTTAATCGCACCGTCTTGCACCATATGGCCCTGATCCTTGGCGCGATCTTTTCCTTCGTTAATTCGCTGCACGCAGAAGCTGCATTTCTCCATTATACCGGTGACACGCTTTGAAACATCCGGATTAAGCTGCCAGGCAAGAGGCTCGGGAAGCTCGATTTCGAACCAGTTGAAGCGACGAACTTTGTAGGAACAGTTGTTCGAGCAGTAACGGGTACCGACGCAACGATTATATATCATCGCGTTCATACCCTCGTCGTTGTGATAGGTCGCATAGACCGGACATACCGGTTCGCAAGGCGCATTTTGACAGTGCTGACACATCATCGGAAGGAAGCTCACCTGAAGCTCTTCCGACTCAACGCCATCCATGTAGCGCTCGATACGAAGCCATGACATCTCACGGCCCTGACTCATAAGCTTTTTACCAACAACCGGAATATTATTCTCGGCATAGCAGGCAACCACACACGCGGAGCAGCCGGTGCAGGCGCTGAGATCAATCGCCATCGCCCACTTATACAGCGGATGCTTGCGCTGATCGTACATCTGCTTTACTTCGCCATGTCCACCATGTCCCTCGGCAGCATGCGCACCTTGACTGGCACCGTGGCTGGTACCATGGCCATTTGCAGAATGACCGGAATGCTCATCGAAAAATTTAATCTTGGCGATCTCGCGCTTGCCCTGAAGATCACTACCCTGCGTAAGAACAACATCCGAGTGGCCAGCGCCACGCAGTAACGTCACACCAGAGGTAACAAGCGGGATGATATCACCGGCTCCCTCGATCGCGTCCGTGGTAATCTTTGGTACAAGACTAAGCACACTTCCGCCGCCGACCTTTTTCGCAAAACGGCCATACTGCTCGTGGCCCTGGCCGACTGGAACAGCGATTACGCCAGGCTTAATGTGATCGGTTACGAATGCCGGAACATTGATTTCACCGTAGTAGTTCCGCACGGTGACAAAATCCCCCTGCTTGATGCCTTTACTCTTTGCCGTTTCGGGATTGAGCTCTGCCCAAGAATCCCAGACAATCGAGGTGATCGGATCAGGGAGCTCTTGAAGCCAGGGCCTGTTCGCTGACCTTCCGTCAAAGCTTTTCACCGAGAAAAACGGCAACAGCGTAAGTCCACCCTCGGCGGCTGGCACCGAATAGTTAAGCGCATACGCCTGAGAATTTACCGACGCGCTTCGTGGCCGTTCAGACGAGTTTTCCGGGAAGTATCCGCCGCGCTCGACCGCCTTAACCCAGAACCTTTCGAAATCTCCGCCGACTCCGAGAGAGCCGTGAAGCTTTTTCCATTCTGCCTTGATAAAGCTCTGATAATCAGCGGCACCGCCGGCCACAGTCTTTCCGGCAGCTTTGGCAAGCTCAAGCAACTCGTCGCCGAAAATCTTTGTGTCAAACACCGGGGTCATCGCCGGCTGAATGAGGCTATAGACTCCAGGATACGGTCGCGCATCGCCCCAGCTCTCGAGTCCCGTGCTCGCCGGAAGAACATAGTCTGCGCTCGCTGTGGTATCATCGAGGTGGCTTGAAAAGCTTACCACCGTTCTAATCTTTTTGAACGTTTCCGGAGTGAAACCAAGTGACGAAGGCAGGGTAAATCGCGGATTCGTGCCGTACACAAAGAGCACTGAAACATCGCCCTTATTGACTGACTCAAGAAGCGAAACAAGCTTGGCCGGGCTGCTTGCTACAGTGCGTGTGCGCGCAGGATTAATCGTGTCACCGACAGATCCGAGCGCGACGTTTATAAGATTGGCAACCACGCCCAGCGAAAGCGCTGCGGACGTTGAGGCTCCAGCGCCGCCAGCAATTATTAGCGGATGTTTTGCGTTTTTCAGGTACTCAGCAACGAGCAGAAGCTTCGCAAGCGGTACGCCACTTGCGGAAGACGCCTCCTCAAATGAAGCTCCGGCAAGCACGTTCTTTAGCCCCTGCGCGACATCTGAGGGAAGCTCGCGACCGGAACTTGTCAGATCTTTTAAGAGCGCCAGCGCAATACGAACTTCACTCCCCGGCTTCGCCGAAAGCCAGAGATCAGCATTGGCGCCGGTCAATGAAAGCCGAGGCTCAACATGGACAAACTTAAGTGGCGCATCATGCGAACGTTTCGCTTTGGCCCAACCACGCGCATACTCACAGGGCGAGATCCATGTTTCAAGGAAATCCGCACCAAAGTTAAGGACAAAATCGGCTTTCTCAAACGAATAAGTTGGGACGCCGCTCGCACCAAAAACAAGTTCGGCGGCTTTTGCCACTGCACCCGGAGCAGTGATGTCATAGGCAACCTGTTCGAAGCCTAATGTTGAGCACCACTCTTTGAGCAGCGTGCCTAAGCTTCCTGAAACTTCACCCGTCACCAGCACTTTCTTCTTTGGTGCGGCACCAAGCGCGGCATTCACTTCGGTAATTGCATCAGCCCAAGATATCGGTTGAAACGCGCTCTCGCCCTTTTCGTTAGTGACTCGCTTTAACGGTTGTCGCACGCGGTCGGGGTCATAGAGCCCCTGAAGCGAAGCCTGGCCAAGCGCGCACAATCCGCCACGATTCACCGGGCTATCAGGATTTCCTTCAATCTTCACCGCGCGGCCTTCGCGCGTTCT
>CAZEAC010000035.1:0-32881 GCA_964510065.1 uncultured Bdellovibrionales bacterium | reverse complement strand
ACCTGCAAGGAGCGCGCGTCCTCCTGCGCACTGTCCGCAGCCTGCTGCGCACTCAGTGCACGTTGAACTGTACCAAGAAGCAACACCGGGGATCGTTTCCGGATCTCCTTTCACATTGGGGAGAATTGTCTGCGTTGCACGGTCGGTGCAACCCACGGCACCAACTGCCGAGGCGCTTCCCAAAATCTGCAAGAAGCGGCGGCGCGAGATGTCCTTCGGTTCTCCGCCCTGTTCCACTTTATCTTTCAACTCTGTCGTCATGACTGCTTCCCCAAAAACCCGGTGGCCCATTAGCCACATCAACTCTACTTATGACACGTCGTGCAATCGATGCTTGTGCCTTTGGCGCGGTGACAATCGATACACCACCCCATCTTCATCGACGATACACGTTCCACCACCGGCATCGCCGGAACCTGTCCATGACATTCATGACAGGCAACGCCCGCCTTTACATGGCGCTTATGATTAAATCGCACATGGTCCGGCATGACATGCACCTTATTCCACTCAATCGGCTGGCCCTTGCTCGAAGCTTCGCGAATCAATGCGATCTGATCTTTCTGCTCCTGGGTTGTTCCGCCGACAAGCATGTGGCAGCCCATACAGGTGCTTACTTCAGGAATGGCCGCAAAGTTTGATTTGGTTACGGTCCAGTGACAGTACTGGCACTCCATCTGGTTTCCCTGCACGTGCCGAACATGGCTGAACTTAATCGGCTGAGCCGGGCTGTAGCCGCGCGCACGTTCAGTTGCACCGAAAATCATAAAGTGATCGATGAATGGAAGATCCCAAAGCGCTGCCTGTCCGTCGTTCCACACGCCCGCGCTCTTGTCGACTTTGTCGTAGGGCGCGGAGGATTTCGCAGGATAGGGAATGTACTGCGCGATCGCGCTTGGCAATTCAATAATTCCAAATAGCGCGCCAATTCCAACGGTTACAAAAAGGACTGCCAAGGAGGTCAATATTCGAAGCGAGCGAAAGGCTGAACTACCCTTTGAGATCATTGAGATAAACCTTATTATTCTTACGGACAGTGGACGTAGTCCTCTTCTGTCGCGTAATCATTTATCTTGAAAAACGAGAGGTGAAAAGAGTTTAATCCGAAAATATTTACTGACGCATCAGGAGAAATTTCGAAATGATCGTAGAACATCTTTCTAGATAGTATGGATAGTGCCTTAATAAAAAATTCGAGCTTCATTAACGGTCTCTGGGTCGGGGGTCACGAAAGGCTCGAGGTTAAAAATCCGGCGACGGGCGAAAAGATAGCTGCAGTAAAAATTTGTGATGAAAATACAGTCACACTTGCTATCAATTCGGCTACTGAAGCGTTTGCTTCATGGACCAAGGCATTGCCTGGTGAGCGCTCTGCGCTGCTCAGAAAGCTTTCTGACCTTCTCACCCTTAAAAGTCGTGAGCTTGCCGAGATCCTGACCCTCGAACAGGGCAAACCTTTTGAGGAGGCTTTGGCCGAGATTCGTTACGGTGCGGCCTACGTTGAATGGTATGCCGAAGAGGCAAAGCGGCTCTACGGTTACACGCTGCCTTCGATACATTCAAAAAAACAGGTGCTGGTCCAGCGCGAGCCGATCGGCGTCTGCGCCGCAATTACACCATGGAATTTTCCAATGGCGATGATCGCAAGAAAGATGGCGCCCGCGCTCGCTGCCGGCTGCAGCTTTATTGTGAAACCGGCGACGGAAACTCCACTTTCAGCATTAGCGCTTGCTGCGTGCGTCGAGCAGTGTGGATTTCCACCTGGAGTTTTTAATGTTGTCTGCGGCGACGCGCGGGCTATCAGCAAGGTGCTGATGGAGTCGGAGACGGTTCGAAAGATTAGCTTTACTGGATCGACCGAGGTCGGAAAAATTCTCCTCGCGCAGTCTGCAGAAACAGTAAAGAAAATGACTCTTGAGCTTGGCGGCAATGCACCGTTTCTACTTTTCGATGATGCTTGCCTTGAGAGCGCTGTGAGCGCTGCAGTCGTTGGGAAATTTAGAAACGCGGGCCAGAGCTGCGTCGGCATTAATCGATTTCTTATTGAAGAATCAGTCACAGATAGGTTTTGTTCCGCACTCGCCACAAGGAGCGCCGCGCTCAAAGTAGGTAACGGGATGGACCCTACGGTTGATATCGGGCCGCTCATTAATAAAGCGGCGAAAGATAAGGTCGCGCGTTTGGTCAATGACGCATTGAAAAAAGGGGCAGTTCTTGTAAGCGGTGAACTCGATCAAAGCGCTACGTTTTTTTGTAAGCCTTGCGTACTTCGCGGGGTTAGCTCGGATATGCAAATCTCAAAGGAGGAGATCTTCGGTCCTGTCTGCGCAATTCAAACGTTCCGTGACGAAGCCGAGGCGATTGATCTTGCGAACAATACCGAATATGGGCTCGCAGCGTATATTTTCACAAAAGACTTAGATAGATCACGAAGAATAAGCTCAAAGCTGCAATATGGTATGGTCGGAATTAACACCGGGCTGCTTTCACTTCCCGAAGCGCCTTTTGGAGGGCTAAAGCATTCGGGGTTTGGACGAGAGGGCGGAAAAGAAGGGATCGAAGAATATCTTACCCTGAAATATATTTGTATCGAGAGCTAGTACACCACAAACAAAATCTTCCCATCTCTGTGCTCTCCGACGATTCCAGATAACTTGAACTTATGTCACTATACCATCGATGCGACCCGCAAACCTTTCCGCGCTTTTCGATAGTTGGCAATTTACCGCTTTCAAGGCTGACTGGTACGGACACGCGCCAAAATCTGCGCTTGCGTTTTTCTTCTCGCTGGACGCAGAAACAATCACCTTCGCGGCACGCGGCGAAGGATCCGCACATTTTGATAGAGGTGAAAAAATCGGCGAGTATCGTGAAGGGCTTTGGCTACATGACGTGGCTGAAGTTTTTCTACGCGACGACAACGACCCGAATCGCTATCAGGAATTTAATTTAAGCCCTTCGGGAGCATGGTGGAGCCACTCGTTTCGTGCGCCGCGAGTGCGTGACGAAAACTTCAGCATGCCGGCGGGCGTTGAATGTTGGGCGATGACAGATGACAAAGGCTGGAAGGCTGCAATGCGAATCCCACGTCGTAGTCTTGCCGTAAGATTTTCAGGGGGTAAAAACTCGCACGCAAATATATGTGCCATCGCGGGAAATCCACGACAGCAATTTTTTAGTCTGAGCACGCTCAACGCGAAAGAACCTGACTTTCATAGGCCGCTAGAGTTTTTGGCGATAATTAGCTAAGCTATCCCCTCGTATGAGTTCAAGTGGTGCACTCGCCGCCGATTCGGCGACTCCTGAATCGCTTCCTGACGTTAAAGGGAAACGCGGCCGAATCCCACCTTCGGCGATCGCAGCCCTGCTCCTTTTATTTGGATTGTTTGGAAGTCTCGCTGTTATCGAAATCGGTGTGCGAGTAGCCGAGAGAACATCAGCAAAAAAATTTGCCGACGATAGGCCTCGAAAGAATGAACAGTTTCACGAAACCTCGCGTGCTCCGCGCCCCAGCAAAGTCGCAAAGAAATTGCCGGGTGAATTTCGTATCATCGCGCTGGGTGATTCTTTTACTTTTGGTCCGGGACTTCACTCCGAAGATGCCTATCCTGCTCGGCTTGAAAGAGGTCTTCATATGCTGAAGCCAGAGGTGCCTTTTACTGTCTTAAATTATGGCATGAGAGGCTATTCTACCGTACAAGAGCACGAGCTTTTAAGTAGATCAATCACACTGCTCAATCCAGATTTAGTGATCTTACAAGTTACGCTCAACGATCCCGAGCGCGTTCCATACCGCGTGACCCATAAGTATCTGGACGAGCATGGCCGCGTTGCACTTCATGGCTGGGTATTTCGACATTGGCACACGCTACGAATGGTAGTCGAACGCATCCTTAATACGCAAACTCACTCTGATTATTTACAATACTACTATAATCTTTTTGATGATCCGGAACTTTGGAGGCGCTTTCGCGAGGCGCTACTGCGCATTAAATCTCTTACCCATGTGCATGGGGCAAAACTCGCCGTCGTGGTGTTCCCGCTCTTTAGCCACCCGCTCGATAAGAGCTACCCATTTGCGAGGCTTCACAAAAAGATTGCTGAACTTCTGAAAAGCGAGAAGATGCCCTATCTTGACCTGCTGCCGCGCTTTAAAAATATTAAGCCGGAATGGCTGCAAATAATGCCTGGAATCGATAGTCACCCAAACGAGATCGCGCATCGAATTGCTGCTGATTCAATTATGCGCTTCCTAATACGGCACAGATTTACACCGGTGCATCACAAAGCGATGCGCACAGACATAAAAGTAACGGCGACCGCCCATACCAGAAAGCATAAGCATCATCGTAACCAGCTACGCTAAACAACTCCGTAAAACTCCGCCCGCTTCACAAGTGCCTGGCAGGTTCGGTACGAGGCGCGATCGTAGAGCTTATCTTGGTAACGAATTGGCGCCCACGACGCGGCTTCAGCCAACTTCAATATTTCACGCGCCTGCGGCAACGCCGAAAAATCCGGACGCATTGCACGCTGAATCGGCTCAATCTGTGCTGGATGGATGCTCCACATGCGTAAGAATCCATACTCACTTCGCGCGCGAAGTGCGTCAGCATAAATCCGCTTCGAGTCTTGCAAGTCAATGCAAACGTTGTGCGCGGGAACTTTAGCGTAACGTAGCGCCGCATTAACAATTGCCGATTTCGCCGACGCGATAATTCGATGTTCGAACTGCCCGGGACTTTGCATGCAGCTCTCGGGAATGATACCGCCATGATCGGAGATAAAATCGAGCAGTCCAAACTCAAGGCACTGAACTCCGGAAATTGCAGCTATCTCACTAACCTCACCGAGCGCGGTTCTTGTTTCTATAAGCACATGCAGTGGAATTGGAGCCTTTAGCTTTGCCGACTTACAACGCGTAGCGATTGTTTTTGCAAGCTTTTGCACCTCTTTCGCGTCGGCAGCCTTCGGCAGTGTAAGAAACGCAAGTTTCTTACCTACTTTCTTAATGAGCGAGTCCACCTCGTCTTTATGCCAATCCGAATCAGCCGGATGAAGCCGCACACCGATTCTTCCCTGTGCCGGATCATACTGATCGATAATCTCAATAATCTTCTTTAGCAGCTCTTTTTCAGCACCAACCGAGGCTCCATCTTCGAGGTCACAGGCAATATCAAACTTTTCT
Organism: uncultured Bdellovibrionales bacterium; assembly: GCA_964510065.1. Lineage (GTDB taxonomy): Bacteria > Bdellovibrionota_C > UBA2361 > UBA2361 > CAIXSY01 > CAZEAC01. The sequence goes on along the minus strand of CAZEAC010000035.1, from coordinate 27,693 downwards.
GCGGATTTTTTCTGCCGAGCTATCGACTTGGCAATAAATCCCTCGGTTCCGGCATAGTGTACGCAGCTTGGAAGAAGCGGCGGGAGATCATCAGCGTTATGAAGTGATGCACTCGGCATAGTTCCCACTCATATCAGATTATCGTGTCTTTGAGGTAGCGGTCATCGGTAGTGGGATGACTTAAGGTATAGTGCAGCCCGCGACTCTCCTTGCGCGCGATCGCGCAACGGATTACCAAATTAGCGACAAGATTTAAGTTTCTCAATTCCAAGAGATCCGAGGTAATCGTGAAATTCCAATAGTATTCATCAATCTCCTTTTGGATTGTCTCATTGCGATGAAGCGCACGCTCAAGCCGCTTATCAGTACGCACAATACCAACATAGTTCCACATAAAGCGCCGGATTTCGTCCCAGTTTTGCTCTATGACAACCTGTTCATCGCTATCAACCGCGTTTCCGGCATCCCACGAGCTGATAGTGTATTCGGGAGCGCCTCGGCGTAGATTCTTAATCGAGTCCTCGGCCGCGCGGTGACCAAATACCAGACCTTCAAGAAGTGAATTGGAAGCAAGACGGTTTGCGCCGTGAAGTCCCGTGTGCGCGCACTCGCCCGCGGCATAGAGATCCACTATATCAGTCCTGCCCCACTCGTCGGTAACAATACCGCCGCAAAGATAATGCGCCGCGGGACCCACCGGCATCGGCTCTTGAGAAATATCGTAGCCAAGCTCGGTGCAGCGCTGAAATATAGTCGGGAAGTGCTCTTGAATAAAACTCTTCGGCTTATGCGTGATATCAAGAAGCACGAACTCTTCGCCGTGCATCTTCATTTCATAATCGATTGCTCGGGCGACAATATCACGGGGCGCAAGCTCGCGGTCCTTATGGTACTTCACCATAAACTCCTCGCCATTCACCCGTCGTAGCTTCGCACCCTCGCCACGCATTGCTTCTGTGATCAAGAAGGTCTTCGCTTTCGGATGATACAAACAGGTCGGATGAAACTGAAAGAACTCCATGTTTCCGACACGGGCCCCGGCGCGCGATGCCATCGCAATACCATCACCAGTCGCGACATCAGGATTCGAGGTATAGAGATACACTTTCCCGGCCCCGCCAGTTGCAAGCAGCACCTTATTGGCAATGAATTCTTCGATTTTTCCCGGCGCGCGAAACACATAGGCGCCAAGGACTCGATTGGGCTTACCACGTTCCAGGCTTAATTTTCGTGTGGTAATAAGATCGATGGCGTTTGCATTTGGGTAGAAGACAATATTTTTCTCTTTCTTCGCCGCTTCTAAAAGCGCACGTTGAATTTCCGCGCCAGTTGCATCGGCCGCATGAACAATTCGCCTTCTTGAATGTCCGGCCTCTTGGTGCAGCGCAAACCCACCGCTTTTCTTGTGCTTATCAAATTCGGCACCTAACGCCGCAAGCCCGGCAACAAGTGGCGCCCCTTCTTTCACAACTATCTCGGCGATATTTCTGTGGGTAAGGCCGCCGCCCACGATAAGCGTATCTTCAACATGCAGATCAAAAGAATCGTCCTCGCCATTCACCGCAGCGACTCCACCTTGCGCCCAAGAGGTTGACGAGTCAGAAACACCACGCTTAAACAGCACCGCTACAGTGCCATGTTTCGCCGCTTGCAATGCATAGCTAAGCCCCGCTACTCCGCCGCCTATTACGAGAAAGTCCGATATTATCATTTTATGTAGTGGTTACCTTTTTCGCTGATATGCAATAGTATAGCCATTTTCTGGTAAAATTCATAACTTCTTTGCGATGCAGCCCGAAAAATATATTGATCGATGTATTGAACTCGCAATGCACGGGAACGGTACTGTTGCGCCAAATCCGATGGTCGGTGCGCTGCTACTCAAAGATGATCAGATCATTGGCGAGGGCTATCATACGAAATACGGCGCGCCACACGCTGAAGTTGAAGCGATTACGGAGGCATTGTCTTCGGGAACAATTGCCGGCTCAACGCTTTTTGTAAACCTCGAGCCGTGCTGTCATCAAGGCAAAACTCCGCCCTGCACCGAGCTGATTATTAAATCCGGAATTTCAAAAGTGGTTTTCGCCTGCGACGATCCCTTCCCGCTAATGCGCGGCGCAGGAGCACACGCCCTGCGGAACGCAGGCATCGAGGTGCACAAGGGCATCCGTGCACGCGAAGCAATACTTCTTAATCGGCGATTTTACACCGCGCACCATTTTCACCGTCCCTATGTAATCCTCAAATGGGCGGAGACTCGTGACGGCTTTATTGCCAAAAAAAATTATGAGTCAAAATGGATTAGCGGCGAAAAGGCACGAGTGCTTGTGCACCGTTGGCGCGCTGAAGAGCAGGCTGTAATGGTCGGTTACCGAACCGCGCTGCATGATAATCCAGCACTCACGGTCCGCCACGTTGAAGGTCCTCAACCGCTGCGCGTGGTAATCGATCGTGACGGCTCGCTTCCCAAAACTCACGCGCTCTTTAATTCCGAAGCACCGACCTTTGTCATCGACACGCTCTCTCCCCAGGCTATTCTTGCCAAACTTGCCGAACGGAAAATTATTTCGGTTATAATCGAAGGCGGAGCGACGTTACTGCAGCGCTTCATTGATGCATCGCTCTGGGACGAGGCGCGAGTATTTCAATCTAAAAATAGCTTTGGTGACGGAATATCCGCACCGAGACTCGACGCTGAGCTTCACTCGACTTCGCAGATCGGAGACGATACGCTGCGGCTGTATCAATCGAAAGCAATTGAACATATGATTCAATCATTTACAAAGGCGCACGCGATATGAGTCGGCATAAATCAGGCTGGGAGCTACTCGGTGATACGTCTGTCGAAGATTTTAAAATTTTTCGTACCCGGAAGTCGCGCCGGCTCAACCCCAGGACAGGCGCGGAATTCGAGTTCTTCCTTATTGATGGCCATGATTGGGCAAACGTAATCGCGCTTACTAAAAATAATGAGGTGGTGCTGGTAAAACAGTACCGTCACGGCATCGAGGACTTTACTCTCGAGCTTCCCGGCGGATGCGTCGAGGCGGCAGAAGATCCAAAGAACGCCGCGCTGCGTGAGCTAAAGGAGGAGGCTGGATTTATTGCCGAGGACACGCAGCACCTCGGCAGCATCAAAGCAAACCCGGCGATGATGTCGGTAACCTGCCACCTATACCTGGCACGCAACGCGCAACTTTCCGGTAACCAGGCGCTTGACCCTGGCGAGAATATCGAAGTGGTACTTTTGCCTCTAGAGAAAGTATTGTCGATGATCGCGTCAGGCCAAATTAGCCATGCCTTGCATGTTGCGGCGTTTGGGTTGTTTTTGCTGAATCAATCAGCACAGCGCTAACTGTTAACGTGAGCTTCGTTAGCCTGAGCTTGGTCAACTCGGAATTTCCGCGAGTTTCCCCTATTCAATGAGCAATCTCATCAAAACGGAATATCGTCATCATCAAACGCTGGCGAGCTCTTTCCAGAATCTCCCTTCCCAGAAGTCGCGGCAACGGCTTCAACAAGATCAGGAGCTGACTGACCCGAACCAACTTCACTTTCAACCTGCATCGTGCTTCCCTTGCCACCCTGACGTGAGCCGAGGAATTGTACAGTGTTCGCAATAATTTCGGTGGTATAACGATCCTTACCCTCTTTATCCTGCCACTTGCGGGTGCGAATTGAGCCTTCGATAAAGGCCTGGCTGCCTTTCTTTAGATACTGATTACAGTTCTCGGCAGTTTTTCCAAAAGTAACGATATTGTGCCATTCGGTGTGGTCAACCCAGTTACCACTCTGATCTTTCTTACGCTCGCCGGTAGCCAGGCTAAAAGACGCAATCGGAAGCTGTTGCGTGGTATAGCGAAGCTCGGGATCTTTTCCTAAATTGCCGATGAGAATTACTTTATTTACACCCATACACTCTCCTGAAAGATATCAGTTCACTCATTTGCTATATTCGAGTGAAAAGAATAAAAGTTTCCTTGCCTTTCAAAGTAACTCTTATACGGTGTTGTCGATCTAATGTCGATTGATTTTAGGAAACTGTTGCGTGAAAGTTCGAATCTCTGATATCCCCGCGGATGGACTGGAAATTAACGACTCTTTAGAGTTGGAGCGTCTAAACGCGCGAATGCTCGAGGGCGGACAAGATTCGGGTATTATTTTTACCAGCGCGCCAACCGTAAAGTTGAAGATTACCCGCACTATCGGTGGGGCCGAAGCCAAAGGAAAGGTACGCGCGAAGTATAAACAGTCCTGCGGCCGCTGCCTGGACGAGGTCGAGCGTGAGATGGAACAGGAGACCTCACTTATTATTTCGCCAAAAACCGAAGGGGACAGCGAAGGCTCAAAACGTGACGATGAGATAGGGATTGTTTTTTACGAGGGCGAAAGCGTTGATCTTGAGGAGATACTACAGGAAAATCTCATAATCTCGCTCTCAATTTATTGGAGCCCACCGGTCAATGCAAACGGTGCCTGCGAACTCTGTGGGCTTATCAGCAGGACCTCTCATGACGGCGATAAGATCTCTGAAGAGAAGGTGAAGTTTGGCGATCTTTTGAAAAAGGCGCTGGAACGAGAGCATTGACGCTCTAATCGCGGCCTCGCGACGGCGCCTTTGCAGTCATTAAGAAGTCCAGGCTAGCCTCGCGGCAAACGAGCAGATACCGCTATCCAAGGTAATTCACTGATAAACCGAATAATTTTCAGGCACTTGAAAATTGCTTAGCAACACCCACGAGGTTAAAATTGAGATATAGTCCGGGACAGCGATGCGTGTAGCAAGATTGCATAGCTTCGACCGACAACGATTACTCACTGTCCCCTAAGACATATGAAAAGTACCACCCTTAAAAATGATGACAAGGCCATTGAGCTACTCAATCGAATCGGCGCAGGTCGGCCGGTATCCAGCACCTTGATTGTGGCGGCATCGAAGCAGCTTGCCGCGGATATGCGCTGGGAGTCGAAAGGTTACCCATCGATTTTCTTAGGAACGTTTGAAGCATTAGTTCGCGACCGGAGTGATTTATCGGCGGAGCAGTTACGGCAAATCGCACTTGCTTTTCGATCTGGCGTCGATTCAATTGCGAGAAGCAGCTATGAAGATCGCAGTTTCATGGATGTTTTTAGCGCACGTGTCTATGCCGGACAAAAAGCGACGCACGCTGGTTCGGGACTACGCAACATCTTGTGGTGTCTTAAAATTGCCCAAATTGCTGAGAACCTTGCGAGTCAGCGCAAAGGTAGCTTGAAGCTACCGCCCCGCCCTGCGTCTTGAGTTGCCCTGTACTCAGTGCGGGTTAAGTTCAACTCGCCTGCGCGGCGGCCTGCCGATTAAGCTCTTCTCGATCCCACCCTAACACGGCTTTCGTCGCCGAAAAGAGATCGCTGTTACTTTCGCGCAGAACTTCATACACCTGCATAAGCCCGCGAATTCCGCGCTTGGCAACAATCGCATGGAAGAAAAGCCCGGCACGCGCATAATCATAGGCACTCCCGCCGAAAACAAATTGTTCGGGACTCTCTTTGAGCGAGATCCTCGCTAGCTGCGTATAAAAATGCTTCGCCGCGCCTTTTCGATTAACCGACGAGAAATCTGAGGCGTACTGCTCGAACCAGCAGGCAAAACCTTCGGCGCGCATTCTGTCGCCTTCGCCACGCCCCTTAAGCAGGGCATACTCAACCGCGTGACCCATCTCGTGAATTAAGACCTGCGAAAGTTCGGCATCAGCAACCTGCGAGCTCCCTTGCGGACGTCCGCCACCACAGCCCGCGACCACTCGCTGCGCGACAATATAAAGATTCGCCGGTGGCGTCATCCACGCCGGGTGGCAATTGCTCACAAGGTACGATGGAATCTGCTTCTCCGGAACATCTTCGTCCATGAACACTACTTCCCAAGGAAGCGAGAGGCTCTGCAGCTCAGGGGCGAACCCGCTCATACGCAGCACACGCGAAACGGTATTCGCCGCGTCAGTCATCGCGCGCTGCGGCGTTCGACCAAACAATACTTCGGCGGTGCGCGGCCAGCGAAGCGCGATATGCCCAAGCGCCGAGCCAATTTGCTCCTGGCGGATATTTCCTTTGAGAGTTACGTCGCCCGGCTGCGCCAGATATTGATTGGTTTCGGAACCTTTCATGCACTGCGCTTGTGCGCGGAATCGATCAGGTACCGCACGTCTGCCCTCGACCATCTTTGGCTGGCCGTTGGCGTCAAGGTAGACACATATTTCTTTATCAGCGGCAAATACCGTCGCGCCGAACAACATCATCACCGTGAGCAGCGTCCGCGAAAGCTTCATCTCACGCCTCAGCAGAAAGCCGCGGCTTTAACTTCTGACTCGACTTCAAAATCGCCGGACGGGCCAGCGCAAGCGGCAGCACCTCGCTTACATGGCGCACCGGTATAAAGCGAATTCTATCGCGCTGGTCTTTCGGAATATCCTGTAAATCCTTGATGTTTTCGTATGGAATAATGACTTTCTTAATTCCATAACGAAGCGCGGCCAACGCCTTTTCTTTAAGCCCGCCAATCGGAAGTACATTTCCACGAAGCGTAATCTCACCGGTCATCGCGAATTCGCGGTGTACGGGACGATGCGCAAGGACCGACACCAACGCCGTAACAATCGTGATACCCGCCGAAGGACCATCTTTCGGGGTGGCGCCTCCGGGTACATGAATATGAATATCGTACTTCGAGTGAAAGTTAGCATCGAGCCCCAAAGACTCCGCATTTGCTCTTGCAAAGAAGAGCGCTGCTCGCGCCGACTCCTGCATGACATTTCCAAGCTGTCCGGTGAGGGCAAGCTGCCCGTTACCCTTGGCAATTGAAACTTCGATCGGCATAAGCTCGCCACCGTGCGTGGTCCAGGCAAGGCCCTGCGCAAGCCCAATCTTGCTCTGCTGTTCTCGTGACTCGGGATCGAATTTTGTGGTACCCAGAAGTTTTTTAAGAAGCGGCACGGTAATCATTCGTGAGAACTTGCGCCCTTCTGCCCGCTCGCGAGCAAGCTTCCTACAAAATGCGCCGATCTCGCGCTCGAGATTTCGTACCCCGGCTTCCTGAGTATAGCGCTCGATTAGAAAAGTTAGCGTCGGATCGGGGATCTGCAACCTGATATCGTTAAGCCCATTCTCCTTGAGCTGCCTTGGCACAAGGAAACGCTTGGCGATATTAAGCTTTTCCTGGGTGGTATACCCAGAGATATAAATGACCTCTAATCGATCAAGAAGAGCTTGCGGAATCGTGTCAGTGGTATTTGCAGTCGCGATAAAGAGCACTTCTGAAAGGTCGAAGCCGAGATTAAGGTAATGATCACGGAACTCTTTATTTTGGTGCGGGTCAAGCACTTCAAGCAACGCCGAAGCAGGATCGCCTCTAAAATCCGCACCAACCTTATCAAGCTCATCGAGGACTACGACCGGATTTTTGCTGCCCGCCTGTTTCATGCCCTGAATTATTCTTCCAGGGAGCGCACCCACATAGGTTCGGCGATGGCCGCGAATTTCAGCTTCATCACGCACACCACCAAGCGACATTCTAAAAAACTTCCGATTGAGCGCGCGAGCAATCGAGCGGCCAAGCGAAGTTTTTCCCACACCAGGAGGACCGACAAAGCAGAGTATCGGTCCCTTACAATCGGTATTTAACTTTCGCACACTTAAGTACTCAAGAATTCTGTCTTTGGCTTTCTCAAGTCCGAAGTGATCGTCATCCAGAACCCGTTTTGCCCAGTTAAGATCAAGTTTATCTCGAGTGCGGATATTCCAGGGCAGATCGGCAATCCATTCTAAGTAGGTACGAAGCAGCGCATATTCGGACGCTTCGGGGTGCATTCGTTCAAGACGGCGCAGCTGGTTATTGCTCTCTTTCTGCACGTAATCGGGAAGATTTGCTTTCTTAAGACTCTCTTCAAGTAACGCAACATCCTCGCTCGAGCCGGAGTCTTCACCGAGCTCCTTTTGAATCTGCTTAATCTGTTCGCGGAGATAGTACTCGCGCTGACCTTTGCTCATCTCGTCGCGGGCGCGGTCACGAATTTTTTCAGAGACCATGAACTGGTTTAAATGATCGCTGATGATTTTATCTGCGAACTTAAGTCGCGCAACCGGATCGAGCTCTTCGAGGCAGGTCTGTGCCGACGTTGGTTCAAGTTTGAAATGGGCCACGATAACATCGGCTAACGTACCAGCGTCCTGGATCTCTTCGGTGACAAGGAGCATCTCCTCCGGCAGATGTTCATACTCGACAAGCACCTGGAGATTCTCGCGAATGCGATTGATCAGCACGGTGACCTCTGCCGATGGCTCAGCCAATTCAAATGCTGGGATTACTTCAATTGAAGACTCGAGGTACTCTTTTAGCTCGCGAAATGCGGTGACGCGCGCTCGTGAAATTCCCTGAAGCAGAACTTTAAACTTTCCGTCGGGAAGTTTCAGCGTGCGCACGACGTTTGCGACCACACCCATCGTATACAGGTCTTTTACTTCGGGATCGTCTGTCTCCTGATTTTTTTGCGCGACAACAAGAATCAATTTATCGGATGCGGTGGCACGTTCAATTGCTTTGATACTCGCGCGCCTACCGACATGAAGCGACATCATCACCGCGGGAAACGCTACAAGGTCACGAGCCGGCAATACCGGAAGCTCCTCTGGTATGGAATCCAAGGTCGCCACATCACCCAGCTGCTCGGCCTGTCGGCGTTTGCCTTTCTGTCGGTTCGGCTCTGTTTTCTTTGTTTTCTTAACCATGCTGTTACTCGTTCACTTTACTGATTAGTCGCACTACTTTCAGTTTGCGCATTATTACCGGACATACGGAAAGTTGGCACCTGAGCCGATCCTTCGGCGGCCCCTACTTCCCTAAGCTTACCTTCTCCTAACTCGACAACCGTGAAAATTCTATCGAATTCACCCTGCTCGTTCACCCGGACCTGTCCGGTGACACCTTCAAATTGTCCCATACTGTGAAGCGCTTCTGCGAGGCTGGCTCCAGGAGCAAGCGTTCCAAAGGCAGAAAGCAACATGCTTGCCGTGTCAAAGCCCTGTGCCGCGAGGAAATCTGGGGTCGCGCGGAACTTTGCCTTGTAGACATCAACAAATTGCTTGACCATTGGCCGAGCGCTATCGGCATAGAAGGGGCTTACAAACATGGCTCCCTGAAGCGCGTGTGCCGATTGTATCATCGCGCGAGGATTGTCCCAGTTGGCAAGTCCAAGTGGACGCATCTTTTTGCGCGTGGCCTCACTGATATTGGGGAAGAACCGTGACGCAGCGGTGAGACTATCCGGGAAGAAAAGTCCCTCGGCCCCGCTTCGTTCAACTTCCTGGGAGATTCCCATGAGGATTCCTGCGTTATCTTTGGCGTACGAAGCTTCATAGACAATTCTTCCGCCAAGCTCGATTACGCGCTCTTTAAAGAGCCGAGTAAATTCCTGGCCGGCAGGATCTTCCGGAGAAACAATTGCAAATCGTTTCATGCCAATCTGATTAATGACTACTGCGGCGAGAGACGCGACCTGCGACTCCGCAGTTGGAGCAATGCGAAATATATTTCCACCGGTACGAAAATCGCTACGTTTCGAGAACGAAACCATCGGTACGCGGCTTCGCACCATCACTTCGCTTACCGCGATCGCTTCTTCGGTAAGAAGCGGACCAAGCACCGCACTTACTTTGGAATCTGCGAGAAGTTGGCGAGCCTGAGTAACTGCTTCGGTTGGTGATCCCAACGAGTCACGCACCACAAGAAGCGACTGCTGTTCCGGAGCCGAACCCTCGCGCGCAATTTCGATGCCGTTTTTTACGCTCACGCCAAGGCTGGCAAACTGCCCGGTGAGGGGTAGCAGTACGCCAACGCTTCCCGAGGGCAGGCCACCACCTAAATCAGGAACTCCCTGTGTTGTTCCTTCAAAGTCAGACCAGAATGGGCGCTTGCCGAACGCAGCCGCGACTTCCGGCGAATATGTCCTGCGGTTACGCTCCACACCGAATTGAGTATGCACGTAAATATCGCCAGTCCACGAGCCCGCAAGCTTTTCGAAATCGTCACCATCGAGGGTGCTAAGAAGCTCTTTGATCGCATCTTCAGTTTCAACCAAAGAGCCGCTCGCCGGGGTAGCGAGCGCTTGTGAACGGGAGAGCCATGCGAGCGACTGGTTATAATCTCCTTTGCGCGCGTAGGCGTAGCCAAAAAGAAGCGAAAAGCGAGGGCCAACTTGTCCAACGCCACGACCGGTAGTGCGAAAATAGTTACTAAGCGCAGAAAGTGCGCGCTCCGGGTCATCGAGAGTCAGATATACTCCGGCAATCCGCATCGTAAGACCTTCACGTTCGGGGCCCGACATCGGCTGCTTCATCGCAGCTTCGTACTCTTTGAGCGCGGATTTTCTGTCGCCGTTCCGCGCAAATGCATCGCCGCGGGCAATCGTGGTATTTTGTAGCGGCTCGCCAAGCGCATCACGCTCAAATGCCCAAAGCTCCCAACGCAAACGGCGCGGCGACGACGCCGGACGCTCGCGCTCATCGAGCGAGGTTCCACCGACCCAAGAACCACCGATCCAGGTACCAGTTCGCGAATCGGGCTGGCCGTCCCGATACGAAGTCTTTGAAGCGGTTTCACTGCAGCCACAAAGCAGCACGAATGCAATCGAGAAGGTAACAGAATAAGAGAACACGTGCCGCACTAGAACCTCCGCCTAGAATCCAATTCTTAGAGTCTTAGATGTCATTTACTGTTCTTTTTTTTCAGGTAGTTATCTTTGTGCGCGGTTACTTCTCAATAAGTCTGCGTAGCTTTTTCCCATCTTGGTGACCTAGGCTCTCTGTGGTTTACATGCATTAAAAACCACAGAGAGCACAGAGGTCACCGAGCAAGGAAAAGTCTCATCAAGAATACCTGGGGTTAAAGAGCAGTTACCACCTTACTTCTATAACTATATGATATCAAAACATTTTTCTGCTTTTTACGAGAATCCTACGCTAACCCCTCCATAACTTAGGCTATAGAGCATGGAAAACCAACCACCTCCTTCAGACTACGTTTTACCGTTTCGAGCACTTAAGCTTGGGCATATTCCCTACCTTGTCTATGGTCTGGGACTCTCAGCACTTTGTTTGTATGGAATCTCGTTTGTAGAAAATTTTCTTCAAAGCTACGCCACCGTCATTGCGACTGAATATAAGCTTTCAAAACTAGTTGTTACGCGAATTCAGCTTTGGATATGGCTCCTCTGCTGGATCTTTTCACTACCTTTTTTCATTACTGCCTGGTGTGTTCCCGTGCGGGTACTTTGGATTCGAGGAAAACCCGCCTTCAGTGAAATGCTGGAACTCACCGTGGGAAGCTTACAGAGGGTAACGGCGACTCTCTATCTGGTGTTTCGGCGTTCCGGTTATGCACTGCTGGTCGCCCTGGCGCTGTACGTCTTTCATCAGTCAGTAATTGCAAAGTCGAGCAACCCAAAAATGCTTCAGATGTTCCTGGTAATTGCTGCAGTAATTGTGCTTCTTGTGCTTATTCGCGGACTGGTGCTTTTTTTGGCATCGTTTCTTGTGGTGTGCGGGCAGATATCTCCAATTGAAGCACTTCGCAACGCGCCAATGGTGTACCGTGGAAAATCACCCAAGATGATCTCAGAAATCATAGTTGGATTCGCGGTTGTTGCCGGGGCGCACTTTCTCATTCACCACGATACTTGGACGTTTACCTTCAATCTACACGACAAGATCGTTGCCGGCATAGTCGCCTGGTATGTGATCACGCTGCTTGCTTTTAATTCAATGAGCAGCATTGCGGCGTATCTCCACGGTGAGGGGGCAAGTCAGAGATAGAATCAAGCGAAGCGGCAAAGCAATCAGGTAAAAATATCTTTGACCTTATCAAAGAACCCCTTCTCGCCTTCAGCCAGCTCTTTTGCATCAAGCTCGGCCAAGCTCTCAAGAAGCTTTTTTCGTTCCTCGGAAACTTTCTTGGGCACAAGCACGCTTATCCGAACATGCTGATCGCCACGGCGCATACTGCCTAATATCTGAATACCTTTGCCCTTAAGGCGAAATACCTTACCAAGCGGTGTTCCATGCGGGATCTTCAATTTGGTCAATCCTTCAAGCGTCGGCACGTCAACCTCACCACCGAGCACCGCAATTCCGTAACTAATCGGCACTTCGCATATAATCTCGCTACCTTCCCGCTCGAAAATCTGATGCGGCTTAACCGCGATCTGTACATATAAATCGCCGGCAGGACCACCAAGCGAACCCGGCTCTCCCTCACCACGAAGCTTTAATCGCTGGCCGTCATCAATTCCCGGGGGAACCTTCACACTGAGCGTCACTTCTTTGGCTTTTAGTCCCGCACCGTTACACTGCGTGCAAGGGTTTTTGATGGTCTGACCAGATCCGCCGCATGTACCGCAGGTCCGCGCGATGGTGAAAAATCCCTGTTGAATTCGTATTTGCCCCTGTCCGGAGCATTCTTTACAGCTTTCCGGAGTGCTGCCCTTCGCCGAGCCCGAGCCCTCGCAGCCTTCGCAGGCAACCCGTCGTCCAATCCGAATACTTTTCTCCGCACCAAAGGCAGCTTCTTCGAAGCTCACCTCAAGATCGTAACGAAGATCGCGTCCCGCACGACCGCGTGTTCGCCGACCACCGCCGCCGCCCATGCCACCGAAAAACGCCCCGAAAAGATCGCCGAATATATCCTCGAATCCAGAGAAATCTCCGAAACCTTCAAAGCCACCGGAACGATTATCAAAGGCCGCATGACCGAATTGGTCATATTTGGCGCGGCCCTCTGCATCACTCAAGACAGAATAAGCTTCTGTGGCCTCTTTGAATTTTTCTTCTGATTCCTTATTTCCAGGATTTCTGTCGGGATGAAACTGCAACGCAGCTTTACGATAGGCTTTCTTAACCTCATCAAGCGAAGCGCTGCGCGAAAGCCCTAAGACTTCATAATAATCTCTTTTCGCCACCACGCGCTCCCCAACAACTTCGCAATCTCAGCCAAAGGGGCCGTTACTTATTATCCCGAACTTCTTCAAAATCCGCATCGACTACATCATCGGCTTTGCCATTACTTTTGCCGTTCGATGCTCCATCCGATGAGCCCGCTCCAGGTCCTGGACCAGCGCCTGCCGCGCCGGCGGTTGCCTTCTTGTACATCTCCTCGGAGAGCTTATGACTTGCCTTCATCAGCTCTTCAGCAGCAGATTTCAGTACTTCGACATCTTCGCTTTCGAGTTTCTCCTTGGCCGAGTCTATCGCCACCTGAAGCTTAGACTTATCATCGGCAGAAAGCTTATCACCAAACTCGCCAAGCGATTTCTCGGAGCTGTAAATCAAGCCATCCAACTGATTTCGCGCCTCGACTCGCGCCTTGAGTTTCTTATCCTCGTCGGCATGCGCTTCTGCATCGCGAACCATCTTCTTAATCTCCTCCTCGCTGAGGCCGGAGTTCGCGGTAATCTTAATCGACTGCTCTTTGCCAGTGCCAAGATCCTTTGCCGACACATGCACAATACCGTTTGCGTCGATATCAAAAGTCACCTCAATCTGCGGAACACCACGAGGCGCCGGAGGAATACCGACTAGCTCGAAGCGGCCAAGAGTCTTATTGCCCGAGGAGACCTCGCGTTCCCCCTGCAACACGTGAATCGAGACCGCCGGCTGATTATCCGACGCAGTCGAGAACACCTGCGATTTGCGGGTAGGGATAGTGGTATTCTTATCAATAAGCTTAGTCATCACCCCACCATACGTCTCGATTCCGAGACTAAGTGGAGTTACGTCGAGAAGGAGCACGTCTTTGACTTCGCCCTTCAACACACCGGCTTGAATTGCGGCACCAACCGCAACCGCTTCATCAGGATTAACTCCTTTTGACGCTTCCTTACCGAAAATCTCTTTGACTTTCTTCTGTACTGCCGGCATGCGAGTCATACCGCCGACAAGAATTATCTCACCAACCTGATCAGGCGTAAGACCAGCATCTTTAAGTGCGGTCTTGCACGGCTCGACAAGCCTCCTCAAAAGATCGTCACAGAGCGACTCAAGCTTGGCTCGGGTCATCTTCAAATTGAGATGCTTCGCACCAGAGGAATCTGCGGTAATGTAAGGAAGGTTAATGTCTGTTTCCATCGAAGAAGAGAGCTCGTGCTTGGCCTTCTCCGCCGCTTCCTTCAAACGTTGTAGCGCGAGCGTGTCCTTCTTAAGATCAATACCCTGATCCTTCTTGAACTCGTCGGCAAGGAACTCTACGATTTTCTGGTCGAAATCCTCACCACCAAGATAGGTATCACCATTTGTCGACTTGACCTCGAACACTCCATCACCAAGTTCGAGAATCGAAACGTCAAACGTTCCACCACCGAGGTCGAACACCGCGATAGTTTTCTCCTTCTTCTTGTCGAGACCGTAGGCAAGTGCCGCCGCCGTGGGCTCGTTGATAATACGGTGAACATTGAGACCGGCGATTCGTCCAGCATCCTTGGTTGCCTGGCGCTGCGCATCATCGAAATATGCCGGAACAGTGATAACCGCATCTGAAACTTTCTCACCAAGGTAATCCTCAGCAGTCTGCTTCATTTTGGTAAGAATCATCGCCGAAACTTCTTGTGCACTCTTGGCGTCGCCCTTCAGCTTCACCCACGCATCGTTGTTGTCAGCCTTGACTACATCATACGGAAGCACACCTTTGGCCTTTTGCACCTCGGTCGAATCAAATTTTCTTCCGATAAGCCTTTTGACAGCGTAAATTGTATTCTTGGGGTTAGTAACCGCCTGGCGCTTGGCAATCTGACCGACAAGTCTTTCGCCGGCATCGTTCATCGCGACAATCGACGGGGTAGTTCGGCTTCCCTCGCTATTAGCGATAACCACCGGAGCGCCGCCCTCCATAATCGCGACACATGAATTTGTGGTCCCCAGATCTATTCCGATAATCTTTCCCATTTGGCTTTCCTACTTTGTACTAAAAAATTGTCCTAAAATTTTAATGATTTTAATAAATTACAGTATCTTCCCAAACGACCCCTTAGGCCGAATGCTCTTTGATTAGTTAAACTATTAGTTAAACATTGAACGAAGATTTATCAAGAGGCGGCTCAAAATCGTAATGCCATGAATTTACTATAACTATTTTTCGACCTGGTCCTCGCCATCGTTTTCAGGACTTTCATTTGCAGGCCTTGCAACCTCGGTCGAGACGATGACCTCACCCACTCGAAGCACCTTGTCCTTATAAAAGTAGGGCTTCTTCATCTCGGCAATTACGGTTCCTGCCGGTTTATCAGCCACCGGGACCTGGCTAAGCGCTCGATGCAGCTTAGGATCAAATGGTTTGTCAACTGAACTCTCGCCTCGCACCTCCCAACGGGTGAGCGTATCAACGAGAAGCTTCTGTATAAGGGAAACCCCCTCTCTCAGCTTTTCTAACGAGGCCTCCTTATCCGAAAGCGCCCGTTCAAGGTTATCTACTACTTCCAAGATATCGATGAAGATCCTATCGCCCTGATATTTCAGCAGTTCAGAGCGCTCTTTCAATGCGCGCTTGCGCACATTCTCTGTTTCAGCGAGTGCGCGAAGATATTTATCCCTATTCTCAATGACTTCGGCTCGAAGCTTTTGTAACTCCTCTCCAGAAACGGCCACTTCTTGATCTGCGGATTCTCCCGCCTCAGCGCTCTGCTCGCTCTGGGCCCCATCCTCAGCGCCACTATCCGCGTCGGCATCCGACGCTCGCAGCAACTCAGCCGCTTCTTCCTGGACTTCGTCCAGCTTGCTAAAGTCTGCGTCTCTCTCTTTGGCCTGATTATGGGACAAAACTACCTCCGTCTATAAAGAAACAACGACTCTTGCTATAATCATTTACCAGTCTATTTGCAACTATCAGCAGCTACCGACTCATGAGCGAGCCATTTGAAGGAATAGTGATACGCCTTTTTGCAAGCCGCGAAGCTGACCTCGTACTCAAAGTTCTAGTACGGGGACATGGCAAGCTCGCGATGCTCGCCCGCTCAGCGAGAAAAAGTAAGAAGCGCTTCGCCGCTCCCTTTGATCTTTTCGATCGCGGCACATTTCACTGTACGCCGGGCCGTTCCTCACTTTTGCTCATAGAAAATTTCGCGCCAGAAAAGCCCTTTCGCGCCATTCGTTCGAACCTCACGAAAATTACCAGTGCGAGCATTCTTTGCGATGTCGCCGATCACCTCACTCACGAAGGGCTGCATGAAGAGGAGGATCTTTTTGTCGCTACGTCTTTGGCGCTCGATGCGATTGATCAAGCCGCCTCAGACAGGGAGGCGTTGCGCGCCTGTCATATCGGAGTAGCAAGCATAGTCCGCCTTACCGGTTTTGGTGCTGAACTTATCGAACTCCCACCTTCATTGCATAATTTGAGTAAGCTCCTTAACTTCGTTGAGGAGTGCTCAGAGCGAAAGCTACAGAGCAAATCAGCGCTTCAAGGAATTGTCGAGACTCTGCCGAAAGCAGTTTAGAATGGTGACAGCTATTCTTCCGAGAGAGAGAGAGGGAGGAACTACTATTTTAACTGCAGCTCATTAATGACAGCCACAGGAAGGTCCGCATCCACCGGACTTCTTACTTCCGCTCGAGGAATCTGAACCAGATGAGGTCGAGTCTGATTTACTTTCACCGGACTTAGCCCCCTTGGACTTCGATCCCGCGGAGCTCGAAGACGAGCTCGTATAATCTGTCTTATAAAAACCACTACCCTTAAACTGGATCGCCGCCGCAGAGATAACCTTCTTCGATTTTTTTGAACAGGTTGGACATTTAGTGGTCGGAGCGCCAGGGCTCGATTCAATAACTTCAAATCGTCCACAATCGGGGCACTCATACTCAAAAATCGGCATATTCAAAACTCCGGGAATTTCCCCTTAAACTACCACTTACAAGTATTTTAAGCATCTTGGACGGCATTTTCAAGCCAGTGACTGGATAACTTATTGCGAACGTTCATGAAAATAGCGAGAATTGTAAAAGGCTTAAATACTTGATCCGACATCTTAAGAGTATGTTTCCACGCTTTACTATTACCAGCGCCTCACATCGGCTGGCGGTAACAATTATCATTGTTTCGATTGTCTGTGCTTTTGCACGTGACTTCTTCTACGGCCTCTTCGCCTTTATTCCCGAATTCGTCGTTTCACGAGGCTTCGTCTGGCAGCTCTTTACCTATCTCTTCATAGCAATGACTCCGATGGGCATAATTTTCGAAGGGCTAATAATTTACAGTCTTGGAAATACGCTTGAAGATTGGTGGGGACGAGCCGAGTTTCTACGGTTTGTTTTCACGGTAAGTCTTCTTGCAAGCATTTTGGCACTTCCTGTCTGCCTGCTATTCCCTGTTGCGAGTATCCCAATGATCTATATCCAAGAAGGACCTTTTGTCTTGGCTTCAGTGATCTGGGTTGCATACGGTCTCGAAGTCGACCGCCGTGGAACTTCAGTTGGTTTCTGGGGGCTCCCCATTCAAGGAAAAACATTCGCCCTTATCGGCCTAGGATTTCCCTTTCTCTCTGGACTGTTCAGCTCTTTTTTCCCCTTTGTTCCGCATCTCCTCGCCGCTGGCCTCACCTATCTTTCATACTCGGGGTTTGGCGAGAATTTAATCGATCGGGCTCATCTCATATACCTTCGCGTAAAAAAGAAACGTTTTCGTAAGCCATCACAGCTTTACGTCGTCCGCGATTCCGATGATGGAAACGACGATAAGCCTAAGACGATGCATTAGCGATCTTTTAAGAAACTAAATTTTTTGGATTCTCCCGAATTTTCGGATTCGCCATGCGAAAATACGAAATAACTATTTATTCTAGGAGCCTGGACTTCTCACAGCTCTCGGCATCAGATGCTACGGGTAGATTCAGCAATTCGTCCGATTTAATTTTAAGTCAGTCCAAAGACCTGGATACTTAGCCATCTGTTTTACATCGCGAGCTTGGACAAAAACCCCACTCATCTCTTTAACAAGGCTTGCCGCGTTACCGCTTCGTTCAATCAAAGGATTAAGCTCCCTCGATGTGAAAAAGTTTCCCTTTGGCGCACGTCCATACGCCAATTCAAATCCTGCTTTAATATACCCGGGAAGACCGCTTTGCTTAACTCGGTCAAAGCAAGCTTCGAACTGATCAGTAGTCATCCACAAAATGCGGTCCCCACTAAAATCAGGCATTCGTCCAGGCTTTAGAATTCTTAACTCCGTGAGCATACGAATATCTTCACAAATTAAAATACTATAAGAGTTATGCTATAAACTGACTCTCGGGCATCCTTAAAACTGGACCCGTTTCTACCTATGCAAATTTACGGAATGCCTATTAATTTAGCGCTTCCTTAGGTGCCTCCCGAGCACCAAAAATTGCCGTACCTACTCGCACAATTGTTGCGCCCTCTTCAATTGCAATTTCATAATCTGAAGACATGCCCATGCTAAGCTCGAAACGGAGATTCGCTGACCTGAAATGATCTTCAACTATCGGCGACTGAAGTAGCAGATCCCTTTCCCTACGAAGCTTGGCAAAATCGCCGCGAGCCTTTTGCGGATCCTCGTAGTACGCGGTCACTGTCATCAATCCTTCGAAACACAAGTGCTTACATTCCCTTATTATCATCTCTACAAGCTTTCGCGTTTGTGCTCCACACATCACCCCAGCTTTGGCGGGGTCATTTGAAACATTCACCTCGACAAGAACTGATAGCACACGCCGCGCCTTTGCCGCTTCTTTATCGAGCGCCACCGCAATCTTTGCCGAGTCTATTGTTTCGATACAATCGAATTGCTCAACTGCTTTCTTGGCCTTATTCGACTGAAGATTTCCAATTAGATGAAATGAAACTTTATCGCGCGGAAAGCACTCACGCTTCGCGGTCGCCTCTTGAACATAGTTTTCACCGAAGACTACTCGAAGATTTCGACTCTTCGCAGCCTGAGAAAAGCGCCGCATGGAATCGATTGATTGACGCTTTGAAACCGCTACGAGGGTAACTCGCTCGCGTGTAGCTCCAGCCAGCGCACACGCTTTCGAGATGTTAGCTTCGACTATCGCGAGTGCAGCCTCGATATCAAATTCATTCGGCACAATTGCCTCTATTCTACTTTGCCAGAAGTCCGTTCGCAGCAAGAGTCGAGATAACCGAACTTACATTAAGTCCGATAACCGAGGTATACGACCCCTTGACCCACTCAATAAGTTGCGCGCCCTTTCCCTGAATTGCATAGGCACCGGCTTTATCCATCGGCTCGCCAGTCGCGACGTACTGCTCTATTTGCTCCGGCGTCAGCGCTATCATCTTCACTTCGGTTGAAGACGCATCAACTAGATCAATTCGACGCTCGGCGCACTGAAGGGAGAACGCCGTCCATACTGTATGTACGGCGCCTTGTAACAAACCAAGTGAACGTGCCGCATCCGCGCGGTCAACAGGTTTGCCTAAAATCTCACCACTCACCACTACAGTTGTATCAGCTCCCAATATAACCGCCCGAGGAAAACGTTCTAACAATGCCCGCGCCTTTTCGCGCGCAAGCCGCCGCACCATCTTTTCAGGCAGTTCGCCTGCAAGGAGATCTTCGTTCACATTCGTAGGCACGACTTCAAAATTAAGTCCTGCCTCAGAAAGCAGCTCGCGCCGCCTTGGTGACCCCGAGGCCAAAATTAAGTTCGTGCCTTCTTTAAGCCTGTTCATGTCTGGATTAACGCAGTCATTAGATCAACAAGAAGTTCCTGTAGGCCTTCTCCTCGAAGCTCGTAGAGCGTGTCTACTCGCTTCGCGACGACATGCCATTCGCGCCCGTCTTCAAGTTCAAGGAGCCGCAGCTCGACACCTTGGCGTTGAAGATATTGAATCATCTCATCGATCGAGAATACTTTAAAGAAAAAGTCACGTTCGTGAGTCTCTAACGCACTTGCTTTACCGGTATAGGTCGAGAGGATCTTGTGCTCAGCGATGAGCGCGAACTCTTCGTAGCCAACATCGGCAAAGCCTCGTGCCACGGTATCGCCAATCTCAAATTCGCGGTAGCCAAACCTTTCGAACTTTGCAAGCAGCCGATTACTGAGTGACATTAATCAGTTCTGCTCATTCTGTCGAGCTGCTCGACACTGGAGGTTCCGCCCTCGACGATCGTCAGCTCCGATACACGGGTAAGGACCGCTTTTTCGTGAAGCTCTTTGATACTCAGCACTCCGACATTACACATCGTCGCTTTTATCTTCGCAGTAGTCACATCAACTTTATCGGCGAGTGGCCCACTGTACGGCACATACGCATCAACCCCTTCCTCAAAGACAAGCTCAGGTTTTTCGCTCTGTTTATAACGCTGCCAATTACGCGCGCGCTTCGCACCTTCGCCCCAATACGGTTTGTAGAGCCGTCCACGATAGGTGATTGTCTCAGTCGGGCTCTCTTGGGTCATCGCGAAATATTTACCCATCATCACGAAGTCCGCTCCAAGTGCGAGCGCCATAATGATCTGAGTGTCATAGTTGAGACCGCCATCCGAGCAGATAGGCACGTAGATGCCGGTTTCCTCAAAATAACGATCGCGCTCCTCGGCAACTTCGAGCACCGCGGAGGCCTGTCCGCGACCGATACCTTTCTGTTCGCGAGTAATACAGATCGAGCCACCGCCAATGCCAACTTTCACAAAATCAACATCCGCCTTTTCGACCAGGTAGCGGAATCCTTCGCCCGAGACGACATTCCCGCCACCAATAATGACAGAGTCGCCAAGAAGTTTGCGTACGTCACGGCACGCCTCCATTTGCCACTCAGTATAACCATCAGACGAGTCAAAGCAGAGCATATCCGCGCCCGCTTCGACCAATGCCTTGGCGCGCTCTTTGTAATCGTGGGTATTAAGTGCGGCGCCAACGAAGAGTCGCTTATGCTCATCGGTAAGTTCGTCAGGATTTGACTTATGATCGAAGTAATCGCGACGAAATACCAGCGCACGTAGATTTCCTTTCTTATCGACTATTGGAAGACATTCTTTTTTCGATTTCCAAAGCTTCTCAGTGGCCTCTTGCAGGGTGACTCCCTCCTCAGCCATGACCAAACGATCACGGGGAGTGAAATAATTCTTAACACTATCGGAAAGATTGTCTTTAAACTCCCAAAAGTCTTTGCTTGTCAGCATTCCGACGAGCTTTGAATGCCTTCCACCGTCTTCGGTAATCGCGATGGTTGAATGCCCGGTCTTTCGCCGAAGTTCGACGGCGTCGCGAAGCGTGCTATTAGGAGACAGATTCGAATCGGACTCGACAAACCCAGCCTTGTGCTCTTTAACCTGACGGACCATCTCGGCCTGCTCCGCAATAGTCTGCGAGCAGAAAGTTACAGCACATCCACCCTTCCGCGCCAACGCTATCGCAAGTTCAGATCCCGAGACCGCCTGCATCGCAGCGGAGATGAAGGGCAGATTCAAGCAGAGTATTTTTTCAGGCGCTGTTCCCTTTTTGAAACGCTTAAGTGGAACGCGAAGTCTCACATTTGAAGGAACATGCTCCTTCTTCGTGAGACCGGGAATGAGAAGGTACTCGTTGAAGGTTCGAGATATATCTTCGAGAATCTTAGCCATTTTGCACCTCAACGCCGCTTTGTAATATTAATGCCAGAGCACCAACCCCTCAGGGGTCGATTTGCGGAGCAAATCGGGGGTGACAACAAGTAACCATTCACAAAATCTGCTGCCCCGATCAGGGGCTGGCAACGGAGAAATGTTCGCGCCGCATTGCCGCCGAGCTCGATTAGCTCAGCCAATGTGGCACCTTGAATATAGAAAACGGGTGAATGGTTACCGAGAATCTTAGCCAAGGGGCTCTCCTTGTGAGTTTTGAGGGGTTTGGGGGCGGTATATTACACCCGTTTTGAGTTTTGACAAGGGGCCATCGCCAGAGCAGGAATCAGGCTCAATTCAAAGACTCGCGCGCCCTTACTCCTTTCCCTCGCCCTTAAACTCCCCTGGAAGCTCAAACTGCTTCTTTCCATAACTCCCGGCCTTAAGTGCGAAATTCAGGAGGACATAGCAGCTCGCCGACTGATTATCGACTTTAGAACTGCTTTCAATAGGAGCCTTAATATCGATTTCATCAATAACAACCACCCGATCAACCTGATCGGTACGCAGGTACCCGGCAAAAGTTTGCTGTTCGACCCGCACACGAAGGCCCTCAAGAAGTGGCGTGCCGGCTGTGACGTTGACGCTAAAAGGCGACGCTTCAATCGGTGTAGTCGGCAGGTAACGCAATGATGTCTCGGGATCTTGTGCAATCACCTGGTCATGGAATTCAGAGCTTCGCGGGAGGTTCCCGGTAGTGAGAATATCAGCGACAAGTTTGCCTGGGCCACGGCCGCTTAGCATTTTCACCGATATCTCCCCAACTACTTTATCCAAATGTACCTTGCTAATCCGCATCTTGGCGTCTAAAAGCACTGGATGGCTAAGGCCCGAGTCGGGATCGTTGACGTCTTCGACAAACCGCGGACAGAGAAACACCGCGAAATTTCCTTCCGGTTTTATCAGTGGCGCTGCGATGACCATGCGTGCCCGCGGATCAGGAAGGGTTTTAAGCGGCACCACTTTTCTCTCACCGCCCCTGAGCACTACACCGCCTTCGGGATTGTAAAGTCCGCTTCGACTGCTTTTTAATACAAACTGATCAGTCCCGAATTCCGCCTTGATCCGAAAATCATTACCCTTCACGCCCTCGTCGCGCGAGACAAAGTACATCTCGACTTCATTCAACGTCGCAATGATTTGCGAATCATTCCCGCGCCAAACCTCACGCTCTATATCACTTGGCGCTTGCAGCTTGGATGGGACATCAACCGAAGAGCCGGTCTCAAGGCCGGCGAGAAGCTCAGAGTAGTAGGTCGAGGGCAGCGCTTCAAATGTCACCTTGCCTTCTTCCGCGTAAAGCGAAGCGCAGTAAAAACTTAGTACCACCAGGGACAATCTCGTCAAACTCATGTTCGTGCCGCAAAAAGGAAACGCCGCATACTGACTCCCAATACAATACCCAATCCCACCATTGTTGAAAGCACCGAAGATCCGCCGTAACTAAAAAGTGGCAGCGGGATACCAACCACTGGGAAAACTCCAACAACCATGCCGATGTTAATCACCGAATGGAAGAAAAACACCGAGAGTACACCAAACACGAGTAGTGCGGCGAAAAGATCTCTGCTTCTTCCGACCACACGGACCATTCGATAGATCAAGAATGCGTAAAGGACGAGCACGCTAATGCAGCCCAAAAATCCCCACTCCTCAGCAAGCACTGAAAAAATAAAGTCCGTAGTGTGTTCCGGAAGGAACTCAAGCTGCGACTGTGTTCCTTTAAGATAACCCTTGCCCGAGAGCCCTCCCGAGCCCACCGCAATTTTTGATTGAATTATATGATAACCACTTCCGAGCGGATCACCCTCGGGGTCAATCAACACCAAAATTCGACGTTTCTGATAATCATGCAGAAAATGCCAGCCTGGAACCACGGCAATAAGTACGGCTAACAGGAGTCCCAAAATAGTTTTGTAATTAACTCCCATAAAAAGAATGAGCGCCGCACCAACCGCGCCAAGAGAAAGCGCCGAGCCGAGATCGGGTTGTTGCGCGATTAAAAGCATCGGCACACCAACCATAATAAAGGGAACGACACACTCTTTGAGTCGATACCCACCACGTGACGGTGGGTGCCGCGAAAGATAGCGGCTTAGCGCAAGCGCGAGCCCTAATTTCATCATTTCGGCCGGCTGCAAATTGAAACTTCCAAAATTAAGCCAGCGCCTCGAACCGTTCACCACCACTCCGGCAAACATTACCGTGAGCAGAAGAACTATTCCCAGGCCATACACCAGGTAAGAAATGCGAAAGAGAAACGAATGTGGCACTAACACGGCCACTCCCATCACCACCAAGCCAACCGAGAGAAAGAGCAGCTGCTTCACAAATGCAGTGCTCTGGATTTTCCAAGGTAGGAATCCCAGCGAGATGCCTGCACTATCGGGATCGTAACCAGCGCTGTAAAGCACGACAAGTCCGAGGCAGGGGATTAAGCAGCCCGCAATTAAAAGTACCCAATCAAAATGGGCGATAGAGCGCCTATCAATCGACAAGGTCGCCCTCCTGAATATCCTTCACGGTCTTACCATTTGCTGGAGGCCCTTCGGGTTTGCCAAGCTTCTTTCTAAAAAAGGCTTCCATAACTTTCTCAACAATCGGCGCGGCAGTCACGCCACCATGACCGCCATTTTCCACAATCGCGGCAACGACGATCTCGGGCTTATCGGCAGGAGCAAAACCGGCGAACCAGGCATGATCGTTTCGATCATTTGCATCAGTATACTCGAGCGAGACAACTTGCGCGGTTCCAGTTTTCCCTCCAACCTTAATACCAAGTTCATCGGGAAGTTTCGCACGACGTCCCGTTCCATGTTGATCATATACCACGCCAACAAGCGCCTTTTTCACCCGCTCTAGGATCGCCGGATCGATGTTTAGCTCGCTACTCACCTCAGGGCCGAATTCGGAGTCCTTAAACGCTGCATCAGCAGAATTAACCTGCTTAACGATATACGGCACTAACACTCTTCCACCATTTACGAGCGCCGAGAGCCCTCGTGCAATCTGCATCGGTGTGACGGTGACCGCTCCCTGCCCAATTGATACCGATGGCGTTTCACCGGGATACCATTTCTGATCTTCCGGATTTCTAAAGTAGCGGCGCTTCCATTCAGTCGAGGGAATGAGCCCAATGCTTTCGTCACTGAGCTTTAATCCGGTCTTCTGACCAAGACCGAAGCGTGTTGCATACTCAAAAATTCTATCGACTCCCAACCTTTGCCCCACGGTGTAGAAATAGACGTCACACGACTGAATCATCGCCTCTTCCATGTTCACTGAGCCGTGGCCTGAATGTTTATGACAGCGAAATCTCCTTGAGCCAACAGTCAAATATCCAGGGCAGAACACCCGCTCGGTCGGACTAATGACACCTTCGGCGAGCCCCGCGGCCGCCATGAAGATCTTGAACACCGAGCCAGGCGGATAGACCCCCTGCAGCGGTCGATTATTAAGCTTTTTCTCACGGCTTGATATCAAGTCTTTCCACAGATCCGCGGAAAGCTCGGCCGTAAAGAGATTTGGATCAAACGCAGGGGCCGAAGCCAGCGCCAATATTTCACCGCTCATCGGGTCAAGCGCCACTACCGCGCCTCTTTTTCCCTCCATCTCTTTGTCGGCTGCCTTCTGCACATCCAGATCAATCGTCAGCGTAATGTCGTGACCGGGATTTGCTGCCTCAAAAAGTGTCTCATCAATCTTCGTGCCCATCGCGTTAACAACGACACGATGAACACCACGCTTTCCTTGAAGATAATACTCCCAAATTGATTCAAGCCCCGACTGCCCGACCATATCGCCACTGCGGTAAAGTGCGAAGTGCGGACTATCGAGCTGACGTGATGTGATCTCACGAATATAACCAAGCGCGTGCGAGGCGAGCGCTCCATGAACATAATCACGCGTCGGAGTGACCGCGACTTCAACGCCGGGAAGCGCGTAGCGCCGCGCCACGATCTTCGCCACGGTGTCACGCGAGGCATCACGAATAAGTAGTTTTGGTTCAAAACGGCGCCGTTTTTTCTGCGCTTTAAGCTGCTCAAGCAGCTTTTCAGGATCCATTGCCAAAATTCGCGCGACCTCTATTACCGTCGCACGGGGATCCGGACTATCCTCGGTGACAAGCTCGATATCAAAAGAAGGCCGATTTTTTGCAAGCACCGCGCCATTGCGATCAAGCACCAAGCCACGCGGCGGCGGCTGAAAGACCATGCGAATTCTATTGTTCTCGGACTTACTGCGGAAAAAATCACCGTTGATTATCTGCAGGTACCAGAGCCGAAACGTAATCACGACAAAACAGGAGAGCGCCAGCGCGAGCGTGATATTGGCTCGAAAAGGTATATTTATCGTTTGCTTCTCAAATAACGCCATAGTCTACGCGGAGAAAATGCTAATAACGATATGTGCTCGCGTCCCTTCGATACACAAAAGACCTAATTCCCAGAAAGATGAAGGGCGCGAGAAGTGCTGTTAATAGCGCTTCACCAAGAATACCGAGCCATAGCTCCGAAAATCCTCGTGAACTGCCGATGGTAAGCGCAACGTACACCAAGCTCATAATCAAAGATCCAAAAAAAGCCGCGACAAACACCGATATTTTTGACTCTACGAAAATTCGCTGTGCAAAGCAGGCAATAAGTCCGTAAATTAGAACAAACGATGCTGCAGATGGCCCCAGCAAGAGTCCTGAAAAAAGATCTACCTGCAGCCCTAAAAAAAAAGCCAAAAAAGCGCCGACTGGACTAGCCTCGTAAAACGCAAGGAACAGCACCAGCGCCAGCGAGATATTCGGAGCAGTTGCAAAAACACCTCCCCAAGAGCGAAAGACCGTGGTTTGCAACAGCACGGCCACAAATCCAATCAGCAGTAGAGCTAATCCTTTCTTAAAACTCATTGATTCTTAGCCCCTTTTACTTCGTCTGCAACAAGAGCGGCACGGTCAAGCACATTCTGCGCGACCAATACTTCTTCGATCTTTCTAAAATTCACCGCCGGAGTGACGGCAATTTTCTGAAACATGCCCTGCCCTTTCTTCTCAACATTGGCGACCACACCAACGAGAAGGCCTTTTGGATACACTCCATCCATTCCAGAGGTGATTACCCTATCACCAACCCGAACTTCTTCTTCAATCGGCACAAAATTCAGCTGGCATCCTTCGCCACTACCTTCTATAACTCCGCGCGCGCGTCCACCCTGCACAATCGCATCGATACCGCTGGTGTGGTCAATTATCAGAAGTACGCGCGAGCTAAGCTGACCGACCGAAATAACCTGTCCAACAACACCATTGCCGGCAACCACCGCCTGCCCGCGCTCAACTCCGCGAAGTCTTCCGCTGTCGATAGTGACGATCTTACTCCAATTGGACGGATCAAAACCGATTACCCGCGCAACAATACCTTTAAGCGCAGCCTCCTGTTTAAAGCTCATCAATTCGCGAAGTCTCGCATTCTCACTCTCCATCTCGAGCAGTGATGAATTCTGCGACTCTAATTCCCGTAGCCTCTGCTGAAGCATTTGATTATCGGAGCGCACCCCGACCAGGGCAAAGTACTCGCTCCATACCGAACTCAGCGCATGCCCCAATCCATAATGAAGCGATTGAAACGGACGTAATAAGATCGAAGTCGCTTCAGCACCGATGGTGGTGGTCCAGGGATTCCTCGCGCTATAGGCTGTGAGAAACAGTGCGACGCTAAAAAGCGCGACCGAGACTATCGCTATCTGGTTTCGATTTTTATTCACCGCCGGCATAGAGGCGATCCTACAACACTATTTCGCGAAGCGGGAGCGGGAGAGTCAGAAAGGGGAAATGACGACCAGCGAGTCCGGTCTGCTTGGATGAGATGGCCACGCTGAAGAGAACTCTCGAGATATGAACTACCCATGCCTTAACCCGCAAATCTCACCAGGGTTCTGCTCCGGCGAGCGGTCTGCCCGTAACTCCTGCGGAATCCTTGTCACGAGTGCTCGACAGCCGATTAGGCTGCCTCCGCCCCCGTTCCGGCGGCTTCCTTCGGAGTTACGGG
>CAZEAC010000034.1:32679-45787 GCA_964510065.1 uncultured Bdellovibrionales bacterium | reverse complement strand
TGAAAAAATAAATTGAGTTGTCTCAGCATGTTGTCGTGAACATTCCGGCGCCCTAAAAATACTATAAATCAGGCCGACTAGACGAAGTCATCTCTGGATATCGAAAGCGATTTTGATGCAGGAATCACAGATGTCGTAGGCAAAGGAGCCTGCTACTCTGCGAATCCTAAGGAACCTCTGAAAAACTATGCATTTTGTCTTCACCGGCCTTTCGGCGATATTTGCGAGAAAACATGCCGGGAAAATACTCGAAATAGCCCTGCTATTCCTGCGTTTTTCCCGGCATGTTTTCTCGCAAATATCATCCAAAATTCCGGCAAATCCAAAACGCCTAGTTTTTCAGAGGTTCCCTAATAATTCTCTGACGATACTCTAGAGAAGTTCCCGGTTTGCTTCGTCAAATATAATCTTAGTGATTACTTGAACGGCTGGCTTGTAGAGGTTTCCGCGCGCTTTTGAAGTGTTATTGCCGCAATCGCACCGCCGCCCTCGCGATTTTTGATTTGCGCAGAGCCGTGATGAAGCTCTGCCACCTCTTTCACAAAACTTAATCCAAGGCCCGTACCTTTGCGGGTGTTGCATGGCCGGCTAAGTGAATAGAAGCGCTCAAAAACCCGGGGTAGGGCGTACGCGGGAATTCCCGGGCCTCGGTCGGCGACACTTATTGTGATTGAGGCGCTTTCGTTTTTAATCTCTGCCTCGACAATGCTGTGTGCGGGTGAGAAATCGAGAGCATTCTCAAGTAAGTTCCGAAGCGCCTGCTCGACGAGAAAGGGATCTCCACGTACCGATGGAGAGTCCCCGCGTATCGTAACCTGCACAGTCGCCGCCTGAAGTCGAGGCGCCAAAGATTCGATAATAGTGTCGAGTAAGGCGCGAGGGCGAATTTCTTTTGTCTCTTCGAGCGCTCTTTTTGATTCAAGCTGTGACAAAAGCAGCAACTTTTCTACAAGCGCACGCAGCCGCTCACTCTCGTTCACAATATTGTCAAGAAAACGGGCGCGATCCGCCTCTGGCATCGGCTCAGCGAGAAGTTCCGCCGCTCCCTTGATCGCCGAGAGTGGGCTTTTAATTTCGTGTGTCAGCGTCTCAACATAGTGTTCGATGTAGCGTTTTCCTTCGAGCGATTCACGCATAGCTTCAAATGCGCTCGCAAGTTTGCCAGTTTCACCACTACTTTTCTCGGGAACCGTTGGTCGCTTTCCCTCGGCGATTGCGAGAGCGTAATTGGTGAGCTTCTCAATCGGTCGGGAGAGGCGCATGGCAAGCAGATGAGCAAGAAGAAGTGCCACTACTACTATGAGAAACGCACTGCCGATGAGGCGTGACTTGGTGCGATGAATGAACTCCTTGAAGCTCTGCGTCGGTTTCCCGATGCTGATCACGCCCTTAAGTGTATTGGCGTTGAATATAGGTGCTGCTACATACATTACGCTCGATTCCGGATTATCAGGAAGGTCCCGCGATGTTCTTGCACCATACGCGCCTTCAAGAGTAAGCCGCACATCGCGCCAGCTGGAGTAATCAGCCCCGAGCGCCGCCGGTTGCTCCGAGTCGTAAAGAACTCGGCCGGTCTCATCAGTGACATAAGTTCTCAGATCAAGCGTGCTCTTCTTATACTCGAAAATCGAAGCTTCAAAGCTTCGAGCTTTCGCCCGATTAAGGGCTTCTTGTATAAGCTCGGTCCTTAAGGGACCGTTCAGCGATTGCACCTCAAGAATTGCCGCGAGGTACCGTGAAAAGTCGACAAGTGGTTCTTCAACCGTTTCGCGATAGCGTGGTTCAAGATCGGAAAACACCAGGTTGAGGATCAACGCCACTGAAAGCACAATCAGCACGAAAAATCCCCAGAAGACCTTGAGGCGGATGCTCATAACTCTTCGGAAAGCGAGTAGCCAAGGCCACGATGAGTAATGATGACTTCCTTATCACTGAGCGCCTTCATCTTCGCTCGAATATTCTTAATATGCGCATCGATTGTGCGTTCAAGACTCATCTCTGGCTCTTCCCAGCAAAGTGCCATGAGGTGCTCACGAGTATAAACCCGTCCAGGACTCTCAATAAGCACCTTAAGTAATCGGTATTCATGCGGTGAAAGCTCTAATGTATTGTCCTGAAACGAGATCTCGAAGCGCTGCTCGTCAATTGTAAACGCCTTGCTCGCAGATGGTCTGCCCTTTAACTTTTCGGTGGAGCTTCGGCGTAATACTGCTTTTATTCGCGCCGTAAGTTCACGAGGACTAAACGGCTTCGCAACGTAATCATCAGCCCCTAGTTCAAGCCCCACAATTTTGTCGACCTCGCCGGCGCGCGCAGTAAGAAAAATAATAGGTGTGTCGCCGTTTTTTCGGATTTCTCGCGCAATACTAAACCCATCGGTGTCGGGCAATCCAACATCGAGAACGACTAGGGCAACGCTCTCTTTCGATAGTAGAGCGACTGCCTCTGCGCCGGTGCTTACATGTAACGCGTCAAAGCCTTCAGTAGATAAAGCGTAGACGATAGTATCAGCAATCGATTTTTCGTCTTCGACGACCAGGATCTTTTGGCGCATAGTGACATTATACTACGCGAGATAGCTATTTCGTCAAACGGGTGCCGTGCTTAGAAGATAATAGAGACACGCTCGCTAGTCGCGCTGCAGTATCCGAGAGAGATCGTGGGCGAAATCCTTGACGTCCTCTTCACGAGTATCCCACGAGCACATAAGGCGATTGCCGCCTTCGCCGATAAAGTTATAAAAGACCCAGCCCTTCTCGCGCAGCAGCTCGGCAGCATGCTTTGGAAGTTCGGCGAACACAGCATTCGCCTGGCGTGGAAAAAGGAGAGGAATATCGAGCTTGTGAAGTTCCGATTCGAGGAGCATCGCCATCTCATTGGCATGCGTTGCGTTTTTAAGCCACACTGAATCGTTGAGGAGCCCGACCCAGGCGGCGGAGATAAAACGCATCTTAGAGGCAAGTTGCCCTGCCTGTTTACAACGGTAGGCAAACTCTTCGGCGAGCGCTCGATTGAAGAATACTACGGCGTCGCCGACTGGAGCGCCGTTTTTTGTGCCTCCGAAGCAGAGTACGTCGACTCCCGCCTGCCAGCTTATCGCCCGCGGCGCGACGTTGAGGTGGGCGACGGCATTGGAAAAACGGGCGCCATCCATGTGAATTGAAAGTCCGAGATGTTTCGCCATCGAGCCAAGCGCAAGTAGCTCTTCCACGCCGTAGACAGTGCCGAGCTCAGTCGATTGCGTAACGCTTACCGCGCGAGGCTTTGGGAAGTGCAGATCGGTTCGGCTTTGAGTAATCCTTTTTAATTCATTAAGGTCAATCTTACCGTTCGCTCCGGGCACCAAGAGAACTTTAGTCCCATTAGAGAAAAACTCAGGCGCGCCGCACTCGTCCCGCTCGACGTGGGCGTAGTCGTGACAAAGAATGCTGTGATACGACTGGCAAAGTGATGCGAGCGCCAGAGAGTTTGCCGCCGTGCCGTTAAAGACAAAAAACACCTCACACTCGGTCTCGAAAATCTCCCGGATAAGATCGGCGGCCTTCGCGGTGTAAGGATCATCGCCATAGGCGCGGGCATGCCCCTGATTCGCGTGCTCTAGGGCCTGCCATGCTTCCGGGCAGGCTCCAGCATAATTATCGCTTGCAAATTGTCGACGGGTAAGGCTGAGCGAGTTCATGGCGCAGTGCGTTCTAACATACTCCGCGAAAGATTGCACTCTGCGCGAAACTTTAGCCCCATCCTGAGGGACTAATTCACCATGGCGCCAATCAGATTACTTAGTGCAAGGTGAAATTACCCCGCCGGAAAGGCAATTTCTTCCGCAAGGATTTGGCACAGTGAATGTAGTCTTGCCTCCGACAGTATACGGTATGCCATCACTTGCTAAGACCTGGATTCTTGGACTTGGATAGCCGCATCCCGCCCTTGAGAATCGAGCGAGACTTCCGTAACCGTTTCCGGAGCCGGCGTTTTGTCCCTTCTCGCCGTTCACAATGACCGTGGTATCGTAAGGCCCGGTATGAATCGCGAGGCGGCCATTGCTATCGGAAACCGGTTTCCAAAGAAATGCGTTGAGCTCGCCGGCGTTGTAGGAGGTGTCCGACTTTAGTGCATTGAGACAGCTGCCGATCTTTTCGCCGCCGCAGGAGTCAGCTACGTCGACCTGTGCAAGGCCGGCGCGGATAACCTCTTCGCTGAAACTTTTTCCGCCTCCCGTGATAAGCTGACCGATCGTACCACGTTGGCCGTTCACCATGGTCGAGCAGTCGTCTGAAGCACGGTAAAAATATACTGAACTCGAGGCAAGATTACGGAGAAAATCCATGGCCGCTGAATTGTATACCGCATCGCCTGGGGCGACGCCGTGTAACTTAAGAAGCTGCTTCCCTGGTTGAGCCTGAGGACCGCTCTCTTCGATAATTAAGAGATTGGTGCCGACGGGTTCCACGTTAACGAGAATTCCATCCGCCTGAGATACTGGATTCTGGACTTTTCCGTTGACGACAGTGCCGCAATCAGTAGTGAATTCTCCATTGCCTGCGCGCGGACCTTCGGATTGACCGCCGCCGCTACTTTCCGAAGCGTTGCTTGACTGTTTGGTGCAGCCGACTGAAAGCAGCACGAAAAGGACACAGAAAAATTGCCGTAAAATACGCATAACCCTTCGAAACTCCAAGAAAACCGACGCCAAAAGACGCTTCCCTTTGAGTTATGGGCTACGCTCGACTTAATGTGTCCTTAAAAGTAGCGGACCGTGTATCTGTCCAACTACTTATTAGAGCAGCACTTCTTATCGCTGCAGCACTTTTTCTCACTGCTACATTTCTTGTCGCAGGAGCATTTTTTCTCGCAGCTGGTACAGCTCTTCTCCTTTTCGGCGCATGAGTCACTTGCGGTAGGGGCCAACTTCTGTGCGCAGCCACTCATAAAGGTAATAAGAGCCGCGCCAGCGATGCTAACAAAGAGTTTGGATGGGTTCTTTTGCATACAGATCTCCTCGGAATTTCCTTCTTTGTTCGCATACTTGTTAAGGAAGGACAAGGGGGAGGGGGTGTGCTTGGATAAGAATTCTGACTGCGTTATACTATTGGCCAGGCGAGGTGCAATATGCGACAAATCTTAGTAGTCATAGCGATTCTTGCGTTAAGCTTAAGCATTGTGTGTGTCGCTCCTCAGGTTGTGAGCGCTTCCGGGCCTGAATCTGGCGTTCGCTCAAGAAATATTTACGGGGTAAGCGGAAATAAGAATGTATTTGGTGTACGCCGCCGTAACTCGGGAAATATATTTGGAGTTCGCGGTCTTACCTCGCGCGCGTTTGGTTCGGGCCGTCCAAGTTTTGTCTCCCGGCAGCGTGGCTCGTCCGGCTACAGCTCATCTTCGAATTACGTCGCGGCGCAGTCACGTAACGAAGAGCGCCCAGCGTACGAACTTCATCCGATGACGCAAGGTGAAATGGAAGCCGATACCGCAACCTATGAGATGATGCGGCAACAGGGCGGTGATCTCGATTACTAAACGATCTCTGTAATACCCGCCTATCAGCGTTTCCCGAACCCGCAACTCTTACCAGGGTTCTGCTCCGGCGGACTCCTTCGGATTTACGAGCAACTCGCTTACCTCGCGACGAAACCTGTGAGAAGTCCAGGCTAAAGAACCCCCTTTCACATTTTAATATTCTTGTGACAGAATCCCGTCAGCTTCACAAGGAATGTGAAGATGTGTAACCGAGGATTTTAGTCATGCTTGACGACTCGTCTTACTCCTTAGTAACTGAAAATGTGAGGGTGACTGTTGAGCCAGCACCTGCGCCCGAAAGCTCGGATACCTTCAACCGAGTCTTTGCCTTTTCTTACACGATTACCATCGAAAATCTGAGTCCGAGGACGGTGCAACTTCTGGAGAGGCACTGGATTGTCAACTCGGCCGATGTGCAGGTAGCGGAAGTAATTGGCCCCGGAGTTGTCGGCAAGCAGCCGGTATTGAAGCCTGGGGAACTTTTCACCTACACCAGTGGCACGGTCATCAATGATCCTGTTGGCACAATGGAAGGGGTATATACTTTTCGCAATGAGGATCGCCAGCTCTTCGAGGTACGGATCCCACGCTTCGGTTTAATTTATCCAGTAATGGTGCACTAGATTCTGCAGCCAATCTGTTCAAGCATCTCGGTGGCAAGGTTCTCTAGCGCCGGCTGATTGCCGAGCCTTTTTCCATGACGCGTGCTTTGTACGAGTGCTGAAAAAATATCTGCAAAAGCTTCATTCTCAACTGGAATAGACTCTTTGCTCGGATGTTTATCGCGCTGAATGTCATAAACTCTTTCGACGATGTCTTGGCGTGCGCGCACTGCATTGTCCCATGTTGATAGCTGCGTCTGTGTAAGCGTATGGCCATAAATGAAATGCCCGACTTCGTGATAGAAGTATTTCTCGGCAAGGTTTTCAAGGTATCGTTTCGCGTGCTCCACGTCCTGAATTTGAGCTGAGTCTCTCTCGATCCGTGCGTACTTGCGGGCCATCTCGACGAGGCCATCGGTTCGAATGGCCATGAACATTAAGTCGCTCGCGCCGCTATTGTAAGTGAATCCGGCCATGCGTGCATCGAGCACAATCCCTTCTTTCGCCGCGATTGTAAAAAGAAGCGCAGATTTATCGGTAGTATCCTTCTTGAGCGGAAAACTAAGACCATACTTTTTAAGAAGGTTCTTGTACCCTTCGAGGCCTCCACACTTCATATAGAGTTTGGTTTGCGCTTCGTGAAAGTCGAAACGATAGTCTCCGGGGCGATTAATCGAGACTTTTAACGCTCTAAGATCCAGCCAGATGCCAAGCTGAAGCGAGTCGATCAGACTTCGGACCGTAATGTCGGACACAGGCAGATACACCGAAATCTCGGCGCGCTCGCGTCTAAGTTGAGAGAGCCTTTCACGATCGACTTGAAACTGTTGCATCTCAAATAATTAATACCACGCGCCGCAAAAGGAATCTGAACTTGAGCAGCAAACCAAGCTCCGAAAGATTGCGGCAAGGTATATGGTGTCTTGCACATCAATTAGGGGACTCAGGCGCAGACTTGTGCGATCTTTAAAATAATACTCGTTTGGCGCTTGCTAATCAAAACGAATGTAAGCCTCTGCGTTACCTGCATATTGTCAGCAGATGTTGAAGCGATTCAGTGATTTCTCATAGTTGCCACGAAATCTGAACTGCAATTGTTTTTAATTTCTTTTGGGGGCGAGTGCTCGAAACGAGCGCAGTACCCTAAGATTTGGCGTACTGAGGAAAAAGTGGAAACGCCGGCGTTTGAGCGTGCCGGCGTTTCCATTAAGTGACTAGTAACGATAGTGCTCAGGCTTATACGGGCCCGAAGCAGCGATGCCAAGATATTTGGCCTGCTCCGGAGTTAACGTGGTTAACTCGACACCGAGCTTCTTAAGGTGCAGCCTTGCCACCTTTTCGTCAAGAATCTTCGGTAACGTGTACACGCCAACTTTGTACTCGCCACGCTTGGTGTAAAGCTCAATCTGCGCAATGGTCTGGTTGGTGAAGGACGACGACATTACGAAGCTCGGATGTCCTGTGGCGCATCCGAGGTTCACCAAACGTCCGCGTGCAAGAATGATAAGCTCGCGGCCATCTTTCATCACAAACTTATCGACCTGCGGCTTAATGTTAATCTCTTTGGCGCAGTTTTTCTCGATCCAGGCCATGTCGATTTCATTGTCGAAATGGCCGATGTTACAAAGGATTGCTTGATCCTTGATAACCTTGAAGTGCTTTTCGCCAATAATGTCGATGTTGCCTGTCGCGGTGACGAAGATATCGGCAATCTTGGCCGCCGTCTCCATCGTCACGACTTCAAATCCTTCCATCGCCGCCTGCAGCGCAATAATCGGATCTATTTCAGTAATCAGCACGCGTGCGCCGTAACTACGCATCGATTGCGCGCAGCCTTTGCCTACATCGCCGTATCCGGCGACGCACACAACTTTACCCGCGATCATGATGTCAGTGGCGCGTTTGATGCCGTCAGCAAGTGACTCGCGACAGCCGTACAAGTTGTCAAATTTCGATTTTGTGACCGAGTCATTGACGTTGAAGGCGGGAACTTTAAGCTCGCCTTTCTCTAACATCTGGTAGAGCCGGTGCACTCCGGTGGTTGTTTCCTCGGAGATACCGTAAATCTCTTTAAGAAGTTCAGGATGTTTCTGGTGAACAAGCATCGTGAGGTCGCCGCCGTCATCGAGAATCATATTCGGCCCCTTATCGCCGAACATAAGCGTCTGTTCAATACACCAGTCATACTCTTCAAGGGTTTCGCCTTTCCACGCGAACACGGGAATGCCGGCCTTAGCAATTGCCGACGCCGCATGATCCTGAGTAGAGAAGATGTTGCAGCTCGACCAACGAACTTCAGCGCCTAGCTCAATGAGAGTTTCGATCAACACCGCAGTCTGAATAGTCATATGCAGGCAGCCGGCGACGCGCGCGCCTTTCAAGGGCTTTTTTGCACCGTACTCTTCGCGGAGCGCCATCAGACCCGGCATCTCCTTTTCGGCCATCTCGATCTCTTTTCGGCCCCAATCGGCAAGCGCGATATCCTTAACTTTATAATCTTTGTGATCGTCTTTCATACCCTGCTCCTTTTTGCGGTTATTATAAACACATCTTTCTTCTCGCCAAGAAGTTCGAACGAACTTTCAGAGAAGCCAGCATCTTTTAGCCATTGGCGAAACTCCTCGGGATCAAACCCGAGCCAAAGATCGCCCATGCGGCTTCGCATATACTCCTCATCATGACGTAAAAGATCAACTATCAGCAGCGTGCCCCCAGGTTTTAGCGTTCGACACGCGTCGCGAAGCGCGTCAAAAGGGCTCGCGAGATGGTGAAATACCATGTAGGCGGCAATGCAGTCAGCAAAGTCGTTTTCGACTGGCAAGTGCTCGAGGTAGCCAAGTCGTAACTCTGCTTCAGCGGCTTTTTCTCCAAGGATTGCGCGGGCTTCTTCGAGCATTGCTTCTGAATAATCAACGCCGATGGTTTCTCCGGCGCGCGGTAGCAGTTTCTCAAGGAGCGATCCACTTCCACAGCCAAGCTCGAGAAAATTCCCCTCGGCGGGAATTCTCGACGCAAGAATTTCAAGAAAGGGCCCCTTGCCGGGGATCGAGGCTGACACCGCGTCGCGGATATTTCGCCACTCTTTGGCAACTGAATCAAAGAATCGTTTTCCGTCATCACGGCGCTTGGCAAGGAGCTTGGTGATCGCAAGTGAGTCACGCTTAAATATTGACGAGCTACCATTACCGAGGTCGGATTTAAGAAGTGAAAGAAAGGAATTGTTTACGTTTCGCGCGAGGGAGTCGTTCGGCTCCTGTGGGGGGGAGTAGTAGATCCAGGTTCCCTCTTTTCGGGACTGAAGAAGATTGACTGAAGAGAGTACCTTTAGGTGGTGGCTCACTGTTGGCTGGCTTCCCCCAAGGAGCGCTGTAATCTCCTGCACATTAAAAGAGCCGAAGCTAAGCATATGCAAAATGCGGAGTCGCGATTCGTCGGCGAGCGCTTTGTAAATTTGGGGAATGGATTGGGACATTAAAGTTAATTATCGGCTATATATTGATGGTTGTAAATGTATTTATTCATGCAGCTTAACGTATCGTATTTACATGTTTATTTGAGCAGCGTGTCCAGCCAAAATGAGAAATCGCTACTACGATGGCCTCGCTTCCGCCCCAAGCGCCGGCTCCGCTCGCTCCTCTCCGCCCGCCTTCGGCTCTAGCTCTTCAGGATCCTCAACCATCGCGGCACGTATTCGCCCGACAATATGCCCGGGAATTGCCATGAGAAGCGAGGCGTAATGCAGAGCTGGATAGAATAAAGTGATTTCGCCACCGATGTAGGTTCCGAACGCCGGATAGAGCACTTTGTAGCCGTTTTTCTCGCCCTGGCGATCCTGTTTGTCTTGCATGTAGCTCAGTGCGTCCGAGCTTGCCCTTCCTTCATGCACTAGCGAGAGCAGCGGCAATAGGCGAATTGCCGCATATGATCCGCGATACTCATGCTCGGAAATATCTTTGGCGTGTCCTCCCTCGTGCATCGCAACGGCAGGATGATCCGAGTATATGGAGATAGTATTCGTATAGGGATTGTAGGAATCTCCGCCGAAAACACGGCCGGGAAATATTGTGTAGCCGACGACACTTAAAATTCCAAGGGTGTAGCGCCAGCCCGCGCCAATTGCTTTGTTTCGAAAGAGGCGCGACCATTCCGCACCGGGAGAATATTGATTAAGCCGAACCTTTACGTCGACGAGGTTATTATCCGCGAGATATTTTTTAAGAGCCTCTTCGGTCTCGGCGGAGATGCTGTGGTTTTCAATGCTCCAGTTCCAAAGCACAAGTTTGGACGGAAGCGAAAAAAGATAGTGTCCTAGGCCATCGATAAGTTTATGTGGCCGCCCTCGCTCGATCTGCGGCTCTTCGACGCGAAGTTTTACGCCAAGTGGATCTTCAGTTGCGGGGTGGGGTGTATAAGGAAGTGACGCGCAGGAGCAAAGCGAGATGGAGATAATAGAAAAAAGGATATTTTGTAACGCCACGCCAGCATGCCTCAGCCCCCATTCAAGCCAGAGGCGGTTGAAAGAGTAGTCCTATTTTCGCGTGATAATGCCAAGCCTTTTTTTGCCGAGTTTTGTCGCCGAAAATCGTTTGGGGGGCAGGTTGCGATCCAGAATACTCAATACAAACAATACTTTATAATGCTTAAGCCCTCCCTGTCTTATAAATTGACCGATGCCAATGCGCGATGATTGCTTCTAAGCTCTTGTAATCAAATCAATTTTGCAGCTTGCCGCGCCTTTGGGAATGTTGTGTATAGCGTGCTTTGATGGTAGAGTTAGTAAGTTAACGAAGAGTCCGGTTCGAGAGCTATAAGTGGTTACTGATACGCTTCTCCGACGGCCCTTTTTCGGTTGGAGTAAGTGTATATATGGGTAAGAAACTTTACGTTGGGAATATTCCCTTCACCATTACTAATGAGCAGCTCAAAGAAGCGTTTACCGCATGCGGTAATGTCGAGTCTGCCAATATCATCATTGATAAAGCAAGTGGAAGAAGCAAAGGCTTCGGCTTTGTTGTGATGATGTCTGACGATGAAGCTCGCGCAGCGATCGATCAGATGAACGGTAAGGATGTCGGTGGACGACAGATTACTGTTGCTGAAGCCCGTCCGCAGCCAGAGAGAGAGTTCTCTCCACGTGGCGGTGGTGGCGGCGGCGGCGGTGGCGGTCGACGATTCGGCGGCGGTGGTGGCGGTCGCGGTGGCCCACGTGGCGGCGGCGGTGGCGGACGCTACTAAAATTTTGTGACGGATCTTTTCGATCCGTTTTCAAAGTCGGCTTGCTCCCCCTAGGACCCGTTTGGAGTCTTAGCGGGGAGCTTGCTTAAGCTCCAGTAGTATTTGTATGTCATTAGTCGCTCAAGTCGAGGCTGACCGGGAAGCTGTGTCATCGAGTTCCGTTTCATTCTCAGATATTGTTCCTTCTCCTGCGATTCAGGCAGGTCTTCAAACACTTGGATTTAATACTCCCACGCCTATTCAGGCTGAAGTCATTCCGCATGCGCTTCGCGGAGTTGATATTATTGCGCAGGCCAAAACCGGAAGTGGCAAGACCTTCGCTTTTGTCATTCCGCTTCTCTGCATGCTTGAGGGAATGAAGGATCAGCGTGGCACCTGCGCAATAATTATTACGCCGACCCGAGAGCTAGCCAATCAGATTACTGATGTGTTTGCGTCACTAAGTCCGGAAGTGAAGCCAGCCTGCCTTATTGGCGGCGAAAGTATTGGCGGCCAGATTCGCGAGCTCAAGCGCGATAATCGAGTGGTAATTGGTACTCCCGGAAGAATTCTTGATCTTATTCGACAACGTCAGCTTATCTTGCGTAAGTGTCGCTACTTTGTGCTTGATGAAGCCGATGAAATGCTTTCGATGGGCTTTATTGATGATGTGCGAGAGATTCTTTCGCGATTGCCGCCGGAGCGCCAAGGCCTTTTTGTGAGCGCGACGATAAGCCCGCGTGTCGAGAGTCTTATCGGAAGTTTTCTGCGAAGTCCCGTGCGGGTTCAGGTTGACGACGCCAAGGTAGATCTTCCACCGATTGAGCATTTCTATGTAGAGCTCAGTGGCGAGGTTTCGGCGAAGACTCAGGCATTGGCAAAAGTTTTAGAACAGATGAAGCCGCGGTCGGCAATCGTGTTTTGCAACACCAAGTCCGACACGGAGCTTGTCGAGGTAGTTTTGAAGCGGCGCGGTTTTAACGCCGAGAAAATAAATTCTGATTTGCCGCAGAAACAGCGCAGCAAGATCATGGAGCGCATGCGTGCCGATGAAATTCAGATTCTCGTCGGTACTGATATTGCTGCGCGTGGCATTGATATTGAACAGATTGAGATGGTGGTAAACTACGCTATTCCCGAAGAGAGTGAGGTGTATGTGCATCGCACGGGAAGGACCGGACGCGCCGGACGAAAGGGCACCGCGGTAAGCCTCGTGGGGCCGCAAGATTTCCGTGCGTTTCATGATCTTAAGCGCTTCTTGCAGGTCGAGCTTAAGAAGCTTGTGTTAGTGTCACCGCAGCAATCACCACAGTAAGACTCCACAGTAAGACTCCACAGTAAAAAAACAGCGCGATATTACATAGAAGGGAAGTGGAACGCGAAGAGTGGATCGCCATGCGTACTAACCTTCAGAAAAACTTTGTGGTTAAAGTTCCCCACAGCACACCCCCCGGTAGGGAGAGAGCTCTTCTCGTCAGTTGTAACAACATGACGATGGAGCTAATCTAATTGCCCAAGGCGATGCTTATGCATTCGCGTGAACTTTCAGAATCTCATCAACCTACCGAGGGGGCTTCCGGTCCCAACGCACACGCCGCGTTTGGCAACCCTTCAGGGTTGCTCCGATGGCGCTTATTTCAGGTGGCCTGCCTGAACTGCGGGGGACCGAAATCCTAAAGCCGAAATCTCACGACCGCAACAAAACGGTCGAATTTAAAGGACTAAAACCAAACAAAAACACTCTACGCAAGGCGATCTCTGCTTAAGATTCGAAC
>CAZEAC010000034.1:10302-32669 GCA_964510065.1 uncultured Bdellovibrionales bacterium | reverse complement strand
GCAAATCTTCAAAAGAGATCGTTCGTAACTCAACTACCCAAAAGGGAGCGCGAGTATAGAGTGAAAATAGAGGCTGATCAAGAGGAAGGCCGGGCAAAGTAGGGCGTCGCAACATACAAGGTCGCGATGGACGCGAAGGATTCTTTAATACCTTCGCGTCCATCGCGTTACAATTTTTGATGCGAACACTCCGATGCCCTGAAACATTATTGAGATTCGTTTACTCGGACAGGCTCCAAGGCTCCTGGGGACAAGCCGCCGAAACAGCATTGCTATCCATCAGAAAATCTTCCCAAAAATTAGAAGATTCTGACGGATAGCAATACGAAGCGATTACCTATAAATCGGGACTTCTTGAAGTTTTTTGCGTCCTTAGCCCGGACAGGATGTCCGCGTCAATTGGTTGAGCTGCATGGTATCCCACCGCAGATTCTGTGGATTACCTGCGGTAATACTTCAAATGAGACTCTTCGAAAGATTCTTGCCTCTGGCTTTGAGCGGGCATGTACGCTTATTAGGGAAGGGGAATCAATTGTTGAAATTACCGATGCGTAGGTAGTTTCTATGCTGGCGACACACCTTTGCCCGGGTAGCGCATAACCCCGAAAAGCGAAAAGAACCGAAAATGGTCCGAATGAATAGGCAATATCGCGAAAAAGCCCGCAAGGAGCTGTTGGAGTTAGGCCGCGAAGCGCGGGAGCTCGATGCAGCAATTCGTAGCGCCAACGGAGCGATGACCCGCGCGCAGTCGGCACGGATAAGTGAGCTTGCCGATAAGAGATTCCCGGCACTGCAGGCGCGGCTAGGAGTCCTTGGCCTGGGGGAGGCCCAGAAGCTGCTTGGCGAGCGGTTAATAGTGGGTGCTGATTACCGGGAAAGAATAGGGCTGGATTTAGGAACGCATGGCCCGCTCCCACTAAATATTATAGAGATCCTAAACAGGCCCTGCCCAGTAGTGGGGGCGGGGAAGAAGGTGCACGAGACCCATCTTCTAGCCTGGGTCCCCGCGGATCTAACGATGAAGAGGCTAAGTGCGGCGGTTGGTGGGCAGGCGGGAAAAGTGCTTTGGAGCAACTGGTTTGAGAACCATGCGAGTGGCTATGGAGATAAAGCAGCGGGCAGGGGGCGCTGGATTCTGATACCTGAACGTTGCCCACCAAAGACACTTAATAAGAGCTGGAAAGATTCAAGACAGGTACTCAAAGCAGAGTATCCGATGTACGAACAGGCGGATGCGTTAGGCTTTGCAGCGGCGCTGATAATGTATGAGCGGAAGACGGCGGCGAGTAAGGATCAAAAGGGCACGAGGCTCTATGCCAATCAGTGGGGCTGGTGCACAGACCGAATTGCAGATCCTTTGTGGGGCGCCGCTGGCGCTGCGTTGCTCGTTGGCAACTTTTATGCTGATGGTCTCGACGTCGACCTCGACTATCCTGACTTCGTCGATCCGTCGCTCGGGTGCGCCGCTTGCTGGAACTTCGGTACTCGGTAATTGGAGGCTTGGTACTTGGAAAACGGTACTTGGTTTTTGGGAATTGGGGCATGGCACGATTGTAAAAATACAAAAAAAAGCTTTGGTGACGTTGCTAATTTTCATGTAAATTGAAACAGTCCCGCTAATGTTGTACTGACTACGGTTAGCGCACGCGGGACTGTCTCTATGAGTTTGATCAGAGTTGTCAGGTTTACGGATCTGATAAGAGTATCAATTCATTTTGGAGAGAGAAGTTCTTACCGGTCTCTTCGGTGTGCATCATGATGGTCGTTTATTAAATCAGCTGCATACCTACATACTATTCAGTGATGTCGATTCTTGCGGTACTGTCGTTGGTTTAGAGTGATCTATCAACGACCTGCAGTAAGTTCGATGTTACCGTGCCAGTGCTAAGGCTCGCGGGTTTCCACGAGTGTCACTTCGTTAATGGTAGCCTGAGAGCCATCAACGATAAGGGAGATCGGTAATAAGTGGGGCGCCGCTGGCGCTGCGTTGAACGTTGGCAACTTTAATGCTAATGGTCTCAACGTCGACAACGACAATCCTGACAACGTAAATCCGTCGCTCGGGTGCGCCGCTTGTTGGTACTTCCTCTCTCTTTTTTCTCTACTTACGCCGGTGTTGCTTTAAGACTCTTTATCCAGCCGCCGAGCATACGCCCGATTTCATCGAGTAGCTTCTGTAGCTGTAGGTAAGCTTTTCGGTCTATTGTTTTACTGTCATGGCAGAGTCGGATTATTATTTTAAGGATATCAAGAGTAATGCTCGCATCGGTGAGTTTGTTGACGCGCTCGGCCTGGAGGGCATAACCAGTGCGGATAAGCTGCTCAAGAAGAGTAAGCCCAAGTTTTTCGGCGCGCTGCCAAAGAGTGTATCGCTCCGCTTTGGCAACCCGTTTGTTAAAGCCATGCAGTAGCGTGATCAGATCGTAGGCTTTTTGAATAATTGGAACTTGGAGTGCCAACATACTATTTGTGAATAGCATTATGACGCAGAATCTGGCGCAAAGATTTGAAGATGTCGTGAGCGTGGAACGGCTGTTCCTAAGTTGGGAGCTGTTTAGGCGCGGAAAGCGCTCACGCGCTGACGTACAGCTGTTTGAGTACCGGCTGGAGGAGCAGATCTTTTCGCTGCATCGCGAACTTCTTTCAGGTAGCTATCGTCACGGCGCATACGAATCTTTCTATATTGAAGATCCAAAACAGCGCCATATTCATAAGGCGCAGGTTCGAGATAGGATTGTGCACCAGCTTGTGTATCTTGAGCTTGAACAGATCTATGAGCGGGGCTTTTATCAGCACTCATACTCCTCACGAGCGGGGAAAGGAACACAACGCGCAATTCTAGCGGCGGAGAACGTGTTCCGCCGACTTAGTTGTAATTATAAACGCGAAGTATGGGGACTTAAATGTGATATTCGCCGCTTCTATGATTCGATTCAGCACAGAGTCTTGTTACGCATTCTTGCCGAGAAGGTTTACGACAGACAGCTTCTTGGATTACTCGAGGAGATAGTGGGTAGCTTTACTCTGACGAGTTGTATGGGGCAGGGCTTGCCTATCGGAAATCTTACCTCGCAGATCTTTACCAATATCTTACTCGATAAGCTCGATAAATTTGTTTATAGAAAACTTCGAGTTCCCGCATATTTCCGATATGCTGATGATTGTTTGCTTGTCTCGGCTCATTGTGATGAGCTAAGCGAGGCGTATAGGCGCATGCGGAGTTTTTTAGGCACGGAGCTTGTGCTTGAGTTTCATCCCAAGAAAGTATCCCTGCGTCCACTTGATCAGGGAGTAGATTTTTTGGGAGCGGTTATCCGGCCAAAGCACCGAGTCTTAAGAACTAAGACAAGACAACGAATGATGCGTAATCTGCAGCGCCGCTTCGTAGAAGCTGAGCTCGACGAAACAGCCAACGCTCTGCTTGAGGCAACCAAGCAATCATACATAGGTCTGTTGCAACATTTGAACGCACACCGACTCTCCGTAAAAATCGCTAATATTTACAGTAGATTAAATCCATAGTCTGCCCGTCACCAATTCCGCCCCTTACGCCATAACTACTACTGATTATGAAACAGAAACAGGTTCCGCCTCCGGACTCAGCCACCAGCGACGCAATTGAGCGGGCGGCTTTCCATACGTTATCGCTAGATCAGGACTCTGGGCGAGCTACGCCGAAAGCAGCAGCATCTGCTGACCTTAAAGCAATTCTAAAACAGTTCGACCAACCAATCGCCGCCGATCCAAAACTTGCTGCAATCACTACTAAGTACCAGGCCCAGGTCGATGCCCTGGCAAAAACAATTCAGCAGAACTTTGCTGGCATTATTGCTGTTAAAAAGAAAGCTTATGAGAGTGTTGCCAAACTTACCGCACTAATTCGAGAGCTCGATGCTCATGTGCGCGAAGATCAACGCGCACCTACTGTCCCCGAGATCCGTGCGCGGCAGCATCTAATCTCCGAGCGTGCGCGAATAATCTCTGAGTTTCAACAGAAAACCGGCCAGGAGCGTGATTTTTTCTATGCTGTGCATCGTGAAGTGCTGACGGCGTTTCAGCAGCAGCTGCAGTCCGGAAGAATAGCGCAGGTGCCCTACGTCACCGAGAAGCTCGATCAGATCGCGGCGCTGCTTGAACGGGGTGAAACTGTATTTTTGCACGGCGATACCGGTGCAGGAAAAACCGAAGTAGC
Source organism: uncultured Bdellovibrionales bacterium (assembly GCA_964510065.1). GTDB lineage: Bacteria > Bdellovibrionota_C > UBA2361 > UBA2361 > CAIXSY01 > CAZEAC01. Next base: position 28,477 of record CAZEAC010000034.1, on the reverse strand, counting down.
AAAGATTGCAGCACGACTCTACTCCGGAAAGGAGCCGCTTGTCGTGCGTGGTTATCCGGGAATGGCGTAGGAGGAGATCTTTGGTCATCTTACGCTCAGCGCAAAAGGAATGGAACGTGCCGCTGATGTCGTTTCTCAAATTGAGCGCGAAATTGAACATTGGACGAAGAGCAATAAGAACGCGGGCGCGAAGAAGTTGGCCGAAGCTAGCCGACAGATCACCGAGAAACTTCTAAGAGAAAACCGTGTCACCGTTGTTGACTATGTATTAGGCGCACAGTACCGCGGGATGAAAGAAGGCCGGGTTGTTATTTACGATGAAGCGAATGCTATTCCAGCGCCACTTAGAAGAAAGCTTAATGACCTAAAAACCAAGAAAGTTGGTGAGATCGTCACTGTCCAGGAAGATAGCGGCATGCAGTTTGCCGTCGCTCAAGGCTACGGCGAAATAGAAACCGCTAATCTTGGTGAGCGCTACGGGGAAAAGAAAGATGGTGGCCGGTTTAGCTACACCCCTGATGAGCTCGATAGGCGCCAGGGTTACATCGAATATGATTATTTACCACAGGCGGTAAAGGGAAGTTTTCGAGACGTAACAGACGCGAAACATAAGCAGCTCTATATGATACAGTCGCTGCGCTGCTCGATCGCCAGGGGAGTATCGTCGCCCCACAGGGTGTGCTTGAAAAGCTCTGGACTTTCTCGCAGTATGCAGCACTCACTGAGCAGGCATTCGCCGGAACTATTGGATCGGAGCACGAATTTGTACAGGGTGGTGCTAAGGTACGAGTAAAGACAGATACGCTGATCTCACCACGTGGGCTTCAGAGCATTCTCAATGCCTGGCGCGCCAACGGATTTCAGTATGATCTTGACTACTATATTGCCTCGAATCTGCTCGCGCGAACCATTGACAGTACGCAGCGAGCGTACCTCTATCAGTTGGGACAGAGCTGCGGACTTTTCGCGAGTAGCGCGGGATGGCCTACCCCAAACTACGGAGTTACGGGAGGAAAGGTTCCTCAGTTTAAGATTGAGCCGCCGAAAAATCCTGCGGCGAGTCTGGCGATGACTGAAATGCCGGAAGTGGTTGAGAGTATCTGGGGAACCGCGCCAGCTCGTAGTGACTGGAGTGCGGTGCGCAGGGCTGAGGCAGATCAGATTTTAGAGGCAGAGCGAATTAAGCAGATGCAAACGCTTGAGGGGCTTATGGCCAATATAGGTGCACTTGAAAGACAGATAGTCGATGAGGCACCGGGTTCAGGCAAGAGACGAAAAAAATAGGCATATTGTATGGCTGCCCTTGCCCCAGCTCAGGATCTGGTGCGTTCACTTGAAGAGGCGGTCGTAAGCCGACGTGCAGTCTACGAAACTCATGCCCGAGATAGTGGGTTTGCTGTTCGCTTTGGAGAAAAGACCTGTTTTGATCATACGACGAAAGCGCTGGTAATCGGAGTGCGCGATCTTGTTGAAAGCGGTGTACGAACGGGTGAGGGGATTGACTTCGCAGTGCTGCATGAAATTAAGCACTATCTTGATATGCGGCGTGAGCCCTATGCCTACCAAAAATTAATCCAGAAAGGGGAGCGGGAGGATGGGTTAGGTGGGCTCTATTTTAGGCTCTATAACTGTACTGAAGATATTGGTGTCAATGAGAGAAATAGCCACGATTCAGCACTGTATAGGGATCCAAATGGGCAGGGATTTTCTGACCTCGTTAAGTCACTCTATCGTACAGCGCTTTTCAAAGAGCGAAACTTCGACAAGAGATCTCCTGGCGCGAGACATCCGGATCGTGCCCTTTGTCAGCAGTATACAGATTACCTGCTTAATCTTGGCATGGGGGTAGGAGATGATATCGCTCTTGCGCCTGAGGTGAAGGCAATGATTGCGCGACCAATTAATGTGTACGGTCGAGTACTGAGCACAGAGCAGTTTATTGATAGCTATCTCCGCCCACTTCCTCCAACGGAGGGTAGATCGCCGGCGAATTCGCTCGCTACTCGAACTCAGATGGTTGAGAGCTTTATCGAGCCCCGTTTTGAGGAGCTTTTGGCGATCGATAGGCAAGGGCTGGGTGATGAGAAGTTAAAGGTGCTTGGTGCCGATGGACAGTTCGGTGCGCCTAAAGGATCTTCGATTGAGGATCTGCGTGAAGCGTTGAACATAATCTTGAAGGAGGTAGAGGAGGGGCTCAAAACTCCGGCGCAAAGGTCACGAGATCTCTTGCGCGACCAACAGCGGCAGAGCGCTGATGCTGCGGGACTAAGCCCAGTGGAGAAGGAGGATTTTGTTCTACGGCTTGAGCGGCTTCAACCATTTACTGAGGCACTTCGTGACCTGTGGATGAGTATTCCACAACCCTCGACGGAGATTAGCTATCGCTATGTGGGAGATTTCCCGCAGGGGCTTCGACCAAACATGCACCGAGTAGTAGCAGAATTTCCGCGACTTGATCGTGGTGAGAACAATGTACCTGTTATGGAGCAGCTAGTTGAGCAGTGCGATGTGGAGCGCGCCCCTAAGCTTGTACGGGTACGGCTGCTGGTTGATGCTTCTGGTTCTATGCGCGACTCTATGAACACCGTCGCTGACCTGGGCTTAGTTCTCGCCAACTCTTCGCGTGCCGCGAACGCGCAGGCGGATATACAAGGGAGCGATTTTCGTTGTGCCGGGCAGGTGTTGACCTTTGGTGCCGGTGCGCAGGAGATTGTGCCGCTTCGCACTGATATGAGTCTTGCCGATATTATGCGTTGCTATAAGTCCTATTTTGTCTATGAGGGCGATACCAAGGACCATTTGGCATTGCAGCTGCTGCTCAAGCAGCTTGCTCCGAAAGATATTGCGCTACGAAAGGCTGGGGAGATAGTCGACATAGTAATTGAAATTACAGATGGTATGACCGCAGAGCCGCATGAAACCAGGTCCGCCATAGAGGAGCTAGAACAGAACGGATTACTGGTGCGCGCGATTAGCATTGGCCGCTTCGCGCAGTTCGAGCGGATCTGGGGCGCACGGGGTAGGCCTCTCGAGAGCGTAGAGCAGCTTTTTCCAGTTGTGCAAGATCTATTGAGAGAGCTTTTCTAACTGGCGCGAGGACTCGTAATTACTCATTAACTCAAGGGTGCTCTTTCCCTCACTCGGTGACCTCTGTGTCTCTGTGGTTTTAAACGTATTTACACCACAGAGACACAGAGGTCACCGAGTGAGGGAAAGGCTAGCCAGACTTAATGCGTAGTAGTTACGAAGACTCTTTCGCGGTCACACCCGCTCAATCACGGTGGCGATACCCATGCCGAGGCCGATGCACATGGTGATAAGCGCATAACGTTTCTTTGTGCGCTCGAGTTCATCGAGCGCCGTGACAATGAGAATTGCACCGGTTGCGCCGAGAGGGTGACCGAGCGCTATCGCGCCACCATTCACATTTACCTTTGCCGGATCGATACCAACTTCGCGTATGGTGATGATTGGCACCGGCGCAAACGCTTCGTTAATTTCCCAAAGATCAATATCGCTCACCTTAAGCTTGGCGCGAGTGAGCGCCTGCTTTGACGCTTCGATCGGACCGCTCAGCATGATGCGAGGATCAGATCCGATTGAGACCATCGAAACAATTCTCGCTCGAGGCTTAAGGCTTATCTGTTTAACTTTTGCCTCCGATGCAAGAAGAATCGCCGCTGCACCATCGACAATTGCTGAGGCGTTTCCCGCCGTAATGACACCGCTCTCTTTAAATACAGTTTTTAAGGTCGCAAGTTTTTCTACGGTAGTATCTGGTCTCGGATTATCATCCATTTCAAGGATGGTGTCTTTTCCCTGTTCGTCTTTGCATGGTACGGAAACGACACTTTTTGCGAATCGCGACTCCGCTAATGATGCTTTCGCACGCATCTGAGACTCGAACGCAAACTTGTCGATCTCTGGTCGATGAACATGGAACTGCTCCGAAAGAAGTTCCGCCGCCATTCCCTGCTGCACGAGATCGGGATGCTGTTTTTTCAGCATCGGGCTCTCTTCGCCGCTCACGTCGCTGAACATCGGCACCCTGGTCATGTGCTCGATGCCTCCGGCAACTGCGAGCTCATAGTTTCCAGACTGAATTCCTGCGGCGACAAAATTTGTCGCCTGTTGGCTAGAGCCGCAGAGGCGATTTACCGTCGTGCCAGGAACGCTTACCGGCCATCCAGCCGCCAGGATAGCTGAGCGGGCGATACACCAGCTTTGCTCTCCGCACTGTGTCACGCAGCCCATCACGACATCTTCAACCGCCGATGCAGTGATTTTATTTCGTGTGATAAGCGCATTTAATGGGTAGGTCAGCAGATCAACAGGGTGAACCGTCGAAAATTTTCCCTTGCGGCGGGCTCGAGGTGTTCTTACCGCGTCAATAATAAATGCATCTCGCATAGGAACTCTCCTGGATAAGTAACTGAGTTATTTGCCAACGTAAACATCGACCCGCCGATTGAGTTGGCGACCGACGGGAGTTCCGTTTGAGGCAATCGGGCGCTCAGCGCCGAAGCTCTTTACAATAATCTGATCGGCACTAATGCCTCGGGCCATAAGATATGCGCTCACATTTCTGGCGCGTGCCTCGGCGAGCCGTTGATTATATGTGGGGTTACCGGAATCATCGGTATGTCCCGCCACAGATATCTTATATGCGTAGGGGCTTCCTCGTAATGAATCTGCAATAACTTCGAGATTCGCAACTGACCCTGCACGTAGGTTGGTCTCCTCAGAATCAAAGAATACCTGGTATACCCCACCAAGGGATGCAGTTTGAATTGCTTCGTCGAGCGAGTTTTGAATCTGCGCAAGCTCCCGCCCGTTGGCGAGGTTCTGAATCTTGAGCGACGCAAGCTCATTTTCATGGCGCACCTGAATGCCATCTATCGAGTCATGCGAAGCGCCGGTGAGCGCGCCGCTAAGAAAGCCAACACCCGCGCCGACTGCGACACCGGCACCGCTATTATCTACCTGGTTTCCTACAATTGCTCCTGCACCCGCACCCCATCCCGCACCGAGGATGGCTCCAGCTATGGTCTTATCGGGACCAGGTTGTGGACGTGAGCAGGCAAACAGAGCCGCTGTCGAAACAAATAAGCAAAATGATAAAAATGTACGGGCAGCAGACATAGAAGAATCTCTAATTTACTTAGAAGCAATCAAGCGCTCGAAGATTCCTCCTATAATGCTCAAGCCCAAAAAAATCTGCCAGATCAGCATTGTATTGAACTGCGTAAAAAGTGTACTCGATTTTAAAGGGGTGACCCGTGCAGACATGGTACCAGGGAGGAATTCGGAAATCTGAGATGTTGTTTTGCCGAGGGGGTCAACAACCGCACTTAGTCCCGAATTGGTGGCCCGAACAAGATAACGTGAGGTCTCGATAGCGCGGAACGAGGCGATCAAGTGGTGCTGTCTAGGTGCAATACTCTGGCCGAACCAGGCATCGTTGCTCATATTAACAAGAAGCTCCGCCCCCGCGTTGACTGCGTCGCGAGAGAGTGAGGGAACGATATCTTCATAGCAGATTAGTGGCGATACCTTTACATTTTGAGTAGCTCCATCGGCGATTGCGAATTGATAATCAAATACTGCGGTCGCGGTCCCTTCGGAAAACTCTCCGGCGGTGCTATTGAGCTCTCGAAGCCATGGGAGAAGATCTCCCAAAGGAGTGTACTCGCCAAAAGGCATCAGTATGCGCTTGTGGTAGGGCGCCGGCACTGTGCCGTCGGCCTGAATTGCGACCGCACTGTTATAGAGCTGCTTATTTTCTGAGAACGAGAGTGCGCCAATAAGAAATGAGTTGCCCATCGGCAATTCTCGAAGGTACGGGTCTCTCGCCGCGCTGCCGACTTCGTCCGGAACCCAATCCGTGAGCGCGGTCTCAGGCCAAATAATAAGCCGTTCCGGACTAAGGTGCGGTTTTGAAAGGGTAAGGTAGTGCCGAAAGTTCACGGCAACAAGCGCGCGCGAATGTTTCTGCTCAAGCGAAATATCACCTTGCACCACAGCAATTTCAAGAGGAGTGGTGGAGCTCCGTAACGCGGAACTGACAACGTCAATCCGATGAAAGCCGTACCCCAAGCTCGCGGCAAAGAGGATAATCGGCAAAACACCGAAACACAGCGGCACTCGAGATTTTCCACTGGCTTTGCTCTTTGCCGCGCAGTCGCATACACGAAGCACGCCATCACAGCACCACACCATAAGCAGTGAAATCAACGCGGCGCCACCAAGTGAGGCAACCTGCGCAAACGGTTGGAAGCTTAGCTGGGTGTGCCCAAGGTGCCATGGAAAGATCCGAATCGAAAAAATCTCGGCCAAGCTCCACGCCATAGCGCTCCGCAGGCACAGCGTCTCTAACGACTTTGGCAGAATCGAGTGCAGAAGCGCGAATATTATGAACTGTACCGCGCTCCCGGCTAGAAAAAGTCCAAAAATTGATGCGGCGGCGTAACGCTGAAAGCCGCCAAAATGTTCGATGGTGAATAGAAGCCAGTGGAAGCCAATCGCCATCGCAATGAGGCCGCCCAGAAATGCCGCAACGAATTTGCGCCGGCCACATTTCCGGGCAAACGAGGCGAGAAATAGCGCCGCAACCCACCCGAGCACCACCGAGAGAGCGGAATTCGGCACGAGCCAAGCAAGCCCAAGGGCGGCACCTGCGATACAGGAATGGCGATATGCAGGCCCCGGCGAGCAGCTACTCACCAAAAGGGCTTCCCACGTAAGATTCGCCGGCAAGGAACGTTTCTATCCAGAGCAGCCGATTGTATTTGGCAGTGCGCTCACTGCGGCATACCGATCCGGTTTTTATCTGACCCGATCCCATCGCCACGGCGAGATCGGCAATCGAGGTATCTTCAGTTTCGCCCGAGCGGTGAGAGATCACCGATCGGTAACCATTTTCATGGCCAAGCGCGATAGTCTCGAGAGTCTCAGTCACTGAGCCAATCTGATTGAGCTTGATTAGGATGGCGTTTGCGACACCTCTTTCAATGCCCATGCTTAGCCGCTTCTGATTGGTCACGAAGAGATCGTCGCCGACGAGCTGCACTTTAGCGCCGATCCGCTCGGTGAGTTTTTTCCAACCGTCCCAATCGTTTTCATCGAGTCCGTCTTCGATGCTGACGAGCGGATACTTTTTAGTCCAGGACTCATACAGCGAGACCATTGCCTCGGAAGTGTAAGACTCCTTGGTGCTCTTCTTAAAAACATACTTGCCGCTCTTATCATCAAAAAACTCGCTCGCGGCTACATCAAGCGCAAGCGAAACTTCTTTTCCTGGCTCGTAGCCAGCGTCGCTAATTGCTTGGGCCAGCTCCTGAAGCACCGCTTCAGGAGAGCCAATGTCAGGAGCGAAGCCGCCTTCGTCACCCACCGAAGTTGCAAGCCCTTTCTTCTTGAGATTCTTTTTGAGCGTATGAAACACTTCGGAGGCCGCGCGGATGTTTTCGAAAAAAGTGTTGAAGCCATGCGGCACCAGCATGAACTCCTGGAAGTCGAGTGAGTTCGCGGCGTGCGCGCCGCCGTTGATGACGTTGACAAGTGGGATTGGAAGCTTCCGTGCGTTTGCGCCGCCCAGGTAGCGAAATAGCGGAATCTTCAAAAAGTTTGCGCCAGCATGGGCCGCGGCGAGACTTACCGCCAAAATTGCGTTAGCACCGAGCTTTGATTTTACTTCAGTTCCATCGAGCTCGATCATCAATCTGTCGAGCGCGGAAAGATTAAGCACATCGAGACCTTTGACTTTCGGCGCGATTACCTCACGTACATTTTCGACGGCGCGAAGCACGCCCTTACCCATATAGCGCTTCTCGTCACCATCACGAAGCTCATGGGCTTCATATTCGCCGGTTGACGCACCGGAGGGAACCATAGCCGTGCCTGTGCTGCCATCGTTTAATTGGACAGTCGCTGAAAGCGTAGGAAAGCCGCGCGAATCAAGACATTCAAATGCGGTCACACCGGAAATCGAACTATTGCAAAGTACTTGAGCCATCGTAATCGCTTCTCCCTCAAAAAATGTGCCAGAAAGAGTAGCAGAGATGGGGGTTGGGTGTCTACTTTACTGAGACTTCGCGGGTTAAGGGACGCTCTAGGCAAATTTTCATTAGCGCGTGAACTGATTGAGTGCAGCGCAATTAATAACGCGATCCACCGTTCATCGTATCGTTAAAATCGCTAATACGTTCACAGTAGTCGAGATAGCTCTGGGCCTCTTCTCGGTTCGGAAGCCGACCTTCTCTTAGGCTGGCTATTCGAAGTACGTTTACCTCGCCCCATGTTGCTTTTTCCGGATTCGGGTGACCTGCTTCCCTTGCATTTCTAACTAAATTAGATTCACTTAGATCCCTCATGGTCGGTTCCTCATGAAAAGTGCGCTAATAATGTTAAGGGCAATTTTGATTGTAGAGTCAGAATGGACCATTTTTCAATATCTATAGCACTTATTGCAGCTGTAAACCGACTGGCGCTGATGGCGCGGTGTTCGAACTTCCGCCACTTGCTGTGAGGGTCGCATAAAGTGACCAATGTGACGGAGTGGAAGTTGGATTTGTAGAGAAAACCTGAGGTAGCACTCCAAATTGATAGTTGAAATAACGCCCGCTCGAGGAACTGTTTGCCGATTTAAGAAATGCCAGGTTGTTACTACTTGGAAGATACGCGAGCCAATACGTGCCTGGAGTTAAGTTAATCGGTGCCATCACGTTTGCTGTATTCCAACCGAATACGGGAGTGAACGCGAGGGTTTCTGCTACCTTTAGTCCAGGTCCTCCGCTTGGACCTGAAGAATCATAGACTCCAAGCCTAAGATCTCCATCGGCGTGTGTCACATAGAATGAAAGACTTATCACCGAACCTGCTTGGTTAAGCACAGCAGACTGGGCATGCAATTTATCTGCATTGCTACCATCAAAATCAGAAAGTACGGCAGTCTCTCCGATCTGGAAGATTGTACTCACGCTTAGTACCGCGGGGTTACTCAGAGTCGAACCCTGACTATTTGTTACGCGCACTCTGTACTGCGCGCCATTGTCGGCAAGCGCCAATATTGGCGTCGTATACGTCGCACTGGTTGCTGCACTAATGTCAGCTCCATTTCTCTGCCACTGGTAAGAAAATGTGCCGGGATTTCCGACTGCTTCGACGGTGAAAGTTGCGCTTGAGCCAATACTCTTTGTTTGTGACTGAGGCTGAATAGTGACGGTCGGCGCTCCCAGCGGCAACATAGTAAATGTTGCAGTGACGTTCTGATTGCTGAGCACCTGAAGCTGGCACGTTGGGGCACTTCCGGAACACGCTCCTCCCCACGCCATAAATGTGGAGTTTGAGGCGGATGTTGCCGTCAGTGTGATTGCACCGGAGACATTCGTCGAGCAGCTGATCCCACACTGTATTCCGGCTGGGTTACTGGTTATGGTGCCGCTTCCTGTTCCATTCTTACTTACGGTAACAGTTCGTGGAATGGTCAGCTGTTCGTAGCGTACCTGAGCTGGGATCTTATGAACTTTCCCCGCAGGATCAGCATTTCCACCGGTAACTTCAGGACCAATTGGCGGCCAGGCCGAACCGACTGGCCACCACGATGGCCGAGCCGAGTACAAGAGCGATGATGGAAGGGTTTGGTTCGCGGGCACGGGAACCCCGCTCGGGAGCTCGCTCGACAGCCAGCGAGTTCCCGCGGTGTAATAATCGTAATTGCCCCATCGCATCAGCGTATTCTTGACGAGCTGATCCGGATAAGAAGCGAATCGAGGGTAGGGCCAGGGAAGCGATGCGGTCAGATCATTGTTTCCCACGTTGGGAAAGCCGAGCCGATATATTACCTGTTCCTCGTCGTAGCCAATGACACCCGGGGTAAATTCATATTTTGATTTTGGATCACTGCTTGTCGCCCAGCTCGAACCAAGGACATTGCCTACTACCGTGTGAAAATATGATCCTCGAGGCAGATCCAACATTTTGCGATTTGTTGTGTATGTCGGATGCACGCCGTGAATCCAGTTTCTAAAAAGTGTTTGGTGTGAGCCACTGCCGTGATATCCGTCGTTTTGCCACTGTTCGCCGACGTTGCCCTCCCAGAGCGTCATGATCGGGTGCGCACCGTGATTCGAGTTAAGATTTCCGATCTGGTGCGGCCAGCATTTGCCCACACCATTTCGCACGAAGTTATATATGAACACATTGGCGGTAGAAGCTGATTGCAGTGTGCCGACAAACATCTCGTCAAAAATGTTGTTTTCGACAAGCAGGTACGTAGTGTTATTGTATGAATAGATGCCGAATCCATCGTCATTACAGGGAGCGTTTTCGGCATGGTGGACATAGCAGTCGCGCATCTCACCTTGCAATACGAAGTTCGTTGTAACAAAGCTATTGTTATTAGCTGATCCGGCGTTGTCAGTATTTAGAATTTCAACGTTCTTGACCCATGGCGAAAGACTGGCCATGAATCTAACAATATCTGTGGCTCCATTAACGTTATTAATGGTGAGGTCCTCAATACCGATATGCTGCGCAAAAGAACCTCCGATAGCAGCAACTTGGGGCGCAAGGTTACTGGGTAAATCGTACGCAAGGGGCGGGAAAAACTGCAGCGACGTCCCAGTGCATGCTGCGCCCTCGGTACTTGCTCCGCATGAAGTGATTCGCGAAAGAAACTTTATGTAGCGCGCGGGGCCGTTCGCCGCTGAGACAAGATCGGTATTATCGTTTATATCGAATCGAATAAGTTGACCATCACTGAATCCTGCGAGGTTTGACACCTGCACCGACGTTGTGCCTTTACTGTAGGTGTTCCCTGTGAGCGAAACGCCTGCGCCGAATCCGATATCGGTATTTGAAAAACATGATCCACTTGCGGCACAACGAATTGTGGTAGTGCCCATACCCGCACCACGCACGACTACTTTTCTCTTGGTGCCAAAGCTAATACTCGATGAGGTCAGGTACGTGCCTGCGGGGAGAAAGACAAAGCTTTCCGGTGGGGCGGAACTTAAGGCGTTCTGAATCAAGCTTGTCGCGTCATCCACTCCACTTTTATAGTTTGCAGCCGCTCCTTCTAAAGCTTGGCACGCGCTTGTTATGCACTTTACTGAGTACTGTGGGATCCCTTTTACCCCGTCCACATGAACACCTGCATACGACCAATCAGTCACGCGGTCATTGGGTATAACACCAGCACTCGGAAGTTGTGCCGCCACGATGAATGGTGCTAACAGCAGGCTACCAATTATCGTGTAAAATTTTACTATAGACTTTCTCGTAATCTCCCCCCTGCTTGGTGTGAAACGGCACAAAGGACCTTGGCTCAATTGCTATTGCGCTAGGTATCGCTGTTACCTAGCAAAATATGTTCCACAGCTGGCACGTCGCCTAATCGGTTCCACGTCCAAATTATCCGATTCGATTTGTTTTTCAAGTCGAGTAAGGTAGAGGAGATATTCAGTTTTCGCTTCTTGTACGCTGCTAAAGAAGTAACTTATCCTTGCCCTCGGTTCTCTCTGTGCCTCTGTGGTTTTTTGAAAACAAAGTAAACCACAGAGGCACAGAGAGCACCGAGAATGCAACTCATTTGGTGCTAACTCCAAAAGGCAAGGAATCTAGCCAAGAACAAAGTCGAGCGCGGACGAGATAAATCCATTTCGCTTTGTTCGTGCGAACCAATATATCGCCCTTTCGTAGGCGAACTTGAAATTTGAAGGATTGATAGCGCTGACCGCTTCATCGCGTAGTTTAAGCAAGAAGTTTGGAACTCCACTGAGAATCGAAATCGGATCAAAGCTCAAATGATCGTTAAGCTGTACGAGACATCTAAGCGTTGGACTGGCGCTAGGTCCGATTGCTTTTATTAAATCAAGAGCAACCTTCTGTTCGATGGCTAACTTTTCTTCAGTGAGCGCCTGCATGATTGCTGGTTTAAGAATTTCGAATGGACACGGAACCTTTTCGGCAATCAGCATTTGAGTGCCGGGGTAGCTTGCCTGCGCGTAAAAACGGCGAGCATCTTCGCCATTCTGGCCCAGTTCTATTAACGCCACTACCGCGTCTTCGAAGGTTCCCCGTTTATACAGAGACTTTTCGCCCTGCAGTGAATGTGCCTTCCCCAACAACGCGCTTACGACTTCGGGTGATGCGACGCCCAGCGCGCCGAGCGTCCTGCAGGCCGCAGCCTGTACAAAATAATCTGCGTCATCCAAAAACGAGATTACGCGCTCGGTTGCTTGGGTTGCGAATTCGGTGCCGCGAAGTGCGGCCAGAGCGGACACTGCTTCGTCGCGATCGTACGCATCACTCGCTGTACCTCGTGCAGCGCTTTTTTTGAGAAGCTCGATGGCATCATGAACATGGACGCGGTATCCTGAGGGTAACGCCGCCTCCATGAATCCGCGCGGACGATCTTGATCGACAATATCGCCCCAAAATGTCGCCCGAGCTCTCCTTTCCTGCTCCAAATTGCTATACTTCAATGCGGTGCCGGCTATGGTTACTTAATCCTAGGGAGAAAAAGTGGTCCTAAGACGTTGAGCATTGCTCGATGCTGAGCGTCAGGGTTGATAGCGGCTATAACATATTTTCTATGCTAAATTTACAATTAAATGTAAGCGATCTGGCGTGGGGTAGGGGCGGCATCCAATCTCCGGGGTTTTGATCGGCGCTGCTTCATGCTACCTTTTATCCCCATGAAGCCCTATATTCCGCTCCTCCTCATTGTTGCTGCCCTTACAATCGCCGGATTCTCGCTTTACGGCACAAGCGGCCTCCCTAGGCTGCGTGCACTTGAAGAAAACTTAAATGGTCAGCGTGAATCCAATGTTGAGCTTTTTCAGAAGGTGCGCGGATTGAAACGTGAAGTGACCGGGCTTCAAAATGACGACCGGGTGCTCGAAAAGGCCGCGCGAAACGAGCTCGGAATGGCCAGGCCTGGCGAACAGGTTTTTGTATTCGATTCAACAGCCAAACAATAACAATGGGAAATCCGAAGCCCTCTTTAGTAATTAATCCGCCGACGCCGAAGGTACGCCGGCGACGCGGCCTTACCTTAGTTCGCGGTGTGCTTGGTACTGCATTGAAGCGTTACGGTCTCGACAAAGAGGTGGCGCGCTACCAGTTTGTACTGCACTGGGAGGAGATTGTCGGACAGCAGCTTTCTCGTGTCACTTCGCCGCGAAGTTTGCGTGGCGCCACGCTCGAAGTTGGTGTTGCCAATAGCGTGCTTGCGCAGGAGCTTAGCTTCCAGAAGGCGACGTTGTTAGCAAGACTTCGACGATTTCTTGATGAAGATCAGATTGTTTCGGATATTCGATTTTATGTTTCAGCCGAGTAAAAGTCTTTTTTATTTATTGCGGCTCTTGCCATTTTTTTTGCTCCTGCCAGTTTTAACGCATGCCGACGCAAAGTATAAGGTCGGAGTGATTCTGCCGCTCTCCGGGCCGGCCTCGAGTCTTGGTAATTACCTAAAAAAAGGAATTGATCTTGCATACGAGCAGCTGAGTGCGACGCAGCGCGAGAATCTGTCAGTCCTTTACGAGGATGATCAGCTTACTGCGGTGAAGACTGTTGCAGCCGCGCAGAAACTGGTGAATGTAGACAAGGTAAACGCTCTTTTTGTGCTTGGTTCAGGGTCAGGTAATGTCGCCGGCCGATAGCGGATCGGCATCATGTTCTGCTTATTGCCATCGGAGCGTCCGATCCAAATGTGGTAAAAAGGCGCGAGCTCGCGTTTATCCATTGGGTCACTCCTGAGACTGAGGCACAGAAACTTGTTGCCGAAGTGAAGCGACGGGGCTACGAGAAGATTGGCGCTGTTGTTGCTGAGCAGGAGGGCGCAATTGCCGTGAAGAAGGCAATTTAGCCGAATTAAAAGCACAGGGGCTCGCGGAGAAGTTGGTGTTTGACGAACAGGTGCTGCCTGATTCCACGGACTTTAAGAGCATACTCAGCAAAGCCGGAGCGAAGGGGACCAAGGCGATAATCCTCTGTCTTTTTCCGGGAGGAACAGCTTCTTTCGCCAAGCAGAATAAGCTGCTTGGTTTACAGGCAGATCTTATTGGTATCGAGCTTTTTGAAGATCAGAATGAAGTGAATGCGGCCCAAGGCGGGCTGCTTGGGCAATGGTACGTTAACGCCGATTTGGCGGCGCCATGGTTTCTCGACCTTTACCGTGAAAAATATAATGAATATCCAGGATGGGCTGCGGCCAATGCCTACGACAGCTTGGCGCTTATCGCTGCTGCGTTTAGTAGCGAAGGGGCTGACAATCGCGCGATCGCCAGGCGGCTGGGCTCTCTCAAAGATTATTCAGGAGCATCAGGACCTTACTCGGCAACGGGCGATCACCGCTTCAGCTTACCAGCGGCGATCAAAGTTGTGCGTGAATCGGGGTTCGAGCGGCTTTGGTGATTCGACCTCACGAGGGTAACCTCGAGGCTAATCGCGCCCTATTTGTTCGGGCTGATCAAGAATTCTAGCCCGGACTTCTCACGGGTTTCTACTGCGGAAGCCTAACGTGCCGACTGACTTCGTTTTTCTAGGAATTGGTGCTCGACAGCCTGATAGGCTGCCTCCGCGCCAATTCCGTCGAAAAGCCTCGTCATTCGCCACGTTAAGCTTCCTCGTGACGAAACCCGTGAGAAGTCCGGGCTAGTCTTGCCAGGAAATCGAACTTGGCCAACCCATTAAACCCTCCCGCCCCGGTGAGTAGCGCATACCATTTCGATAGGCAAATTTCCTATAGAACGCAGAGCTATCGGCTAATTCGTTGAACTCAACTTTCCCCAATCCAAGCGTTCGAGCTTCATCAAGCACAATTTGCAACAAGTTTTTGCCAATGCCAAGACCTTGCGACTCTGGGCTGACGATCAAAATTCCTAACGCACCTGGGTTATAAAGAGCTGCGCCAAGAAATTCATTGCCCTTGCGGGCGAGCACAATTCGAGTTTCCCCGTGGGTCACTCGGTTAATCACATCAAAGTCCTTATCTAATGAAAACTTGCGGCTGCTTTCGATCAGACCCCAGATCTGCTCGCCGATGTATTGTAATGTTTCGGCGTCTCTCGCTTTGTCCAATCGCTCGAAGACAACACCATGTCGACCGGCCAAATTATCCCGGATCTGTAACGATGGGTGGTTCGGATTCACTACTGAAAGAGCCGCTTGACTCAATTGTGACCCCTCTTTGGTAAGAGACCACTCGCCGAGTTCGCTTCTCCATCTGGCCGGCAGTCTTCGCAGGAGATCGACCACACATCGTCCAGGCAGGTATTTATTCGCCGAAATTATTACTTGCATACGTTGGTCACGTTGCCAATTGGCACTGACAAGGGGTTTGTCACTGTGTCGCGCGCACAACTCAATGAAAGCGTCTCGTACTCCCGGAAATGCTTTGAGGCGAAGCTGTGGCTCTTCCTTCGGACGACCCAATTGATGCGATAATAGGTCTGCTAGCCTAAATCCAGAATCGGAGGCTGGGTCCTGAAGGAGCAAATGGAGTTCTTTCGTTTTGGAGTCATCGGTTGCAAGTTTTCGAAATGAAATTGGGAGGTCACGCCACAATTTGCTAGTTTCACGTCGAGATGGAGTTAAACTTTCTATTACACTAGCGATATACTTGCTTGAATTGGGAGTGCTCTTAAGCACCGAAAGATAGTTCTCTTTCAGTTCCGAGGGGGTTGAGCGATCGTTTATAGCCGCTTCGACTACCTCGACGCATCTTTCGGCAAATCCGGTACTGCTGAGCTTTTGCCTCAATAATTCGCTGATTACGTGCAGCGCCGGAGCTCTTCGCGAAGGATTTAACGAATGAGCTTCGCTAATTATAAACGCTTCGCCATCGGGCAGGCCAAACTGCGCAAGCGCCTTGTAGCAAATGACTAGCTCTTCTGGCGTGCGATTATCGCAAGCGGCAAAACGCAGAGTTTCGGGTGTCATTCGATGAGCGGCTGGGCCGAGCCTAGATGTGCGTTCAATGATATCTAGTGCCGTAATCGAATCTGTAGCTGAAACCCTCGAAAGATGATCGTTAAGTTGATCAAGAATCAAGAAGTCGAATTTTGGATCGATATTTCTAAAGTTAAGTGCCAGGTAATCTAATACCTTTTGTTGGCTGCCGGTCTGATAATCAGAAAGTACAGTTTCAAAAAGTCTAGGGGACTGAGAAAGTAAGGTTTGGATGAAGCCAGGAAGTCGAACTTCGACATAACGAGCATAGGTAAATTTAGTTGGATCGAGACATGCTTCTTGAATCAACGAGCGAGTCTTCGCGGCATCACTCTCGAGACAGGTGAGTAATGAGGAGTCGACACTTTCGCGGTGCGACGAGGTGCGCCATCTGCTTAATAGCTTGCTAAACGCGACTTCAACTGGATCTGGGCCAGCAGTGCGAGAGGGATTTTTGCTGCCTAATTCAGCCATGAATCTGGTTCCGTCGAATTGGAGTCTCTTATTACAGTTATGGGAACATTTGAGACGGCGGTCACCCCCAGGCGTGCCAAAGCGCCTCGCGACAAAAGTGAATAATTACCGGGAACTAGCTCGAGCGAGGCTGTCCGCGGGCACGTTCCGTCAGATCTCGACCTTTAACATTCCTTCAAGCGTTGCAAGATTTTTTTGTTTCTGCGACTCAAGGCTTTCCTTTGCCGCATTGGTATACCACTGATGGTGTTCGACCATTGTTTTTGTGCCCTTCAGGAATTCACGCCCCTCTTTATTGCGTAAGAGATCGTCAAGCCGCGCGGGATTTTCGGCGGTAATTTCTGTGTAGACCAGCAGCGCCTTGTCGAAAAACTCTTGTTTTCCGAAATTGGCTACGTCGGCATCGAGCAGGTATCTGGCAAGACTCGTCGAAGGGATCTGTGCGACGGTGAGGCCATCGGCAATTGGCTTGAGCTGGGTGGAGAGGATCGCCTCACGAACTTCGGTAATCTCATTTTCGTTGTAGCCATGGTTGCGCAATGCTTTTTCTGCAATTTGTGCGCCGACTACCTCGTTATCTCGCCGCTGTATGATGAAACCGGCGTCATGGTAAGCCGCGGCAATCGCCAAAAGCTGTATTTCTTCGTTTGATAGGTCATCAGCGACTGCAAGGCGAATTACTTCGTGCAGCACCTCGTCGCTATGCTGTACGGTGTGATAGCGCAAATCTGCCGGGAGCTCTTTCTGCAGGCGGGCAAAGATCTCGCTAATAACATCAAGATTACGAGCCTGTTCGGCAATACCTGCGACTTTCTCCGCCATGTGACTGTAGGCATCATGCCCGAAAGAGCTTCACCCTGGAAGAGTTATCTGTAGGGAATATTACTGCGAAGTGCCGACCGAAGCATTGGGGGACCCCGTCTCGATTTCAACGACATCAGTCTTTGGCGAAATGGCTTCGCCACGATATGCAGCCAATGAAATAAAGAGGGGTTGGTTCGAGGGAAGCTCCCTTAAGAAATAGCGGTACACCTTGCCCTGGCCAGCTTGGTCAACAGTCTCAAGCTCAGAAATAGTAACCCTTACCTCATTACTGAGCGCTTCAGAACTAAAGCCATAATAAATTATAAAGCCATCAATCTGTTCGGCGGGAATCGCAAAGCGTAGTTCGATATCATCTGTTCGTGCCACCTCAGGAATAAGCTCTTCCGTTAATGTCGAAGCCCCAATTGTTTCGCTTTCAGGACTACCTGCGGGATCGGTTGAGGGGCTACCACCAGCAGGACTTGTAAATGAAGTCTGCTCGGGAGCAGCCTGACTTTCAGGTGCCTGCGCCGATCCGTCGGGGTGCGAGGCAGCGCAACCTAAAATCGAGCAGCCTAAAGCTACGCAAAGCATTACTTTTGATGGAGGTGTGCAAAGATAACAGAGCGCTTTCATGAGTCTACAAGGTAAAGTATACAGAGAGCGTAGCATAAGAGAGGAAAGTTTGACCACCGACAATGACATCGCCGCAAAAGGGCTCGAATGGCTTAAAGAGCTATTGCGAATTAATACCTCAAATCCGCCTGGAAACGAAAATCTAGCGGTCGAACTTGTCGCAAAGGTGTTGAGCCATTACAAGATCCCGTTTAACGTGCTGCGCTCGGCCCAGGGTCGTTCAAATCTGGTGGCGACGGTAGCGGGGAAGGGTGCAAAGCCGCCACTTCTCCTCAGTTCGCATCTCGATGTTGTGCCAGTGGAATTC
>CAZEAC010000034.1:0-10292 GCA_964510065.1 uncultured Bdellovibrionales bacterium | reverse complement strand
GGAAGCAGCCCCCGTTCTCCGCTGTGGAAGCGGAGGGTGAAATCTGGGGGCGTGGCGCACTTGATGTAAAATATAAAGCAGCCTTCGATCTTGTAGCACTAGTTCACGCGCAGCTCCATGGCACGAAACGAACTCTCAAGGCAGCGTTTGTGGCTGATGAGGAACGCGGCGGGACTGAAGGCTCCCGATTTCTCGTCGAAAAGCATCGCGATCAAATTGTCGCCGATTATGTGCTGAATGAAGTGGGGGGATTTAATGTACAGATCGGCGCACGACACTTTGTGCCGATTCAGTTAGGTGAAAAGAGTTTTGCGCATGTACGTCTTCGTGCCAAAGGACTTTCTACTCATGCCAGTCTGCCTGGCGAGTCGGATGCAATTCCAACTCTGGCCAGAGCGATCACACTTCTTTCAACCGAATATTCTGGGTTTCGCCTAAGTAAGGTGTCGAAGATTTTCTTTAAAGAGATCGCGCGAGATCAGCCAGAAACAATAGCGCAGATACTGACTGACCTAACAAGAGCTTCCCGTTACAAGAAAGCGTTGAGCCTATTTCCCGATGCGCTTCTCGCACAGCAGCTACGCGCGATGTTAGGTAGTACCGTTACCGCTACTCAGATTCAGGGTGGTTTCAAGGTTAATGTGATTCCCGGCGAGGCCAGCGCGGAGTGCGATTGCCGAATTATGCCAGATTTTCCCGAGGATCAGTTCCTGCTTGGAATTAACGAGTTTCTCAAGGAAGGTCTTGGTGAGCTTGCAAACTCAATTGCCATCGAACGGGTCGATTTCTGCGAGGGGTATGAGATTGCGTCGAATGATCCGCTATTCAAAAAAATAAAATCTCTGGTCGAATCGCATTGGAAAGAGTTGCTCCCGGGAGTTACGGTGGTCCCAATGCTTATGCCGGCTTCCTCAGATAGCTCGAACTATGTTCGCGCAGGAATTAAGCCAATTGGATTTGCACCTCTCCTCTTCCCCAAGGGATTCCCCGGTTTTGCGCTTGCGCACGCGGTCGATGAGCGGATTCCCAGAAGCTCTTTTGTAGAGGGGCTTCGTTGCTATCTCGAAGTGCTCGCGCAGCTATGAGAAGTTGCCATCGCGCTTCAGAAAGAACAAAATGGCTATGGTGTTTTCTCGTCGCCACCAACCGGAGTCATTGATCCGTCGCAGCCAAGCAAGAAATCTTTTCCACCGAGTTTTACCTTGCCTTTGTTACAAGCCGGTTTGAGGCCTTTTTTGTCGAGAGTGCTCTTGCCCAGGTCTGTTGCTTCGATATCACTTGTTTCAGCTGCCTTATTGTCTTCAGCAGCGCGCATGATCAAGCTGAGCCGGCCCATTTGACGTGCCGTTGAAATCTTTAACGCGTCCGCGGTGGATACGTCGAGGGTCATTGTACGACTTACTCGAATTTGACGTGTGCCGCGAGAAGCATCCGATTTTGTGTCGCCGCCGTACGATATTACCCGCGCATTTTCCACGATGATTGAGCTCATCAGCTCACCACCTTTTGAATGAGTAAGGACAATATCGACATGAGTTCCCGGCTGCGCATGGCCCTCAAGGCCGGATGTCTCATCGACCTCTATGGAAACCGCCCGGTTTCCAGGCGTGAGTTTAAGAGATACTGAATCTGTGGTGCTCGGCTGTGTGGTAGTCTGATTTCGCGTGACCGGTTGACCCGCGACCAGATCAACTCGCGCGTAAAGTGCCTTAAATTCTCCGGGGTTTCTAATTGTATCCTCGGTAACGGTGTGCTTAGGGACGTCGAGTTTACGAAATGTGATCTCCGAGAGATTTGTCCCGGCGGGGATATTCTGCGGTGGCGCGTAAACCGCTACGGTGTTTCCGCCGATTGTCGCGATATTGGTTGAGTCGGTTTTGGCCGGCGCAGCGGGTGCACTCGACGATTGCTTCATGTTAGCGACGACGACGAAAGTTGCGACAAGAGTAAGCGTCATCGCCGCGGCGAATACAAAAAGCATCTTCTCGCGAGAACCGTTACGAGAGAAGCTTTTTGTTAAACCAGGTTTTCCAAATTTAGAGCCCATGCCCGTGTCTCCCCTATGTTCCAAGAGCGTGAATACCAGCTCATGGCCCGTCCGATCATATAGATCGGCACTAAAAAGGTTTTGTTAAATAGTAATTATGAGCACAAAGTACGAAAATTTCTTAAGTATACGATATATTTTTCGATAACTTTGCCGCCTAAAGCATTTGCACGCTACTTTCTTCAGTAATATCAACGTGTGCCCGATTGAATGATTGGTCTATCGAGGTTTATTAAGACCGGGGTTTGCTGCATCCTATTATTGGGGAAATTTCGCGGTTTTGATGTTGGCCTGTTTTAGGGGACTTATATGGGTTCTAAATTCGGTAAGTTAAGTACGGGTGGTTTTAGAGGTCGTGGGCTTAGGGAAAGAGCGCTTTTCGTCGCCGCCGCAAGCTTTACCCTCGTAATTGTAATCTCCTTCGTAATTCTATCCAATATAAAGCAGCAGGCTCCTGGGACTACTACAGTCGAGAGTTCGCTACAGCCGTCGGCAGCGACTGCCGGTAATGCAATCAAACTTTTTGGCGCTGAGCGCGCAATTCCAAAGGGAACAAAGCTCTCTGAGGTAAATTTCAAGACTTTAAGTTGGCCACGTCATAGTGTCCCTGAAGACGCTATTCGAACTAAAGAAGAGTTGGCCACGCTCTATGCTCGTGTCGACCTTGCGCCGGGAATGCCGGTGCTCAAATCTCAGACGACTACGCAGCCGGTTAACGAGAATACCGCTTCACTTAGGTTAACCCCAGGAAATCGCGCAGTCTCCATTGAAGTAGACGAAACTTCCGGTCTTGAAGGACACGCGACTCCTGGAACGCATGTGGACGTGGTACTTACCCATTCTCGCGGTGGAGAGCTGGAAAGCTCAATAATTGTCGAGAATGCGCGTGTACTATCATATGGCGGAGATACCAGCATTGATAAGAATCCGGGGCGCGGGGCGCTTAAGATTAATCGTACCATTACGCTAGATGTTTCAACCGCGGATGCGCTTAAGATATCGACGGCCCGACAAATGGGACGTCTTAGTTTATTCATGCGCGCGGTTGACGATGATAAGGCAGCGAATGTAACTGTGCTTGATGCAAATGAGCTTGATAGGAAGGGCGCCGAAAATTCGCGGACCAAACCACAGGCCTGCACGAAGGGTAAAGTAAGAATTGGCGAAAAGACCTTCTTGATGGGCTGCGATGGTTCGATGACGCCGGTTGAAGATAAATAATAAAGGCTTCGGACTTTCTCACGTAGGTCCGTGGTAGTGGACCGCTACGTCTTTGAAAAGAAAACTAGCAAAGTACTCCCGTACTTGCGCTGAGCGCTCTCCGCAAGCGCATTCATTGAAATCGGCTCGTACTCCTTCGGATCGATCTGAACAATTACTTTGCCGCGCGTGGTAAGGAGGTCTGGTCGCTCGGCAATGCAGTGCAGCGCTTCGATCCAGATCGTCTTATATTGCGGCGGTGCTATATAGATCAGATCAAACTGTTTCACGGTGTTGCGCATATACGTGAAGGCATCAGTATGGCGAATTTCCGATTGATCCTCGAGGTGCGCCGCTGCAACATTTTCGCGAATTGTCGCAATTGCTTTTTCACTGATATCAAGAAATGTACAGAATGCTGCGCCCTGACTCAAAGCCTCAATTCCAACACTGCCGGTGCCAGCGAAAAGATCAAGTACGCGCAATCCCGCAAGCTCCGGACGCAAGATATCAAAAAGCGCGGTCTTTACCCGATCAAGTATCGGTCGAGTCGAATCGCCTGGAACAGATTTCAGTTTAGTTCCACGCGCTTTACCGCTGACTACTCGCATTCGTTACCAGATCGCTCGCTCGAGATCCCATTCCTCGAGATATTTCCGCACAAACGCAAGGAACTGTCCGCCCAGTGCACCATCGACAATGCGGTGGTCATAAGAAAGAGTGAGGTAGCACATCTCGCGGATTGCAATCATATCGTCAACCACGACGGGACGCTTTACGATTGCGCCGAGGCATAATATTGCAACCTGTGGCTGATTGATAATCGGCGTGCCGATAATTGTGCCGAAAACCCCCGGGTTCGTTACCGTAAAGCTTCCACCCGTAACATCTTCAGGCAGAAGCTTCTTATTACGCGCCCGCCGCGCGAGATCGTTCAGTGATCGGGCAATTCCGACAAAATTTTTCTCCTCGGCATGCTTGATAACTGGAACAATGAGTCCACTGCTCCCCAGAGCAACGGCACAGCCAAGATTAACGTGCTTTTTGAGGATTACTTTCTTGCCGTCAACCGACGCGTTCACCCAAGGAAACTGGAGCAACCCCTTGACCGACGCTTCGAGAAAAAATGGGGTAAAGCTAAGGCTGAAACCCTCGCGAGCTTGGAATTTCTCCTTCCAGGTGGCGCGGAACTTTGCGATGCGGCTCACGTCGACTTCCTGCACGGAATAGACATGTGGGCTGGTCTGCTTGGAGCGAACCATATGCTCAGCAATCGCCTGCCGCATGTTATCCATCGGCACGACCTCAATGCCTTCCTGATTGTAATCGAAAGCCGGAGCCTTGCTTTCGGCAGCACGTGTGGCTGCTGGTGCTGAAGTCTGGACTGCAGCGCTACGATTGCCGCGCGACTCTACATATGACAAAAGATCTTCTTTGTTCACGCGCCCGCCCTGGCCGCTTCCTTTGATTGAAGCGAGCTCTGATTTCGAAACGCCATGCTTCTCAGCGAGACTCTTTACCAGCGGCGAATAGAATTTATCAGAATCAGACTCTTCGGGATGATGCGAGCCATTGCTATGAACTTCACTGCTATGAACTTCAACCGACGCGCGTGCGGGTGGCGCCGCTTCTGGTTTTGGTTTCGCGGAGCTACTGGAGGCGGTGCCTGCTTTGGCGTCGCTATCTATGACAGCGATCTTGGTCTTGACTGGCACCACATCGCCCTCTTGAAACAGAAGCTCGGCGAGAACGCCAGCGGCGGGAGCGGGAATCTCGGAATCAACTTTGTCCGTGGAGATTTCGAGGATGATCTCGTCTTTTTGCACGAGCTCGCCCTTGCCCTTACGCCACTTTGAAATTTTGGCTTCGGTGATTGATTCGCCCATCTGCGGCATCACCATTTCAACTTTCATGGACCTACCCTCGACTGAATAACCGTAATGCGGCTGCTAAAATACCAGATTATGATGAGATGTCATAGGTATACAGGCTGATTCCGGTAACTACTCATTAAGCGTGGGTAGCCTTTTCCCCATCTCGGTGCTCTCTGTGGTTTAAATGCATTGAAAACCACAGAGAGCACAGAGGTCACCGAGTTGGGGAAAGGACTCATCAAAAATACTCGGGGTTAATGAGCATTACCTTTCGTAACTATGTATCGAGAAAGATCGCGAACGCCGTTTGTAAAGCGAGGCTCGACATATCGGCGCTCTCCGCGGAGCGCGCCGTGAATGGTCGAAAATTGTTAATACTCGAGGATCTCGTTTGCCGCAGCTAAAACATCTTCATTTTGGGGAAGAATAACGGCTTCGAGAGGCGGCGAATGTGGGACTGCCGCGACATTTTTCATTCCGAGCCGTTTCACCGGTGCGTCAAGATAATGAAAACATTGGTCCGCGATTTGAGCGGCGATTTCAGCGCCAAAGCCCATGAAGGTAACATCTTCATGCGCGATCAACACTCGTCCGGTCTTTTGCACACTAGTGAACACCACGTCGCGATCAAAGGGCACGATCGTTCGCAGATCAATTATTTCACACTGTATTCCCCGAGCTTCAAGCTCCTTCGCGGCAAGAATGCATTTCTGAACGAGCGCACCCCACGTTACGATCGTGAGCCGGTCACCTTGGCGAACGATTTTAGCGCGGCCCAAAGGCACCAGGCACTCGGCGTCGCCCTCGGGGGTTTTAGCGTAAACCTGACGGTAGAGTCCTTTGTGTTCCAGAAAAAGCACGGGGTCTGCGCCGCGCACCGCAGCTTTGAGAAGTCCTTTGGCGTCGCCTGCGTTTGAAGGATACACCACGAACAGCCCTGGAAAATGCGCGAACGTTGCTTCAATATTTTGCGAATGATAGCAGGCGCCGTGAATATAACCTCCGACCGGGATGCGAATTACCACGGGACAGGTAAAATCGCCGGCCGATCTGTAGTTGAGCATCGCCAACTCATTACGAATCTGCATCATGCCGGTCCAGACGTAATCGCCGAATTGAATTTCCGGTACCGGTCGTAGACCGCGGGTTGCCATACCAATCGAAACCCCAACAATAGAACTTTCGGCAAGTGGTGCGTTAAACACTCGCTCATCGCCGAACTTGTCGGTCAGTCCGGTTGTCACTGTGAAAACGCCGCCCTTTCCATATGCCACGTCTTGGCCAAATACATAAATTCTCGAATCACGAGACATCTCTTCATCGAGCGCGTGATTTAACGCATCGACGATAAAGATTTCCTCACCGCGGGGGGTGCCTTCGGGCACCTTCGCTCCGGGATCGTTATCTACGTAGGTATGTAGCTCTGCGTCCTGGGGCGAGCATGGCGCCTGCGCTTCGGCCCACTCCGCAGCCTCATCAACTTCGAGCTTGATGGAAGCTTGTAGTGCTTCAAGTTCGCGAGCGCTACTAAGTTTATGGTCGATCAAATAATCCCTGAATCGAGGAATTGGATCGCGCTCGAATTCGCGCTCTACCTGGGCTTTAGTGCGGTATTTGAAATGGTTGTCGGAAATCGAATGGCTTTGCAGCCTTGGCACATGCGCCTCGATAACCGAGGGGCCGAGGCCTCGAAGCGCACGTTCGTGCGCGAGACTTAGTGCGTCGTATGATTCAAAAAAATCGGTGCCGTCTACCTCGGCGGAATGAAGGCCTTCATAGTTGTGGCAGATCTTGTAAACACTTGAACCCGCAAGCTGTTCACTGACATGAACGGAGATAGCAAAATCATTGTTTTGGATGAGAAATATGAGCGGGAGCTTGTCGCGAGCGGCCCAGTTAAGCGCTTCGTGGAAATCGCCCTGACTGCATGCGCCTTCACCGGAGGAGACATACGTCACGTCTTTGCTCGAAGTCATCTTTGCCGCAAGCGCGGAGCCCACCGCTTGGAGATATTGCGTACCGGTTGGAGAGCTTTGATTTACAATATTAAGCCCCTTGTGCCCGTAATGCATAGGCATCTGGCGGCCATGTGAGTTCGGATCGTCTTCCCGATTAAGCGCATTAAGCATGAAGTCTCGAGTGCGCATGCCCAGCCCGGCGCAGAGTGCCATGTCACGGTAGTACGGATAGAACCAATCGATCCCGGCGCGGAATACAGCACTTGCGGCGACCTGCGCAGCCTCATGGCCGGCGGCGCCAATTTGAAAGTGACACTTGTTCTGCTTGTAGAGCAGAATGATTTTCTCATCGACAAGACGGGTGCGAAGCATGGTCTCATAAGCCCACAGCAATTTCTCTTTCGAATGCTGCTCGATCGGCGTAGCATTGCCGCGTTTTGAAGCTTTCTTATCGCGCCGCGCTGTTGTTGTGGTACCTCGACTCATGCGTATTCAGTAACCGTTCACGGGGTAAAAAAATTCATTTTTCAAGCATGTTGGATAAATCTAGTTTCATCTATTCTTCCGGCGGATGGCCGTCCGCTGACCGCGGACGACTGATTTTGTGAACGGTTAGAGTTGTCACCCCAAAAAAGCCCCCTGAGGGGGCCTTTATCCGTAAAAGAGCTACTGCGATTTGCACTCATGGTTGAGACCTCCTGAACGGTTACCATATTCAAAAACAGAGAGAAAATTTTCAACGAGATCGCGCTCGACCCGTTCCATTGATGGTGCGGATCCAGCGCGCGCCTCTTCGAAAACCGATGTCATTTCAATATCCTTAAAGCCACATGGGTTAATGAGCGAGAATGCCTCTTTCTCAGGAGCTACATTGAGCGCAACCCCATGCATTGAAACCCATCGTGAAAGCCTCACACCTAAAGATGCTATTTTCTTCGGGACGCTTCCACAAGTAAGCCAAACACCGGTTTTACCTGGTATGCGTTCTCCGTGGATTCCGTATGGAGTAATCGTTCTAATAACGACCTCCTCGAGTTGGCGCATGTACCAGCCCACATCACGTTTCTTAAAATTGAGATTGATTATTGGGTAGAGAATTACCTGCCCAGGACCGTGGTACGTGACATCGCCGCCACGTTCGATACGCTGAAGCTCGATCCCCTTTTCTTGAAGCACTTCCTCGGAAACAAGCACATTTTCAGATTTCGCGCCTTTGCCGAGTGTAATTACCGGCGGATGTCGGCAAATAATTAACGTTTCGGACTCGCTTCCTTGAATAACCCCGTGTTGTAATTTTTTTTGAAGTTCCCAAACTTCAGTAAAGGAGCGTTCGCCGAGATTGAGTAAATGTAATTTTGTCGCCATTACTATTACACTGTAACCGAACTTTTCTCACTTCTCCCTATCTCGGTGTTCTCTGTGACTCTGTGGTCTTTATAGGAAAAATAAACCACAGAGCGCACCGAGCTAAGAGAAAGTAGGAAAGCTAAGTTTAGGTATTTATCGGCCGTCCAAGAGCTGCCGCCATTGCTTCCATCATCGACTCCGATAGAGTCGGGTGAGCATGGATCGTGTCGACAACGCTAGCGGCAATTCCTTCATGGGAGCGAATGATGCCGGCTTCGGCGATAAGCTCGGTAGCTTCGGAGTGCAAGATATGCACACCCAACACTTCGCCCACATCTTCGTCAATAAGCACCTTGATGAATCCATCTTGCTCACCGATGGCAATGGCTTTGCCAATCGCGGCGAAAGGCACCTTACCTATGCGGTACTTTACTCCTTTCTCTTTGGCGGCCTTCTCGGTGAGTCCGATTGAGGCCACCTGCGGTTGGCAATAGGTACAGCTCGGTACATTGTCGTAGCGCATAGCGTGTTTGGCTTTATTGCAGGCGCTCTCGGCCGCAACGATTCCCTGATGACTCGCGACGTGGGCGAGCAGAATGTTTCCGGTGACATCGCCGATCGCAAAATGATTTGGTTTAGTTGTCTGAAGGAAATTATTGACCTTGATGAAGCCGCGATTCGTCTCAATGCCGACTTTTTCGAGACCGATATTTTCGGTATTCGGCACCACGCCAATCGCTACAAGGCAGGTATCACCGCTCCATTTCTCTTCGGAGAGCGCGCCGTCGGCGCCCGGAGCCTTAATGGTCGCGGTAACGGTCTTGCCCGACTTCTTGATATCGCTTACCTGCGCGCGAGTTTTAATAATCATGCCGGATTTTTTAAGAATCCGTTCGAGCGTGTCAGCGACCTCCTTATCTTCCACGGGAAGAATCTGGTCGACCATTTCGCACACCGTGACCTGAGCTCCAAGTGATTGGTAAAAATAGGCAAACTCCATGCCGATAGCACCGGCGCCGATAATTAGAATTTTCTGAGGAAGGCGCCGATAATCTAAGGCAGTACGGTAGGTATGCAGCACATCGCCGTCAATTTCTAACCCGGGCAAGCTTCGCGCACGTGCACCGGTTGCAATAATTATGTCTTTATAAGAAACCGTGGTGGTCTTGCCGGCAGTGTCTTTAATGCTGAGCCGGTTTCCGCCCTCGAGAGTTCCATGTCCCATCAGAACTTCAATCTTGTTCTTCTTCATTAGGAACTGTACGCCGCCCGAGAGCTTAGCCGCGACATCACGTGAGCGTTGGATAATCTTTGGGAAATCAACTTTAATCGGGCCGGTTTCCAGGCCGAATTCAGCACCCCGTTTCATGTCATGATAGAGCTGGGCCGCTCTGAGCAGCGCCTTTGATGGTATGCAGCCCCAGTTAAGGCACACGCCGCCAAGTGATTCACGTTCGACTATGGAGACTTTTCTTCCAAGTTGTGCTGCGCGAATTGCAGCGACATACCCGCCTGGTCCGGAGCCGAGAACGATAAGATCTTTTGAGTCCATAGAATTTCCTGAATAGAGAGAAAACAGTAATTCTATAGCAAGGTTGGCCCGGAAAAACTAGCCTCCGCCAGCTCCGCGGCTCTTGTGTGATTTTTCCTAAATCTCACGCAGAAGCCGCGGAGTTTGGGAAGAGGGCTGGCAATGCCCATAAAGGCGTCAGCTCCCGAGGAACTACGATATCAAGTTCGCGATTGCCGTCCGGATGTGGAAGAGAGACTCGATAACTCAAGAGCCTGAGGCCCCCGGGCTCTCCCAACCCGTAAAATGGATCGCCATATACCGGGAAACCATTGTACGCGGCATGCACCCGAATC
>CAZEAC010000033.1:0-46165 GCA_964510065.1 uncultured Bdellovibrionales bacterium | reverse complement strand
CGAGTCACGGAACGTCTCGATGCGGTGGCAATGTTTCGCGGATATCCGAAGTTTAGAGGAATTTACTTGTGAGCAAACTACTACCCATATTTTAGGCCTCGTACTACTTCAGCGCTCCAGGCGACTTACCACTTTTATATGAGGCCTATGACTTCAGTTCTCAGGCTGAAAGGCGAGGCGTTCCGCTTGAGTCTTCTGGCCGTCGTTTCTCAAGTCTCCGTTCATATACGTCTCAATCCATGAAATTTACCGATGACCCCGGAGCTTGTCGTCTCTCATTCGAGCGAGTACTCGATGCTATTATTTCCCGGTCCTCAACGCAAAGTTTAACATATTGGCGGCATCTAATCTTCCCTATCAAATGTACTCGTTTATAATTGCAGAACTTGTGAGGAAATTGTGAAGTCCGTAAAAAGGAGTGACAAACTCCCCCGGGAGGAGTGTGCTTTTTGGCACAAGTAAATTCCTTACTGCTTTGTGAAGGCTTGGCTGCGCGGCAGCTGATTGCCATGTAGCCTTGAGCGGCTGAGGACCTGATGATGTATCTGGGAAAGAATTTCGATTGCAGTGTCCTACTTTACGAGAATTGGCGAGCGCATTTCCCCGCCGTCACGAGTTGGAATAAGTTCTGACTTGCAAGGGATTCGTGCTCGTACCAAATTGCACCGTTCGCGTGTGCCCTTCGGTGCAAATCCCCAAGGACCATGTGAGACTTCGAATCCGCCGCACTGGCGCGGAGCATCGCCGGGAGCTCCGGAACTAATTTCCATAGCTGCTCCGGGCGGATCGGCACCGATGTCAAAGTCATAAATATCAACGGATACATACCCAATGATGGTCTGATTGGCAGTGTGGTCAAAGGGTGGATCGACCATGATGCCGAGCGTGTCGTTTCTGCAGCGCTGCGTAAGATCGCTTACCACCGGAACTGAAATGCGCAGCACATTTGCTTCGCTGCTCATAACCTTTGCCGTACCATCTCCATCAATGTTTGACGCAATGTTGTCCCCCGACCCGCTATCGCAACGTTCAGGGTGATCCCTAAGATTTTCTGAAGACAACAAAGAAAGCAGATCCATTTTGGCCCACTCGGAATTACACGAGCCAAAAAAACCGGTCTTTTGTCCGCTACACTGACTGTTTGGCTTAAGGTTTTTCCGCACAAGCTTATCTAGTTCTGGCGTGCTATCGGAGGTAAATCTCTTCATTTTGCCGCAACGAGTTGCGTAGGTATTCGTTTTTGCTTCGAAGAGCAATTGGTGAAGTGTTTTTGCAGTTTCAGCGGATTGGAGTCCTTGATTGAGTACGATAAAACGCTTGCCGATCTCAGCACTTAAACAGGTATTGTTATCGAGAAGCTGCTTTATGCGATCTTCAAACTGATCAGCCGGCAATCCGTCGTCGATGCCGTTTCCTTCGGGCACGCCTACAAGGGCGTACTGATCAAAACGCGAACCGTCGGGAATCTGTGGGTCCACGGTGCTGCACACTTCCGCGCTACACTGATGTCCGGAGCAGGGAATATCGGTGCGGGTCCCAAGGGCAGTCGCAAAAAAACCAGGGACCACTGTCGCGCCGGAGCTATCTTGAAATCCGCCTGCTTTGGTGAAGAAGCGATCGTAGCTGCAGCTTTTTTCGGGAATAAATTCGCCGTTGTTATCGAGGAGTGCGCAAAGCGGTATCGCAAAAGGCGCAACGTTAGTAGGTGCAGTCTCACCAGCCAACGCCACTGCTTGTACTGAAAAACTTTGTGTAACAAAACCAAAACGAGAGAAAAGCGAGGCTAAAGTGCCGGTATCTTTAAGATCGATTCGCACATAGACCGCATTAGACGCCATAAAATTCGGAGTGGCACCCTGCCGAGCATTCCAGTCGGCACCAACCGCTCCGGGCTCCCCCTCAAAAGGTTCGAAACGGGTATCTTCAGCGAGAGTGCGAATCTCTTTGCCATGAACCCTGAATCCTGCGACTGACGGCGCGAGCCAGCTGTCCTTTTTCTTGGACCACCAGCGACCACGGTAAATGCGAACTTGGTACACGCCGTTTTGCCAAAGCGGGCCAGCGCCCGGCGCAAGATCAATAGTGTCGATCCAGCGCGCATCGTAGCGTAGTTGATGTTCGCGAATAATTGCGACAACGGACTTCTTGGTAAAGTCCCAGCAGCTCGTGCTCGAGCACATCACCGAAGCGCCGGCATGTGCGGCAGCATCCACAGTTGCCTGGAGCTCGGCTCGAAGAAGAGCACGATGACCTAGCGTGATAACTGAAATGAGCACAAGCAGTAAGACAGCGACGATCAGCACGGCGAGAGGCAAAATCGCACCGGACTGATTTCGTGACAATGATGTGATCGAACCTGTAGTGTATTTCACAGCTCCTCAAGTGGCTCAAAATGCGAAGCCTTGAGCTCTATCGGGCCGACAATAAAGCTATAGAAACTGCACAGTACACAGCTTGCAGTCTGCGTTGCAGTAAGAGTATAGCCCAAAATGTCATCTTCTTGCATCTGGTCAGGTCGTGCGGCGATGGCAGCTTTATAGTCTATCTGCAACGTCAAGTCAGAATTCCGCTTCCATCGGCGTTGCAAGGAGTGCCGTAAGTTTTGCTCCTCGCGACTTCGGTCATTGCCGCGTTTGCTTTGATCTAAACGAATTTGGCCATGACTATTGAAAGAGCTCTGAGACTCATGTTCCGTGGCCAAGATTCTTCCACGTTCGCCAAGTGCGTCGTTCATCTGAATCTTGGTGAGAAGAAGCTGCGAAAAGCTGATGGCATTAAGCACAAAAAAGAGGAAGGCAGGGATCACCAAGGTGGCTTCCAAGTATGTTGCGCCAGTTTCGCTCTGGCTTCGTTCAATGTTGAGATGGAGTTTTTCGGTTTCCATGGCGTCTTAATATTATTCAGACCGGCGTGTCAAAGCTAAGATCGTTAACTCGGATTATATCTCCTCCTATAAGTGGCTCGCGCGCAAATATGCTTGAAGCCGATGGGATGTAGGAGATGCCCGGTAGTACAAAAAAAGCCCGATGCGAAGTGCGCCGTGCCGAGATTTTTATTACGTCGAGTGGTTGAGTAGCAGGACCGATCTCGATTGTTCCTCCCAGACATTGAAGCGAGTAATCAAGCGGATTAAACCCTTTGGTGGAAAGAGTTGTATCGAGGAGGCGTCGAGCGAGTGTGCAGCGCTCTTCCAAGCGCACCCGAGAGTTGGTCGCGGCGCGCGCGGCGTGTTCTACGCCCTCTGTGAGCGCAGCCTGTTCATAGAGCCCAAACCCAAAATTGAATATCGCGGCGATAAGTGGAATTAGTATTGAAAAGAGCAGCGCAGCCTCAATTGCCACGACTCCTTGTGCGGCTGTGGTAAGGCACAGCTGCCGATGCATCCGTATCATTTCCCGTTCCCTCCCGTATCTAAGCGCGTAAAACTGCGTTTAGAATCTTCCCTATAGATATAGTCTGCGCATATAGAGGAATTGCTTCATGTTCTAACATGTTGAAATCGCTATATATGTCTACATTCTTGTATATTGAAAATTCTCTACTTCGCCATATCTGTGACTTCGCGCTACAAATCTAGTGCTCTGTAATCAAATTGACTTGTCCTTGCTCTTGGCTCTACCTCGGTGCTCTCTGTGCCTCTGTGTTTTTTTTCGAAAAATAAACCACAGAGACACAGAGATCCCCGAGGTAGGGAAAAGAAAAAAATTCGTTTACAGTCTATTGGATTATCGATATGCGAAAACTTTCAGATAAAGAAGCCAAAGTAATTCGCGCCCTCGAGCTCTGTGCCGATCGGCCGATGCGCGAGGTGCGTAAAGAGACTGGTCTACGCGATCACACCATTCGCTACTACCTGCGCCGCTTAATCGAGCGTCGCGTCGTCGTTGAGCGGCCATTTATTAATGTGTATCCATTGGGATATTCCGACTATGCGATTTATTTCTCGGTCGCGGCTGAAAAGACCCAGACCAGAGAAAGATTTTTACGCGACCTTGTCGAGACACCACAAATAACTCATGTGGCTACGCTTGGTGGTGATTATCAGTATGGGATGTCGGTTTGTAGCCGTGAGCTTAACGAAGTCATTGAATTTTTGGAGCGAGAGTCGGAGCGTTTTCCGCAGTTAATTTGTAATAAGGAGCTTTCTATTCGTCACTCGCTTACGCTATTTGGCCGTAAGTATTTACGAGCGGGTGACGGTGAGGCGCAGCAGCTTGGATTTGGCGGTCGCCGCGGAAGTGTAACCCTCGATGAGCGCGATGCCGAAATTTTAAGTGCACTTGAAGATGGCGGTTTTGAATCGCTTCGCGATCTCGGAAGGGCTCTCGGTATTCCTATCGCGACTCTGCACTATCGCTTGGAGAGTCTTAAATCAAAGGGAGTGCTCGTCGGGATGATGTACGAGGTCAATGCGGCGGCGTTTGGGATGCAAATGTACCGAATACTCTTCTATCCGCGCGGCGCGAGCGGCGATTTGCGAAAAAGACTGTTTCAGTTTGCGAAGCGCCATCCCTATGTTGTGTTTCACATAGAGTGTCTCGGTAACTGGGACTACGAGTGGGGTGTCGAAGTGCAGCGGCCTGAAGAAATTGTCGGTGTTACTGAAGAGGTTTATCGGAACTTCGGTACGGAGCTGCATTCGGTAAAAATTCTGCCGGTTTTTCAATATTTGAAGGTGCGAAACTTTCCCGGAAGGCCCTCGGCTCGAGTGCAGCGACGGGTCTGATAGAGCTGCTGTCGCCAAAGGCTGAATATTGCTACTGTGCTAAGATGCTACCGATGAAGTTACGATTTGCCATAAGAAAATCCCTGGTTTTCGCGACGGTGGCGCAGCTTCTTATTGTTGCTTTGGCGTTGGCAGCGCAACCCGAAATTAAAATTGAATCCGAATCGTTTTATAATCGAGATACTTCCACGGTAGAAGTCCGACTCTCGATTACAAATGAATACAATAAACCTGTCAAAGAGATTGAGCTTGTCTTCAATACAAAGGAAAAGAATGCCGTTCGGCTGGCAGAACTCGGCGCAGGCGAGTCACAACGACTCAAGCGAGAATTTACCTTTGAGACATTTGCGCTTTCGCTCCCGGGAGTGTACCAAATTCCGTATTTGCTTACTTACAAAGACTCCGAAGGTGTAGCCTCGACCGACCATCGGATTATGGTGCTTAAGTTTCCGCCACTCTCGGCGAGAGCACTTGAAATATTCTTTGACCAGATTGATGGCGGGAGCACTCTTCTTGTCAAAGAAGATCTTGAGCTCGGAGTCACCGTACGCAGTATCGCGCCGTATCATTTGGCGATAACAAACCTTCGAGCAGTGGTGCGAGATCCTGTTTCGGTGAGCGCCCCCTCAATGCAGTTCCCGGCGCCGCTTGCGCCGAGCGAGATGCTACGACAAACATTTCTGCTCCATCCTGCGGAGGGGAAGCCGGGTTACCGCTACGATAGTTGGATCATAGTCGATGGCGAGGCGTTGGGCCGGCATTTTAGTGAAGCAATTCCGTTTGCGGTTCTATATCCTGAAAAGCATCGGAGCATGCTGGTTTTATATCTGCTGCTTTTTATAATTGTAATCTGCCTCGTGGTTCTGGGGGCAAGATTGTTTTGGCATCGTCGCCGCAAAGCGGTACGATTGTCAGGGGCCTATACGCCATCGATGCGTCAGTTTGCGTCGCGCGGTTCGGGAGCGACGCAGCGACCAGCCGAACGTACCGTAGAAAGCGGCGAATTCAAGAAGCCGCGAGGGAGCTAGCGGGAGAGGACGGCTCGCTCTACGCTTACGGCAGAAGTGCGCGGTGCTCGGAGCCGCCACGATACATTGGTGAAGGGGTGCTGTACGGTTGGTGGATACCGGGCTGGCTCATGCCAAGCAGCGAAAAGTTAGTCCAACCGTAAACGGCGCCGTGACCAGATACGGAGCTGTGTCCGCCCGCCGCAACGACATCAAGATCGCCGTCGCCGTCAATATCACCGATAGCTGGTGTGCCGAATAGTTTTTCCCACGTTTGCAGAAGTGGAGCTGATGCCGCGCAATCAGTGGCGCCGCAGCTTAGGTGGTTTCCAGACTTGCCTTCGAGAATTGCCACGCCTGCTCCGTTTGGTACCACTACTTCGAGCGAGCCGTTGCCATCGATGTCGGCAATTAATGGCGAAATAAAATTACCCCCGAGCTCGTCGTTTTTTCCGCGAATGCGCGGTATCACCGACCACAGCGGAGTGGGGTTGCTTGGATCCCAGGCGACGACCCGGCTGAAACCATCGCCGCCATGGACGCCGCTTACGGTCGCAACAATATCGAGGTCGCCATCTTCATCTATGTCGCCCACCGCGACTTGCGAAGATGAGCATGCCTGCGTCGGGAGAGTTTGGAGCAGTTTTCCATCGGAAAGTCTCAGTATCTTAAACCATTTTCCCTCTTTGATGTCGCCGCGCTGCGGGAAAAAGCATCCCGAGCCGATGATCACTTCGAGTCCAGGCGAAGACGGCAGTACATCAGCGATGATGGGCGAAGAGTAAATTACCTGATTGAAGCCTACTTTCCATTCAAAGGCCGTAGGGTCCCGAAAGTTTATCCGTGTGCCTTTTCGCGAGGTTGTCTTAAACGCGTAGAGATAGCCGCCGTTAATGGTAGGCGGGCGAATTTGGCGGTTCGCCGAAATATCGGTGCCTACAATCATTTCGAGTTGCGAATCGCTATCAACATTTGCAAATGCGGGTGAGGACCACACTGTGTCTGCGGCGAGGTAGTACCAGCGAAGCGAGCCATCCGCATTTAATAAATATACATTTCTATCAAACCCACCGAAGCCAATTTCTAATGTGCCATCAGCATCGGTGTCGGCGAGCGCCGGAGAAGAGAATACACTGTGGCTTATCGAATAGACGCGATTACGCTTATCAAATTTTTTGAGATCAAGATGCCATAATTGGGCGCCGTCAGATCCGCGATATGCCACGACCCCTCCACCGCAGGCTTTGCCTCCGACTCCGCCATAGCCCACAACAACAGCTGGAATGCCATTGCCGAATAGGTCGCCGACGGCAGGCGAGGAGAGTAACTTGTTGTTCGCGCCGGCGAAGCGGCAGCCAAAATTAGGAAGTGTCATTGACCAAAGCAGCGATCCGTCTGCATGAAATGTGTACAGCACACCATCGGCACCGCCGACAGCGACTTCTTTGCCATTGTCTGGATTTCCGTCAATTTCAGCGATTACTGGGGAGCTGTAGGTGACGTCATTTCCTGAGAGAATAATTCCGTGCCGTTCGCTGGTGTCGCGACTTAGCTCCTGTCCATGCGTCCACCCGGGGAGAGCTGACGGCACAGTCGTTTGCGCGGAGAGAGAGCTCAAATTTCCAGCGTAGATCAAAGAGAGTACTGCGACGACAGCAATGTACACCCTACGTGCAAATTTTCGCGCCGATACCGCCACTGAGCGCTCCACTGGATACAATAGGACTCAACGCTGATAGGGAAGCAAGATTGGTGCCAGGGCTTAATAAGCACTTTTCGTAGCTGTAGTGGTAACCGAATCTGCGTAAGTCTCGCTTTCAGAAGCTGCGAGATGAATCAGCTTATTGCTGCATCGCGAGAGGATCGGGTAAGGCAGAATTAAGGATACTTTTGGCATGGTAGCAAGACGTCCAAAATTACGAATAACTTTTGGGGTTTCTGCAGTGAACCAGCGCGAGCAAATAGCTAATAACGGCGAATCAATGAACCATTTTGCGGCTTCTCCAAATCTTCATTGAGAAGTATAACAGCTTTAATAACCTTTTAGGGCTAGCCTATGAAACGATCATCAAATGTGCGTACAAGCGTGGTACTTTTTGTCGGAGTTTTGTCGTGTGTCACTTTATTGTTGGCAGCGTGTGCGCGGCGAAACCAGCCAATTGAGCAAGCCCCACAGTATGTTACCCACACAGTAAAATATTCGGGTGAAACTCTTGGCGCGATCGCGGCTTGGTATACCGGGTCGAGTATCAATTGGAAAGAGATAGCAAACGCCAATCCAGGACTGCGCGTGAAAGCGATACGCGTTGGAGATGTCATTAACATTCCTCAGGCAATGGTAACTCGCAACGAGCCTTTCCCGGCCGAGCAGATTCAAGGCGAGCCTACGGTAGCAAAGAATGAAGCAGAAAGTGTGACTCCGCCCGGCACACCACAGGCGGCGACCGCTGAAGTCTCTGCAGTGTTAGAAACTGCAGTGCCAGAAGCGGCAGCGACGGAAGTTTCAGTGAATGTAAAATTGGCGCAGGCAGTGGCGTATATGGATCTCGCTGAGACGCAGACACTACTTAAGGCGGGAGGAGATGCTAACTTTAAAGAGAATGGGCGACCACTCCTTAGCTGGGCTGCGCAGAATGGTAGTGCGGAGATAGTTCAGGCTCTTATTGATTCAGGAGCTGATCTGAATGCAGCGGATGCGATCGGACACACGGCTTTGATGCGTGCAACTGACATGGATAAACGAGACGTCGCTGCGGTGTTGCTTAAGGCCAAGGCAGATCCGAATGCAGAATCACAGAATGGCGATACCGCACTGAGCCTCGCGATTCAAAGTGGCTACGGCGATATGGTGAAGCTTCTTGTGGAAGGTGGGGCGGATGTAAACTTATCGACGAAAGAGGGAGATTCGTACGTGCTTGCCGCCGCGCAGAGCGGAAATCTTGAGATAGTATCGATCTTGGGTGCTGCGAAGGCTGATATGAATCGCTCGAATGCAGCGTATACGCCGCTGATTTATGCAATTGAGCAGGGAAATAAGGATCTTGTTTCCACGTTACTAAAAAACGGAGCTGATCCAAACGCGAGGACGAATAGCGGACAGATCCCGCTTTCACGCGCGCTTGATTCTCCTGAGATTGTCGCTCTGCTGCTTGAGGCAAAGGCCGATCCGAATAATATCACTGATTCTGGCGAGACTCTTCTTATGAGAGCAGTGCAGGATGATGCACTGGCCAGCGTAGAGGCCTTGATTAAAGCCGGGGCGGACGTCAACAAGAAGGGGCGGGGCGAGCAAACTCCGCTAGGCTATGCGCAATCGATGATGAAGGCTGAGATCGCCGAGGTTCTGAAGAAGCATGGCGCGGTCGAGTGATTCTCGGCGGAGGAGCTGCGCACAGTGACGACATTTCGTAATGCGCTGGCGTTTGTTGTTAAGATAGTAGGCATCGGTATATTCGCCTATGCCGTGTATGTCCAGAATAATGATCCTGATTGGTATTGGTGGATGCCGATCTATGGTTATGTTGTGTTTCTTTGTAGTTACTCTCTTCGCAAAGGGAAGACGATTGCAGTTTTCTACTACCTCCTGCCTTTTATCGGTTACGTTGTCTACGCCGCGCTACTCTACTTTGTGCTTGAGGGAACGCCATCGCCGCATCGTGATCAGATGCTCGCTCCTGAAAAAAATTTGGAGTGTTTAGGTTTGCTGATCGCCGCTCTTTGGATCGCAGTGCTGTGGTTTTTTGAAAGTAAAATAAACCACAAGGCACGAAGAGCGCAGAGATGAGAAGAGTCAGAAGACTTCGTTTACAGTGTACTAGCTTCCCTGTGCTTTATCCCGATTCTTGCCAGAGTGCCCTGTCTTCTCCTCTTGCTCGTAGAAATCATGCAGTGCTTCCACGCCTGGTTCTTCACTCCTAAAAAAACCACGTCCATCTGGCCACTCCTGAGTAGCAGGGTCGAAAGGTGGAAGGTTGCTTCGTGGTCCTAATGTAGCTACAGGTTTTTCCGTCTCCAAAACGATAGGAACAAAGTTGCGAAGTCTCTGCGAGGCTGCGCTAAGATCGAGATGTGGAATGACGTCGCCGACTATAATACGAGCTTTTCTCTTACAGGTTTCATTTTCTCGCGAATATTCGCCATAATAGGTCAACTCAGCCAAGATTTCTGCAATGGAAAGATTCTTTGCAAGCTCAACAATTAACGCCCCCGACGTGAGTGTGCATGAGTTGCCCCGTTGTAGTATTGGAACGGCGGAATAGTATATCATTCCGCGGATAAGCTCGAAGAGGCCGTCTTTTAGTACCCGTGAACGAAATTCGCTAAAGAAAGCCTCTTCCGGCGAACCCTGCGGAATCTTAGCACGAGCCATAGCAGCATTAATTCGGCCTGCTATGGCTTGTAGGCAGGGTATGTTTCCATGAGTGTCAGGAAGAAGAGAAGCAATGAACTGCTTTCGTAGCTCACTGCTTTGTTCTATCGCTCCAAAGACGAAGTGCAAAGCGTTGGCGCGATCGCCGAGGTTCTCGAGATGCAGCGCCATAAAGAGCCCGTGTTCGATAGCCCGCTTCGGATCAAGGAGCGAGGCTTGCATTGCGAGTAATTCTGGACGCATTAGTGGTCCGCAGCGTGCGAGCTGTACCGCGGCCAAGCGGACATGCGCGGGTGAGTTGAACTCGTACATACAGTCGATCAGAGTATCAAATGCGCTCCGCGACTTCCCGCGTTTCCCAGCGTCCACTGGGATCGTCCGTGTGATCAGAATTGCAATCATCTCGTATAGTACCTTGCGCGCCTGCTCGCCCACTTTGTCTCGTGCCACCACGGCGTCAAGGAGTGAGAGAATCGCGGGTTCAGGGAGAAGAAACTGAATTTGACGCTCTAAGTTAATTTTTGGCCTATCACCTGCGAATTCATTAGTAGTCCTACCGAACTTCTGCTCCATACGAAGCACTAAATTGTCTAGCTTCGCAAGAGCGATTGGCGCGAATCCTCTGCCTGATTCGTGCGCGAAGATCGGGGCTAACGTTTGTTCTAAGGAACTTAGGATCTCCTGAGTTATTCGAGTGTCTTTGCTTGTCGAAGGCGCTGTTTTCTCAATGTGCTTATTGGCACGAAAGTGCGTCCCGGTCGCGTAACATGGGCGCGGCCAAGGGCGAGTGTCTCGAGGCGCACCGTCGAGAGGCTCACGTTGTTTGTTCACGCCTCCCACGCCGCGCAGCGCGAGAGGTTTAAGTAGTGCGCAATTCGCTTGCACAGCAATCGTTCGTAAGAAAGTCTTGAACGTCTCGGATTCATCAGGGTGAGCGAGTCTCCGTTCGGCATAACGAGCGACAAAAGGATGTGCCAGGAGCTGAATCAGCACGTTCCGAATCTCTTCTCCCGCCGGAAGCTTCCGCTCCACGTTTGCGAAATCAATCATTGCGTTAAGCAGCCCGTCTACCCCCTGCGCAGGATCACTTCCTCCAAAAATGGAGTGATACTGGGCAGCGAGTGTTGGCAGCAGGTTATCATGGTGAGAAGTAATTCGAGGGGTCTCGTCTTTTGCGAGCGATCGAATAAGTGCAGATTTAAATTGAGGATTGCAGCGACATAGTTCGCCAATAGCGCTGATTATAACATGCGCATTCTTTCGGCGCGAATCTCCCTTGTCAGTCAAGTGAAGAAGATGAGTTAAAATTGTAAGTGCCTCAAGTGGCGCTATATCGGAGGTCTGTAGTTTTCCAGAGAAATTAAGATGAAGCAGTGACTTAAGAAGTACGCCCGCGACGAAATCACGCCTTTGAGCAGCCGAAATGTCACCGGAGCGAGCATCTAAAGCGGCCTTCTGCAATTCAAAGAGCAGCACGGCAAGTGCGTCCGGCGCTTCGTGGAGCGACGAATCAACCTGCGGAACTTCGTTCGCGTGTGCGACTTTCGGTGCCTTGCTTTCAAAGATCGAGTCGCCCTCTTCGCTTTTTGCACCTCGACAGCGTTGGAGAAGTGGAGCTCCGCGCTGTGATTCGCGAGCGAACGTTACAAGCAGAGACTGAAGATTCGCCGCGCCGCTCTGTCCGCTTAATGCAAGATCAATCAAGCCTGGGAGAACCTGACTCGCGGGAAGGCCACGAATAAACTCGATTCGCTGGGGATGCTCTTCAACGAGAGATTGAAGCCTCACTATCTCTCCTGGCGGCAGTGACTCTCCTTTCGGGAGAGCCGCTGCCCGGCGCGTAGAGCGTTGAAGCGCATGATGGTAGCCAAGTGGCGTATTCGCATGGGGAAGATCTTTCGTGCGAACAACTCTTATGACGGGAAGCGGAGCTAGGTCAGGGGCCAATATGCTCTTGCCGCTCTGCTTGAGTTTTTCTACGAGCGAGCGTTCCGATGCTTCGGCAATGAGTCCTTGAAGCCTTGCTTCGTACTCCGGAGTGTAAAATGTGGCGACGTCCGATTTAATTCCTCGAAAGCGGGCAGCATGCGAAGCGCTTTCGCTTTGCAGCTCCCTCAGCGCGTTTTGTAGCCCTCGTAGCGAAAGCTCAAGTTCTAAATTTGGATCTGCGCATAGCCGAAGTTCTTCACGAGTTGAAATCACAGCCTGGTAGATAATAGCGGCAAGCATTAAGGGATCATGCAATGCGCTAATGAAATGTTGATTGTTGGCATGTAGTTCAGAAAGTGTTCGTTGGTCGGAGCGAGCCAGATCAATAATTGAGGCAGCCAAAGTAAGCCCTTGTTCAGAAGTTTCAAGCTGTGAAAAGAGCCACACCAGCTGTCCCAGGGACTGAAGCTGCTGTCGAGGAGAAAGTAATTTGACCACGAGATCATCTTGAAGCTGCTGGTGATTTCGTAGCGCCTCCAAAAGGGCGTCGCGCAGCACCGTGCTTCGTTGAGCGACAGTGCACAGCTCACGCAGTGCGACGGTATAGCCATCGGGCGAAGTTAATTCGTCCGGCTCAAAAACTGGCATATCCTCTAAACCATCTTTGGGAGCCGCGCGAACCCATTTGTCGGCACGAGTTAAACAGCGTGCTCGATCTTTTGAAGTTAAGCTTATTATCGAGACGAGCATTTGAGTGAGCTCTTCGTTCTGCGAATCGTAGCCACCCCCGTTGCTGAATTCATGTGCGTGCGTAGAGCCATTTCCTCCACGCTTTTCACCCCGTTCGCGCCTGGCCTGATGGCGCGCAAGTTCAACGATGTCAACGAGCCGAGGCACATATTGTTCGGCGGGGAGTTCCACTCTCAACTTGTCATTTGCAATGCCCTCGGCAAGTTCCGAACGAAGCTGACTTGGTTTCCTGCCGTTTCTGAGAAGTCCCATAAAACGACCAAGCGCAAGATAGTGGCC
Source organism: uncultured Bdellovibrionales bacterium (assembly GCA_964510065.1). GTDB lineage: Bacteria > Bdellovibrionota_C > UBA2361 > UBA2361 > CAIXSY01 > CAZEAC01. Next base: position 33,105 of record CAZEAC010000033.1, on the reverse strand, counting down.
GACAACCGAAGTGATTTTAGGGACCCTCTCAAGGTACGCCCTTTCGTCCGCGGGAACTCTTTCTGTGCTCTTCTCGCTTGCCGGTGCGGCAAGCTCCAAACGCACCCAGTCCGGGTCATTTTCGAGGATATCCCTTCTCCAATGCGCTCTTGCTCTGGTAGAGAAAGACATATCGGTAAGAGACGAACGTACTTCGTCATTGAGTGCAAGCGCGCTCATTCCAAGCACCAGTCGATCGCGTACGGCAAAAAACCCCTCTTCCGAGAAAAGTAGTCCGTGAAGTTGCTGAGTTGCCAACCATAGCCGATCACGCTTCTCTTCCGAGCAGAGTTGGCTAAGAATCTCAGGCGCAAGAAATCCGTCGAAGACCACGTGCAGTCTTTCTATTGTTATGGTGTCGCACTGGGTTCCGTTAGTGTAGCGCGATACCTCGCGCATCCAAGGATCGGATATTTGCGAATTGTCTCGCACGCCTGTTGATGAATGGTCTTGAGCTGCGCGAAGATCAGCGAGAAGTTCGGAGATAAGAGCGCGGCGGCGCTCGGCGAGAGAAAAAAATGCGATGCCGGCATCCATGAGTCTCGAGAGCTCGGTTTTTAGAGGACTGCCATCTAAGAGCGGGCCACCAGGAAAATGTTTCTCTAGAGCTGTCCCTGAAGGTGGCAGCTCGGGATTAGGATGAATTGCATCCAAAATCATGTAGTGTGTGGATTCAAGCAGTTCAGTGCTGCTTGCGAGTTCGATTAGCTGGGGTCTGGTGGTGGCATTTAGGCCGAGCTGCATTAACTGAGTGCGAAAGATATTGTTGCGCGGCTCGCGCCACGAATTGTAGTTCAGGAGGCAGGCGATGTTGAGGAGCACTTTCGCAAGCTCTGCACCTGGCGGCTCGCTTTGAAGAGTCTTTAGGCGCTCTGAATCAATAAACCCGGCCCGATCCCATCCTGCTGCAACCTTACATTCGGGAACGGCTTCTTCCGGGGCAGCATGAAGCTGCGCTGCGGCGCATTCAAGCAGCAAGGCAGCCATGGCTTTACGATCAGCCAGCATGGCACAACCATCTTCTTTCTCTGTTGCGATCTCTTCGAGGTACGTGCGAGCTTGTGGAGACTGCGCGACGAGAGTCTGCAACATCGAACACACCTGCTCGGCGAGTTTTTCTTCATGCCGTAGCACAAAATCAATCATTGCTACGCGGGTCTGCACAAGTTCAGAGATATAACGAATGACATCTTTGCGTACGCTTACCGCAGAGGATCGCAATGCCGAAACTTCCTGTGCCTGCGGCGACCCTGGTAGTAATAGACGTATTCTTTGTTGCATTGAGTCTGTCATAACGTCCTACAGCACGCCTAATGAGCGAGTTGCACTCGAGAAATAGTCGATAGGGTCGGTCAACACGTAATTAAGAAGCAGGCGCATATCCTCAATGCGAACCTCTTCCTCCTTCTCTCTCCCCAGAAAGACGCGCGTAAGCTCCTGTCCGGTTATTTGCTGGCCGAACAAGGTAAAGCGGTGAGCAGCAAAAGTGTCGGAGACTGGCTCAAGTCTGTTTCCGGCGACATTGTCCAGACGACGTAACCATGCATCTGTCGCATCCATTCTCGAGGGAGCAGGTCGCCCTTCACGGACGGCGCGGTCTGCTTGGAGCTTCATCTGCTGAATCTCGCTCACGGCATTGCTATACCACTGTCGGCTGATTTCGATGCCGAGATACTTGCGTTCGGCTTCATGCCCGAGGCGCGCCAAAAAATGTCGATATCTTTCAAAATCGGTAAGCTCAGGGATTATCCACGTACTGCAACTATCTAGTAGGTGCTTTTGTTTGGGGTGAATCCGTTTCTCGTGAAGATACTGGTGCCCCAGTTCGCCTAGCGAAAGAAAAGGCTGATTTCCCCGGCGATGCAAGCGAAGATAGCCAAGTGCAGTGCAGTATTCAATAATCACGCTTAGATCGCTCGGCGCAACACGAGCAAGCGGATGTTGATTGCCAAGATGGGACTCCGCGACGCGTAAGGCCAGCGCCTTTTTTAGCTCATTAAGCGTATAATCTCGCTCCATTACCACTTTGAGAATCTCCTGAATTCTTCGCTCTGAGATAGTTATCAGCTCAAAGAGATTTGTCTGCTCAACCATCGGCGCGATGGTGTTGTGTCTGCAATGGTTTGAAATTATTTGACGATGAGTATTAACTCGATCATTTGCATAAACGATATAATACAGCAGCACTTTAAGCCGTTGTTTATCTGCCTGAAGTTTTCGCTCGAACCAGTCACTTGTAGGAAAGTGTGACTTAAAATCTTCATCCTTTGAGGTGCGATTAATTTCGTAGACGGCGCATACTTTGCCGGGAATCCCACGGCGCACTTCGGAAATAAAACCGAACATCTCCAGAATACCGAGACAGGCGCGGCGCTCTGCCACTAGGTGTGACCACGCCGGATCATCATCGTCGAGGTACTTTAGCGGAAGTGCAACACGCCGTCCCCGCGCAAGAGCGCTCTTCGTGCGCCGGCCCCGGCCTTGACGTTTGCGCTCCTCTTCTTTCTCTTCGCGAGCTTTCTTCTGTCTGCGATGGCCCTCTTCAAGGAACTTTAAGGTCTTGAGAACGCGTTGTGCGTCCGGGTTTTGCTGGCGCATGAATAGAAGCGGCAAAGCCATGTCGGTCTCGGTAAAAAACAACAGACACTTGGCCAGGTCGCCATCTCGCCCGCCGCGCCCGAAGAGCTGAATAAGCGCGTCGAGACTCGGAGGGGTATGCCCAACAATCACCAGACGAATATTTTGTTTGTCATAGCCCATGCCGACCGCGTTAGTAGTCACTAAAAGCTCAATTTCATCGTTGCTAAGACGGCGCAATACGTCGTCTTTTTCGAGCTGCGGACGCTTTGCATGGAAGTAGTCAACCTTCCCTCGCATGTGTGGCATCACCTGGAGGATTGCTTCGACGGTCTTCTCCGCAGCCTTTCGCGAGCCGACGTAAAAAAATCCCGGACCGCGTTTTACGCCGTCAACCCGGTTGTCGTTGTTATCAGGAGGGTAAAATTCGCGCAGGAAGCGAATGATCTGCTCGTTTTTCTCCTCGCGATTTGTGCAGGCGACGTTCTCATAAAGTAGATTGGTTCTGTCAATTTCTCCGAAGTAGAAATAGGAACCTCTGCTATTAAGCCGGAACTTGTCGGTAAGGTGTTTCCATATTTCGGCCGGAGCTGTCGCGGTAAACAGGCTAAGTGCTACTGAACGAACGTTGTTCTCGTTAGGTTCTTTCGTGGTGGTGGGAGTTCGATGTGCTACGATCTGTCCAAGCAGGGCCGCAAGGCGTAGGTAGGCAAGCCGAAACATCTCCCAGTCGTGGACCACATGGCTTTCGTCAATAACGACTCGCGCAATCTTTAACTGCCGCTCGGAACCGATGCCGAGGAGTCCATGGGCGATATCACTACGCGTTAACATTTCTGGCGAGAGGATCAGGAGCGCCGCCGCTTCATTTCGCACGAGTTCAATGTTCTCTTTGCGCAAGGCTCGACCGAGCACTGTTTCTTGATCCTGCGAGCTATTTATAACCGCGCAGGGAAATGATTTTTTCGGAATTCCCTGTTTCGAGACTGTTGCCCGGAGGGACTCATGCTGGTCGTTCATAAGTGGAACGAGCGGTGAAATCACTATTGTCAGACCGTCGCCATTAAGGAATCTTCTAAGCGCTTCAAGTTGAAAGCAAAGCGACTTCCCACCGCCAGTAGCGATCACGCCGCCGGTATCCAGACCATCCATCGCTGCTTTGATGAGAGGACGTTGCCCGACTCGAAAGCGCTCCTGACCAAAGTATTCCCTCAACAATTGATAGCATTGTGCGTCAAGCTCCGGCTCCGCCACGTTGCCAACAACAGTGCCGCCGAGCTGGCTGACTCTTTGACCGTGTTCATCACGAATGACACGACTTAGATCTTCATGTGAATGTGCCATAAATCCCTATTCCTTCTTCCATTCAGCTTGCCTACTCAAGATTCGTTTCGTCTCGTCCCAATGACGGTTCCTCTTTTGCGCCTCGTGCGTCGTTGTGCTTTCGGCATGTTTCCTGATGCCCGTCATGCGTCCGTTGCGCAAGAAGCCTCAGGGCGCTGCTAAATAGTTGCAGCGAGTTTGAAGCGGTGGAGCTCACCTGCTGAGGGCTTATGACATTTGCTGCGGTCATTGCTCGTGAAAAGAAATAGCTTGCGACATTAGGTCCGGGAAGAATCTGACGAAGTTCCTTTAAAAGGCTGTGAAGAAAAGCGGCGCGGTTATCGGATATGGCAAAACAGTTTCGATTGTGACCCACGTCCGAAAGGTCGCAAATTGCGTCTATTATCGCTGCTGTTTGCTGCTCGGAGAGGTGCGTCAAGAAGTGCGACGGGAGTGCCGCGACATTGTTCTCTTCGGGTGCCGAGGCAAGGAGGCTGCCAAGTTTCGCTAAACCACTTCGCGCAAGTGGTGAGATATTCTTAAGTAGCTTAGTTTTGGGGTTTTTAAATTGAAGCTGTTTGTCTGAGCCAGGTTCGATCTCATGAGAATGTAGCGGCGAAAGAAACTTTTGAACAAGCTGAGCGATGCTCGCATCTCCGGTGGCAGAAAGAGCGCCGGAGTCAGTGCTCGACATCTTATGCTTTGTTTGTACAGCAACCTGGACCATCCTGCGCGCAGAGTCAAGAATCTCCCTGCTCCGTGAGCGTGGAGGCGTTCGCGCAGTTTGCTGAGTACGTGGCGGCTGCTTTGGTTGGTGCGAGGACATTGTGGTCGATCCATCTTGCGAGAGGGAAGGCCTCCTAGATGGGTTTGTCGCAGGCTTTAGAGCAAGTAGATTCCTCTCGGCAAGCCAGGAACGTGCTTCGGCGACTGCTTCTCTCCGCGATTTGGACGCAACTGGGGGGCTGATTGTAAGTGAAGGATAGAGCAGGGGTAGCTTGCTTGTTTCCCTAGGTAGCGCGGCCGTGGGCGTACAGCTCAAAATGTTCGCATCGGCTAAGGCGTCTAAAAGCTCGTCTCGAGTAATTCCTGGAACGCAGCTTTGCAAAGCGCAGAAGGCTTGGACGCCAGGCGAGAGTGTTGATGCAGCCCGTTCTGTAAGCCGATTATCGCTAAAATGTCTAAGGAGAGTCTGCTTTTCCCTAAGTAGCTCGGAGAAAGAAAGCTGTTGCGGATTGAGGCCAAGCAGCTCCGAACGTATTTCGTCAGCACTCACGCGATGTAATAGCAGTGTGATGACTTTAATCGTGTAGTTCGACCTTGTGGCGTTTAGCCAATCAAGCACAACGTCCTTTGGAGTTGCCTGACGAGAGCATGCGAGTTTAAGGAACTTAACTACAAGCTCCTTTCGTCTAGGTCCCCACAATCCTGAGATGCCATGCGGCGCCTCAGGAAGTGCTTGAACTGTCGCCTGCACCATTCGCACTTCGGTGTCTGACAAAGTCTGCTGCGCGTGTAGCCTGCGACGAACTTCAATAGGAAAGTGGCTTCGTAACGCATAATTGCTTCCGTCGGGAAGCGCGGAGAAACGAACCAACTTTTGCTCGCCATCTATAACGGCAATAGCGCGTTCAAGCAACGATCGTTCTCGCATTGCGAGAGTGCGATTGTTGCGCCAATGAAATAGATGGCGCTGGTCGAGTGGTTCGCCTAGTGTGCTCAGAAGATCACGGAACTGCACCAACAAAGGTACACTGCCATCTTTCTTTAGAGCTTTGTAGTCAGACCATGCAAGGCGTGCCCGATCGACCACCTCACTCTGGTCAAAGTGTCGTCGTTCAAGCATTCGCGGAATATCAATGGGCGTGCGAACTGAGTAAAGTTCAACGAGCCTTTCTAATGACGGGCGCAGCTTGGTGCGGACAAGGTGATCGTGCAGTGGTCTGGTAGTCTTGTGAAGGCGTTCTTCAGCACCTTTCGGCGCTTGGATCAGCTGCTTATTCGCAAGCGAAGGGGCGAGCCCGTGAAACGCTGCTTCAAGCCCAAAGGTAGAGCTTGATGAGGCACGAGCCTTTTGTCGCGCGATGCGAAGGTTTTCCCGTGCTTGCGCCACCCAACGCAAAAGTTCCTGGCGAGTTTGCGCCAGAAGCACGAGAATCGCCGGGAGTGGCGATTGTGGTGAATTGAGTCGTCCCGAGACGACGTTAGAAACAGCGGAGGCGCTCGTTGAAAGCAGATCTCCCAAGTCTTGATAGGTGAGCCCGAGGCTACTTCGACGTGTTTCGAGCAATTGGTGCAGGTCTTGGCGACAAAACTCTTTGAAGCTCTTATCTCCTTCTTCAAGAATCTGTTGTGCGATATTGCAGGCAAAGCGCGAGCTCTTGAGGACGTCGGGGCTCTCGACTTCCCGTTGCAAGAAGGTGCGTACCGCGGGCCAACAACGAAGGTCACCTTGAAGCAACGCGGCAGCGGCAAGAGCATTTTTGATCGCGGGACCTCGTGGTGGTGCGTCCGATAGACCGATGGTATCGAGTCTGAAGCCAAGCACGCCGAGTAAGTGATGGTAAGTAATAAGGGCTGATGGCCAACCTAGTGTTTTGAGCTCCGAAGTGCTCCACTCTCGGCAGCGATGAAGCACGGGATGTTCCCAACGCTCCTGAAAAAAGGCAGCGCGATCATGAACCGGGATCGAAGGGTAGAGTTTCTCGGCGATCTGTACCAGCTCATTAATACCGATGCGTGCCTCGTTCGCATGTGCAGCATTGAACCAGGCAGAGCAGTATCTCCCTGCCGAGGCCCTCGCCATCATCTCATCGCCGACATCAAAACGGATCCAATCAAGCGCGCCGAGAGAAGTGTTGACGCGCTGCCCAACAAGGCCCTGAATAAGTTCTTCTCTTTGAGTCATTAAAGCTGCACGTACACGTTGCGTCGTCTTTGGATCTGCAATGAGCTTGCGCCAGCCCTCAAGGACAATCGGCAGGGTAACCATTCGCTTGACAAGGGTGGTGCCTACAGGAGGAGTGTTCGTGTATTTCTGAAGCTGCAGCGCCAAATTCCTTACCTGTTCATCCAGAAAGGGCCGTCCTTGTTGCTCAAGAAGCGCTTTCGCGTGAAGAGCGAAATCACCTCGGAACGCCAGCGTAGTCGCAGCTGCTATCGCCTCGGCACGTCGCTGAGTAGAAAGATAGGTAAGTATTAGTGTGCGAACTTCGGGGGCCAAGGGAAAAAGGTTAAAACGCAGGGACGGCGAGGGCTCGCCGATTGGCTGCGCCGTATTCTGTTGTCCTGTAGGTCCTAACTGTAAAGACTGAGAATTCAAATCTGATCCTCACGAAGCACTCAATAATACAAGTTCATACGCTTAACGCCTTGAAGTGTTACGAAAGAGATCTGCTAACTCGGTATTGCGACCCTTCCTTAATCAGAAGTTTTCCCGTGCAGAGCTGTTCAAGAATTCTAATTGCGACTACTATCGTCAACTTTTCCTCGGAAGCCACATCAAGTGCATTAAATGCATGCTGCACTGAAAATGGCTGGAGACCAAATTTAGCCTGAAGCAATTTGGCAGAAGCCCACAGGCTCGCTAGCTTGGCTCCTTCGACTCCCGGTACTTTGAAATCGTTAATCGAAGCAGCCTTGTCGGCTACAGGAGAGGGCACTGCCGCGGCGGGCGTAGGCTGCGGTGGCGCAGCTGGATGCTCTATTACTCCTTTCTCCGCTGGCACAGTGTCTTTCGATTGCGGAGGAGTCGATGTAGGTCCCGTCGCTGCAGCTTCAGTGGCCGTCGATTCTCCCGCAGGACCTTGGTTGCGTTGGTCATAGAGTGAGTAAATTAAAGGGTTAATTCGAAGCGGGTCGCCTCGAACTACTGGGGGATACATAGCTTCGCAAGCGTAGATGCGGTGCATTTCATTTCTTTCGATATGCAACTTGGCTGCGGCTATCGGTGTTGCGAAGTCTTCAAACGAGATCTGGGTCGGTCGAGCGTTAGTTGGTTGGCTTGCGATAAAAGCGGCCAATTGCTGCCAGCTGGTGAATCCCTCGGGAAGATTTAGGTTCAGCTGCTCCAATGGGTTCGAGGGAGTAGTATACGGGGTAAGTGTTGGAGGTGAAGCCAGAACTTGCTCCATAATAGGCATAATTCTGTAGCTGCCTTTCTTCTCGGCCACTGTCTCGATGAGTCCAAGCTTACAAAGATTGCCGAGCAGGTTGCCGAGATGGCTCACCGATATTCCCTCCGCGAGACAATCCCTGTTAAATTCCTGAGTGGTAAATACTAATCCCTCTGCTTTTGTGCGGGCTTCCTGCGAAGCGCCCCAGTACCTAGTGAGCACCGAGTAGGCCTGTTGGTGATGAAGGGAGCTCTCTTCAATCCATGACTTAATTGCTCGTGCCTTCCTTACGCCGGTAGGTGCGGGTTTAGTCGATCCCTCGCGAGGAGCTGCGGCGGGTGAGGAATCTGTGGACGGTGCCGACGCAGGCAATGATTTTGCGGAAGTAGGTATCGCGACCTGTTCACGTGATTCTGCGGCAGCTGCGGGCGTGAGCGCAGGAAACTCGGTGCCTGCGAAAATCTTAGCTGCGCTTGTAAGGGCGACATTTGCGGCTACGAGTTGACCAAGCGCAGTTCGACATTCCTCATGGTGTTTTAATGTTTCTATCAGCGTAGCAAGCAGTGGTTGAACAACTACTTGAAGTGCGGCACCTAACTCAAAACTCGATTGTTGCGTAAGCGACCCAATCAGCGCATGAATTGACTCGAGTGTGACCTGTGCTGATGTCGCGTCATCGACCATCGGCAAGTTGCCGTCGCGGAGGCTTGGAAGTGACGGCGGTAGTACACGAATAAATTGCGAGAAAAGTAGTTGCCCAACTTTATTTTGTTGTTCCATCGTACGTACTCTATATAGTTAAAAATTCCCCGCGACGGTGCTCGATCCGGCTTGCTGCTATTCGATCTGGCGAACATTCGCAGCTGCGGTTTAGCGTTGATAGTATCACGCTGCAAGGCACTAAACAAAGATTGCTAACGCTATAACCACTGAAAATTCTTGATAATTGTTGGGACACGCCGCGATTCGTATTGCGCTCTCGATAATCAACCCCAAGGGGGCGAGATTAAGTCTAACGAGTCGGCTGCGCCTTATAAATTCCACCGCTATATTCGGATGCGAGCTCGAGACAGCGCCTAAGATCTGGATCTTCACAATCCGTTCGCCCCTTCCGAGAGTTGCGCGAAATAAAACTAGTATCTCCTCCGCGCCCAGGACTAAGCGCACCGAAAGTTGTCCATTTGGCGACTATCTTCTTTAGCTCTCCGGAGGCGACATTAAGTACTCCATCTCGATTAACATTTTGAAGGAGCAGATCTATCTTGAGCCGATTTCCGGCTTCAAAACGATCGCCGCTGAACGAGAAACCAGTAACGAGCATTTTTTCTACAATATTCAACTCGCGCGTATCGATGCCACCAACCCTTTTCGCAAATGCGTTAAGGTGAAAGCGAAATTCCTCAATTGGCGACAGTTGGCGAACGGCTTGAGGAGCGGATGTTCTGCCCGCGCCTGGATTATCACGAAGTTCGAGAAGTGTGGCCTCGGTGGTCGGAAGTAGCTCGTTGTTGGTATAGCGATCGGGAAACCTGAGCGGAGAGAGTTCATCAGGCAGCCGGCCCTGATTTGTAAGACTTGCCGCCATGCCAGCTGCTTCCGCAAGCTGATTGAAATATTCTTGAAATTCTACTCTCCCAAACATTTTCCAAAGGGTAACTTGTGAGAATAAACCCTTTCGAAACTCCGTCGAATTGAAGATATCTAACTGTATTAGCGCTTCGACCTCTTTGTATTGCTTCAATATCTCAACAAGAGGCAGCTGACTTAATATCTCGCCAGCCGTTTCACGGGCAATATTCGCGGGAATTCCGAAATCCTGCATTGAGCGAGCAAGTAACGCCCGTTGCCGCTCGTCTACCACAAGTTGTCGAGAAATAATTTTGCTCTCTTCAGCTGTCGCGTTGGCTGTGCCACTTGGCGGGGCTTCGACGCGATGATGTATCGTAGCGTCTTTAAGTGCAGGCGCAGCGGGCGCGGCAGCAGTAGAAGTGGGGCTCTTTGGAGAAGGGGCGTTTGCCTCACTGGGAAGGGGCGGTCGCCACGCGGCGAACGCGGAGCATTCTGCAGCCCACGCATTTCTCATTTCGCAAGCAAGACGCTCGATCTGTGCGAACTTGATCCTGTCGAGTATTTGGTACATACCGTCGAAGCTTGCGGCAAGCTTATCGGAAGCTTTCGTAACGTGGTGAAACGTCTCCGTTGCAAGTATTAATAAACGAAATGGACCGACGCGTCCTCTACCAGATAAATCTAAGAGATCACCCTGCGTTGTATTTAGAGTGCTGGTTAGTATGCTTTTCTTGTTCACCAAAGGCTCGAGCATCCGCTTTAATTCGCCGTGAAGGAGGGTTAGTTGCGCGGTCAGATCTTTAGCCGATCCAGTGCTGTTCAATTGACTGCATTTCGAAAGTTCGCTTATAAGCCGAGCTGATTTGATGTCCACCCCTTTGGCGATTGCTGCGAGCGTTAAGACGCCGCGCCCCCACTCTGTTTTAAAAGCCTTTTTAAAGCCGCGCGTAATGTCGACCATCGAGGCAATCATTGCTTCATCACGAGAACTTGAAAAGGCGACACCGTAAGCCTTAATCGCGCCGGCGGTCACAAGCCAGGCAGCCTCGGAAGAAATAAGCCCATCATTTTTCCGAAGAGAGTTTTGAAGTGCATTCGAAATTTGCGCACCAAGATTTCCAGCGACATCATTGCTAAAAGCTGAAGCAATACTGGCTATTTCGTTTTGCAGCTCTTCAAGTTTATTTCGAAACGCATCGACTTCGACTGTCGAAGCTCTCGCCTTTTCGCGAAACTGACTCTGGAAGATCTCCTTTCGCCGTTTACATTCGGTCTGATATTGCTCCGGCGATCCGCAGGTTTGGCTGCTGAATGAAGAGGCGCCGAGTGCGCCAACAGAACAGATCTCCTCAAGCAAGGCCTCTAGTTGAGCCCCGGCAGGTTTTTTTGATGATCTTGACTTAATTAATTCTGAATCCATACGTCACTATTTAATCGAATGCCACCTGTCGAGGATCGCATATTCATCGTCACCTTCGAAAAGAAACTCTGCATCAACTAGAATCTTGAGAGCGGATCTCAGCGATTCTAACGTGAGCCACGCAAAACTCTTCTGCTCTGTGAGCTCGACGGATAAGTTGATGAAACTAACAAAATCATCGCTATTGTTCGCGTGAAGGTATTTTGCAAGCTGTCGAGCGTGCGCAGCTATTGGCCCTTGAACACCGATACGAGTCAGCGCAGCGCTTAGATCGAATGTCCGTGGCTCGGAAGGCTTGGGCGTCGTTACGACGGTCATATCGAGAGGCGTAGTTTGCAGGACCGCAACCGCTGGGCTTTCAAGCGCGATAGGAGTTGAAACCGATGGCTGGGGCTTTGCCTCTTCAGTTGGCGGCGCTGACGCGAGTGGGGCAGGGGCTATAGGAGCTTCGCTTACGGATTCCTCTTGGTGCTCAGGCAAAGGTTCTGGCTGAGGAGCTACCTCGCCCGGAGTTCCCGCGACAACGGTTTCGCCCGTGGGGCTTACTGTCCTCCCTTCGTCTGTTCCCTCCGATGTCGGTGGATCAGACGGAGCAACGTTTTCAGTCGAAGAAACAGTTTGGCTTTCAGGAAGCTCCGCTGCCGCCGGCACCATTTCCGAGCGGCCGCCTCTACTTCGAAAGAGCGAAATTGTATCTTGAGAAAATCGGTAATGTCTCTTCGGGCTTCCTTCTGACTCCACCATCGCGCCGCAAGTACATATTCGACTGAGCGAAGTTTGAGTCAGCTCGCAGCCCGCTCCGGTATCATCAATCGCTCCAGCGGAAAGTTGAAGTAGCTGCTGACTGGTCCAAGACGATGACCACATCTCCTCCGGAATCTTCCGTGTGAGTAGATCGGCGATTGCGCGCCACTCAATGCTTGTGCAATCCGAGAAATTCCCCGCGAGCGCCTGAACAGCGGTCTGTGGAGGTGAAAAATTGGAGCGCGGAGGATCGGCGAGGAGCGACTTAAAAAGTGGCGTTAATATATAAGCGCCGCGAGTCCCCGCCGGATCGCGCGTCATTAGCTCCGTCATAATAAGTAGATCGACGCACCTAGAAATAGCCCCGACGGGAAGACCCATCGCAAGGGCGCAACTCCCAAGCTCCTCGGAACGAATTGGCAGAGTGTCAAAAGTGGTTCCGCCGGCAAGTGCCTTATCCCAGATCTGCCGCGCGGCAAGAAAGGCTATGCTATTTACCTTCCCCTTGCTAAAAAATGCGCGAGTCTTCGCAAGTATGCCTCGCTCGATTTCGGAAGAAGGGGATTGCTCTTGGTGGCTCGGCGCATTTTGGTGAGCTATGTTTATTTTGGAAGCAGCATTTGGGGCTTCAATTTCACGTGGGCTCTCTTTTGTAGGCACTGTGGCGGCTGCTTGAGCGAGCGCGGGCATACTCTGCCCAGCATTGAGCACGCCAATTATAGAGGGAAGTGTTGAGTTGGCGGCTACGAGTCGTGTGAGTCCGTTGCGAAGTTCATCATGCTGCCGCACGCAACTAATAAGTTGAGCTAGAAGTGGCTGGACCAAGTACGTCAAAGTAGCGACTGCGGTAAAGGCATCTTCCTGTAACGCCCTTTGACTCAATTGATGAATAGCGCTTAGCACATCCTGAGCAAGGTGAGTTTCTACGGTTGGCATCGTGCCGCTACGCAATGCATCGAGCTTTTCAGGCAAGGCGCGCTGAAACTGCCCAACTAACACTCGACCTACCTGTGAAGCCTGGCTCATACAACTAACTCATCAAAATCAAAAAATATTCGACGCGGCGCAATTTCAATCCTCAGCGCTGCCAATGCGTACCTTCTCCTATCTATTTTTGGAGAAGGATAATACCATGGGGTAAAGCACTAAACAAAAGTAGTTGGGCGACGGAGGATAGAGAAATGTCGGCGATAAACGACGGAAATTATTTGATTTTTGTCCTTGGTCGCTAAGCTTAGAAAAAATCAATTCTAAATCTTTAAGGGCTGTTAGCTACTCTTTATCTGTTGCGGAATGTTTACAGTTCTCGCATCTCTCCGCGCTCTTTGCTCCGAGCGATGCGCGGCCACGACGGACTAAGTAGACAAGGGCACCCAACAAAAGTATTACGACGATAAGTTTTTGCATCACAAAATCCTTAGTGCGCTTTGGTAGACAATGAGCGAGGCAATGTATGCAATCAAACTCATAGAAAAAAACATTATCAGCGGCCACCGCCACGAACCAGTTTCTCTTCGGCAAATAGCAAGCGTGGAGATACATTGGCAGGCAAATACATAAAAAACCATGAGTGACAGTGCGGTAGCGAGAGAAAACTCGCCATGCGCCCGTTTACTCTTAAGGGTATCAATGAGTGATTGTGTCGCGTTATCGTCATCTTGAATTGAATAAACTGTTGCCAAAGAGCTCACAAAAACCTCGCGAGCTGCGAACGAGGCGATTAACCCGATACCGATCTCCCAGTTAAATCCCAGTGGACGGAGCGCCGGTTCGATTGCGGTGCCGATCCGGCCCGCGTAGCTCTGCCTAACTTCGCCACGTGGAAAGCTTGCCAAAAACCAAAGTACAATCGAACAGGCAAGAATTACCGTTCCCGCGCTTCGCACGAAGAGCCACGCTCGGAGAAGTACTTCACGAAGTACGGCGCGCACCGAGGGCCGCCGAAACGGGGGCATCTCCATTACAAAGAGTGCAGGTTCCCCACGTAAAAACCTGCGGCGTATAATCCAGGCAACACAAGCCGCGCCGGCGATGCCAAGGAGGTACATACAAAGCATTACCGTGCCTTGGAGCGATATAATTCCGAAGTAGGTGTGGCTTGGAATAAAAGCAGCGATAAGCAACGTGTAAACCGGTAGGCGCGCGCTGCAGCTCATAAACGGAGCTACCATAATTGTGGTGAGGCGATCGGCAAATGAAGGGATTGTACGCGCGGCCATAATCCCCGGAATCGCACAAGCAAAGCTGCTGAGCAGCGGAATGAAGCTCCGGCCCTGCAGTCCAAAAGGTCGCAGTACTCGATCCATTATGAATGCGGCACGGGAGAGGTACCCGCTTTCTTCAAGAACTCCAAGAAAGAAAAACAGAACTGCAATTTGCGGCACAAACACAAGCACACTCCCCACTCCGGGAACAATCCCGTCGACGATAAGACTTCGTAAGATTCCCTCGGGAAGGAGGGTTTTTAGTGTCGCCGAGAGCATCGCAAAGCCAGTATCAATGAAGTCCATCGGAATCGATGCCCACAGAAAGATCGCCTGAAAGAGCGCGCCCATTATCAAAAGAAAAATAACGATGCCCCACACTCGATGGGTGAGAATACTGTCGATTGTGGCACGAATAGCACGTGACGCCGTTCCCTCGAAAACCGCGACTTCACGCACTAGACCGGCTATCCAGCGATATCGTTCGGTCGCTTCGAAGGCATTTGAATCTATTCCCGCGCTAAGCAGCTGTTGCTGCCCCTCGCGGAGCTTCTGCATAGCTTTAGGATTTTCAATGCTTCGTGACTCGGAAAGGAGTGAAAGGCCGATTACGAAGTCGTTGGCCTCTGATTGTCGGCCGCGCTCCGTTGCGGCAAGTTCGCGCGCGATAGTAATAATCGGATGGTCGCAAGGAAGCCAGGCGCCGCCTTGATGGGTTGGACGTTCCTTGACCGCGCGAGAGATCTCTTCTTTAAGCAAGTCGATTCCTTTACCTTTCCGTGCCACGACCGGGACGACTGGAACTCCGAGCTTACGCACGAGAAGTTCGACCTTAATTGAAATACCCTGAGACTTAGCAACGTCGCACATATTAAGCGCAACAATTAGGGGAAGGTCACAGTCAAGCAGCTGGCTTGCCAAGAACAGATTTCGCTCGAGGTTGCTTGCGTCTATTACCACGACGATAAGATCGGGGGATGGGCACTCTTGTAATTCGCCAAAAAGCGCGCGGCTCGCAATTATCTCATCAAGTGAGCTGCCGCCGAGATTGTAGATTCCTGGAAGGTCTATAATATCGACTGCGAGACCGTCCGAAAGCGTAGCTCGACCGATCTTTTTCTCCACGGTAACACCGGGATAGTTTGCAACCTTAGCGCGAAGTCCAGTAAGCGCATTGAAAATCGTTGTTTTGCCACAATTTGGGTTCCCGGCAAGTGCAATTACAGGCCGACGTAATTCAGGTCGAGTGCCAGTAGTCGCGCTTTGCGCCATGCGTGAGCGCGCCACATGCGGTGTCGGCGGCATATGTTCCTATGACGCGAGTCTGACAAGGATCTGTGAAGCTTCGCCGAGGCGCAGCGATAACTCATATCCAAGTGCGCGGATTTTCATCGGATCGCCAAGTGGTGCGAACTCGAGCACCTCGATCGCGGCGCCACTAACTATTCCCATGGTGAGGAGTCGGCCACATAGATTTTTATTTGCAGATGATACAACCTGCACTAATCCGCGCTGTCCCTTACGAAGTGCGCTGAGAGGCAGGAGACTTTCGCGCTGAGAGTTGCCGGGTGGGCTATTAGGCTGCATACGGTAATTGAAAAATTGTTACTTTGGATAAACCTCTAAATAGCTAACGTCTCTTGTAATATTCTACCGTCCCCCTGCAAAGAGTGTCAATCTCTCTATAGACCTAATCGATCTTTGAGCGTCCAAAGTTTAGTGCTATATATAATAGTAAACTATTCAAGTATCTCGACGTATCGTCTTGAAAGCAATAAAGATATATTCCTGACGCTCTAAGCTTTATACCAGCCAGGGGAGGACTCGCTAAAAATGCTCTTTGATGCCGGACGATTGTTGCTTTGCCGTCCTGATTTTTTTGACGTGACCTATGAAATTAATCCGTGGATGAGCATTAAGCGAACTCCGCATGTTGCCCGCACGCAGCTACAGTGGCAGACCTTGCACCACACGCTTATCCGCGCAGGTGTGTGGGTCGAGTATGTTGCGCCGCAGCGTGGGCTCCCGGATATGGTTTTTACGGCGAACGCCGGATTGGTGCGCGGAAAGTGCGCTGTCTTAGCGCGCTTTCGACATCGTGAAAGGCAGGGCGAGGAACCGCATTTTCGCGAGTGGTTTATTCGCCATGATTATAAAGTTGTCGAGGTACATAACGGCTGCTTCGAGGGAGAAGGTGACGCACTATTCGCTGGGACAAAACTTTTCTGCGGTTACGGGTTCAGATCCGACGAGAGCGCTTTTCCCGACGTGGCAAATGCGTTCGAAGTGCGCGAGCTCGTGCTTTGCAAGCTGACGGATCCCTATTTTTATCATCTCGATACCTGCTTCTGCCCGTTAAGCGCCGAGCTTGGAATTTTTTATCCGCGTGCGTTCAGTCCTGATAGTGTTACAAAAATGCGAGCTGAGATTGAACTTCTTGAAGTTCCGGAGCAGGACGCAAAAAAGTTTGCTTGTAACGCAGTAGTTCTCGGAAAGACCGTGGTGATGCCGGCAGGTTGCGAGGAAACGAAGCGAATGCTTGAATCGCGCGGTTATATTGTGCACGCGGTCGAGCTTGACGAGTTTATGAAAGCGGGAGGAGCTGCAAAGTGTCTAGTGTTAAAGCTCGAGTAGTCACCTGGGATCCGAAAGTAGTTACTGAGCTTGCCCGTCGCTATGGCACTCCACTCTACGTGTACCAACAGAGTGTCATGAGCGCGCAATTTGAACGGTTATCCCGAGTTCTTGCGCCATTGTCGCCGCTCATTTGCTACGCAATGAAGGCCAACTCTAATTTATCAATTCTCAAACATTTTTATTCGCTTGGCGCTGGGTTCGATATTGTATCGGGTGGTGAGCTTAAGAAGGTTCTGGCTGCTTGCTCTGATGCGTCTCGGGTTGTCTTCGCCGGTGTTGCAAAAACTCGCGATGAGATTGCCGCGGCACTTCAGGCGAGGATCAAATTCTTTAATGTAGAGTCGCCTGCCGAGCTTGCTGCGATTGAGTCGGTGGCGGCCGAGATGGGACAGGTCGCAAATGTCGCGCTTCGCATTAATCCGGATGTTGAGGCAAAAACGCACCACCACCTAACTACAGGTACAAAGGCCAATAAGTTCGGGATGAGTATTGCTGATGCGTTTCAGGCGTGGCAGGAAAAGAGAAATTCGCTTTGGCTCTCATTCGTTGGTCTCGACTGCCATATCGGTTCGCAGATTACTGACTATGCGCCGCTTGAAGCGGCTTATACAAAAACGCTTGAAGTGGTCGAGGAGTTCCGCGGCCGCGGCGCAAAGTTTCATACTTTAGATCTTGGTGGTGGTCTTGGAATTTCTTATTCAGGGCACTATCCGACACTAGACCTTGAAGGATTCGGGGCGATGGTGTGCCGTATATTTCAGAAGAGCGACCTTTCGCTCGTATTTGAGCCAGGGAGATTCTTGATTGCTGAGGCAGGAGCACTGGTCTCCAAGGTTCTTTATCGAAAGCGTACTCAGGATAAGAGTTTTTTAATTGTTGACGCCGGGATGAATGATCTAATGCGGCCCGCGATGTATGACTCGTATCACGCAATTGAGGTGCTAGGCCGTGATGGCGCGCTTGAATTCGTCGACGTGGTTGGTCCGGTGTGTGAGAGTAGCTGCTTTCTTGCGAAAGATCGCGAGCTTCCGAGGGCAGAGCAGGGCGATCTGATTTTAGTTCGTGATGCTGGCGCGTACGGTATTGCGATGTCTTCAACCTACAACGTTCGCCCACAACCCGCCGAAGTGTTGATCGAGAGTAATGCAGGCACTCGACAGATTCGGCGTCGTGAAGCGGTCGAAGAGCTTTGGCGCTGCGAAATTGGCGAATAAATTACAGAAGACTAGTAGTAAACTAAATAACCTATCCTTCCTCTCGGTTCTGACTCGGTGCCCTCTGTGACTCTGTGGTTTATTTTTCTAAAAAAACCACAGAGTCACAGAGGGGACAGAGATGAAGGTAATATAATTTAGGGAACCTCTGAAAAACTAGGTGTTTTGGATTTGCTGGAGTTTCGGATGAGATTTGCGAGAAATCAGGTCGGGAAAAACGCAGGAATAGCAGGGCTATTTCGAGTATTTTCCCGACCTGATTTCTCGCAAAGATTGCCGAAAGGCCAGCGAAGACGAAATACATAGTTTTTCAGAGGTTCCTTAGTTTGCCGAGTAGTCGCCCTTTCCGAGAGCCCTCTTAAGCTGCTTAAGCCAAGGAAGAGCCGCGAGCCCCTTTTTATTTTTTGAGGTCGCATTGACAAAGCTACCACTTGCCGCTTCAGGCGCTTGACCCTCGCACTGTAAACTCGCCACAATCGCAACTTGTCCCTGGTCTTTGCCCTTCTTGCCTCTAGAATGGCGCAATCCGCGAAGTCCGCTGGCTTCCAGCGTTGTTTGTGATGCGCGAACGTCAAACTGTCCAAGTGTAACTTTTCGTACCGCCGCGCTTACGCCTTCGAGAATAATGTTGCACTTTGTAAGCTCGTCGAGTCTCGGCGCATTGCCTGCAGAGTCGACGATGCCCAGTTCAATAATAAGCTGGCCGCGCTTGGCGCTCCAGCGCGTCGCAACTTGCAGAAGGTACTTTGAAAGTGCGGAAGGGCCCGTCGCCGGTCCACTTGGTAGTGGACTTGTACCTGGATTGCTTTCTGGAGTGTCGACACAAGAGCTCACACCTGCTGGCGAAAGACGAAAAGCACGCCGAGCACCCTGGAGATACCCGACTCCTGCAATCTGCCCACAGCTATTAATCGCGGAGGCGGACACAAGTAACCATCCAGCAGCAGGGTCGATTACTTCGTTTAGATCAAAAACCATTCCCTGACTCCAGAGCACGGCACGATCAAAGGTACCCTTGAGAAGGGTCGTTGATTCGGCGCTCCCGACTGCTTGGCCTGTGTCGTTCAGTCCGTTGACTAGGCTGTTGGCTCCGCCAAGCGTGCTAAGCTGAAAAGCATTTGTGCCTTGTATAATAATCGCACGATCCAGGTATTCCGTCGCGGTTTCCAAAAGCCCGTTCGCCGCAACGGTTCCCGAAGTGTTGAGCGCAACTCCAGTTGCATCAAGAAACTGCGTGGAAGCGCTGAGCGGCTTTAGCTGGTCGTTGGCCCAAACCACGAGGCGTGTAGAGACTACCTCGTCGTTAGCGTCGTATTCAGCGGCAAGGCATAGAATTTGGCCGATTGAATTAATCGCTAATGGCTCGAGATCGCCAGCGGAAAAAAGGCTTCCGAGATCCTTTGCTACTCCATTGTAAAAAAGAAAACCGCGTTCAGCATACCCGGATATCTTGCCGTAACTTCCAATGATCATTCCAGCGTCGTTTGCCGCGCTAAACTGAGCGTATGATGCGCCGAGCTGAGAAAGTATTTCGCGGTGTAGCACAGGCTGACCGTCGTGCCATGTCACTGGAATCCTCTGTCCGTTATCCTCCGCGATCGCTGATCCTACGATAAGACCATCGCTTGTGAAGCCTCGCGCAATCGGAGTGCGCGCACCTGTTGGCGCCACAAGCACAATAGCGGAGCCGCTGCTCCAAAGAAATGGAGTTGTCGTGCGTTGCAGTCTCGATGCAGCAAGTACTTCGCCACGTTCATTGATCTTGAGTGCTTCGCTCGATGCTCCGACTTCAAGCACGCCGAGATCTTGTATGTCGTAGCGTGCTTCGGCGTGAACGGACGTGAGATTGAAGCATGTAAGGTACGCGACAGTTAGGCTAAGCGATTTTATTAAGAAAGTTTTGTACATGGGCCAACACACTTGTTGACCTATAGTCCTTACTTCGACCTGGTTTGCTCCGAATTATGAGTACCGTAAAATCTAATTAATGCAGGGGGTTGATAAAGTAAGGTTCGATCCTGTATCTGCAAATAAACCGTGGGCAGAATTCTCGACTCTGTGTAACTCCGCAATCTTAAGAAGATTGTTCATCCGATCTAACCAGGAATTCCAAAGTTCCCCGCGCTTTATGTGCAAGAACTTTGCTTAGTAGGAAACGTGCGTGAAGATCGCGTTCTCTGCGAACTTCCGCGACTAACGTGCGCGGAAGCTTCCCTTCTTTCGCTGCAGCGCATATCTCTTGGTCGAGGTGATTTAAGAGCGACATCCTTTGAAGCCCCAGCATTCGCGCCTCTTCCCACTGAGAGCGTTTAACGAGCCCATCTCGCACAAACTCTGGAAACGTTTCTCTTAAAAGCGCAGTTTGATGATCGTCTGGTTTCTCAGCGATAGCGAATAGGTGCCGATTGTTTTGTGTCGATTGCATACCACCTGCTCTTGTAATTACGCCCATGCTCGCGGCGAACGTAGGACATTAAGAAGGCGCGCTTCTTCCGAGCCGGCGAGGGGCTGGAAATCATAGCGCCATCGAACCTCGGGGGGAAGTGACATTAAGATTGACTCTGTGCGGCCATTTGTTTTTAAACCAAAGAGAGTGCCGCGATCGTAAAGTAGATTAAATTCAACGTAGCGTCCGCGCCGTAGCAGCTGAAATTCCTTTTGCGACGCGCTAAATGCCGTATCCTTTCGACGTTGCACAATCGGTAAATAAAACTCGGGAAGTCCTTGGGCAAGCGCTTCGACAAGCTGAAAATATCGCGGAAGTTCGCTCTGGTCCTCACGGCCACAGTAATCAAAGAAAATCCCGCCCACGCCGCGAGTTTCGCCACGATGAGGCAGATAAAAATAGCGATCGCACTCTTCTTTGAAACGTGGATAGTAGGACGTATCAAATCGATCGCAGACAGCTTTCATGCTCTGATGGAAGTGCCGCGCATCGTCTTCATAAAGATAATAAGGGGTAAGATCGGCGCCTCCGCCAAACCAAGCATTTCCGGCAACTTGCAGAAAACGCAAATTCGCGTGAGTCGTGGGAACCAACGGTGAGCGCGGATGAATGACGAGAGATATCCCCGTGGCGAAAAAAGGAAGTGCCCTTTTTTGTCCCGTGAGCTTTTCACTCATTTCTTCGGGCAGAGTGCCGTGAACTTTGCTGAAGTTTACTCCCGCCTGTTCAAAGATCGTGCCATTTTGAAAAACTCGGGTGTCGCCTCCACCACCGTCAGCGCGATCCCAACAGTCAATCGAAAATCTTTGAGAGGTATCGAGTGCTTCAATCTTCGCGCAAAATTCCTGTTGAGTCTTTTGGAAGAGCTCAGCTGCTGATACTTTGAGAGACTCGATCGGTTCAGCCATTTTTAATGACCTCGAGCGCGGCGCGTATTCCGGCAGAGCCCGAAATCGCGGCCGGAGTTTTATGAAGTGCCAGTTCAATCGCGCTCAGCGCAGTGATAATATCAAAATGATTAATATGTCCCATGTGCCCGATACGAATAATCTTCCCCTGCAGAGTGCCTTGACCTCCGGCAATGCGCACTCCGGACTGTGTGAGGAGCGTTTTGCGTAAACCCTCAGGATCGATTACTTCCGGCGGATAGGCGCCAGTAACACCAGGCGCGGGATTTTGCGGCGCCAGCAGCGTAAATCCTGAAGCAGCCAGTCCCGCGCGAGTAGCGCGGGCAAGTAACGCGTGGCGCGCATAGACCTGAGCGAGTCCTTCTTCCTTGATCATGCGGATTGCTTCATTAAGCCCTAAAATAAGATTCATCGCAGGAGTCCAGGCGCTGGTATTATTCGCGTGCGCTTTGCGTTCGGCGATAAGATCAAAATAGAGCGAGCGAGCTTTGTTGGCCTCGGCACGTTGCCACGCACGAGCACTCAAAAAAAGCATTGAAAGCCCAGGCGGAAGCATAAAACCCTTCTGTGAACCGCCGACAACAACGTCAAGATCGAGGTCTTGAAACGAAATTGGTAGGGTCAACAAAGCAGAGATTGCATCAGCTACAAAATACATCTGAGGCGCTATGCGCCGGACTGCTGAGAGTATCTCGGCGACTGGATGGAGCACGGTCGTTGACGTTTCGGTGTACTGAATACAAAATGCTCGGGCGTCTCCGTGTGCTTGTAAGGTCTGTTCTAGTTGCGCGATATCGACGGTTTTTCCGGCCTCAACTTTTATCTCCTCACAGCGAAGGCCCAGCTTCTGACCTATCTTTGTCCAGCGCTCTCCGAATACACCGCCATTTACTACAATAATCTTCTCGCCTGCTGCACACAAATTAAGAAGCGCGGCTTCCATAGCTCCAGAGCCGGACGACGCAAGAAGTATTGGAAGCTCCTTTGCGCCAACAATCCAGCGCAGCCCTTCAAGGGCCGCGGCGAACTCGAGCTCAAATTCCTTGGTGCGATGATGCATAGTCGGGCGTGCCATCGCGCGAAAGATTCTTTCGGGAACCCAGGTTGGCCCTGGGGTGAAGAGGTACTCTTTGCTACTCATAGTCGCCCACCATAGCGCGAAGCAGCGCCGGCCGTAAATTGGCTGCCGCTTCATGTAGCTCGGCAAGGGAATTGCACTGTATAGCCCTGTAGTAGGAATTGAATGAGTAATAACAGGCGCTTATGGGCACTCTGCGACAATTAGCTGACAACCAGTGGCGCATTAATGTCAGACGCTTGACAGCCACAAGGAGGTAACGCGGTGGGTTTCATTCTGCAAAACATTGAACTTATAAAGGTCGCAACCGACGTTTCTCTAATTCTTGCGCTGCTCTTTCTGGGATATCGAATATGCCGCTCTCCACGATCGGCGGCGACGATACAGCAAGTCGGACAGCTTGAGACGTCTCTTCGAATGCTTATGAAAGAGGCCGACACCGCCAGCCGCGGCCTTAACGACCAGCTCTTGAAGCGGCAACAATCGCTAGAGAAGCTGCTCTCCGATATTGAGTCTGTTGACCAAAGTATCGTCAAGAGCATTTCGAACGTTGATGCGAAAAAGACGGAAATTGAGTCGCTCGTGCGCGAGGCCACGAGGGCCGGGGATCAACTTACCAAAAATCACTCACGACAAATTATTGAAACAGCTCCAGCAATGCCCGCGCTCAGTCAGGCTCCGCTCGAGGGCCGTATTCTTGATTCCTCGCCGATTGCCGAACCTGAAAGTTTTGGGAAACGGATCGCGCAGCCAACACCAAAGAAGGCACAAACCAATATTTACGGAGAGCCCTTAGGAGTTGAGCCAGCGCAGCGCGCGGCGATCCAGCCTGTGCCGGCGAAGGCTCCAGTAAGGAAAGCGACGCAACGTTATATGCAGAGCCTTGCGCGTAAAGTCGAGCGCGAAGTGAGCGACGCGGCGCTTGCGGAACCCGATCTTACCTCGAGCATTCAAGAGGTGTACACCGCCGCTGAGAAGCTTCTTAAAGCGGGCAGGGAGCCTGAGTTTGTAGCGCAGGCAACAAATCTGCCGCTTGAAGAGGTCGAGGCGCTTCAGCGCTTGGCTGGTGCGCAGGAAGCAGCGAGTGCGCAGCCAGTAGTCACCACGTCAGTTGCCCAGGAAGATCCTCGGCTCGGCGTGCTTGGCGGCATTAAACGACAGGTTCAGGTGCTTTAATGGAACGAGGAACGTACGTCGCCGCATCGGGTGGATTGCTACAGCTAAGGAAGCTGGATGTAGTCAGCAACAATCTCGCCAACGTCAACACTCCCGGTTTTAAGCGCCAGCTCCTAGTGAGTACCGAACAGCCATTTGAGGCAACCCTTGCAAGCCAGATGGTAAAAGATGATCCCTATGCCCGGGGTGATCACGAACGTACGCCTGGAACGATGAATATCCAGACAATTACTGATTTCTCGGCAGGTCCGATCAAAACAACTGGAAATCCACTTGATGTGGCGCTTCGCGATCCACGTGACTTCTTTGTGGTGAACACGATAGATGGTCCTCAACTTACCCGGGCGGGAAACTTTACGCTCAGTCAGGAGGGTGAGCTCATTACTCAGGATGGATTCGCCGTACAGGGAGATGGCGGCAGTATCGCGGTCAATGGCGCCGCAGCGAAGATTACGGAAAGTGGCCGAGTTTTCTCAGGAGGAGTCGACGCTGGCGGTCTGCAAGTTGTTCGAGTTCAGAAACCAGAAGAGCTTACCAGAATGGGCAACAATCTCTTCAAGCCTGGAAATGGCGAGGCGCCGCAACAGGTTGAGGCAGAGCTTGTCCCAGAGTCTCTAGAAATGGCCAACGTCTCGGCAATTAGCAGCGTCATTGATCTTATTACGACGCATCGCGCTTTCGACTTATACACACGCTCAGCGCAAACCATAGATCAAATGAACCAGACCGCGATTAATCAAGTTGGAAGGCCTCGTGGCTAACATAGTGGAGAAATGAGATATGATACGTGCTCTCTATACTTCAGCAACTGGCATGCAAGCGCAGGAGACGAATATTGATGTTGTCTCCAACAATTTGGCCAACGTGAATACTACGGCATACAAGCGTAGTCGTGCAGATTTTCAAGATCTGATGTATCAAATGGTAGTAGAGCCAGGCTCGCCGACTTCCGAGTCGACCACGACGCCAAGCGGCATTCAGGTTGGTCTCGGTGTAAAAACTGCAGCGGTTCAAAAAGTCTTTACCGAAGGAGATCTTGTCTCGACCAGCAATCCGCTCGATGCGGCAATTGAAGGCGATGGCTTTTTTCAGATTCAGAAACCTGACGGAACGACTGCGTACTCTCGCTCCGGTGCATTCCAGCTCAATCAGGATGGAGTCTTGGTGACTTCCGATGGCTATACCGTCGATCCATCGATTACGATCCCGCCTGATGCGCTTTCTGTATCGATCGCTGAGGACGGCACTATTAGTTACCGCACCTCCGGTACGGCCGCGACAACAAACGCTGGCCAGCTGACTGCTGTCCGCTTTCCAAACAACTCTGGTCTAAAAGCCCTTGGACGAAATCTTTATGAAGAAACCGCGGCTTCTGGAACGCCGGTGAGCGGCATTTTCTCCGAGGAAGGATTCGGACGTCTCTCACAAGGCTTTTTGGAAAGCAGCAACGTAAGTGTCGTTGAACAGGTGGTGAATATGATCACTGCGCAGCGTGCCTATGAAGCTTCGTCGAAGGGCATTCAGACGGCCGATGATATGCTTAATTTGGCGATCAATCTTAAGAGGTAATTGAATGACTCGAACATTGGCGGTGTGTCTGTCAATCCTTGCCTTGAGTGCCTCTGCGTTGGCAGAGTCAGTCTATTCGATACGAATACATGGGCGACGCGAAGTCACCATCACCACGCCGAGTATCTCGCTTGCCGATCTTGCGGAGGTGAGTTCTGACCGTCTCGGTGACGAAGAGACCGTAATTGGTTTAAAAAAGCTGTACATAGAGAAGGCGCCGGCACCTGGTGAGACGCTGACTATAAGTGCCGCGCAGCTGCTCACAAGGCTTCGCGAAGAAGGTGTCGATCTACAAAAAGTTGGCTACAGTCTTCCGCGTGTAATGAGCGCAAAGCGCGCTTCGCGGACACTCATGAAAGAAGAGATTCGCGCGGCAATTGAGCTATTTCTCAAGAACTCAGGCAAAGAAGCTACTCTTAAAGAAGTTCAAAGTAAGAGTGAAGTTCATCTGCTGCCGGGCTTAGTATCGATTAAAGCCATTCCTTTTGAAGCGGACGCGCCAGGCCGAATGAATTTTGCGATGACTGCTGAAGTCGAGGGACAAGAGCCGGTGCGCTTCAATGTTGACGCACTTGTCGATGAGTGGCGCGAAGTTCCCGCAGCTAAGCGCCCACTCAATAAGGGGGCGGTTGTCTCGGAAAGCGATCTGATGATGGCACGACTGAATGTTCATCAGATCCCAAGAGATGTGATCCTTGATCGCTCGCAGATTGTCGGTATGGAAACCGCCAAGGATCTTAACTCAGGCGAGCTATTTCGAAGTTCAAAGATTGAGCAGCCTGCCGCAGTGGTGCCGGGCGATCGAGTAACGATGGTGTATCGAAAAGGACTGCTAGAAGCCACTGCCAAGGGGATTGCAATAGATTCTGGAAGTATCGGTCAAACGGTCAGAATTAAGAACGAAAGTTCCAAGCGAATTGTGTCGGGTACAATTAAAGAACAGGGACTTGTGGAGGTTCAGCCATGAAAATCAAGTTAGTACTTCTCCCTGCACTGAGCTTTGGCTTACACGGGT
This sequence comes from uncultured Bdellovibrionales bacterium, assembly GCA_964510065.1. GTDB lineage: Bacteria > Bdellovibrionota_C > UBA2361 > UBA2361 > CAIXSY01 > CAZEAC01. Next base: position 7,071 of record CAZEAC010000033.1, on the reverse strand, counting down.
GTATAGATATGAAGCCGCCGACACCAGTTGTTCCGGCGAAGGTCTATAGCGATCAGTTAAAACGCCAAGCCTCGGTGGCGCCTGGTGCCTTCCAAAGTGACGCAGATAGAGCGCGAACCCTCAGTGGGCTAAAAAATCAAGATGGCCGGGCGCGGCTTCATCTTGTCAGTGAAGATTCAGTACCCGATTCAGTCGGATCGTCACGTCATGTTGCACCGAGCTTCTCGGCCGGTGACGGTGCTGATCGTGTAACGAATGACGACGGTTATGTGAGTATTCCAAACAGTGCCCCCGATACTCGAGATTATAATGGACCGCTGGCATTAGGCGATCCCGGAGTAAACGCATCACTGTGGCGTGAAAGCGGGACGAGCGGACTCTTCCGCGATTTCCGCGCCTGGCAACCGATGGACCTTATTACTATTGTTGTGTCCGAAAACGCCGAGGGCAAGAAGGAAGCAGACACTGAAGTAAAGCAAAAGTCGACTGTAAGCGCAGCAATTGAAAGTTTCTTCGGGCTCGAAAATTACGTTGCCGGCAAAAATGATGGCGACAATGTAAAGCTAGACCCTTCTGCGCTTATAAGCGCATCAGCGCAGAATGATTTTAAGGGTGAGGGAGAAACCAATCGCAAAGACTCGTTGAAGGCAACGATTACTGCCGTTGTCGTGGAAATACTACCCTCGGGAATTCTACGAATTGAAGGACAAAAAATAATCGCGGTGAATAACGAAGAGCAGACTATGGTTCTTTCGGGTCTCGTACGAACTCGTGACATTAATTCAGAGAATGAGATTAATTCGGCAAAAATCGCCAATATGCGCATTGACTACTTTGGGCGTGGCACTATCGGTGAAGCTCAGTATGGCGGTTGGGTAGCAAGGCTATTGCGCATGCTTTGGCCATTTTAGGGTGTGAAGATGAGAATTCGAGTATTCTTATTAAAGCTCTCTCTTGGCGCGTTACTTGCGCCGGTGATTGCGTGTGCCGGGCGTCTCAAGGATATCGCCGACGTAGAAGGCGTTCGTGGAAATCAGCTTTTTGGCTACGGCGTTGTTATCGGACTCAATGGTACGGGCGATGGAAAGATCGATTTTACCCGGAAGAGTCTTTCGAATCTCCTCGAGAAAATGGGCGTTCGAGTCGATCCCGATGATATTAAGGTTAAGAATATTGCCTCAGTGATGGTCACGGCAACGCTTCCCGCGTTTGTGCGCCCGGGGCAGAAACTTGATGTGACGCTTTCATCGCTTGGTGACTCGAAGAGCCTGCAGGGCGGGACGCTGCTTTTCACTGAGCTTCAAGCCGCCGATGGTAATGTGTATGCGACTGCGCAGGGTGCGGTAAGCGTGGGCGGATTCGCAGTTGAAGGCGGCGGTGACACCGCGCAGAAAAATCACCCGACAGTAGGAAACATTCCGGAGGGCGCATTTGTCGAGCGTTCGATCCCCTTTGATATGTTCCAGTCAAAACGGGTGCGAATCGTACTTCGCGAGCCTGATTTCACAACGATGACGCATGTAGTTAAGGGAATTAATGGCTATCTCGGACGGCCGCTCGCCGTGGCGGTTGATGCCGCATCAGTGGAGATCCCGCTTGTCGGCGGCTATGAGAAGAGCCCGATTGATTTCGTGGCGAAGCTCGAACAGCTGGAAATTGATCAGGATATCGGAGCACGAGTTGTGGTAAATGAGCGCACCGGAACGATTATCATGGGCGAGAATGTGCGTATCAGTAAAGTTGCGCTGGCGCACGGCGCGCTTAATATTGTGATCCGTTCTGAAACTCAGGTTTCACAGCCATCGCCGCTCGCGCAAACTGGCCAAACTGCGGTGGTGACAAATTCTGATGTGCAAGTCAGTGAGGAGAAGGGTAAAGTCGGCATTATTGGCGGGTATGTTACCTTAGGGGAAGTGGTTAATGCACTCAATGCTCTTGGTGCTTCGCCCCGTGATTTGATCTCTATTTTTACTGCACTTCGCAGAGCCGGAGCGCTCCAAGCTGAACTGGTAATTATGTAGGAGTGGGGACCTCATGGTTGATAAGCTTAGCTCGTTAGATTCAGCCTCGGTCGGAGCCGAGCGAGAGTTGGTAAAAAGCCAGGGCATCGCGCTCAAAGCGAAGAATGCGACAACTCCCGAGGCACAGGAGAAGGCCGGCCAGGAGTTCGAGGCGCTGTTGATCAACCAGATGATGAAGAGCATGTGGAGTGCGATTCCGAATAACGGCATGTTAAGTGGAAGCCGGGAAGAGGAGTATTATCGCGATATGCTCAATGAGGCCATCGCAAAAGATGTTTCGGAAGGACAAGGTATTGGAATTAAACAGGTAATCCTTAAAGAGCTTAAAAATAAGTAGCGCTAGTGGGAACCTTAGCATCTAATTTGTAGTAGTATTGTTTTATTATTCAACGCGCCCAAGGAATGGCATATGAGCATACGAAGAAAAGAGGAAATTCAATCAGACGCGCTTCGTTCGATCCTTAATGAGGGAACTCCAGCCGCCTCAGGAAAAAAGAAAACGCGTGGTGGAAGCAGTGTCGTCGATGCGCTCTCCGAAGGAGATATTGAGGTCGATGTTGGACTCGCAAGCGCGATCAATAGCGAATTTAATCCTGAACAGATGAAGGCCGAGCGCGCCGCGCGCGTCGCTGAAATTAAGAGCCAGGTAAAAAGTGGCACCTATCGAGCTCCTTCGAGTAAAGAATTAGCATTGAAGTTTGTTGAAGAGCTTGCCTACGAGATCGCGGATGGCAAGAAGCTTAAGGAACGTGATGAATAGCGCACAGGCGCCGAAACCAGATCCGGAATTTGTAAAGGCACTGAGTCTCTTGCTTGAAGAGGAGTGTGCAGTTCATCAGCACTACCTTGAGGTGCTCGGGAAAGAGCAGATCGCAGTTTCAAATTTGAAAAGCGAAGACGTTGCTACGCTGAGCACTGAACGTGAGGCACTTTACGAGCGGATGGCGCAGATTAGTCAGAAACGCCAGCAGTTTCTGACCAAGTTCCCAGAGAGCGAGAACAAAAAGCTCAGCGAGATTTTAGTGAAGAATTGCCATATTGACGATATCAAACAGCTTAGTCCGCTCGTAAAGAAGCTAAAACTGCTTCTTGATCGATCACGGCGCGCGGGAAATGAGATGGGACAGATAACTGATTTTGCATTGCGGATGGTTAATGGCACGATGTCGATCCTATGGTCGGCCACTCAAAATATCACGCGATCCTACACTAAAGGTGGAGTGGCAAAAGAGTCATTTCAAAGTCTTAAGAATGATACGCTAAAGCAGGCGTAGAGTAGGCCTCACGGAAGCAGTATCGCAAGCCGCGTGCTCAGTAAAATCCCTATTAACATCTGCACCAAAAATCGAGCTTAACTCGCGAAGGTAATCGGACGATGTACTTTGCGAGTGTACTGTGTGGGGTGCTGCCGTGGTAAATATTCAGAAATCCGAAGAAGTAAAATTTTATCTCGATAGAACGATTGACTCTGCGCTGCAAGTGATGCGCAGTATCGTTGGGAATCCGCGACTTTCAACTGAAGAACAGATCGCCGCGATACAGGCAATAGCTGATTTTCATGGTTCAATCTCGCTTGACCTGCAGAAGTGTATTCATGGACCAGACGTCAACCTGACCCTGCGGAAGAATGTAACTCAATCGGCGTAGGATAAGTACAGATACGCTGCTCTTGTGCCAGCTTTTTGCTGTAATAAAACCCCTGGAAACCAATACCTTCTGCTTTACGTATAGGATCCTAAAGGCATTAAGGAAAAATTACTAAGGCCCTACGCATTTCTCTTGGCATATTCCTTGCTGCCTACAATTGAGGACATACGCATTCAGCATAGCGCCTACTAGGCGCTTAGAATAATTAGCCGAATTGATTGTTGTAAGGAATTCTATGAGGCCGAGAATTACCGAATTAAGAACGCGGAAAGTGACAGTTTTGGTGGCGGCAGCGATAGTAGGCAGCCTCTTTGCGATGCATAGTGTTCGCGCCGATATTAGGCCAACTAGCTGCACCATCTGTGGACATACTGTCTGGGATTCTACGCTTTGCAATCTGGAAAAATCTCGGAATCTGAGCTGCCCGAGCACCACAACAACTACTAGTTCGACGAGTACGTCAACCTCAAGGACGACTACCACAACTACAAGCACAAGAACTACTACTTCTTCGTCACTGACAACAACGACAACTGTAAGCAGTACAACATCGACTACACGGCCCTGCCTAAGCAGTAAGGTTTTCACCTTCCCAGAGGGGAGTCCTCCGATTTTTAGCCAAACGAGCGGCTCTTTTTCTCCGGCAGTTGCCAATGCGAATGCTTCACCGGCAAACAGCTGCCCAACATGCCCGGTAGTAAACACACAAACCGCCACTTTTTCGTGGCGAGCTAATCGCTTCGAAGACAATGTCGCCAAATATACTGTGTATCATAAAATATACGGCTCCTCGGAAGCACCGCGAGTGGCTGGCGAGGTGCTTCCTGGCCCTGGAGAAACTGTACCAGGGACTCGGTTAACAGTGCGGCTTGTAGCCCCAGAATTTAAGCCCGGAGAAATACACTCCTTCTGGGTTACCGCTTCTAATAACTTAGGAATTGAGTCCGACTCTAGTAATACAGCCGAAGTTACAATTCCGTCATATGGACAGCCTGATGGCACGCGCGCGGAAGGACCGAGAATTCAATACTCTTGTTTTAAAATTCTGCAAGGTGATGGGAGCTATTCTTCTTATGTCTACATGTACTATGCGGTAAAGCAAGACTCTACTTTGCAGATCTGGAAACTGCTCTACGGCACAGATCCGAGAAACATTAATACCCTTATCGCTGACGCACCAATCTCGGCCGGCACTGATGAGTACGGAAATAATATCTATGCATTCTTTAAAGAGATTCCTGGAAACATGACCGGATACTATAGATTGACCTCCGAACTTACTATCGGTCCGTAGATTTCTTAAGGCTTTTATTTCTTGATTTTGTGGTGAAAAAGTCTCGAGTAGGTGAGGTTGATAATGTCGCTCAGAAGTCGCAGTAAGATGCCGCACGTGGGCAATTTGAGTGTCAGGACGCGGCGCGTGCTTAATTCGTTGGCTCTGTTGCTTATGGTGGTACTCGCGCTTAGAGCAGCGCCTTTTTCCGAAGCGCAGGCGCAGACATTTGTGGAACCAAAGTTGGTTACTATTTCAGTTAACAAGCTGGACCCGAAACTCGCTGTGCCAGAGATTTACCTCAGTAACACAGTGCCTGCGAGCGTCGCGCCAAATCAACAGGGAGGCCCGATTACTGCGGCAGGTCTTCTATATTCAATTGGAGATCCGACCGATGCTGAGCAGCTCTACCTTGAGCTCATAAATCGAACTAGGCGTCAACCTCAGGTTGAAGCCCTGAGTTACCGAAATACCAGAGATTCGGCGGTACGTTATGCCTTTCTTGCCCTTAGCGTCGACCTAGATTTGATGCAAAACCAGTTTTCGTCTTTGCTTCCTAAGCCTCCTCTCAGTTTCAATGCGAATCTCATTCAAGCAGCGCGAAGGCATTCGTCAGATATGATGTCTAGTTTGCCTTCGTTTCAGAGCCATACAGGGTCCGATGGGAGTACTCCTCTTAGCCGAGTGCAAGCCAGCGGCTATACTCCAGGCACTTCTCCGCTGGGGACCTTTGTCTTGGCTGAAAATATTTATGCGTCGGCGGCGAGCGTTTTTCACGGGCACGTTGCCTTTGATGTTGATTGGGGATCGGGCGCAGGTAGCCAGGGAGGGATGCAGGTGCCGCCGCTTCACCGACAAGCGATCCATTCGACCTCTCCTCTGCTCAATTTTAAGGAGCTCGGTGTTGGAGTCTCGACCGGTGGCTTTACAAGCCATGGCCTTGGACCTCAATGGGTAACGCAACTTTTTTCGTCGCGATCAACCATTACACCGTTTGTGACCGGTGTTGCATATTATGACGTGAATGGTGATGGCGCGTACAGCGTCGGTGAAGGAATCGGAGGCCTTACTGTGTCTTCGCCGGGGTCGACCTACAGCGCAGTCACGTCAAATTCTGGAGGTTACTCTCTTCCGGTGCCGGCAAATGGAGCTTATCAGGTGACATTTGGTGGGTATGGCTTCATTAGCAACAATACCGCGAGTGTGTCTATTGCAAACGGAGACAATTCGAAGCTTGATTTCGTTCCCGCCTATAGTATGACGTCGCTCACCGGTCCTTCTACGGCGGAACTTGGTTCGCGCGCTGCCTTCACCTTTCAACCTATTGCTGGTTCTACAGGTTATTTTTGGAGATCGTTACGAATTTCACCGCCAAGAGTGGAAGGCGCAGAGAATGGAATAGAAGGAATGGAGCTGTCAATTAACTCAGCCTACTCAGCACTCGGCAACGCCCCGTATGTAGCATCAGGCAGCCACTCTTTTCACCTTGCGCATGTCGACAATCTAAATGAGCCGGGAGCTGCAGTACGACCGCAATTCCTCAAATGGGACCTGCCGTTCATGGTAAATTCAAGCAGTGTACTGCGATTTAGTAGCTGTGTCGCGTGGGCGGCGGCAAGCCAAAGGGCGTCGGTGTGGGTTGGTGTTGAGGGAAATGAGACGCTTGAGGAGCTGCCGTGGGAACAGCGCGGGTTGGGCCACGGCACGATGTGTAGTTTCTCGACTCAGCAGATCTCCCTCGCAAAGTATGCCGGTAAACTTATTACCTTCTATTTTAAGTTTGAAGTGGACGGTCTTCAGTACTACTCGGGTAGTGATGGTGCAGGGTGGTATTTTGATGATTTGAACGTGGTGAATGCTCTTGAGACACAGATTGACACGTTGACTGACATTCAAAGCCAGGCTTCGTTCGAATACGCTCCTACCGAAACTGGCAGTTTCTTGCTACAAGTTTCGCCGACGATTGGGGCGCGCACAATTTATTGGGGCGTGCCATTTCAGGTGAATGTTGCTCAGGCGATAGTGGCACCGGGCGTTCCGGGCGCGCTCGCAGTGAATTAAATGAGCTTTCTCCCTGGTACATGGCAACTAATTGATAGTGGTAGGCAACTTCAGACGAAATTCGACGAA
>CAZEAC010000032.1:0-47338 GCA_964510065.1 uncultured Bdellovibrionales bacterium | reverse complement strand
CGCGTTCGAGGGGAAAGGCCTTCGTGCCGTGGCGATTAATTCAAATGATGCCGTGCAATATCCAGAGGACTCGTTCGAAGAAATGCAAAAAAAATCGAAGCGCATGAATTTGCCTTACCCTTACCTTTATGATGAATCGCAGAAGGTGGCCGAGCTTTTCGATGCTGCGTGCACACCGGAGCTCTATCTCTTTGATGCCCAAGGGATACTGGCTTATCACGGTGCCATAAATGATAATCCGCGAAATCGGGAGCAGGCAAAGGCAGAGTTTCTTCCCCGGGCGATTGAACAGGTGCTTGCGGGGAAAAAGGCCGAGCCGAATTTTGTGCACCCGCTCGGCTGTTCTATAAAATGGAAATTGGGAGAAAGTTAATCAATTGAGCCTTGTTCGCCGTGTCCTCATTGCTATTTTCGCGTGCATTGGCGCAGTACTCTCCTATTTTAGCATAGATCAACATGTTTCATTTTATTTGCTTCCAGGTAAGGCGGCGTCTTTTTGTCACATTTCGGAACAGCTTAATTGTGCGGCAATTATATCTAGCCCTTATAGCGTACTTTTTGGTTATCCACTTGGCTCGTACGGTATCGTATATTTCTTAAGCCTCGTGCTTTTAGTGTGGCGTGCCGGAGGCACTCGCGGTGGAAAAAACTCAAACATTGCTGTCCTAGTCTGGTGTTTTTCTTTAGTTGCGCTCTGTCTTTCCGTACTGCTGTTTCTGCTTTCTAAATTTGTCATTGGAGCGCTCTGTCCAGTTTGCCTTTCAATATACGCCGTAAATGTAGTGATCTTTCTGATCGCGTTCGGCCTCGGAAAAGGTAACACTGATCCTGCGCTTGTAATCCGTGCGATTACTAATTTAATAACTCCGGCACCTTTGGGACTGCTTTCGCTGATTGCGTTTGTGCTGATTGTTGGCGCTGGAGTATATGTGCCGCGCTTGATTACTAAAGAACGACTTAAAGAGGTCGAGGAACTCGGTAAGTCTGAATTCGAGCAGTGGCTTCAAGCTCCGAAGCAGAGTATCCCATTGAATCTCGAACCGGGACCACGTACGGACTACTTCCAAGGGAGTGTGACGGCTCCGATACGAGTCGTCGAATTTTCGGACTTTGAGTGCCCCGCATGTCGCGTTTTCTCCCAAGTGCTGCATGGCTTGGTGAAAGAGTTTGGCGACCGAGTCTTATTTGTGCACATGGATTTTCCGATTGATAACAGCTGCAACCCACTCATTCCGCAAAAAGCACATGAGCATGCCTGTGCAATGGCGCTTACCGCGCGCTGCGCGGGAGAGCAGGGTAAGTTCTGGGAAGTGGCTGACTATCTATTTACTCTTCCTGAAATTGACGACCAAGCGAGTAGCGCAGAGATCGGCGCCGCGATTACCGCGGTCGCCGAAAAATTCGGACTAGATTCCTCGGCAATTCAGGAGTGTCGCGAATCCTCGCGCCAGGTTGAGAAACTAAGAGAAAGCATCAAGCTCGCTGAAAGCTTGGTGCTGCATAGTACTCCATCAGTTTGGGTTGATGGCAAGAAACTTCCGAAAGTTAACGAGCAGATTTTGCGAAGAGCAATAGAACGGGCGCTTACACAGTGATGTCGAGAGTCTTATTGTTCGTCGTGGGCCGAGCAAGTCCCACGCTCTGGTCACTCTGGTCGTGTCCGTCTTGCTCCGCAGCCTTATCCTGAGGCTCCTTGGCCGCGCTGAGATCCCTTTGAAGCTGTTCGTTAAGAGTTGCCTGATATGCTGAGATTGCTTTCTCGGATCCGCTTTCATTTCCGTGTTGAGAAGCCGGTGCGGCAGCATACTGGTCAACAAGGTGAGTAAAACTTATGACTGCATCGCGTGCGTCGAGCGTTTCATCTTTATTTTCATCGAATATTTTGATGCTGATCTCCACGGCGTCGAGATCGGCCCTCATCGCTCGTTCCTCGAACGAACGGTCGGCGGCGGCATTTATGTATGCCGTAGAGCTTTGAATCGGTTGTCCGATTGTCGCCCCTCGATGTTGTAGTGCCGTGATCATTTAGCCATTCCTTCGGCTGCGCATCTCTGAAAAGAGTGGGGCGAAATTCTTTGCAGCGACGCAATCCGTTGCATCTGTGCTTAGGTTCTCCGAGAGTTCTAATTCTGGAGAGCCCTAGCTAATTAGCAAGGTCGGCAGGTGTGCGGGGAACTTTAGAAAAATGTGAAGACGGCATATAGTAGGGGCTGCTTGGAAAGGTAGGCTTTGTTAAGCTACTGAATTTATTGTGCTTTGCGACGAGAACAGATGAGGCTCCCCAAGGTATTCGCACATATTGTGCTCTATAACTCCGATCTCGGAGTGGTGCGACGTGCAGTAGCTAAGCTCATTCATCAGGAAGAGTTTCGCCTTGGCGAAAATTTGCAGCTTTTAGTAAGTGATAACGCATCGCGGACAGATCCAATTCCCACAATTCGCGACAATGGCCCATCTGTATTTACTGGACTGCAATTCTATCGTCACCAAAATAATCTTGGGTTCTGTGGCGGACATAATTTTGGAGTAAAGCGCTTTCTGGAAAGCGGAGATCCATTTCTTCTTATCTTGAATCCCGATGTTGCACTTGAGCCCACGACATTGGCGACTCTTGTTGAGAGGCTTCTTGAGGACCAGGAAGCTGCTATTGCTTGTCCGAAGCTTTTGCGGGCCAATTCGAATTTGGAACCGCTTGTTCCTTGGAAAATTGATTGTTGCGGGATGTTAGTGAATAGATCTCTGCGCCATTTTGACAGGGGTGCCGAAGAGCCTGCAGAGGGTAATTTTGCACGCGATGAGTATGTTTTTGGCGCAAGTGGCGCCTGCATGCTGATTCGCCGCGAAGCGGTACTTGATCTGTTATTGGAAGGCGAAAAACATGAAGGCGATCTCGCTCGAGTGTACCCGGAGCTTCATGCGTCCCGTGCGGAGCGATCTGCGCTCTTTGACGAGGCTTTTTTTGCCTATCGTGAAGATGCCGAGCTGGCATGGCGCGCGCAGTATCTTGGCTGGCGCTGCCGTTACGTCGGCGACGCGATTGGATATCACATCCGCGTGGTAACTCCCGAGCGGCGCTCGAGACTTCCGCGCATGCTCAATCGTTTAGGGGTGCGTAACCGTTTTCTGTTACAGCTTAACCTTGCGGATTCGATACCGCTCTCAGTGCGAATACGAGGAGTATATTGGCGTAACTTCTTGGTGCTCATAGCGGTTATTCTTAAGGAATGGAGTTCGCTCCCGGCGTTACTTGAAGTGTGGAAGCTTAGGCACCGTGCTCTTGAGCGGCGAAAGATTCTTCTTAAACGCGCAAAGCGATCAAGCAGAGAAGTATGGCGCTGGTTTTTGATGGACGCACCGTTTGCCGACACGATTACACACGAAGAAGATTCAGTGCGTCGCTTTGATCTGATAAAAAAGCGAGTAGCGCTGTGAGCGGGAACTTCAACTTTCAAGACAAGGTCGCGCTGATCACTGGCGCATCTTCCGGAATAGGCGCAGAGTTCGCGAGGCAGCTTCATGCGCGTGGAGCAAAAGTTTTACTTGTTGCTCGCAGAGTTGAAAAACTTCAGGCGCTTTGTGAAGAGCTGCTCCAGCGGCGCTCCAATAGCGCGGAAGTTCTGGTAACTGATCTCACCTCACGGAGTGGACTTAATCAGCTTTGTGCTTATATTACGACGCATACAGTAGATGTGTTGGTAAACAATGCTGGTCTCGGATCGTTTGGCTACTTTGAGCAGATCCCGATCGAAAGAGAACACGAGATATTTGCGCTTAATATCGAGGCAACGGTGTTGCTTGCGCATGCAGTAATACCGCAGATGAAAAAACGAGGTAGCGGTGCCTTAGTGAGTGTATCCTCAATTGCTGCTTTCCAACCGCTTCCCTACATGTCAACGTACGCCGCTTCCAAAGCATTCAACTTTATACACAGCATGGGTCTTCGTGAGGAGCTTCGTGCGTTTGGCGTGCGCGCCCTGACACTTTGCCCTGGTCCGACTGCCACCGAGTTTGGAGGAGTAGCTCGAATTCCCGGGAAAATGACTGGTATAAAACGTGATAGTGTTGAATCTGTGGTGCGTCAGACGCTTTATGCGCTTGATCGGAACCGATCTTTCGTAGTGACCGGAATTAGAAGTAAGCTTCTCTACGGCTTGATGTGTATTTGTCCCTGGATTGTCTCCACAAGAGTAGCCGGAAGAGTGCTGTATTCGACTTTGAAAGCCGTTACACCGGGAAAATGACCTATGAAAGAGATTGCTGCCGCCGCTATAGCAAAACGAGTTAAACATGGTGAGGTAATTGGCGTTGGTACCGGGTCTACGGTTGACCTGGTGATTGCTAAGCTGGCAGAGAGGGTCAAGGCCGAGCAGCTCTCATTGTTTATCGCTCCGTCATCTTATGAAACGGCCTGGAGCTGTGAGAAAGCGGGGCTGCACGTGCTTAACCCAGTAAGCGTGACCAGCCTTGATTGGGGATTCGATGGTGCTGATGAAGTTTCTCCAGACCTTTGGCTTATAAAGGGTCGTGGCGGCGCGCTCCTTAAAGAGAAGATACTTGCTGCGAAGTGTAAAAAGTTCATCGTCGTTGGTGATGAGTCCAAGCTCGTAAGTAAGCTTGGCGAAAAATTTGCGGTGCCAATTGAGATAATTCCCGAGTCTCGCTCGATTGTAGAACGAAGCCTTCACACGCTTGGGGCGACCAAAATTGAACTTCGTGAGGGCGGCAAGAAACATGGGCCGGTGATTACCGAAGCCGGGAATATCATTCTTGATGTGAATTTTAAAAATATCGATAAAAGTTTTGAGCGTGAGATAAAATCGATTGTGGGTGTTGTCGAAAGCGGTCTTTTTATTGGCTACGCATCCGAGGCAATTATTGCGTCTTCATCGGGAGTGAAGTCACTGTTTCCTAAATAAGGAACCATGAAGAAATCGTCGGTTTTGATGCTGTTTTCGACTTTCGTTTTAACTTCATGCGCGCGCACTTTTGTTCCAGTCACTAATCAGACGTCGAATGAAACAAGCGAAGTTGAAAGTATTGCTGACCTTGAGAATGCATTTTTATTAGAGACGGTTCCCCCGCCTTATGAAGGATATGCAGCCCCTTCAGGGCCGAGCTTTGAAAGTACTGATTATGATCTTCTCGCGATTGTGCTTGGTCATGATCCGAAAGTGTTCAAAGAGAAGCCACGAGTACGTTTAAAAAGCGTGTCGAGCTGCCTTCTTGTGTCGCCCGAAAACATCGACGGGTACCTCGACCCCACATATTCGTTGCCGCGAAGCCTAAGGAGAAATCTTACGCTAAGGAACGTAGGTGCTGAGGATTGCGATGAAGGGCCTTCTGATGGACTCGAACACGAACTTGATGCTCAAGCTCCGCAAATACGCGATAAGATTACACCGGTAAGCGAAGATCAGATCGCAATCGAACGCCGGTCTGGAAAAATTTTTGATGCCCCAATTCTCTTTGAATTTCTAGCTCCGGGTTACGCTCGTGACGGCAAGTCAGCGGCCGTAGTTTACTTTGTGACGCCATCGATCCATATCTCAATGCGAATCTGTAAGTTAGAGAAGTCGTCGAGCGACAAGTGGGAAGTCGCATGGTGTTGGAATTCATCGTTTGTCTAAGGCTACGCTGGATGCCTTGGCAAAGAGTGCGCGCGCTCTCTGAGAAGATTATCGAGTGAAATTCTCGGGAGCAGCCTCCTGCAAAGCGCTACCATGCTGTATTCGTTACTTAAAATCGGAGGCTTATTGGGCGCATGCGCTCGGGGCTGCGCAATTATTACGACGGAATTGCCGTAGAGCGTTACCAGCCGATGTTCCACCGCATGTTCCACAAAATTGTGCGTTTCCCTTACCTAGAAATAACGCGAGGTACAGCTCTTCCTCAGGAACTTTCAAGTTTCCCGTGCGGCCCGCACATTTCACGCTAATGCTCTTATCAGTAACAACGACGGATGGGCAGCGCGCACTGCTGAAACGAAAGCCGGTTGTTCCGACCTTGCTCCAGCGCTTTTTTGGAAGGCTAATCGTAGCCGTACCAGTAGTGCCCTTTGCAAATAGCCTTGCGCCGTTCTTTGTCGGATCATCTATCGCCTCGGTTGATACATTGAAGTCTCCTGATGCCGAAAACTGAATAAATTTGTTTCGCTTGAATCGTGCTGTACTCAAAGCGATCGCGAACGCATTCTCGGCACTTACGGTAAATTCGTCTGAACTCGCGCCGACAAATCCCGTCCCGGTCGCCAACAACGACAGGTCTTCACATGGCTCGCCAAGAGCAAAGTTTGTGAAAGTCGCCAATCCGTTAACTGCCGCCGCCTGATTGCTCACCATGCCGTCAGTACAGCTTGAATCATTTGGCGTGAGAGTAATTGCGAGAGTTGATTCCGTGCGATTACCGAAGAGATCCGTCACCTCAACGGTCAACGGTGGATCGATTGCAGTATTTTCGCGTGCGCCTGAAGGTCCCTGCACATAGCGCAGCAGGATTGGCGCGGCCGGGATTATATCAAATGCATTTGTAGTAATCGGGCTACCGAGCCCTGAAGCGCTGAGCTTATAGCCGGTGATTGCCTTGGTGATTCGTAAATTGTCCGAGGCTTCCCAACTCGCAACGCCATTAACAGTCGCCTTGGTCAAGCTGGTGTCAACAAGCAAAGGCCATCCGCCGGGGTTAACCGCAGAATCGAGCGTAATATTGACACCTGACGTGGTGCTCGAATTTCCGAATTCGTCTTTTAAGGTGACCGAAACGATAAGATCAGCCCCAGCGTCAGTGGTCGGAGGTTGCACTGAGAACTCCATGCTTCCTGGATTGCCCGCCGTGATGTCGAATGCACTGCTGGCAACCGCATCGCTGGTCAGGAACGATGCGCCGCTATGCGTCGCCTGCAACGTGTATCCGCTCGATGCAGTCGTAATGCGAAGATCGTCGTCAGCGGTCCACGACGCTACACCATTAGTCGAATCGTGTTGAGCGGTACCAAGGAGCGTGGCACTTCCGGGATTTGTTTGAAGTGCCAAGGTAATAGTTCGGGGATCGTTCGATATAAGATTGCCACCAAAATCTACAATTTTCACCGCGGGCAAAATATCTCCGGCAGCGACACTGTTCGCCGGTTGGCTCGCAAATACAAGCCTGTCGGCCGCGCCCTTAGTAATAGAAGCTGCTGCAATCCCTTGGTTGTTAAATGCTCCGCCAACGCTGGAAGTCGAAAGGGTCATCGTCGTCTGCGCGGGACCGGCGGCCCCGGCAGCGCTCAAAATCTTAATCTTCAATCCATTAATACGAATGACATCCTGCGCCGATGCGTTAGTGCCAGAGGTAAAATTAAAGGTAAGGGATTCGTTTGCAGTGCCCGTCGGAGTTAGCGTCGCTATCGCATTCAGAGCGCCACCATTTAGTCCAATTGTCGTACTTTGCGCGGTCACGTTCGAGGTCGAATCAAACTGAAACCCGGGTCTTGCCTTAATTGTAATTGCCTTTCCAGTGCCGGAGCTGTACTCAGTGGTCGTCACTTCTGCAATCGTTACCGTATTCACCGCGACCGCCACATTTCCCGCGCCGTTACCGGCGCTTCTGTTGGTGTCGACGTTCATGGTAATATTCGGCGAATTGACAGAATCAGCGAAGCTCAGTCTCGCAACAATGCAGCCTGCCATCAGCACAACAGTTAATAGTGATCGCGTCACAATGCCGAGCGCCATAACGATATTTCCCAATGTTTACAATGAATAGTACTCCGCACACGAAATAGATCGGTCGTTATAATTCTTCCTAAAGCAAGAATATTTCGTTACGGAGTACTAGGTTATAAGTCGCGCCGGCTATGCTGTCAAAGCATCTATTCGGGTTCCTTTTTAGGTCCTGCCTTCGAGAAGTTGACCCGTCCTATTTGTTGTCTACACATTTCTGGGACTAACGGCAGAATGGATCTGTGAAATTAATAACAGAAAACGCGCGGAGTAGGTTTTAAACTAATTGATTTAAAATCCATTGCTATTAACGTCGGATTGGCACTTCGGAAACATTGGCCCGACGGCCTCGATCCAGCTTTGGGTTTGTAAGCTCTCCATATCTAGACGCATTCAATAGTACTAAGTATTCGCCCGATTCCTGTGTTACGAGGAGCGCTTGGAAGTGCGTCTGAGCGCTCGTGTAATTCCTCAAAAGCTTCTAATTAGCTGGGTAGCATTCAAAAAAGTTTCTTTGAGTTCTATCATTTTTTCAGAATAGTGAGCGCATGGGTTTCGAATCTGGATGCCTTGCCAAAGAGTGCGCCCGTTCTTTGAGAGAATTATCGGGGGACAGAAACTAACTAAAGGTTTTCTGATGAACTTCTCAATTTTAAAATTCGATAGTAGTTGAGCACATTAGCTCTTGGTCCCGATTTCACAAGGTTAAGCCGCAATCACCGAAACAAACGAGCCTGCTCGTCGCGACGCAGCTAAGTTAAATGGTTGAAATAAGAGCAAATATGCGCGAGCGAATGGTGAGACGAGGATTGTGTTGGAGTTTACCGCAAAGTTGAGATACGGTTAAAGGGTCGGTGTTTTGTACAGGAATTTGGTGATGAATAAATTTGTGAAATGCATTGGCTTATCGGTAGTTGTCCTGGGTTGTTTTGTCTTAAGTTCACCAGTTTTCGCTGCGGCGCCCTGTCGAGCCCAATTGCGAGGTGTTAAATCAGCCTGTAAAGCAAGTCGCAAGCACAGTGAATCTGCATGCTTGCGGGCACAGGCGAAGTACGCACTTTGTTTGACCAGACGGTCAAAGAGGCGCTAAGCAACGCTTCAAATTGATGGTAGCGCCATGGGGGCCGCCAGCGCGCAATCAAGCTGTAAGCAATTTCAAGAGTTCAAGTACACGCAAAGCTCGCGCTCTCTGATTCATCTACTAAAATAATTTTCCTCCGAGCGGAACCTCACGGCTAGGGCTGACGACAATCGCGTGACCAGTTTCATCAGGGAATCCGAGCACAAGTACCTCGGAAATTTCAGGCCCAATTTTTCGTGGCGGAAAATTAACAACGCCAGCGATAAGTCTCCCAACGAGGTCGTCACTTTTATAGTTCGATGGTAGCTGCGCACATGATCTCTTGGTCCCGATTTCCGGGCCGAAGTCAATGAGAAGCTTGTAGGCTGGTTTTCGCGCCTCCGGAAACTCTTGAACTTTGATGATCTTTCCGCAGCGAATGTCGATTTTTTGAAAGTCTTCTATTGTGATCATACAGCATCCTCCATAGAAAGAGTATCAAGGCAATGCGCGCTTTACTCAAGCCCTTGGAGATGCAATTCTGTCACGGAAACGTGACACTTTTTTATGTTCAAAGAATTGCATGCATTGTTTACGAGGATGGGGCTCGGCGAGGATGAAGCAAAAGTCTTGCTTACGCTGTATCAGCATCCCGGAAGTCCAATTGGACGAATAGCGCAGTACGCTGGCTTCAAACGCGGCCATACCTATGATCTCGTGGCATCATTGCTGTCCAGAGGATTGGCAAGTGAGGTCGTGGAGCGTGGTGTCATGCGAATTTCTGCACTTGCGCCGATTCAGCTGCCTGCTCGAGTAGCAAAGCAACGGGAGGACTTGGCGGATCTGCTCGTTGATTTAAGCAGCTCGGTAAGTACTCTTGAGCAGCTTGCGCCAAAGCTTGCTGCGATACCCCGTGTTCAAATGTTTCGCGGTTCGCAAGGGGTCCGTGAACTCTATGACTTCACACTTTCTTCCAAAGAAAAAATCATTAGAGCATGTGCTGATTTTGCACATCTGTTCCCTCGAAAGCGCAGTCCGGAATTGAATGATTGGCTTTGGAAATATGCCGAGAGGCGTGCACGAAAGGGAATAGTCTATCGGGCGGCTTTGGTGCGGTCGAATGACTCCGATATTGCCTTTCGAAAACGACGAGCGCAGAAGCGCGAGCTGAAGCTTCTTGAGGGCTGTAGTTTGTCAGTCGAAATTAACATATTTGACAAATATCTTGCCGTCTTCAGCACAGAGCAGGAAATGATGGGGGTTCTTATAGAAAGCCTCCCGCTCACGGAGAGCCTAAAAAGCTTGTTTGAAGCGCTTTGGCGATGTCTGCCCGTATACAATACTAATTGAAGATTTAAATCGGTAGTGCCGCAGCTGCTCAGCACTAATGCACTGTAACTGAGATAACTTATCCTTCTTCCCGGCTCTCACTCTGTGCTCTCCGTGACTCTGTGGTTTTTTTTGGGGAAGTAAAATAAACCACAGAGTCACGGAGAGCACAGAGGGGGAGCTGGGGGAAGGAAAAGTTACTTTTGTTACAGAGTAGTAGTTGCTCAAACCGCCGCCGCCAACGGTGCCGAAGCAGCCTCGCGCTCAGTAAGTTTGGCGAGGAGCCTAGCTCCATGTTCTATCGAGGCTTCGCCAGAGGCTCCATTGGAAAGAGAGTGTACCACTGCTGCCGCTACGAGGCTCCGACTTTGAAGTTCTGGAATCCGCTTCTGAAGATGCGCACGGATTTCATGGCGGCGATTCCAACCCTCTCGCACAAGTTTGATTATCGACTCCTTTGAAAAGTTATCAAAGGAAAGTATGTTCTGCGCAAGATTAAGCTCTTTGTAGTAGCTGGATACCTTCTTTTGAAATGAGAGCGCAACCGCCGGCGTGGTCATCGAGGTACCCAGAATATTGGCATGTAGCCGCATGCCGAAAAGGAAGCTCATGCTACCGAGGACTCCCTTCATCTCGGCGTGATTGTAAGTCTGATTCGTTATCAGGTAATTCTTGTGAATCGAGCGCACCGCGCGTCGTACCATTTCAGTAATTGCGACATCACTATGCTGGGTGGCGCAAAACACGAGCGGGACCTTAAGCTCTTCTTGCAGTGCGCTTAACGCTTCGCCATAAATTCGCACAAACGTTTTCGCATCAACGGAGCCGCCCTTGGTTCCAGACCAGCTTCCAATATAAGAGTTAACGTTAACCGCGAGAAGCTCAGTGCCGGGTTCAATGCCCGAAGCTTTAAGTATCTGCTCAACTCGCTCCTTTGGCGCAGGCTGTACGGTAAGCGCTGCGTCCGCGGTAACGAGAATCCTCTGGTGTGTGCAGCCAACCTCTTTTAAGAGTTCACGCGAGTCGCTGTCGCGAACAGTGATAAAGTCGCAAACATCAGCGATCTCCTTAAGCATGCACCGGCCGCGTTCAGTGGTTACTGGGCCGCAGCCTACGTTGTACATTCCAAGTCGCTGCCCCGACTCGCGCTGCTTGGTGAAATACCACCAGACGGCCGGCATGTAATTAAACAGTGGGTTAAAGAGTTTCTTATCGAAAAGCATGTTGTCGTACACGATATTGAGATCGCATCGCTTGAAAGAGCGGTACGTTGGAACTCCAAACATTCCGACCGATCCGTGCCACGGGAGCATCGACGCGGGACGAGTACGTGGTTCGTAGTTGTACCAAATATAGTCGGGGCGATAGGTTGGAATCTCATAGAGAAGCCGGGTTCCAAACTCCTGGTCAATTCCCTCCATGATTCCTGCAATCAGCGCGGCGTCGCCGGCATTTCTTCCGGAGGAAGAGCCATATATTCCAATTGAACGAATCGGGCGATGCGCTATGCTATTCATATAACAACACGATCCCAGATTATTCGAGAAATTTCAATCTTTGGAGCCCGTAGCTTACGAAAACAGTTTGTCTAGTAAATCCGCATAGCGGTGGTGGACGAGGCAGGGATCTCTTGCAGCGCTTAGTGACTTACTTCCGGCATGCGCCGGAAAAGGGCGAAGTCCAGGCTCTTGATTCGGCGACGTTTTCGGAGACGTTGACGCGATTTCGTCATGCTCAAGCAGTGCTCGTAGCCGGCGGTGACGGAACAATTTCTTCGGCTTTGGCGGCATATGTCGGTACCGATGTCCGATTTGGCATATGGCCGCTTGGCACTGGGAATGATCTGGCACGTGAGTGTGGAACACGTATGCTTTTCCACATTGATGATGTCGCCGGGGCGTTAAATCTATTCGCAAAGCTCCCCACCGCTCCGCTCTCGCTTTGGACGCTTAAAGCTCAAAGCTATGAGCGAATTTTTTCAAATTACTGTTCTTTTGGATTTGATGCCGAAGTTGTAAGAAGTTTTGATCAGATGCGACGCGCGCGAATCGAGAGGGGGCGTCATAGTGTTCTTTATAACCGTGCACTATTTGCACGAGCGTCGTTGCGAAATCTAAAGGTGGGCATTCCCAATGTGCGCGTGAGCCTTAATGCTGAAGGGCCGATCTCGCCGCAGGAGTTTAGCGATTTGCGAGGGCTCCTTATTGCCAATATTCAAAGCATTATGGGACTTGGTCGAAGTAATTTGCTGAGCAACCCCTTCGATAAGAAGATAGAGCTGGTACCTATCAAGACAATTTTTACGTATATGGGAGCACTCGTTCCGCGATTCTCACCATGGCGTGCGCAAGCGCAAAGTGCCGAACAAATTAGGATCGAATGTGATACTCCATTGCGTGTACAGGTCGACGGCGAGGCGGTTCATGAGCCCCTCGTAGGGCCGATTGATATTAGCATCAAAGGAACAGTTCCGATTACCAGAAGTTAGAAAGCTATGCTGCTCGATGCGAGAACGTAGGATTCCTATTTTTGAAATAGGCAGACTGAGTTGATACAGAAACGTTTCCCCGTGGGTGGCGGACCGTCATCAAAGACATGGCCAAGATGCGCTCTGCAGCGCGCGCACCGAACTTCGGTCCGTACCATGCCGTGACTTGTATCCTCTAACGACTCAATTGCTCCCGGAATTGCGGCATCTGAGAAGCTCGGCCATCCGGTCCCCGAGTCGAATTTTTTGCTGGAGCTGAAAAGTTTCTGTCCGCAGCAGGTGCAGTAGTAATCGCCATGGGCCTTGGTTGCGCAGTATTTTCCTGAAAATGGGCGCTCTGTTCCGGCCATGCGACATACAGCCAGTTGATCCGCGGTAAGAACGCTCTTCCAATATTGCAGATCTTTATCCTTCCATTTGACCTTGTCGGTATCAATCCCGACAAGATGCTGAGGAGTCGCATCACTTTGCTGTGAGTTGCTTGAGGTTTGTGGTGGCATGGCGAGTCCTAGTAATAATATAGTTCCGGAAGCAATTATAAAGCTGATTGTGAGGTTTTTACTCATACAGGCATGAGTCGAATCCAAGCCCTATTTGTTACAGCGGCAAAATATTAATTTAAACCGGTGCAAACCCGCCTTAATTCGATTGAGCGGCCTGCTCTTATAAAAAGGCGGAAAGCGTTTGAAGATCGGAAAAACAAGTTTTTCGGTCCTTACGCTTGAGCAGATAACGCGGTGTGAGTAGCCGCCTATCTGATCACGCTCAACGATCCCACGGACTTGCTTTCCAATGCGCTCGCCCTCCTTGCTCTCATCGTTATGAATCGCCACACCAATCAGCAAGACCTCTTTATTCCGTTCAAGCTGCTGCTGCTCCTCTATTAACATGTAAAGCTCGGAGATCATTACTTCCGTTGCCGCATATTCGCAAAGCTCGGCCTGAAGCTTTTCGAATGTTGAAGCGGGAACGGGGCGCACCGTGACTGGACTTGGTGCCTGTTCGTCGGAGAGTGATTCGGCCACCAGTTCATCGATCGCAGGGGTTCCTTTAAGCAGCTGCGCTATCTCCCACGGACTGAGCTCTTTCTCAACTTCCTCTCCTGGATTAATGACTGCGGACCAACCTTCGGGGACTAAACTGAAAGACTGCGCGCCAGAAACCTGACGAAAAGTAAGGTCAAGTCCCGACCATTTTTTAATGAGTGATGCTCGGGTGAATATCGGAACTACCACACCCTCTTTAGTCTGAACCCCCAACACCGACACCAGATCATTAGGATAAGGTGGCGCATCAGACATTGGATGGCTTTGCCGTCTGTCCGGAATAAAAAGTGGCCCTTCGAGTAATCCGCGAAAAAACTGGCGCAAAGCTGTTTCAGCGCCATGACTTGCCGCCTCAATGCTTTGTTCGATGAGTTGGTTTACCGTCTCGTGGTCGGAGTTCATCCGTTGAGCTTTTTTATCACTTCGTCTGTAATATCCGACTCGGGAGTGCCGAAGAGCACTGGGCTTCGTCCTAGTTCGCTCTTGTCAAGTACGAGGTCGATTTTGTTATCCTTGGCGTAGTCTTCGACCGCGCGCATCACCTTGTCACCAACCTGTTTGCGCAATTTGACGAATTCCTTCTGCAGCTCTTCCTGACCATCACGATTAAAACGCTCGAAGTTCTTTACTTCATTCCGAAAATTTTCAACTTCAGGAGAGTTCTCGGGGAGGCTCTTCTCCTTGATTTTAGATTCAAGCGCTAATATCGCTTCGCGCTTCTCCTTCGCCTGCTTAGAAAGTTTAGAAGCGCGGTCATCAATCTTATCCTTGCCCGTCTTAAATTCAGGCGACTTTGAAAAGAGTCTGCCAAGGTCGACGGTCGAGATCTTTTGTTCGGCGCAGACGGGAGATACCAAAATCGCGGCAATGACGGCGATCGTTACGGCTATAAATGCTTTTCTCATAGTCAGTGTCCTTCTTGCGAAATGAGGAAGACCACATTATTGGCATGTTTCATCGAGTATATCCATTGAGCTGATGTAACTACTCATTACGCGTGGGGAGCTATTTCCGCTACTTTGCGATCTCAGTGTCTCTGTGGTTTAAATACTTTTAAAACCACAGACACTGAGGTCACAGAGAATAGCTGGGGATAATGAGTAGTGACCTCTATGTGTAGTAACATGCTGTAAGAACAACATAAATTCTCTTCGCGGTGCCCCCTATAAAGTTATTTGATTAAGCTTTTAGACTGCCGTACCATTACCTCCCGGGGGTTTCACGGGATGTCTGAACGGAAGTATGCGCAGCGAGTCGCAATGCTCGTCGCTTTGGCCGCGCTGTCTGCAGGCCTATTTTTCCAGCACTACATTTTTCAAAATTTAGATCGCAAAGTTGCCTGTGAGCTTCAAAGCTCGAATAGCCCTCGAAGGCTTACTGCTAACATGCAGGTTTCTAAGTATCTGCAACGCTTTCCACGAAACGCCAAAGAGAATCAAGATATGCGCGCGAGTCTTCTCGGAGGCGGCGAGAGCGTGCGGCGCGAGATCGAGAGAGTTCTGCTCAGCGGTTATGACGTGGAGTTCCCTTCGCGTTTTGAAGTGGGGCCGGGCGGAGCACTTGTGACCTCAAACAGCCTGCGTGTAATGCTTATTGATCTCTTGCCAACATTTGATACTCGCTATGGTGCACGTTTTTCGCGAAAGATTCTTCCAAGCGCGCTGAGTTCTGAAGAGGTGGCGCTTCTTCTTCGAAATTACGCATGGGGATATAAGGGCCGGGACCTGCGAGAAGAACCCGAGTTTATCTTTCAGATTGAACAGCTACTCCGCAATAAAGAGTGGCGCAACAGCTCGCGTGCGGGATATCTGGAGTCTTTTGATTTGGTGGTGTTTGCGCGAAATTTTAAGCTGTTGAGAGTTTTCCTTGAAGAAGTCTTTGCGGAAGATGCTCCCGATAAGGTAAAGAAGGCCGGCGCGCTTGCGCTTCTGCGCATAGCCGCGGAGTCCCGTCCTCTGCTTTATCGCGCATTGCTCGACAACTCCAGCAAGTATTCGATCTCAGAGTCGTTGCGCGCCGCGGTGTTTGCCTACGCCGATGTACAGAACCAGGCCGAGGCAACACTTCTTAGCCGTTATCTGCTACAACTTTCAGATGGTTCTGAGCAGCGCGAGTTTGCCGATAAGTTCCCGCTGGCGATCGAGGCGCGTGGAAATTTTCTCCTTACCGAAGTGAGCGGCGTTTCGCTTCGCGATCGTGCGCAACGCGATATTGCTTCGCTTGAGTTCCTTGAGCAGCTCCCTGAAGAGCAAAAAGGTCTTTTTCGATCGACCCGCAATAGATTGGCGATTCAAATAAACAACGCTCGCCGCGGAGGGTTTATATCATGAGCTTACGCAAGGCTATCGTCGTATCAGCGTTATGGCTGCTTAGTTTAGCGCGCGGTGTCGTGGCCCAAGTAGGCTCCGTGCCGGTCGCGATTCAGGAGTTGCGACAGAACCCGTTAAACGTGGTTGGCCTTATGTATAGCAGCGGCGTCGGGGGAATGCGTGCTGGTTCAGGTGCTGTAATTCGTCACCCCAAGGTGATCTTGTCGTGCGCCCATTTGGTCTACTCGGATCTTGAAAATTCTCCAATTTTTCCCTGGCGCACCGAAAACTATTGGTTCCATGACTGGAACTCATCGCTTCCGCCTGCGCTCAGTGACGGAAGACTGCTTCGTGGCTACTATTTCTTCTCGAGTTATGCTTCTTTCGCAGAGCGTTATCACATCAATGGCCAGCAAACATTCGCTAACGATTTTGTTGCGCACTTCAGCTACGAAGATCTGGCGCGAGGCGGCTTCGGCGGCTATTGGCCCGAAGGTAAGGGCGCACTTCTCTCGAACCAAGCGAAGACTATAGCTGGCTATCCCAGCGGGCTTTATGGCGGAGGCGATCCGCGGCGTTACCTTTTGCATCGAACCGGCCCATTCGCGAATCCGATGGTGCAGCAGCTTGATAACTATTTGACACTCGTTGATGTATCGGCCGGGCCGGGTAACAGCGGCGGCCCCGTTTTTGTCTCCGATGGAACGAGCGACTACTTTGCGGGAGTTTATATCGCGGGTCTCGAAAAGAGCCGCGGTGATTCTGCCGACGTTATTGGAGTTTACGGAATGACTTCGGCGAGCTGGGAATTGGTCGAAAAAGCGATTGCTGACGCAGATCGGGCCGATCCGCTCTGGCAGTTTAGCGTTGGAGCTACGCCAAAAATTGGTGTTGCCGGACGAGAAGAGCAGATTCGTAACAATGATCGCTCTCCGCGGATAATGGATGATACTGACTTCGGAAGTGTGCTCGCCGGTTCTCAGGAAGTCACTCGGCAGTTTTCAATAACAAATATGGGAACTGCCGTGCTGCAGATAACCAAGCCGGTCCGCGCCATGCCGTTACAAAGAGGCGCACGTGCATACTTTCGGGTGGTAAAGCAGCCAGCCGGCGAAATTTTACCGGGCGCAACGTCAATTCTGCGAGTTCGATTTTCGAGCTCTCGTTTCGGTGATTTTTATTCGCAGATTAACATTGAAAGTAATGATGCAGGCGCGCAGCCCTTTTCGTTTGTTGTTCGTGCAAAACGAAGCAAGTAGTAAATGCGAGTACACTGAAAACAAAATAACTTATCCTTCCTCTCGGTTCTCCCTCTGTGCCCTCTGTGACTCTGTGGTTTTTCTTAGAAAAATAAACCACAGAGTCACAGAGGGAAGATAAGTCAGAAGACTTAATTTCCAGAGTACTAGCGGGGCTTCGCCTCAGGCCATCGAGCCAAGTTTCAACCGCAGTGCCGCGAATCGTCGCTAGATCTCTACGGGAATCCCACCTGGAATCTGTGGTAGCCGCTCATTCAGGAGCCCCACTACCGTACGGAATACGCGCCGTGCTTCAAAGCTAATTGAACCGTTGTTTCCGCAATCGGCATACAGTGCCACGGGAGTATCATGATCGGCATCAATCGGCGCCAGCGCGAATGATTTGCTTCCAAAAGGAGAGTGTTCGCTCTCTTTACTGCCCCATGATTGAACCTTCGAAAAGCACTGCGCAAGCGGTGAAAGCGGATCGTCAAGCGAAAGCTTCTGGCCATTTCCGATATTAGGTCCACGTGCGGCGACTACGATCGCTTTCTTGCGATCACGGGAAACTACGACGAGCGCGGTTTTTTCGAACACGCCGTCAACGATTAGCATATCAAGAAGACTCGAAAGTAGCTCTTCGCTAGTCCTGGCTTTATTTAAGACATCATTGGCGCGAGTAACGACCTCCGAACCACGTTTCGAGGTGAGTGTTGGCTCGGCGCGCTTCTTGACCGCGGGCGCTTTCACCCGTGCAATGGTCTTTTTAGCACCTTTGTGTGACTCAAGACTAAATTGATCGTTTTGTGTAGTGAGAGATTCCTCGAGCTCCTTAATCCGCGTTGCTTTTGGAGCGACCTTTGGAGCCGGTTTTGCCGCTGCCTGCGGTGCAGGCGCTGGCTCGGTTTCCTCCCGGTTCGCCTCCTCAGCTTCCTCAGGGTTAAGAATTCCCTGAATCTCGGTCTCGAGAGACTGTTGTTCTTCCGGAATTTGCGCGGTGACCTCTGCAGGTTGCGCTGGAGCAAGCGCTTCGGCGCGCTTTTTCTCGTCGAGAAGCCGAGCGGAGAAGAGATATTCTGATGAACGCTCGTATAACTTTAAATACTGTGCTTCGCTTAGCTGCAGGCCTCGAACCGCACTCTTTGGCGGAAGCGGTTTGCCGGGCGCAAATTTTTCCCACTTGTTGAGGTCAAAGACCTCGACGAGCTCTGCCGCCGCCATGCAAATTGGACGCATAATTGCTCTTTCCGGAGTGCGAATGCGCGCGTCGCGATCAAATGCGAAAAGCAGCGATTCCGGAATGCCGTGACGTCGAAGATAGTTGACGGTCATTCGCTCGATATCAAATCGAAATTCTTGCACGAGTCTGTAAATTACGGCCGAGTGCGATAGCTCCTCGGCCATTTTGACGTAGTCTTCACCTAGGTGAAGGACTGCTAACATCTCACCAGAGTGCATCAAGAGGCCGGCGGTTTGGCAATCGTCGGCAAGCGAACGGGCGAGTGTTTCGCCGAGCATTCGAGCAAGAATTGAAGTTCGCTTTCCTCTGCTTCGGTGAACTTCAAACCACTTTGAAACTTCGCCATTCTCAACCTGTTGGCGATCACGGATCTTGTCGAGATTTTCCAGGACTACGTCGTGCCCGAGACGGACAATTGCGGTCTTTGCGGTGGTGATAGGAGATTTGCCACCAGAAAAATAGAGCGCATTCGCGGTTTTCAAAAGGTCGATGATAAGTGCGGGATCTTGCGATGTGCAAATTGCAAGATCTTCAACACGGACCTTTTTATCGGCGACGAGACGACGCGCTTCTTGCCAGACGGCAAGTTCCGGAGGAAATTCCATGGCGAGCGGTCCACCGGTTGCTTTTGGCGCGGCCTCGGCTTCGGAGCTTGATCCGGAAGACTCTTCTAAGTCTTTGTCGTCTTTGGACATATTGTACCGCGGCCTTCAGTCTTAGCGTTTAAATACCCTATCCACAAAGGATAGTCGGCATCAAAACCTAATAACTTTACCGATCAAGGAGCGAGCAACCCCCTTGGGGATTGCCACGGGCTCTGCCTATAATACCTTCGATTTATTGAGGATTGGGCTATGCGTATAGAAAAAGATTCGATGGGAGAGATGCAGGTTCCGGATGACGCACTGTATGGAGCGTCTACTCAACGGGCAGTGCTTAATTTCCCCATAAGCGGGATTCGCTTTTCACGGGGTTTTATCGCTGCCATCGGCGTTATCAAGCTTGCTGCGTGCCGCGCTAATTCTGCGCTTGGTCTCTTAGAAAAGGCTAAAACTGAAGCTATTGCGAAGGCCTGCGCCGAGGTAATTGACGGCAAGCTCGATTCCCAATTCGTAGTCGATATTTTTCAAACCGGCTCTGGGACTTCGACCAATATGAACGCGAACGAAGTAATTGCTAACCGCGCGCGCGAAATTTTGGGTGGCGCCAAGGGTGATAAATCTCTTATTCACCCTAATGATCACGTTAATATGTCGCAGTCTTCCAATGATGTAATCCCAACAGCATTACATATCGCGGCATATCTTGGCGTCGCAGGAAAGCTACTGCCTGCAATGAAGCGACTTGCCGACGCGCTTCAGGAAAAGGAGCGGGAGTTTGCCACTCTGCTTAAAGCGGGGAGAACCCACCTGCAGGATGCGACCCCAATAACTTTGGGACAGGAATTTGGAGGGTACGCTGCACAGATTCATGCAGGGCTCAGAAGGGTCAACACCGCGTTGCACAGCATCGCGGAGCTTGCCCTTGGAGGCACCGCAGTGGGCACGGGGCTCAATATCCACCCGGAATTTCCGCGACTTGCGATTGCCGAGATTAATAAACTTACTTCGTATAAGTTTGTCGAAGCTCCGAATCATTTTGAGGCGCAAGGAGCACGTGATGCGGCTGTCGAACTTAGTGGCCAGCTCCGTACAGTCGCCTGTTCGCTCATGAAGGTGGCTAATGATCTGCGTTGGCTTTCCTCGGGGCCGCGCTGTGGATTGGGCGAAATCCTTCTCCCGGAAACACAGCCGGGCTCAAGTATTATGCCGGCTAAGGTAAATCCGGTAATTTGCGAGTCGGTGATGATGGTATGTGCGCATGTGATCGGAAATGACGCGGCAGTTATGGTCGCGGGGCAGCACGGCAATTTTGAGCTGAATGTCATGATTCCAGTCATCGCGCATAATTTACTTGAGTCGATCGAGATTCTGGCCAGCACCTGCAATAATTTCGTCGTGCGCTGTGTCGCGGGAATCGAAGCTGATAAGGAGCGCTGTTTGGCTTTCGCCGAAAAGAGTCTCTCGACCTGCACTTCGCTTGCACCGAAAATTGGCTATGACAACGCCGCGAAAATTGCAAAAACCGCGCTTGCCGAAGATAAGACCGTTCGTGAAGTCGCGAAAGCGCTCAAAGTGCTGGCTGACAATGAGCTCGATAAGGCACTAGACCTCATGGCTATGACCAAGCCCGGGTTGTAAGCGCCCCGAAATAACGACTCCAGTATCTTTAGATTCCCACGAAAAGGGTCGATAGCCGTTCTAGACGGGCGAAGCCTCTCAGTCACTAAAGCTTAACTTAAAGTTGCTTATTGGTGCGAATTGCAAAAATTTCTTAAGAAAATTGAAGCGCTTATTACCTATATAGCTGATTTGGCGCTATTGGTCATTTTAGGACCACCTAAGCCGGTTCCGGTTCGTATAAGAGCTAATCGTAGACCGCGCTCCAGGCGCTAGACGCTTATTTACGGACTCTCCCCATAACTCCTCTGTTTGTTGTATACTAGCAGAGCTCTATGTCAGCTGCAGAGAAGTGGGAAAAGCAAGGTGCCGAAAAAAGTGACGACCGTTCGGGGTTGGCGCGGCACTATCGCATTATTGGCACTGAGCTAATGAGGCTTGAGCAGCGTTGTGCTTCGCTCAATCGCGACATGGCACAGGCACAGCGTGATTTTCGCGTGGGAGTCGTTCTTGTATCGACGGAGATTCTCGAAGCCTTCCTGGACGATCTATTTGACTTACGCTCCAACGATAGCAAGCTTTTTATTCGACGAGACGGTTCAAAGATACGAGAGGTATGGATTCCTATTGGCGGTCTGCTCGCGTCAATTGCATGCGGATTGTATGCCTCGACGTTCGGAATATCATTATTATGGTCGCTCTTGCTCAGCGTCGTCTTGGCGCTGCCCTTTGGGCTGCTGCTCTCGATGGTTCCGCATGGTGGTGCTCCACGCCGAATGCTTTTTGCGCAAGTCGTGTCACATGAAATTCTTCGTCGACGAGGGCGTCAGGGTAATCGAGTTACGAATGCTTTCTCTGACGCACAGATGGTGCCCTGGCAGAAGATCGCGCTCGAGGGTGGATCGTCGAAAGTAATCTTTTTCTCATCGTAATTTGCCATTAAGTCCGGGCATTCTTTCTTTTCCTAACTCTGTGTCTCTGTGGTTTAAATACCTCAAAAACCACAGAGACACAGAGCTCGAAGAGCGCAAGAAAAAGCTATCCAAACCCAATCAGTAGTTACTTCGCTCCTACCTGACCCGCAGTTTGGCGAACGGACTCTCCTGCGTACTTGAAGTCGTAGTGCCATTTGTCGCAGACACATGGTAGCTAATTCGCAGTAACGATCCAGTTTTTGGTTTTCTTATCAGTACCGAAGAAGTCGCACTGCTAAGCTGCCGCGTGGTGACAGTTGTCTTGTCTGGGGAGCGCGTCTTGATAGTGACCGTGTATGTCCCATCACTTATCATGTCCATCGAAATAAGCACTTTCTTGCCCTGCAATGTTAAGGTCGGGGCTTTTGGCGTAATCGAAGCGATACTTTGATCGCGACAATCCATCACTCCGTTCTTATTGGCGTCGATATCAGCGACACCGCAACCGCAAACTCCGGGCTCGACTTTCTTCGAATCGTTTTTGCACTTATCCAAGCAGTCGAAGGTCCCATCTTTGTCGCTATCATCATCGGCGACGCCGCAGCCGCACACACCAGCAGAAGATTTCTTCGCGTCACTGGGGCAGGCATCGATACAATCAAGCTTACCGTCGGCATCGCTATCAACATCAGCTTTACCGCAACCACATGCGCCCGCCGAGGTCTTGAGCGCATCATTTTGGCAGCTATCTTGACAGTTCGGTACGCCGTCAGCATCGCTATCGGTGTCGGCGACTGCGCATCCGCATAGGCCGGGCTTGCTCTTGCCCGGATCGTTCTTACACAGATCGGAACAGTCCATTACGCCGTCTTTGTCCGTATCAACATCGACAACCCCGCATCCGCATACACCAGGCGCAGTCTTGCGAGCGTCAGCGGGACAGGCATCGCGGCAATTTGCGATATGGTCGCCATCAGTATCGGTATCGGGAGCGCCGCATCCGCACTCTCCGGGCACTATCTTAAGCGGATCGCTGGCGCATTGATCGACGCAGTTTGGAATTCTGTCTCCGTCACTGTCGCCTTCGGCTTGACCACAGCCGCAAAATTCGGGGGCGGTCTTTGCTGGATCCATTGGGCACTGATCGTTGCAATTCAGTACGCCATCGTTGTCGCTATCAACGTCTGCTACCCCGCAACCGCAAGTTCCCGGTGCAATTTTCGCCGGATCGTTTGGACAGCCATCTTGGCAGTTAAGCTTGCTGTCACCGTCGGTGTTCGCTTCCGAAATTCCGCAGCCGCAGATCCCGGCAACAGTTTTTAGAGGATCGTTTGGACACCCGTCAAAGCAGTTTGGTGTCGAGTCACTATCCGTGTCCGTATCAGGAGTTCCGCAGCCGCAAATATTCGGAGTGCTCCATTTCAGCGGATCCATCGGGCAGACGTCACGGCAATCGACAATGCCGTCAAAATCCGTGTCGATGTCTGCGATTCCGCAACCGCAAGTGCCGCGGAGAGTCTTATTAGGATCGCTGGGGCACTGATCGTTGCAATCAAAGCTCCTGTCGCCATCGGTATCGACATCTGGCACACCGCAGCCACAAATTCCGGGGCTCTTCTTGTCTTGGTCGCTTGGGCAATCGTCCTGAAGAACGCTCCACAATTCACGCCCGTACTGCGTGGCATTGGCGGCAAAGATAACGCGGCTGCCAAACTCAAGAAGCTCGTCAGGTGAGGTTGAGTTCGCCGAGGTATTGTCACTGTTGATATCACCGAGACGCACGGTACTTTCTATAGTACCTTCGCTGCGCCAAAGCTCCTCGCCGAATTGTCCATCAAAAGCAGAAAAGTAAAGTGAGTCGCCAAGTACGCCGAGAAGCCTATGTGCCACGAACGAACTTAGATTGCGAGTGCCATTATTGGCTATCTTGTAGAACGAATTAAAAAAGCCAGTGCCTGCCGCTGTTCCGTCTGTAATGTAGAGAGTAAGTCCGGCTCGCACTATGTATTTATTCGCAACGACACTGGCTTCATCCGCCGTGAAGTTGAGATCGCCAAGTTGGTAAATTGTGGTCGTGCCGGCGGGAGTTCCACTGCTTTTCCAGATGAAGGTGCCGGTATTAGACTTAGCGACGAAAAACAGCGTGCCATTTACATTTCTCAAAAGTGACGGATTCGATTGTCCCTGTAAGGTTGAGAGATCCGCGACAAGTGCAGTCCCGGCCGAAGTACCATCGCTCTTATAAAGCTCAACGCCATGAACGCTATTACCGAGGCTGAGATAGAGCGATGTTCCAACCACCACGAGTTCTCTAATGTCGCTTGATGTCGAACCACTGGTAATATTTTTCAACAAGTCGGTCCCGTTGGTAGTACCATCGCTGACCCAAAGCTCGTTACCGTAGCTATCGGTGCGCGCTGTGAAAAACAGCTTATCTTTGAAGACCGTAAGAAGCTGTGGATTCGTGGTCGCACCACTAAAATTGCGAAGCACTACGGTACCGGCGCTGCTGCCATCGCTCATCCAGACCTCGTTGCCGATGCTGCCGTTATCCGCAGTAAAGTAGAGCTTCTTTCCAAGTTGAACGAAGTTTTCGGGAATAGAAGCATCTGCTCCCGGATTTATGTCTTTTACAAGAACCGTGCCTGCGGCGGTTCCGTCTGTCTTCCACAGTTCTATCCCGCTGACTCCGTCGTTATAAGAAAAATAGAGTGTAGATTCGACAAGCAGCGCGCTGCTTCTATAATAGGGCAGCACGGCGTGCGGCTGTGACAGCCTTTTGACCACTGAGGTTCCATTAGTAGTGCCATCCGTTGCGATAAGGTCATCATAGAAGCCAGAATTGTCGACTCTGGTAACTCGATACAGAGCTTTACCTCCAAGAACACCAAGGGCTTGAGGGCTAGAAGAGAGTGTGTTGAGCGCGAAATCGCCGAGCAAAGTCGGCTCATCTGCAGCGGCGAAGAAGCTCGAGCTTAATCCTAAGATAAGAGCTGCTAGAAACTTGCATCGACAGGAACATAGGAAAATCCAAAACTGCTTCATACTTGTGGCACTCCGTTGTCGCAAAAACACGCCGATTGTCCTAGGCGTGAGACTCCATGGGGTTATGTGAGAACAGCGCAGAGAGGTGACTCAGAATATAGGGAAACGCTACATTGCCTGGGAAATTAGGGGTTTCTGTTACTTACTTTGTCGTCTATATCCGTCCCCAGAATTCAAACCTGGCTAAGCTCAGTTAAGTTGCCCGGAGTATATGCTTCTGCCAGCTCTGGAGCCTGTTTTTCCCCAGGACAGCCGAAAATAAGAAGCCCCGTCACCGTAGAGGGAAGCTACGATGACGAGGCGTGTGTTGTTGTTAGTTAAGGAGATTACGAACTCAGTATCAGTGCGCACCAGCAATTGACGGGTGTGCATTTGCGCCAGAAGCGAAGTCCACTTTTCGGACCTTGCTGTCCTTGAATTTTCGAGGTGCTGCTGTAGTTTGCCCTGCCTTGTGCTTATCAAGACCGCGTCTTTCGACATACCATGGGGCAATCTTGCTTCCACCACGTTTTGGCATACGCTTTATCGTCCCCGCGATCTCGGAGGCATTGAGGTCGAGCTGCTGACAAACCCACTCAAATGAAAACAGCGAATAGGTTGTTTCCTCTTGCCCCGCGAATATCCATTCCTTTGCCGACTCGATTTCACGTTTATCGTTGCCTACATAGTCGAGAATCGCTCGTTCGAGTACAGCAAGCAGCAATCGCCTCTCTGGGCTTCCTGTTTGATTTGGGGATTCAAACATATCGGTATCCTCGTCGCTCGTCGAAAGCAGGGGTTGCGAACCATTAAAAGTCATCTGAATTGATCCTCAATTTTCTTAGTTACTTATTTTGGACGTATGCCGATATAATTAATTCAGGAAACGAGCTTTATTTTTTTTGAGTAGGCGCGCACAGATGGAGCCTCGAGAAGTGTTGTTACTTCAAGCAATTGCCCGCTCGAACATTGTTTGTGGCGGTTTGGGACGAAGAAAATTATTTTCTTTCAGTCTTATTTTGCTCGCGAATTTTGTTTTGTATCCGCAAGCCCTGCATGCGCTCACTAACTGCAAATCCGAAGTTAGCTTTAAATGGAAGAAAGATGACAAGGAGTCCACAGTCCTAGTTTCGAGAGTGTCGCGTAGCGGTGCCGATGAGGCTGCCGCGAAGAGAGCGCTTGACGAGGCCATCGCTCGCGAGAAAGGCGCCGCTATGGAGAGCTGTAAGCATCAGCATGAAAATGTCACCGGCTGTATGAACGGCAAGTTCGCATCGCTTGGTCCAGCGCTTCAAAGCGCGAGTTTCAACCTGAGAAAGCATATCGAGGACGCCGTTGCCAAAGAGTGTAAGGAAAATCAGGGAACCTGCAGTGATGTGCTATCCTCAGAAGTCCAGTGCGAGGAAATAAAGAAAGCTGAAAATGCTGACGCAGCAAAAGCCGAAACATCGAAGAAAGAAGAAAAAGCCAAGGGAAAAAAGAAATAACTTACAGCATTCCCTCAACCAAGACCACTTCAGCATTTCGCTCTATCGGCCTAGTTTCTGTCGAGAGTCTACCTTCATCGGTGATAAATTTGCCATCGCAGCCAAGCGCGGTCGGGACTTCCGGAAAACGTTGGCGAAGTGCCAAAAGAAGCAGCTCGCGCTCGTTCGATGCACCGCTCTCCTTAAATGCGACCGCACGCTTTCGTAGCGCGAAGAGACGCTCAAGGCCGACTCGATAGATCTTTTGCAGGCCAAGTGTTGTGTAAATTTGCCGGGCGCTTTCGTGGCTTCCTTCCATAAGAAGCTCCAGGCCGATATTAAGCGTGCCCTTCACACGCTGCACGAGTTTGCTGACCTCGTTCGTGTCATAAAACTCCACGCCCCAGTGCACTATCGCCGCGTTGGTAAGATAGGTGAATTCCGCCTGAAATTCGTCGAGCGCAAGAATCTCCTTAAGGAGGCTGGTGAAAGGCTCTAGTCCCCCGGTTGTGTACACCAGAGGCTCGATCACGGCGACATCGGCAATCACGTCACGTGATGCCTTCGCCTTTATATCCTGTAGCGCTTGGACGAGGGGATAGGCGCGCTGGGTCTGGATTGCGATATCCGGAGTGGGAATACCTTCCGACGCGAGCCTTTTTGTGCGCTCTCCATAAGACTCCTCTTCAAGGTTCGAATAAGTGCTAATGCTTGGCAACGAGAGCATCTGGTAATAGAGGTCCGCATTGGTCTCGAAAAGCATTGCCAGAAGGCGCGCTAATAGAAAATTCCGAGTATTGTCCTCTATGTTAATTCGCACCCAGGTGTGTCCCTTGTCGGGAGTAAGAAAATTAGCCTCCGGAGGGCTCTCTGTCGGCTCTTCGAAGATCCTTACTTCGACATATTTTGCGATAAGCATGCCGATAAGCTTGAGGTCGACGAATTTTAGGAATTTTTGCAGGAGTTTGAGAGTGTTGTCTTCGTCAGTGAGCGAGAGCCAATCCCAAAAATTATCCTCGTGAAATCTATCGTGCTCCCAAAGATCGAGGTCAAGAAATAAACGACACTGCTCAATGGTCGCAATTTCGATCAGATCGGTGCTTGAGTGTAATCCGTTTTGTTTTATTGCAAGAAATAAACTTTGTGCGGGGAAGGTGCGGACATATTGCTCCGGTACTTCGGCACGAAATATCGTCTTCGCGAGGTTGCGGCTACTGAGATCGCTCAGTGGGTTGGTTACCGGTGACGAGGGAGTGCTCATATCTTAAGCAAAAATTCAGCTGCTCCTCCCGAACATTTCTCTCTAGCACCAAATACCCTGGGCGTGGAGCGTTACTTCCGACCCGGCGCGAAGGTGATAAAGATCTGTCGGCCAGCGAGAGGAGATTTTTCATCAACAATGGCAATGTCTGATAGCCGCTCGGTGATGAGTTTGAACTTCTCTTCGCCAAGATCCATAAACATCGCTTCTCGATTTCTAAAGCGCATAGAGAATTTTACTTTGTCGCCTTCAGTTAAAAAGCCACGCGCCTTATTCAATTTAGTTTCGAGATCCCCGACATCGGTGCAGTAGCGTATGCGCAGCTCTTTAATCTCTGTTTCGGAGCGGTGCTTTTTTGCTTCAGCCTCTTTTTTCTGCTCGCGATACTTAAACTTGCCGTAGTCCATTATCTTGCATACGGGCGGGTTCGCCGTGGGCGCGACTTCAACGAGATCTAGTTCCGCGCGTTCAGCGGCGAGAAGTGCGTCGCGTATCGCGAGCACACCAAGCTGCTCACCGGAGTCTGTAATGACACGAACCTCTCTGGCGGTAATCCGATTGTTGATTCGGTGGGCGTCGGGGGTTTCAGGACGTCGGAAACGGGGACCACTCCGGAAGGAGCCGGAGCTCGAGCTGTTAAATGCGTTCAATATTTCTCCTCACTAGTAGCAATTACGAAAAACAAATCTTTAATGATTATAGCATCAATAGCCCTCTAAATTAAAGCCTCAGTGCGGCACTTGAGCGGTGCACTGACCCGGCTTCGACGATTCTTCGTAGTCAGCGCTCGAGAGTCGAGATATAGTACAAATGATAGTTTTTTCACGGGGTTAAGTCAGAGTGTGATAGGTGTTCTAGGCCGCGGCGCAATTTTCGCTAGTGTGGTTAACGCGATTGCGATGCTTATAAATCTTGGGCTACAGGTTCTCTTCGCCCGCATTTTAGGCGCCGAGGCGCTCGGCCAATATGCTTTCGCGCTCTCCTGGCTATGCATTGCCGTACTGCTCGGAGTGGGTGGGGCTGATGCGATCGTGCTCCGCGAGGTGGCTGCGCTCAACGCGCATGGGCAACTCGCGAAGATCAAAGCGCTCATTGCCTGGAGCTCGCGGCGTATTCTGCTTCAGTCGCTTGGCGTCGCGGCGTTGATAATGCTCGTAGCGGAGTTTCTTGATTCCAGAATTGCGCTTCTTGTCTGGAGTGGCGCGTTGCTTGTGCCGATTTGGGCCTTGACCATCAATCGCCAGGCGATCTGCCGTGGTTTCAAGATGATTGCCGGCGCGCGCATACCGGAGGTCATCCTTCGGCCGTTGGTTCAGGCATTGCTGCTGATAGGCTTCGTCTACGTATTGCAAGTCTCCCCAAGCTCAGATCTGATGATGTTCTGTCACCTCGGCGGATCAATTTTTGCGCTCTTTCTCGGCTGGCGAGTTTTCAGAGCGCCGCTTCCTGCCAATCTTGAACTTGACGCCGCCGACGCAGGTTGGAGTAGGGGAACTGGACGATTGCTGATGGTGGCGTTACTGATGGTGCTTTGGTCCGAAGTCGATAAAATCTTCCTAGGATTTTTTAGAAGCTTTGATCAGGTCGGGATCTATTCAATAGCGTCACGATTGGCAACGCTCTCTCTTTTTGGGGTTGAAGCAGTTGGCATAATTGCTGGACCGCTCGTCGCCGAGTATGCAGCGCATAAGGATCGACGAGACTTGGAGCGGCTTCTTGGAAGAATCGCGCTGATACTATTTTTAGTAACTCTGCCGCTCTGTCTCGTGTTGGTTATTGGAGGTCCTTGGATTCTGCCCTATTTTGGTGAGCACTTTTCGAAGGCCTACGTTCCGCTAATAATTCTATGCGTCGGAAACGCGCTTTCGGCAATCCTCCTTACCGGCGGTTTTGCCCTAGTAAATAGTGGGAAAGATAGTGAGTTGCTTTCGGTTACTGCAAAGAGCTGCGTAGTTTTGATAGTGTGCGTGTTGCTTGGCTCGATGCTTTTAGGAATGTACGGCGCGGCAATCGGCACGGCAGTCGGAAGCATCACGCGCGGTTGGATGCTACATAAAAAAGCGATCGAAAGCCTAGGCGTGAGAATCTCGGTGAAGTGTGCGCTACGCGATATGTGCACGCGATTGTAGCAGAGCTTCCCATTTTTCGATTACGGCCGCTTCGGAATAACGCACGGTGATTCGCCGTGCCATAGTACCGAGTCTTTGGCGACGCTCGGCTGAGCTCATTACTTTAGCTAGCGCGTCAACAAGAGCGGCCTTGTGCGAGAGCGGAACTAATATTCCATCTTCTTCATTAGTAATAATCTCTTCGGGACCAAAGGGACAGCGCGTAGCGACGCAGCAGAGCCCCATACTCATCGCTTCGGCCAATGCTCCGGGGAATCCCTCAAAATCCGATGCCAATACAAAAATATCTGCATGGGCAAGGAGCGAATAGGGGTCTTCAACAAGACCCGTGAAGCTGATTTTTGTGGCCGCGGCTCCGCCTTTGGCGCGTGCCTCGAGCGCGCCGCGAAGTGGACCATCGCCGGCAATTACGAGCGACCAGTCGGGAAAGCGCAAAGCAAGCTCTGAAAATGCATCAATAGTGAGATCGACTCGTTTCTGCCTAACAAGTCGTGAGAGTGAAATAATGCAGGGGCGCTTGAGTGGAGTTGCCAAGGCGTTCACGGAGGCGGGTGGTGTTTTAACCGCATTGGGAATAACTGAAACATTTGTCAAGCCGGATGAGGAGAAATAGCTCGAGGCCGCGGAAGTTTGAACGACGACTTTTGACGCGAAACGATAGAGGAGCTTGCGCAGTATCGAGCCGGCAAAGTTCAAAGGAAATGGCAGATCCGCAAGAGAGCTGCGCCTTGGGTCAACTCTTTCACTTACAATCGTTCCCACATTAATGCCGCGTGTCGCAAGAATGGTCATGATATTGTTTTGGTCCATGAAAGAGACCACGCAATCGGGAGCTTCGGCGCGGACAGTACGCCTTATTCCAAGCAAAATGCGGGGAAGGCTCAAAAACGTGTGGAACAAGGAAGAACGTCCCGAGCTCAATCCCAACGATATTCTTCTTGTCGTTATTGGCTCAAAAGGCTCGCCGCACTTGAAGGTAAGTATGCAAGTCTGATGGCCGCGCTCACCGAGCAAATTAGCCAGGCGCACAAGAACACGTTCCGCGCCTCCTGGACCGAGCGAATTAATAACAAATAGAATTTTCAAGAATTAGCTCCGTGCGCCCTGACTATCTGTTTAAACTTGTCACCACGCTCTTTGTAATCTTTGAATACGCTGAAGCTTGGAGATGCTGGGGAGAGCAGGCAAACTCTGCCAGGGCTGGTAATGGAGTAGGCAAGTTCAACAGCCTGCTCCATTGACTGGACGTTGTACTTGGCGAAACGGTTCGGATCTGCGCTCGCTGAAACCGCTCTCCAAATCGCTTCCCCTGTTGTCGGAAAAAGTATCAGGTTTTTGACCGCCGAAAGCTGCAGTGGTTTGGTGAGTACTGAAAAGTCGAGCCCGCGATCAAAACCGCCGGCGATGACTGTTTCTATCGTTTCCGAAAATGCCTCAACCGCGTTAATCATCGCTTCAGGCACGGTCGAAAGTGAATCATTAATAAATGTAATCCCACGGTATGTTCCGACCTGCTCCATTCGATGCTCAAGCGGTTCAAACTGTACGATGCTT
Source organism: uncultured Bdellovibrionales bacterium (assembly GCA_964510065.1). Taxonomy (GTDB): domain Bacteria; phylum Bdellovibrionota_C; class UBA2361; order UBA2361; family CAIXSY01; genus CAZEAC01. Next base: position 16,361 of record CAZEAC010000032.1, on the reverse strand, counting down.
TCGCGAATGTTCTGGAGGGAGACTCCAAGCTCAAGGGCGACCGAACACGCCGCAAGTACATTTTGAAGGTTCCCTGATCCTTTAATGCGCAAATTTTCGTAGTCAAAAAGGCGCACGCGCTGCCCCTCGAGATCCGCAAAAATCGATCCGTGCTGATGAAAGCAGCGAAGATCTCCGGGGTGCTCTGAGAAGCACACTTTTCGCGCAGGTGAAAGCGCGGCAACAGCCGAAGCGGTATTGTAGAGTGGATTGTAGAGAAGTATTCCCTGGGCGGATTGAAAGCGCGCGATGTTAGCCTTTGCCCCGAGATAAGACTCAAAACTTCCGTGATAATTAAGATGTTCAGGAACGATATTTAACACCACGGCAATTGTTGGGCTGATCCGCAGATCGTCCAATTGATAGCTCGAGAGTTCAATTACAAAGATAGTTTTAGAGTCGGCACCCTCTAAGACATCAAGCATTGGTTTACCGATATTCCCCGCAAGCCGCACATCGGGATACTGCGTGCGAAGAAGATGTGCAATGAGGCTGCTCGTGGTGCTCTTGCCCTTGGTGCCGGTAATTCCGATAACTGTTCCTGGGCACCGCTCAAAAAATATCGAGGTCGCTGAAGTAATACATATTTTTTTCTCGCGAGCCGCGCTCACAATTCTTTCGGGGATTTTTACTCCAGGCGAGCGAATTACTGTATGATAATCGAGTATTGAATCCAGATAATTGGATCCGAAATGAGCGACGAGCCCCGCGCAGTCATTTCTTGGCTCCTGGTCGGCTACTGCAATTTGCTTGTTGGGGCAGTGCCGCCGTAAGAAGGCCAGAGTACTCTTTCCTTCGGTTCCGAAGCCAACAATGAGAACAGAATCGCCCTCAATGCATTGGGTCATGGCGTGCTCCACCATGTTTTAGCCTGAAGTGCCGCCCGAAGCAGTGCCGAATAATTAGGCGGCAGGAAATTCCGCTCCTGCCAACCACGGAGCAATGGGACATCAGCGTTGGTTGCGGCGCGTGAAGAGATCTCAAGGAGCTCTTCCGGAACATTGCGCCGTTCCTTACGCATCTGGATGATACTTAGCGCAAGCGCTTCCTTGGATTCGCGCACACTGCCGACACATTCAAAAGGTTTTGTGGGAGTGAGTCCAATGAGTGCTCGAATCTGTTCTATAATCTTGGGGTTCAAAAAAAGGTCTGAGCCGAATATTGCCTTCGCGCTCTCGGATCCTACAAACGGGAAAAGTGAAAGGTACACAAAGGCGCATTTCGCGCAGTCCCCGCACCAAATATCTTGCTTCTGTCCAACATTACATGAGCGAAATGATTGCAATTGTTTGGGGAAATCGGCAAAGAGCGCACTTACCTGAAGATCGGATAAAGGCCGGAGAAGGCTAAAGTATTCGACATCGGCCGATAAAAATTGTCTGCAATATTCCCGAAAAAGAGCTTCGAATTCGACGCCCTTTGAATACTGATGATTAATCTGCATTCCATGCCACTCGACATTTGCTTCATTGGCACTCTCTTCGTTACAGACAATGACGTGCTCGAGGAGCTGTGTGCTTGCTACTATAGTTGAAAGAAAGGCTAGATACGCGGAAAAAGGGGTGTGCCCGTTGAGAAATCCCGCCGCGTTAAGTTCCAATAATTTCGGATCTATTATCCTAGTCGCTCTTAGCGGAGCAGGCCAACCGGCCAAGCGTGCGCTATCAAGTGTCGCACGGGTAGGATTTAAAGCGAATGGAATGATTGGTTGTAGTGAGTTCGCCTTAAGCAATTCAAGCGCGAGCGACGAATCTTTCCCGCCGGAGATTAAAAGAAGCGCACCCTTATGGCTTTTTGTGCCGGCCGCATCACGCGGAATCTCCGGACCTGAGCTTTCAAAACTTACGAAATCCGGCTGCGAGAAATCGATCTCATTGAGGAAGTAATACTCGCCCATGCCATGGAGAATGAGATTTTGCCAAAACTGACATTCCTGGCTGGAGACCTTGCCGGCTTTAATCGAAAAAAGTGGAGAACAGGCAGCTTTCCAATAGCTAAAGCCCTCGATAATACCGAGCTGGAAGGCGAGATGCTCCAAGTCGTTCGTCGCTGGGCCGAGCGGAATAGTAATTTGAGGGAAGAAGCGAATATCGCCAAGCAGGTACTCAAATTTAATTGTTGCACTGTTTCCGGAACGTGAAATGAAAAAATTTTCATAGCTAAATTGAGGGTAGCGCCTGCGCAGGGTCTCAGGCGATAGCTGGTTTTCCGTGAGGGGCTTGGGCAGTGACTGCATAGGAACGATTCTAATATTCCGTTGTACTTGAATATCCCAGATTTCGAGTCGGAAAAACAGGCTGTACACGCGTCTCTGCTTTTTTAGGGAATGTGGCGCGATCGCTTGGCACGCTACGGCGATACGAGCTAGGAACGCAGCTAATTGTATGCGATATTACTTCGCTTCGCCTTGGATTCTTAAGCGCCGGACTGTTGACTCGGAACTATTGACTCCATCGCTTACCGCTATTTTTATAAGATACTCGGTGCTTGGCATTTGTGTGAGGTCGAGCAGAGCCGAAGTCCGCCTACTGTTCATTTCAACGACTCGCCAGGCGTCTGGCTCCTCAACATCCTTTGGATCCCTCACTAAAACTGAATAATACAGCTTTCTCTCTCGCGCCTTTTTATCTGAAAATTTCTTTTTAAGATCTGGATCGTCAGCTGACCACTCAAATCTAAATTTTTTCTTGGCTCGAGTCGAGAATGCGCTTGGAGCCGTCTTCCATTTTACGGTAGGGCGTGAGCGCGAGACTGCTCGAGTAAATATCACCTTATCATTCGATCGATTTAAAAGCTCGATTGATTTTGTGCCGTTCTTGTAAGGCAGTACGTGGCTGAAAAATGTAATTGGAATACCAACGGTGCCGATCTCGGAGCGGACCCAATCGAGAGGCAAGCCAATTTCGCTCAGGATCTTACCCTCGGCGTCTCGGTAACGCAGCTGATACAATCCGATAGTGTCGCTCTCATCGCGGTCAGGAACCCTGCTTCCAACTCGCCAAAATGGCAACATCAGTACGTTATCTTGAAAATCGACAGCTCCGGCAAAAACAAAGGAGTCTACCTCCTTATGTTCTTTGGCGATGACGGTCGCTCCCTTAGAATCGAGTAGTCCTGGCAATAAAGTGCTTAGAAAAAGCTTTGCAAAAAGCGCCTGGTAGTTAGCACGGTCGATCCATCTGCGACGAAGCCCAAATGGCCACATTTCAAGATCTCCGCGTGGAGTTGCTCCCATTATGCCATGCACATCGCACAATTCGTTGTTAGCAATTTCGGCAATTGCCGGATCGAGCCCCGCTCGATTGACAAAATAGCCGGTAGCGGGGAATCCGTCGCGAAGGTCAGAATTTGGGTGGGTATACTCATCATAGCCACCGCCAATGCCGCACCAAAGAGTACCGATCCCCAAGGGGTCAGTAATTCCGCAGCCCACGGTATCTTTAATTGTCGGTTCAACGCTGAGACCGTAGGTGTGGCCTAACTCATGCACCGGCAACGTGACTGAACTAAGTGTGTCAGTCGGATTAAATGGATCTGTTCCACCTGTCCAACCCTCCGAGACTAATACGGCGCGGCTGCCAAACGTTCCTAGTGAGACGCCGGGTGTATTTTCCCAAAGATCATATGGCAGACTCGGCAGGTACTCTCGGTGCAATACTCCTACATATTTTCGAACGCCGCCAAGTGCCGCACGAATATTCATCTCAAAAAGAGTCGTAAACGGCGTAGCCGCGGTAAATGGGATGTGAGTAATGTCGAGAATGTAAGAAACAAAATCCAAAATTCCTGCACTAATGCCTGGTGTCCATGACCAGTCATCGATATTTCGTCCTACCGTCGCGACAGGATACATTGCTTGCGCAAGGTCTGAACTGCGCTTGGCGAGATTTCGATAGCGCTCGCTACTGGCGTCGCCGACTGCATTGAATGGTGTAATCTTTACCCAATGAATGTACTGATTTTGGGTCCGCACCGTCGGATACTGCAGGCCATCGCTCGGTTCATCACCGATATAATCATTTCGTCTTCGACAATCGTCCGCAGCCAATGCAAAAGAGTGTTTGCCGTCGGGATCGACCCGAGCAGTTAATGAAAGAAGCGAAGGTTCGGAGACCGAGGGCACTAACGGTGAGTCCGTATAATAATATGCTCGGCGCACTTCTCCAGGCTTCAGTCCCAATATCGGAAACCGATCGGTCCGCGAGATCCCCGCTCCTGACACGGAGATTTCAATTTCAGAGTCGATAATTTTTGAAAAGTTATTGGCAACTCTTGCCATGACGATAAATGGCTTATCAGAGACTAAGTTCAAATCATTGTGAATTACCTGGACGGCTTGCAGTTCCGTAAGCGCGATATCGTCAGTTGTGGCGGGTCTGCCATCTGAAAATTCAACTCGCAGATCAATCTCACCAAAGTCGGAATCGGTAAATGAAGTCCCCCGAAATGTAATCGGCCCCTGCGAGGCGACCGTTTCAGAGGAGCCGGCGACGGAGATTCTCAAGCTACAGGTATCAATGGTGAATTTTATCTCCTTCTCGGAAGCATCCGGATTGATATCGACTTGGTCAGAGGCGCCTGATAATGCCCCGTCTTCGTCAAGCAGGGCAATTGAAACCTCCATTGTTGAAGAGCCTGATTCAAGAGTCTTTTCGAAAACATTTCCGCTGCTCCACACGGGCGCGTCGCTTCCCTCGATTAAAGGCAGAGAAGATGAAGTTCCGCCCAGCGTAACGGTGCCAGAAATATCGGCACGATCCTCAAATATTAGCGGGTCGCTATCGATGCTCGATGATACTCGTGCACCGAGTACCGTTATTTTTACTTTGCGAGCAGCCGGCTGAAATGAGCCTGGAATATCGGCAAAGGGGCAGGGTGCGGAGAATTCCGCGAAGGCCTTAGCAGCGAGTAGCGATACAAAGATGGCCAGTCGAAAATACATGCGCATAGTAGGCACTCAAGTGATTGTGCTCGACTATTAGATGTGAAGGCAGCGGCGTGGTTCTCAATATTCACAAGGGGGACCACGTATTAAAACATATTACATGGCTAGACCTGCGTTTGATTTAGGGTTGCAGTAAAGGCAGGAACTAGTAGGAATCTAGCGCGTACTAGCCAAACGCTCCATTGCTGGGCCGATAAGCTCTTCGAAGGCGCGGCGACTCTCCTCGTTCCCCCCGTGGAAGCGAAGTCGGTGCATTAGCACGTACGGTGCAATGGCTTTTAGATCATCCTCAGCAACAAAGTCTCGGCCTCCGACAAGTGCCCACGCGCGCGCCGCCTGCTGTAACATCAGCGCGGCACGTGTTGATGCGCCGAACTGCAGCACCGGATTGTCTCGAGTTGCCTGCACAATCTCAACTATTGCTCGACGTATGTGATTGCTTAGGTGTATTGCCATCACACTCTTGCGTGCCTTGAGAATGTCGGAACGTGAGCACACAGGCTCGAGTGAGCCAGAGGCTTCCATAATCGTGTGATGCTCCTCGAGGATCCTGTATTCCGTTTCTGCATCGACATACGACATGGGAATCTTCAAGAGAAAGCGATCGAGCTGCACAAGCGGCAGAGGATAAGTTCCGGCGATGTCGAGTGGATTCTGCGTGCCCACAACAAAAAAAAGATCATCGAGCTTGTAGGTGGTGTTGTCGATGGTAACCTGTTTCTCGGCCATACACTCAAGAAAGGCTGCTTGAACTTTTGGTCCGGTTCTGTTGATTTCGTCGGCAAGAACCACATGCGCAAAGATTGGCCCATGAAGGAATCGAAAACTTGCGCTTTTTGGCTCAAAGACATTTACACCGAGGACATCTCCCGGCAACATGTCGGGCGTGAACTGAATTCTTCGGAAGGGAAGAATCGGACTCGATGCGGCATCAGGTCTGTCGTCTCGAATAAGCCGCCCCATCGCTTTCGTGAGTGTGGTCTTACCAGAGCCGGGATAATCCTCAATTAACACATGCCCGTCGGCAAGGAGTGCGGTTATCAATAACCTGATTGTGTCGCTGCGGCCCTTAATTACTTGCTCGAGCGCAGTCGTGAGCTTTTGAGCAATCGCCGAAGCTTCAGCACTAAGCAACTCGGTATTCTGTTTGTTCATGTATCTTCACTTCGCTACTTTAAATCCACGTTAAATACTTCATCTGAAAGTTTCTGCACGGCCTCTCTCAAATTTGTGCTTTTCACTTTGACCGATCCGGTTGTGCTGCCTCGAGAGAAAAACTGCAGTAGATAGTCACCATCACGGTGTTCGCCTTTCAGAAGATACTCAAGGCTTCTCGAGTTATCAAGTAAGAATGGAGAATACTGAAATTCGTCGACAATTTCACGCTCAGCGATAACAACGTTCACGGGAAGCCGTATTCCTTGATTTTTAAGTGATGCTCGATTCAGGCCGAATATTTTTTGTGCCACGACGGCGTAGCCGGTTGAATCTTCGTCAAGAAGCGAGAGTTTGAGAAGCAAAACTCGCAGCAGCAGCGCCTGATCATACTTCGATCGTGCCTTTTCCAGGACTTCGTCGATAAGTTGGAGCGCGGAAGCGGTGGAGCCGTGTTCGAGCAGATTCTCCGCCATGTACGCCTGGTAATACGAGAGCGCCTCTTGGCGCTTGTCTCTCTTAAGTACATTTTCAATTTTACTGCGAAGTGCCTTGGTCGGAAGTGTCCGAAGGATGTCGCCAAGCGCCGAATAGTCAAGCAAGCTGTCGGTATTTCGCACGTAAAGATCCTCGAGGTTATTAAGGTCTCCGGTGAGAATCTGTATCGCGCGGCGGCGATGCCACCAGCTTCGAATTCGAAAGTGGGCACGGTCGCCAATGCGATGAAGTTTTCCCAGTATCCCCTGACGTGGCTCGAACTCAAGCGAATTCGCCTTGGCGGAAAGAGCTGCGGCCATTGACATGAGTGCGGCGGACTGGAGATCGTCTTCGTTGGTGCCGATCTTTCCGAACCACTGCTTTCGCTCGAGGCTTACCGAGAGATTTTGAAGTGCGCCTGCAACGTCGCCGGCAAGTAGCTTAATCCGTCCTCTCGCAAGATTAACAAGCGCGCGATGCTCCTCGCCGTTTCGAAGAGGGTATTGTGCCACGCAAGTTTCAAAGGAATCGATCGCCTTCTTTGCTTCCTGAAGGTTAAGCTGTTCTAAGTAGAGGATCGCCAAATTAAGGCTCGGCAGCACATGCTCACAGCCATCATGCATTCTCTTCGCGCGAAGCCAAGAGCTTTCGGCTTTCTCTTCATCGAAAAGCTCGCGATAGACTTCGCCGGCGTTATTGAGCGGCGTAGCCGGCTGGCCCATGGTGCCGAGAGAGAGTTCGTGAGCAATCGCATTCTTAAAGACGTCGAGCGAGGCCTGCTTCTCATCGTTCATAGAATAAAGAATGCCAAGTACGTTGAGAATTTGGCCCTTATCATTGTCATCACTGAGTGCCATGTACCCGAGCTGAGCAACTCGAATTGCCTCGGGAATTCGTCCAAGCTTCATAAGGATCCATGAGCGTGAACCGGGATACCAATCTTCCATGTAGCCGAAGCTCGCGTAGTCGTTGAGCGTTTGAATCGCACCTTGATAGTTATCCAGATTGAGCCGAACTTGGGAAAGTAGATACAGCAATCGCGCATGCTCGTCTTTAACCTTATAATTGCCGTAAGGTGGCTGTCCGTGTTTTTCTTGGAATAGCGCCAGCGCCTGTTTGACATATTGTAGCGCAAGCCGAAAATGCCCAACGTGTACCAGGTAGTAGCTGGAGAGAAGGAGATGTGCTTGATAGGCTTTAGGATCTTTCTTTAACGCAAGAAGCAGCTTTGTTCGTGCGTCGAGCAAATGCTCGCCGACAAGGAGGTAAGAAGCTTCCTGTATAAGTTCCTCGGCGGTTTTTTTCTCGTCGGCCTCGAAATCTTGTTTTTCGACTGGTACCCCGAACGTGTCAAAGGGATCGAACGGATCCTTTACTTCGCTCCAAGCCCGAGCGGCGAGAAGTAGAGAGAACATTGATGCAATCACTAGTACGCTGTAAGCAAAATAGCTTATCCGTCCTCTCGGTTCTGACTCGGCGTTCCCTGTGCCTCTGTGGTTTGTTTTGCTTTCAAAGAACCACAGAGGCACGAAGAGCACAGAGGGGAGAAGAGTCGGAAAACTTCGTTTGCAGTGTGCTAGTACTCTGTAACATAAGTTTTCCGACTCTTCTCCCCTCTGTGCTCTCCGTGACTCTGTGGTTTTTTTGCATGTAAAATAAACCACAGAGTCACGGAGAGCACAGAGGGGGAGCTGAGGGAAGGAAAAGTTACTTTTGTTCCAGAGTACTAGAAGCGGCCTCAGAAATACCGCAATGCTGGTACCGCCGCGTGGGCAAGCAACTTCGTTTGCCTTGTCTTCTCTCATCGGTCCATCCCGAATAAAAAGCGTAAAGAGAATGGATTTAGTGTTGCGAGCCAACGTTTCCAGCGAGGAATTTTTTTGAGACCATCAAAATCATTTACTAACGTCGAAAAAAGAGTTTCCATTTCAGGGACGCGATTTTCGCCTGACGAGAACACCGACCGCACTATCAGCTCACCGCTTCTCAGCGTGTCGAGTGAGTAATCTCGGGACAGTCGCGCACGGTACTCGCTTCGTGTTTCGCCAAAGGTGCGCTCAAATCCTATGTCCGAGAGCATTGCCAAAAGGGCCCGGTATCCACGACGCAACACAGTTTCCGGTGACCCCGGAATTAGCCAGCTTACGAGAAGAAATATCTTTAGAAATAGTAACAAACAGAGCAAGACTGCGCCCGCAAGCAGAAGACGCATTGGCGTTGCCGAAGCGTCTTGCGGGGTGACATTGGCCTCGTCGTTTGTAATTGTAGGAGGAATTACTTCTTCGCCAGGTCCTAACATCGACATTAATTCCTCAAGCAGATTCATGTCGACATCGGTTTCAGCGTGGCTCTCAACCTGCTCGGGCTGCACATCAAAGGGAACCCAGCCGTAGCCACGGAAATAGACCTCTGCCCACGCGTGCCGGTCGCTCATGCGAAGCAGTACGTGCCCATCGCGTGACTGGCTGAGGTCCGTGAGATAGCCGGTGCCGATACGCGATGGAATACCCAATGAGCGAAGCATATAGACAATCGCATGGGCGAAGTGCACGCAGTATCCGCGGTGATCGCCGAAGAGAAACGGCGCAACCGGATCTTCGTTAGCGCCGACATCGTGGCCCGGAGTAAGGGTGTAAATTGCAGTTTTTGAAAGGTACTGAGTTATCGCAAAGGCCTGCTCGGCATGAAGAAAGACACCTTTTGTAATTTCTGCTGCGAGCTCAGCGTAACGCGAATCACTATGCGCAAGCAGGTAGGTTTTTTTTACATCTTCGGTCCATCGCGGATCGCCGGTTTCGACGCTGCGGAGTTGGTCAAGCGAAAAGTTAGGAGCTACTGAATACGCTCTGTACGCCGACTTGAAACGCTGTGGGTTCGGGTTTTTTAGCGGGCGTATCGAGATCGGATAGTCCACGGCGAAGGCGGTTTTATGTTCGGCCAGAAGAAATACCGACTGCACCAGCGGCGCGCGAGCCAAAAGTTCAGGATCTTCCTTCCCTGTATAATTTTCGTCAGGGTGTGTGGCATTGACGTCGCTATCCAGGTAACGAGGTCCGATGACAAGTTCTTTCCCGTTAAACACCGAAAGCGCGGCTTCACGAAGATACAGCATTGGGGTGAATGGGTTTTCAGGGTAATCGCCCTCAAGCCGCACCACCGCAGCAGGCTGGCTTGTGCTTCCGAGTGCTGAATGAAAGCCGAGTGGCGAGAGGCTCTCGCCGCTTTCCTGTCCGACGCCGTTAGTGGTACGGCTTTCGGCATTGCGGTTATAATAAAAATATAGTTCTCGAGAGATCGCCAATGCGAGCAGTACGATCGCCGCAGCAAATATGAGTATTTGCGCTATGTTTGGCGGAGCCCAGCTCACTTCCGGAGTAGAGACTCCACGCGTGAAAATTGGCCGGCCGGGAAGCGAGGCAAAGTAGAGATACGACCCGACAAATAGCAAGACGCCGATGCCTATAAGAATTAACATCGTCAGTGGTTCAAGCCGAAAGTTCCAGGCCAGGGAGTTTACAAACTGCGGCATATCGAAGCGGTAGTTGCGATGTGCCGCGAGAAGTCTGACACAGGCCAACGCGAGGAGCACCGCTTCTGCGCTGACCGTGTGGCGGTAGCGCCAGAATGCCCAGGTCATTGCGCAGGCCGCGCAGAAAACGAGCGCGAAGAAATTAACGTGAAGCTGTGAAACAAATGGAATGAATTCTTGACCCTCGGCGGAGGGCAGGAGAAGGTAGAGCACTGTCCAAAACAGATGGTACGCGAGGTAGCCAACCAACCCGAGCAGTGCGACTCCGATTGTAGTTAACGCGCTTACTGCAAGCATCGATCCAGCAAGCACACCGAAACTCGAAGCAACAGTGAGCGCCCAGGGCGAAGTACCGAAGGGCAAAATCTCGTTGCCGGAGAGAAGTAGTATCGAGAAAAAAACGCAACGAAGCGCTATGACCATCCAAAATCGAAGTCTCACCGAAGGAGACATGGTTTTGGTGTTTGGCATCATCGAGATCAACTTAGGTGAAGCGAGTGTCACAGAGTGTAGACTATTAAGATAGTATATCCGGGAGCATAGCTGGCACACAAGGTAACTGCTTATAATAATGCGGGTATTACCCTGAACCTGCATGTGCTGGCTCACGGGTAGTCCACACTTAAAAAGTAGGTACATTTGATTAGTCTTAAGCGCTCTGAGAGACTCTTGATTGTACGATATGCAGTCAATTAGTCAGGCGATTAAGTCTCAAATAGCTAGCGCAGCTTTACAATTAGGACGGCCTAGAGATGAATTTAAACTTCGCGAGTTGGTCACTGAACTTGTTTCGGTGCTCGATGCCGCCTTTTCAAGAGGTGAGAGTGTGCCGAATAAGCTGGTGCGGCAGCTGGCAGCGCTCGCTTATTCGCCACCGACTATTGAAGCGGAGCGCGCGGTCTCGCGTTATGCGGCTGACGAGGCACTTGTAGAGCGTTTTCCCCGGTTTTCGGCGGATCAGCAGCAATCTATAATTGCAATTCTTAAGCGTGGTTTAAAAGCTAGCTGGGGCCGTCGCTGCGCGGCATTGGATGTTTCTGCTTCATTGCTTGTTCGGGACGGGATTGAGCTCGCGCTTAGCGCAGGAGCGTCCGCAGCAATTGAAATGCTGTCCTTTTTTGCCTCGAATATTGGACTTCCTGCGAGTAACTACCAAGTTGCTATTCGCAGTTTTGAGTCGAGGCGTGCCGGGTTCGTTCTTACATCGGAGTGCCGTGAAGTCCTAGAACAGGTAGCCCTGAACTTGCATGAGCTTATCGAAAGAACTCCACTTTGGCAGTTTAGCAATGTATATCGAGCGGAGCCGACAGTGCCTCGGGGCGTATGGACACCCATGACAGCTGGGGCTCCCTTGGCAGCGTTGTCGCAGCTTTTTCGCTCGCCCGATCAGGTGAGAGTCGATATTTACCGGACTGCGGTATTTTCGGGTTACTCCGATCGGATCCGTTACATGCGGTTGGTATCAGGCTGGGCGCGGAATGGCGCGGGGATCGATCCACCTAATGAGTCTTCGAGCTAAGTAGATCTGCCATGCGAGCAGAAACTAGCGCATTTATGGCGTGAAACTGGATACTTATCGCCTTCGCCAGGTCGCCTATATTGACTTGTCGAACCCGAGCTATTACCCTTAGGAACATATTTGCTCATAAGGGCGATTTCCGTCTAACTCTGTGAAACCCGGCGATTTCAGCGCTTAACGTGTTGTTACAAGCCCAAAGCTCGCAGAGTTGTAGAGAGCCGGAACTTCTTCCCTCAGTTTAAAAGCAAATACTCTGGCATTAGCTATCTCTCAGGAATTCCTGGAGGGGTATTCCTAGAGGTTTTCCCAAATTTTTTGTGCCAGTGTATGCTGCGTTTTAGTTGGCGTTCACTATAGTGATGACCGATCTTAGTGAACTTGGCCAATACGAATCTTCATGGAGTCAACGCCTGAAATAAGAAACGAGTTTTCGGAGCCATCCCACGAACGGCGTCGAAAGAGCGAAATAGTGAAGGGAGCTTTGGCGCTCCTGCGTACCATGATCACGTCTCGAGTGGTCGACGAAGTTGAGATGGAGCTCGTCAACCGTGGCGAAGCGTTTTTTCACGTTGGCGCCGCTGGACACGAGGGAATCGTCGCACTTCATCCCCACTTGATTGCCGATGATTGGTTGCATCTACACTACCGCGACAAGGCATTGATGCTCGCGCGCGGAATTCCACCCGAGCAGTTCTTTCATAGTCTCCTTTGTAATGGTGCTTCGCACTCGGCGGGGCGCCAGATGAGTGCTCACCTTAGCGCGCGACATTTGAATATTCTAAGTCTTGTCGGTCCGGTAGGAAACAATGCGTTACAGGCGGTTGGAGTGGCGCAACAAATCAAAGAGCGTCCAAGCCATCCAATCGTTTTGTGCGCGGTTGGGGATGGCACAAGTCAGCAGGGAGAGTTCTTAGAGGCGGTAGCCGAAGCCGTGCGGAGTGAGCTTCCTGTGCTCTTCTGCATCGAGGACAACAGTTTCGCGATTTCCACGAAGACAGACGGCCGTACATTTTTCGATCTGCCGGACGGACCGGCCGAAAAGTTTTATGGCATCGATATCGAGAGAATATCCGGTGAAGATGTGTTGAGCGCGGGAGCGCGCCTGGGTGTAATAGTTCACGCGATGCGAAAAGACAGACGCCCAGCGATCGTGGTCTTTGAGTTCGATCGGCTGACTCATCACACTAATGCCGATGACGAACGGGTTTATCGCGAAGCGGAGGAGATTTCTCGAGTGAAGCGGGAGTCCGATCCGATATCTCGACTCACCGCACAATTAGTCGACTCGGGTGTTTTAATTTCCGAGATTGATGCGATGAAACGCGAAATAAACGAGAGCGTGCGTGCTGCTGCGCAGCGTGCGCTTTCAGCGGCAGAGCCGATTGCAAATCTTGATGCTCGCGCTCCGCTTCCGTCGTCGTTGGTATCGTTGCCAGCGTACACTGGAAATGAAAGTTCACCGCGCCTCACCATGATTGAAGCAATTCGTGAGGTGCTTCGTACTCGCCTTGCGAGTGATCCCGCGGTGTCGCTTTTTGGCGAAGATATCGAAGATCCAAAGGGCGATGTGTTCGGGATTACCCGCGGGCTTTCAAATGCATTCCCAGGTCGAGTGCAAAATTCAGCGCTTGCAGAGTCAACTATCGTTGGAAGTTGCATCGGCCGTGCACTGGCTGGCGGAAAGCCGGTAGCATTTGTGCAGTTCGCTGATTTTCTGCCGATTGCGTTCAACCAGATTGCAAGTGAACTTGGATCGATTTACTGGCGTACTAATGGCAGCTGGAAATCTCCGGTGATAGTGATGGCGCCCTGTGGTGGCTATCGCCCCGGTCTTGGCCCGTTCCATGCGCAGAGTTTCGAAGCGACGATTGCGCATGTCCCTGGAGTTGATGTGTACATGCCCTCGAACGCTGGCGACGCCGCGGCGATGTTGAATTGCGCATTCGAATCGGGGCGACCCACGCTCTTTTTATATCCCAAAGTTTTCCTCAACGATCAGTCGCGCACTACCTCCTCAGATGTGGCAAATCACCTGGAAAAGCCGGGATTCGCGCGAGTCGTGAGTCATGGTGATGATATTACTCTGGTCAGCTGGGGAAGTACGGTCGCGCTGTGTCAGCAGGCGGCGCGAGAGTTGCAGATGGCCGGTGTTGGCTGTGACGTCATCGACCTTTGCTCGCTCTCCCCTTGGAATAGGCAGCTTGTCTGTCGTTCGGTCGAGCGCACGCGTAACCTGGTGGTCGTGCATGAAGATAATTTAAGTTGCGGGTTTGGTGCCGAAGTGCTCGCGGTGGTGAGCGAGAAAGTTGATGTACCTATTAAGATGCGGCGCGTGACGAGGCCTGATACTTATATTCCCTGTAATTATGCAAATCAGCTTGAGGTTCTTCCGAGCCTTCGGCGAATACTGGAAAGCTGCGCAGAGCTCTTGAAGCTCAATATTATTTGGGAATCAAAATCAGTAGATCTTGATGGGTCGATTCCGCTTGAGGCGATTGGTTCTAGCCCTGCCGATCAGCAAGTAACGGTCACCGAATGGAAAGTCAAAGAGGGGCAACGTATTGAAGCTGGAGACTTAATCGCGGAATGCGAAGCTGAAAAGGCGAGTTTTGATATGCGCGCGCCAGCCGGCGGCGTGATTCGTGATCTCGCGAAAATAGGAAGCGTGGTGAAAGTCGGCGAACCGCTTGCGCGAATTTTGAATGATAACACCCCAAAGACTTCGCGACGAATTCCGCGCGAGGCGAAGCCGGTTATCCAGCGCTGGGTGCCAAGCGTCAAGAAATCATCTGCCCGTCCAAGTTCAGAACGCGCCCTTGCGCAGTCTTTGCCAAATGTCGTTGGGCTCAGTGGTTTTCATTTCGTCACAGGAAGTACCAAAGTAGAAAATGAAGAGCTTTTGCGGATGTTCCCGGGAGGAACTTCCCAGGACATTATTCAGCGAACTGGCATTACCAGCCGATTTTACTGTAATGAGCGCGAAAGTGCTCTAAGTATGGCAGCAGCGGTGGCGCGTAAGGCGCTTCTCGCGGAAAAGATGACACTCGCAGATGTTGATGCGATCTATGTAAGCACAAGCACGCCACAAAGTATTAGTCCAAGCATGGCCTGTTTATTACACTATGAGTTGAGTAAAGATGGTCCGACCAAGGACATGCCTGCGAGTGATATTCTGGCTGCCTGTTCCGGGTGGCTGTATGCTCTTCAGGCTGCTTACGATTCATGTCAGCAGCGCCCGCATTCTCGAATTCTTGTTGTCACGACCGAAGCGATGTCGCATTTTGTGCGACGAGAAGATTTTGAAACTGCTTTTGTCTTTGGTGATGCCGCGACCGCGACAATCGTGAGCGGCCCCGCGCGCTTGGAAGGAGCGCGAGCGTTGCTCCACCGTCCGGTGCTTTCAGCTCGTGGTGAGGATGGAAGTATTTTGACGGTCGGGAGAATATCTGATGGGCGTTGCTCGCCGGTGGAGATGCAGGGGGTAAAAGTATTTCCCGTCGCGGTGCGCCAGATTAACGCGATGATGGTGCAAGCCTGCGCCGAGTCGGGCTGGGATTTCGGCGATATTCAGTGGGTTGTGCCACACCAGGCGAATGGCCGTATAATCTCTGCGGTTCAGGAGCGCTCCGGCATTACTGTCGATCGGGTGATAAATAATATCGCAAGTTACGGAAATACCTCTTCATCAAGTATTCCGATTGCACTAGCCGAGATGCTTGAGCAAGGAAAGCGCGGCAAGGTTGTAACCTGCGCTTTTGGTGGTGGCTTTACGTTCGCAGCTGCAACTTTGGTGTTGCAATAGAGTGAGCGGAGCGGATCTGCCTCAGATAGAATTTTTTGGTATTGGCCTTCCGAAATTTTAGCTCTGAAGTAAATTTCAAAGTTTAGGTCCCGCAATCTGCCGAAACTACTTGAGAAGTTGCTTCTTTACTAGCAGTTGATCTGGCCTATAATTTACTTATCTGAACGCTGCTAAGCTGTTCGCGATGTTTTCAAAGCGAATTAGCGTAGCGAGTCTTTGAAAACGATCGCCCTCGCGATCATCAATATGGGGAGTGAAGTTTACTCTAGGTTTAAAATCCTGCGCGCGTCAGGCTGGGGAAGTGTCCACTACATGGCTTTTGCACCGAGCACTGTATTGGATGCTTCGCCGAGTATCCGCGCAGTATATCGTGTCAAGTCACGACGTTACATGAGCTGGCCCTGTGGCTCTTTGTAATCGACTGCGTTCAATATTGTAGAGGCGCGCGCGAGAAGATTCCGCGAGCGTATGGGGCAATGTCCTATGAAAAGCCAGATAAAATTGCGTACGTTTGGAGCGTATGCGCTGATTGTGACGGCATTAGGCTGTCACACATTTGGACCTGGATCGCGGGCGCTCGCAAAGAGCCCTGAGCCGATCGATGGGGCTCTCGCTGCGAAGGATATCTTCGAGCGAATGCTGCCATCCGCGCTGCCGGGCGAAGATTCGTTGGGCATTCCCAACGTCGGTAGCGGACATTGGCAACCGAAAGAAGGAGAAGGGGAACTCTTCTTCTTCGAGGGAGGCAGCGGTCATTCGAACAAATAGGAAATCACCCAACCTCCAGGTGGCATCCGGCCACCTGGAGGGCTCCAGAGAATGTTTTAAAGCACATTTTGAAGACTTCACTCTACTTCCTATAAATTTCCTTGGCTAGTTTCTCGCCAGGCCACTA
>CAZEAC010000031.1:0-48843 GCA_964510065.1 uncultured Bdellovibrionales bacterium | reverse complement strand
CAGCTCCCCCTCTGTGCTCTCCGTGACTCTGTGGTTTATTTTACTTCCAAAAAAAACCACAGAGTCACGGAGAGCGCAGAGGCGAGAAGAGTCGGACAACTTATGTTCCAGAGTACTAGCCCGGCACCAACTCAAGTACCGCTTCGCAATGTGGAGTTTGCGGAAAGAGATCAAACATCGCCGCGCTCTTCGGTTTGTAGCCGACGAACTGCGAGAGATAGATCTTTAATTGTGGAACATTGCAGCACACAAAAAGAATCAGCTTTGGCTTTAGCCTAAGCACCTCTTTGATGGTTTTTGCGTGCATGCCGCCTCGCGGCGGATCGAGGATGATGTAGGGCGCCTCGTGAAGCTGCAAAGATTTTAGATCCTTTGCGTCGAGAAGTAGTGCGCTTGCATTGGTAATGCCATTTTCGGCGATGTTCTTCTTCGCCGATTCGATGCAGCCGGGAAAGCTTTCGATAGTAGTGGCTCTTTTGAAAAGCGACGCGTTTACAATACCGAATGTTCCCACGCCGCCGTAGAGATCGATTAGTTCTTGGTCTGCTGTAGGATACTGCCGTAAAACTTCATGGCAGTATTCGTGCATTTTTTCAGCCATTTCGCTGTTGTTCTGGAAGAATCCCTGGATTGAAAATGAAAAGGTCTTATCCAGTATTCTTTCGCGAAGCTCGGAACTTCCTTTCAATACCTCGAACTCTTCCGAGATATTCGAACCCGAATGGGCTCCGACGTAAGTGATGAGAAGATGCTCTGCGCTTGTATGATGGGCATATTGCTTGACCCGAGCAATCGCTGCTTCGAGTGTTGTTGAGTCTTTATTGAGTACTATTGAAATGGCGCTCTCGAGTCTTGTCGCACGAATGAGCGCATGGTGAAACGAGCCAACTCGAGTCTTCGTGTCAATGGCATCTACTTCGCCGAAATACTCGCGCACCTCTTTAATTAATTCATTGATTCTCGTATTGGAGATCGGACATTCCTCGATATCGAGTATCACGCGCCAGTTGCCCTTTTTTCGAAATCCGATGCCGTGTCGGTGGAAGCCCATATCAAGTCTGGTGCGGTAGCCGTAATCGGAACCAGTAAAGACCTTGACATCCGGGATACCGCTCATCTGGGCTACTAACGCCCGTTTATTTTCGACTTGAGTTTCATAGCTTTGATCCTGGAAGCTACAGCCTCCGCAATCACCAAAATATCGACATTGAACGGTCATAAGACTATAAACGAGACTATAAAAAAGTAGGGCGCGGGGACTTGCGCACTTTATTACCAAGCATTAATTAAAGCCATTATGATTGAAGTTGAGAAACTTGCAAAACACTACGGCGATTATCAAGCTGTTTCGGAAGTGAGCTTTAGCGCCCAAAAGGGTGAAATAGTAGGGTTCCTTGGGCCTAACGGCGCAGGAAAGACCACGACTATCCGAATGCTCGCAACCTATTTACCGCCATCGTCGGGGACGGCGCGGATAGCTGGCTTTGATATTCTGAAGGAAGCCGACCAGGTGCGCAAATGTATCGGCTACCTTCCGGAGAATCCGCCACTTTATGGCGAGCTTACCGTGCAGGAATACTTAAAATTCGTCGCCGAGATAAAAGGTATTGCTCGGAGCCAGGTTAAGCAGAGTGTTGAGACTGCGATGGAGCGCTGTTTTATTAGCGATGAGCGGCGTAAACTTTGTCGGCACCTTTCGCGTGGTTACCGCCAGCGCGTCGGACTAGCGCAGGCAATTATTCATAATCCAGCCGTAATAATCCTTGACGAACCAACGAGCGGGCTAGATCCGCGACAGATTACTGGCATCCGTACTCTCATTAAAGGATTGGCTCAGGACCACACCGTAATTTTAAGTACGCATATCCTCCCCGAGGTTTCTGTGGTTTGCAACAAGGTGGTGATAGTGAACCGCGGACGGGTAGTGATTGAGAAGAATCTACAGGAACTCACCAAAGACAAGTCGCTCGAGCAGGTGTTTCTTGAATGTATCGGTCTTGAAGAGGCGCGCGAAGTAAAGGCGGCATAGCGCGTAGGGAGATGAAAATATGAGAAATATTTTGGCAATTGCGAAGAAAGAAATACTTTCGTTTTTCGTTTCTCCGGTGGCCTATTTTGTAATAGCCGGGTTTATCCTGCTTGCGGGATACTTCTTCTTTAATCAGCTCGCGATTTTTAATATCGTGTTGCAGCGATATGCATCGATGCCGTATGCAGCATCGATGCCTGCGCCGAATCTTAACGAGTGGGTCATTGCTGGCTTTTTTCAGACGCTCTTGGTCATTCTTGTTTTTTTGGTTCCGATGCTGACGATGCGGCTCATTGCCGATGAAAGAAAGAACGGCACGTTCGAACTTCTGGTAACTTCGCCGGTCAAAGTTTCTGAAATTGTACTCGGGAAGTTTCTTGGCGTGGGATTTGTTATTTTGGTAATGACTGGCCTAGCCTCGGTCTTGCCGCTTCTGCTCACAATTTATAGTACTCCTGAAGTTCCGCCGATTCTGAGCGGAATTCTTGGTCTGATGCTTTGCGCGCTTTCGTTTGCAAGCATCGGCATGGCAGTGTCTTCCTTTACCGAGAATCAAATTGTCGCAGCGGTAAGCGGCATGGTTGTCTTACTGTTGCTTTACGTTATTCATGCGCCGGCGGAGTCGCTTGGCGAAGGTATTGCGCAGAATGTGTTGCGATATCTGTCGCCGGTTCTGCAGGTGCAGGATCTTGTGAAGGGTGTTCTGTCGCTTAAGGCATGCCTCTATTTCTTAAGTCTCATTAGCTTAGGAATCTTTCTTTCCTTTAGGGCGCTTGAATCGTATCGGTGGCGTTAGCCGTGATCATCATTAGGAATCGTTATGATTAGATTTTCAGGAATTCTTGGGCTAGTTCTCTTTGGTTTTGGATTTATTGGATGGTGGCAGAGCGGGTTTAATGATCTGCTTCAGCTCCCGCTCATCCTTGGACATCTAGTATTGGGCATAGTGCTCACCATTACCTGGTTTTTCTCGCATGGCGTAAGAAATGTAAGCAGTGCCGGCGCGGTGGTCACCGGACGTACATCGCGTTATTCCACGATGGCCTCTGTAAATATCGCGCTCTTTGTGGCGCTGCTTGCCGCGGTAAATTGGTTTGCAAACCGTTTCGAGCGACGCAAGGATCTGACTGAAGAGCAGGTCTACAGCCTTGCCCCGCAGACCTCTAGCATATTGAAGAACTTAAAGCGTCCTCTAAGAATCGTGGCGATGTTGGGACTTAACGGAGGGCGTGGAGATGAGGAGATTCAAGAGCGTCTTCGGTTATATACGCTTGAAGCGAGCGACAAGGTAACAACGGAGCTGGTTGACGTGCGTTCAAAACCGCACCTTGTCGATAGCTATGAAATGAAGGCCGGTAACCTCGTGTATTTGGCTTACGGTGAGGGTGAAAAGAAGGCAGTCAGCCGTTTGAATGAGAATAGCGAAGAGGCAATTACCAATGGAATCTTGAAGCTGACGCGCGGTGAGGCCAAGAAGCTTTATTATGTCACGGGGCATGGCGAGCCTGAATTAAATGGGACAGGACCTGGCGATCTTAAACGCTTTGCCGAAGCTATTGCCGATGAGCATATGGTAATTGAGCCGATTTTTATCGGTGAAAAGCCTGAGGTGCCTGCTGATGCGGCGGCGGTTATTTTTGTTTCGCCGAAAAAGGAACTTCTGCCCCAAGAGCGTGAAACATTGGTGAAGTATGCGGAAAAGGGCGGGCATCTTTTGATGCTCTCCGATCCGCGCACTACCGACGATATTCGAGAAATTGCTTCGCATTTTAATATCGACGTTGGCCAGAATGTAATTATTGACCTTGTGCAGAGACTGTTCGACGCCCCGGCGCTTGGAGCGCAGCCGATGGTCACAAACTTTGCCACCCATCCAGTCACGATGGAGCTTATGCGCGGCGCCCGAGCCATCTTCAATATTGCTTCGACGGTGAGTGCCAAAGAGAACAAAGAAAACGGTGTGACGGTGACAGAACTAATGAAATCCGGACCGTCGGCTTGGGGTGAATCTAATTTGGATAAGGTCTTCGATCCTCAAGAAGGTTCGGCTGAGCTTGACGAAAAGGACGTCAAAGGCCCTGTTTCTCTGGCCGTTGCATACGAAAGGAAGCTCGACGCAGCGAAAGAGGGAGCTGATTCGCAGAAGCCGAGTCAAGAGATCAGCGAACCGAAGACAGCGAGAGTCGTGGTTTTCGGTGATAGCGATTGGATGTTGAATGCGAATCTCAATGTCCTTGCAAATAGGGATCTAATCTTAAACGCGCTTAATTGGGTTGCTGGCGAAGAGGGAGGAGTCTCTCTTCGACCAAAGAGCATGAAGCAGTCCACAACTCCGATCGGTGCGAGCGAGTTCAATAACATGCTGATTGCGAGTTTCTTGCTTCCCGAGCTGCTGCTGATCGTTGGATTATTCATTTCCTGGTCACGCCGTAACCGTCCGATGCTCTCAGGAGTATAGCGTTATGAATCTTTGGAAAACGTTGATCCTTGCGGCGATAGTCGTTTGCGTTGGGTTCTACATCGCACGAATAGAGCTTCCGAAAGACGAGGTAAAGCAAAAAGCTGAGCTTTTATTCCCTGACCTTAAGGTATCAGCGGTAAGAGCTTTATCGCTGAAGAATGTCGATGGTGAAGTAAAATTTTTGCAAGAAGCGAGTGTCGATAGTGCTGAAAAGCCGGCTGAGGACACTCTCGAAATTGTTGATGTGGATATTGGAAAATGGAAGTTGGATGGCCTTCCTCAGGCACCGCTCGACAAAGCTGCGCTTAATTCTTTGGTGAGTGCGCTTACGAGCCTCAAGCGTGAATACGAAATCCCGGCGGCGGATACTGAAAAGGATCTCTCGGTGTATGGATTGAAAGAACCTGCGCTTACGGTGACTTTTAATGATTCCTCGAAGAATGTCAGTGTTCTCGTCGGAAAAGAGAGTGAGATGCTTAAAAAGCACTACATGAAGCTTGCCGACAGTGAGCAGGTATTTATGGGTGCGAGCTCCTTCTTTCAAAGCGCGAATAAAAAGCGCGACGATTTTCGCGATAAAACGCCGCTCGATTTCTTCGATAGTCAGCTTGCAAAGTTGCAGTTTAAAAATGATAAAGTTGACACCACTATCGAGGCAACTTCCGATCTTAATTGGCGTGTAATTTCGCCGGTGGTGTATACCGCAAGCAACACGGCGGTAACCGATACCCTTCGAAATCTTCGCAATCTTCAGGTCACCGAGTATATCGACCAGCCAAAAGCGTTGAAAGATTATGGTTTGGAGAAGGCGCTCGTGAGCGCGACGCTCACTTTTAACGAAGCTTCGAAAAAGGCTCCGACCAAGGTAAAGTTAGGTAAAAATGAAAAGGGGGATGGGTTCTATTTGAGTATTGATGGAATTCCCACCGTTTTCAAGCTTAGCACTGATCCCATGGCTGTCTTTAATAAACAGCTTGATGATTTTAGAGAGAAGCAGTTCTTTAAGTTCCAATTCGACGAAGTAGTTTCGGCGGAGTACCTGCCGAAAGCGGGCGAGAAGGTTCTTCTAACCCGTGAGGGTGATGAGTGGAAAGTCAATGGCAAGAATGCCGACGGCGTTTTTGTAAAAGTGCTTTTAGAAAAACTCGCGGGAGCGAGCGCTGATGGCTTCCCCGTAGTAGAGCGCGATTATGGATTTGCTGTGCCTGAATTGACCTGGAATGTCGTAGTCAAGGAGGAGCTTAGCGACAAGAAAGAAGAAAAGAAAAAGACGCTTGTTGTGGGCGCGCTTGTCGATTCAAAGGGAGATAAACGCTACGCGGCAAGTGGAGATCTCTCGGAGGCAGTTATCTTAAGTCAGGATTCTATTAAGAATATTACCCCAATGGTTGAGACGCTTCTGAAAATTGAGCCGACCCCGACGGCGACAGCAGCGGAAACGGCTACGCCGGCCCCTTAAACGGTCTCGGCTGCGACTCAACATGGACGGATACCCGATCCTGCGCTAATCTCGAAAGAAATGTTTCGAAAGTTTCTGCTTTTTTTAATGCTGCTTTTTGTTTTGGCTCTCATTGCAGCGGGGGCGGTGGGCTTTTGGGGATACAACTACCTGACTCGCGATCTCCCGACGATGGACAATATAAGCGACTACCATCCGCCGGCGGTAAGCTCGCTCTATTCCAATGATGGAACTCTGGTTGCAGAGTTCTATGAGGAGCGGCGCTATCCAGCGAAGATTGCCGAGATTCCGATGATTTTACGTCAGGCTTTTCTTGCTGCGGAGGATGCGAATTTCTACCAGCATAAAGGAATTGATCCGCTCAGTATCCTTCGCGCGGTAGTTAAGAATGCGATGGCGGGATCAACTGTGCAGGGTGCCTCGACAATTACTCAGCAGGTGGTCAAGAACTTGCTGCTTACACCGGAGCGGAAAATTGAGCGAAAGCTCAAAGAGGCGATTTTATCATACCGGATCGAGAAGAAGCTTAGTAAAGACGAAATCTTAGAAATATATCTTAATCAGATTTTTTTTGGGAACAACGCCTACGGCATTAAAGCAGCGGTACAGCTCTATTTTAAGAAGAAGCTTTCCGAGATTACACTTGGTGAAGCGGCAATGCTTGCAGGACTTCCAAAGGCACCGTCGCGCTATTCTCCGCTTCTGCATCTTGATCGTGCTAAAAGGCGTCAGCGTTATGTGCTTGGACAGATGGTAAAGGTCGGATTTATTACGCAAGAAGATGCTGATGAGGCTGAGCGCGAAAAGATCCGATTTTATACCTCTTCAATGCAGAACATCTACTCGGCACCATACTATGTCGCTGAAGCTCGCAAGGTCTTTGCAGAGAAATGGCGCGAGCTTGATATCGATCGTGATGGCTTGCAGGTCTATACTTCCCTTGACTTGACTGCGGACCGAGTGGCTACTGCCGGACTGCAGAAAGGGCTTCGTGAAATCGATAAGCGTCGCGGGTGGCGCGGGCCACTCACCTCAATTGTCAATCATGATCAGGCTGAATTTAAATCTCGTTTTGGTGCTCAGCTTCCGGAAACACTCGAGCCAAATACAGTGTATCCGGCTCTCGTTATGGAGGTACAGCGCTCGAGTGGAGTCGCTAAAATTAGTTTTGGCGAAGGCGATGCGACGGTAAATCTTAAGGAGGCTACATGGGCAAAAAAGAAGCTAGGCAAAGAAGATGTCGTTAGCTGGATTGAACCAGCTGAAGTCATGCGACCGGGCGATGTTATTGAAGTCTCTTTGAAGCCCGTCGCGGCGAAGACTGAAGATGGACAGGAATCCGAGAAGCCTTATGAAGGATTTGTTCTCGATCAAACTCCGGAGATAGAGGGTTCGGCGGTTCTCATTCAACCTGATTCGGGAAAGGTGCTTACCACCATTGGAGGATATAGTTATCAGCGAAGTGTATTCAACCGCGCAACCCAGGGCCTGCGTCAGCCAGGGTCCGCATTTAAGCCAATAGTATACCTTTCCGCAGTTGATTTTAATAAGTACACCCCAGCGACGATTGTCTATGACACGCCGCGCACCTTTCGAGTGGGCGATCAATTTTGGACGCCAGCAAACTATGACGAGAAATTTTTAGGTGGTATTACACTGCGCGTGGCGCTTGAGAAGTCAAGAAACCTCGTTTCGGCTGATATCGTTTCGAAAATTGGTGTGGATGTGGTCATCCGTTATGCGAAGAAGTTGGGCCTTACCAGTCCGTTGGGACGAAATCTCTCTTTGGCGCTGGGAAGTAGCGAAGTAACGAATCTTGAACTTACCCGGGCGTATGGAGTTTTCGCAGCACGTGGTGCGTTATTTGATTCGGTCTTTATTACCAAGATCGTCGATAGAGATGGCAAGGTGCTCTATGATTATGAAAATGAGCGCTTTTCGAATGGCAGTCAGGTGATTGATGAAAAGAGCGCCTTTCTTATGGCCAACATGATGAAGGGCGTTATCGAGAGCGGCACGGGTACGAGGATTAAGGCTATCGGCCGGCCAGTTGCCGGCAAGACCGGAACATCGAATGACCAGATGGATGCGTGGTTTATTGGCTATACGCCGCAATGGGTCTGTGGGATCTGGGTTGGATTTGATCAGAAGAAGGAAATTGGCAACAAAGAAACTGGCGGTGTAGTCGCTGCGCCGATTTGGCTTTATATCATGAGTGACTTCCTAAAATATGAGGATGAAATTGGGTATGCAAGGCTTGTAGAGGAGGCAAAGTCGCGAGCAGATAAATTGGGTATTGAGTATGTCGAACCCGAGCCTCTCACCGCGCTTGATTTCAGCCCACCGGAAGGGGTCGATCCTGTGTGGATCGATAAGACCACAGGCAGACCAGCACAGCCCGAAGCTCCCGGCGCGATCTATGAGTACTTCATTCGTGGCTCTGAGCCGCAGCGAAGCAGTCAGAGTTTCGATTCAGCTACTTTTGACCCAGTGGCCCCTCCCCCCGAGGAGGAAGCTAGTTCTTATCTCGAGTCTCCTGACCTTTAGAAGTCCAGGCGAGAGGCAGTTTCCGAGAAAGTGAGCTTATTCGGCCAAAGCTACCTTGTGCTTGATAGCCGCACTAAAACTGGCGATAATTATAAGAACTATTGTAGGGGCGTCCTTTTGGGCGTCTCCCTCGTTACGAAAGGTAAGTTATACTATGAAAACGGCTGTATTAATCTTGCTAACTCTTGCTATCAGCGCGTGTGATAAAGGGGCTGATTGGAAGCAGCAATATTCCGATTGCAAGACTTTAGCTTCGGTGATGGAAGGAGAATCGTCGTCCTTCGTCAGTGCGCCGGACTGCGAGCGAATACCTCAGTTATGCACCGATGCTCCGAAGAGCGCGGAATGTCAGGCTGAAATTAAAAAATATTATCGAAAATAAATTCTTGTGAGGTAAGTGCTTTGAAATCCTTAGCGCTTTTTGTCAGTCTCATGTGCGCAGTGACTACTGTGCGAGCTGAAGTTATTGGTACATTTACAATTGAAGCTGGAAAAACAGAGATTTTTGCCTACCAGTCCGAAGTTGGGCATGTTTTTGCGTTTAAAGTTCTCCATGGGCCTGAATTGCCAGCTGGTCAGAGGGGATTTGAATTCGGGTGGAAGAAGCAGAGTGTATATTGCGAGGGCAAGGACTGCACCCGTGCGGGTGGATACCTCTTGTTTTGTCCGAACGCGGGGATCATTACTGGGACAATGAAAAATATTAGTCAATCCAAGTTTGAAATAAGCGTGGAGCGGGTTGAATGTGAAGGCAAAGACGCGGGCTCCATGCAATGCCCACGCGCCGCGACAATAAAAGCAATGTGTGGCTAATCTGCACTGACTACCATCGTCAGTGCAGCAAATGTTAGGACTGGTCGCTGATTATTCATGGGCAGGTTCGGTGAACGGCGAACCTAGCGCACATTCCAGCCGTTTGTGGAGAGGATTCACCATGTGCGCTGCAGTCTAAATTTCAAGCATCACCCGGAGGTAGCGCAGGAATTCACAAGTGGCCGGATAGTTACCTGAATGGTAAAATGAACAAATGAAATATGGTACGCCCATACTGCTCCTCGTGCTACAGATCTTCACTCTTAGCACAGAGATTTTAGCTCAACCGAGCACAGAGGGTCTGGTAGGATATTGGCGCTTTGAAGAAACGAGCGGCACAATAGCGTACGATAGCTCGCCAAACGGGTTCTACGCTACGCTTATAAATCAACCAGCGCGAGTGAAGGGTAAGTTGGGAGCTGCGCTTTCCTTTGATGGAGCTGACGACTATTTGCTTCTCGCTCAAAATCCAAAGCTCGAACTAACTGGGGCCTTCTCTGTCACAGCCTGGGTAAAATTAACCTCCTCGTCTGCGCAGTCAGTTTTTTTGAGCAAGGGGGTGGGCCAATTCTTCGCCAGCGGTTCGAGCATCCCTACACAAGCGGGGCCGCTTGGATTTCAAAGTGGTAGTGCTTCGAGCACGATTCGATCCATCACCAGCCTCAATGACCGTGAATGGACCCATGTTGTGATTACCAAGTCTGGGACAACCAGCGGCGATACCAGACTTTATCTCAATGGCATACAAGACGACAATCGCGCATCGGTGCTTAATTATAGTTCAGAGCGCCCATTGGTGATTGGTGCATTACTTTCGAGCACTGACCAACCGCTCTATGTATTGCGCGGTATGATTGATGAGGTGCGATTATATAATCGCGCACTCTCATCTGACGAGGTGAGTAGCATTTACGGTTATGAGCATACGAGAGAGTCCGATATCACCGGACCGCAACTATCCGCGATTGAGATGAGGTTTGTAGGGGACCGCAAGGCTCAGATCTCCTGGCATACAGATGAATTAAGTGATGCGCAGCTGGAATATGGCGAGACAAATAGCTACGGGATGTTGAGTGATCCCGTAACAGCTCGCGCGGCTTTTCACACAATCACGATTGCGGGTCTCACCCCGGGAACCGCCTATCATTATAGAATTCGGGGCAGCGACGCGTTCGGGAATCTTTCACTTTCTGATGATAGAGTCTTCAGCACCAGTAGTAGTCTACCTCCCGCCACAGGCGCCGCAGGTAAAAATTATTTTATGTCTCTGAATGGTTCGGACTCAAACCCAGGCACTCTGGAAGCTCCCCTCCTCACACTGCGCAAAGCAACTTCACTGCTCAAGGCTGGTGATACCCTCTTCTTGCGTGAAGGGGTCTACGATGAAGCATTGTTGAATACGCTACTGCAGGGTGAGAGTTGGTCGCGGCCTATTACAATTCGCGCCTACCCTGGCGAACGACCAACGTTACAACCGCGGGGGGAAGTTGGCGGCGTGGTGAATCTAGCAACGAGCAGTTACTTGATCCTCGACGGCCTCATTCTTGATGCCCAGTTTGAGAGTTCTTACAACCACGATCTGCCTGTAGTGAAGGTAACTTCCAACGCACACCATATCCGCTTCGTAAATTGCGAGGTCAAGAACGCTCAAAACAGTCATGGTTTCTTACTTACAGGGCCACAGGGGGATCATGTTGAGATAATTAATTGTGATATTCACGACAATGGCCAGATGAAAGACGGAAGCGAAAATCATGGTCTTTACATTTCTAGTGTTACGAACCTGATAGAAAACTCACGTGTATACAACAACGCCTCCTGGGGATTCCATCTTTTTAGCGGCCGCAGTGATGGAACGGTAATCCGCAATAATCGCATCTGGGCGAATCAGGGTGGGGTTCTGCTCAGCAACGGTTTAGATGTCTCGATTTTCAATAACTCGATAATGAAGAACCAAGGTAGTGGAATTGAAATGCGAGGGTATCTTGCGTTGAGCGGTACGAAACTATTTCATAATTCGATCGTTAACAATGCTGGCGCGGGGATCTTTCTCGGTGTCGATGGGGCTCAGGCGCTCTCTGGCACCGAGGTTAAAAACAACTTAGTTTACGTTACGGACCCTGCAATCTCCACAGATTCAGGTATACGGGTCTCTTCCACCTGTAGAGACACTCAGGTTACAAATAACTTCGTCTCCATATTTAACATCGGTGTCCAGAGCGCAGCTATAGTAAATTCAGGTGTTTCGAGCACCGTTGCAGCCAACACCGTAAGTCGCGGCTTGCTTGACCCATTGCTGTTTGATTCAATCGCCTTCTTCGCCCCAAAGCAGGGCAGTCCATTAATTGATCGCGGATCTGATCTCGGCATAGCAAACGATGCCAGCGGAGCTCCTCGGCCTCGTGGTGCTGCTGCTGATATCGGTGCCTTCGAATATCAGCCCGTCGTCCCGACGCCACCTAAGAATCTTAAGGTCGCATCGACGAGAGCATCATAGTTCTTAGCTCGAAGTATTTTTCATAATGCTAATCAGGCGCAAACAGAGTTGACAAGTTCTGGATTGGCTTTCTACTTTTACGCATTGCAACAATTGGAGGGAGAATTGTGGTTGAAGATTCGTTTGCCTTACTACAGCGCTTGAAAAGTTCTGCAGGTTGGCGTGTCCTGCGGCTTCTTGAGCGAAGTCAGCGTCCATGACTCAACTTGATGCTGCAGAGAAGTTTCGTAAAAAACTTCGCGCCTTCTACCGAGACTACAGTCCTCGCCTTTTCGCTTTCTCGAGTGCCTCTTTGAGCGAGGGTGGCTTCTGAGCCGGCCTTTCGGGCTCATTTCTTTCAGACTTCGATTCAATTACTGGTTTCGCAGGCTTAGATTGTTTCGCGGCTTGAGTCCAACTTTCTATGGTCCGCCAAGGACTCCACTCGCCTATTGAGAGTCTCGGTATCACTAGCCGAATACGACGTACTCCTAATCGAGAAAGTAGCGCTTCAAGCAAAAACAGCACAAGAAAGGTCCATAAGAGCGCTTTTCGAAGCGAGTAGTCCGAAAGATTTCGCGGTGCATCCCAAATTGTCGCAAGGTCGATTCTTTCTTGCCCTCCGCTTTCAAGAGCGATCTGTTTAATCGATTCGCGCATGCTTCTCTCAAACTCAAATTCGGCCGATTGGCCTAACGTTACCGGCCCGAGCGCCATACTGTGCTTTCCAACCTTTATAACCCCGCGGAGCGTTTGCTGTGGTTGAAGCTCCTGAACCGCCTGAAAATGGCCGGGCGCGACTTTCTCCCATGAGACCTCGCGAACCTCGTCACCCTTTGAAACATAAAAGTGAGCGCCCTGACTATCGACCAAGTCTTCCCAATCTCTCTCATAAAAAAACTCGATTATCAGCGAGCTTCCGGAACGAGTGGTCCTTATCTCAGCACCAGGCGGAGTCGCCGGTCCCTCGACCCAGCGAGCAAGTGTCGCGATGAAATCTTGGTATGCCGGCCACTCACGAATGCTATTTGAATAGTTTCCGGTCATAGGAAAAGTTACTGCGGCCGTTCTTCCCGCGCCGCGCTGCCAAAAGGCGAGAAGCGGGGCCTGGTAATCGTCAGTGGTATTGAGTGCTGAGCTTGCTTCGGGTCGTAGATAGCTTAAATTGTAGCCATCTATGCGCGCTGGCCATGAAAGCGGGGCCGCGGCGATTGTGCTCCAGGCAGGAGATCCCTTTGCTGTGGTTGGATCAGTGACGAAGGTTGAACGCGCAAGACTTACGGTCTCCTGCGCAAAAACTGCTGGCAGGTCGACAGCATTCGCGACAAAGAAAACGCGCCCCTGACCGCGCTCGGCGACATCCTTCAGCAGCTCGGCGTCAGAATCGCCGGTGGAACCAAGTCCGATTACGCTTACCGTTGTTTCTTTTGCCGTAATTTTTTTGAGTAGTTCTTTATACTCCCCGGGCTCTTCCGCGTCGGCAGCATCGGCGAAAAGAATGATATGCTTTTGAAGTGATTTCGCTGACTCGAGCTCGTCCCAGGCCGCGCGAAGCGCTTCATACACGAAAATGCCTCCTCCGGCGCTGCGGATCGAACGCGCCTTCCGGGCAATATCGCCCTGATCGTTTCCGACCATTTGAAATGGAACGACTGAATGCGCCGCACTGTCGACGGCAAGTATCGCGACACCATCTTTCGGCCCCATCAGTTCGACCGAGCGAGCGGCGCCTTCATCTGCAAGATCCATCTTCTGCATGCCGCCCATATTCCCTTCGACTGCCGCGGCCATACTTCCGGAACGATCAAGCGCGATCGCAAACGCTGAAGCGATCTTCTTATGCTCTTCGCGAAGCTCCATTGAAACCGGCAGTAGCGGATCTATCGGCGAATTGAAATAACCTCCGGATCCGAAGCTGTTTTTACCGCCTATCATTATTAGTCCGCCACCTTGGTGCCTTACATAAAAATCAAGGCCTTTCAGAAACTCGTGGGGAATCTCGTGCGCGGCGATGTCTTGAAAAATTATCGCGCGCGCACCGTTCAGCATGCCCAGGTCGAGCATGCTCGGATCGCGAATCTGACGCACTTCTAGGTCATGCCTTCGAAGCGGTTCGATCAAGGGATTGTTCTCGAATCTTGAAAGCAAGAGCAGAGTTTGTGATTCGCTTACGGAAACCCATTGCTGGCTTTCGTTGTTACCCGGAAAGCTGTCATTCGAGGGATAAAGCGTTGCCCTATAGAGCGCAGCACCGTTATCTTTAGCGATGCTGTCCGAAACTCTCGCAACGCCGCGACCATGTTCGATGCTAATTTGACCATTCGCTATCTCGACACCATTTCTGGCGAGTTTGTAGGGAACGCTGCCAGCACTTGTCGAGCGTGCTTCAATTTGAATAAGAAATGGCTCGTTCGCGAGTACCTGCGTAGGTACCACCAGTTGATCTACTCTTGTGTCGGCAAGCCCTTCGAGAGTGATAAAGCGATAATCCAGTGGAATAGTTCGTTCAACTAGCGTCCCACCAAGTCCGTTAAGCGATTCGGTGCTGTAGCCATCGCTCAGTAAAAGCATCCGATTCATTCTGCCCGCTTCGAGTTTTGACAGAACAAATCTAATAGCCAAAGCGACTCGCGATTCTTCGGGTGGACGATGAAAGTGGCTTTCGTCACCTTCGCCACGAACAGTAGCAATATCAGCAAAATCAACAAAAAAGATTCGGTCATTTTTCCCTTTGGCTTCGCGTAGTAGCGTCTCCCATTCACGACGATGCGGAGCAAGGACGTTGTCCACCGAAGCTGAGCGATCGATAAGCACCCAAAGGTCAAGAGCATCGCTTTTGAGGCGTATGGTCGGATCAGTGAGTATTAGAATGAAAAGACTCATTATGACAAAGCGAAGTGGACGTAGTAACTCGAGGTCTGGCCACTGCCAGTGTGCGATAAAGAGGAGCGGAAATAATATTAGCCACTCAGCGGAAAGCAAATTCATAGCGCCTCCTTCCCGAGCCGAGTTCCTCCCCAGCGCAGCCAGCTCATCCAGAGAAGTGCGCACAGAATCGCAAAGAGAAGGAGCGGGTATGCTGGATCTTGAAAGTACCTCTGGCTCATTGTCGCTTGCGCAGGCGACTCTTCAGCAAAGGTCTCAGCTCTAGAAAAGTCTGATTCTCTTGAATCAGCGAGATAGCTCGCGCCGAGAAAGACTCGGTCATTGTTCCGAAAAAGTGCAAAAAATCCGGGAAGTGAGGGGCTTTTGAGAGAGCCGAGAGCGTGTGGTGCTATCGTCGCAATTTCTTGCGGATTGCTTTGAAGATCTTCGCGTTGGTAGCGTAGCGAATCTGTGACGCGCAGTGCGTTTGACCATATTCTGGCATCGCTCGGTATATTTCCCGAATGTGTCGTGAGCTTTGAGTTTCTTTGATTTTCCAAGAAGCGATAGATCATTATCACAAAGGCTGGGATCTTATCGGCGTTTGAGCGTGCGATGTCAAAGTTGATAAGAAGCTGCGGCTGGTTCGATTCCCGAAGGATGACAATAGGAGTACTTCCTTGCCAAAGTAACGGGATGTCGTTTTCTTTGAATGGCATGAGCATTGTCGGGGAAGCAAGCAAAGTGTCCCAGGCAAGATGAGCGACGAGCGGGTGCTGCTCGACGATAATCGGTTGGCGCCTTGAAATTGTACCGGGGGCGGCACTTCTACTTAGCAATATTGCTGGGATATTCGGTAATGAATCGGAGCTCGATTCGATGCTTTGAACTGCGACATCAGCGTGCTCTTCGACTGTAGCGTGACGCACCCGCTTGAGTGTCGCCTCAACTGAATGCACGAACCAAGAGTGCGCGGAGTCGACAGACTCGTACACCGAGAGCTCGGGCGGTGTTGGTCTTACAAGTGGTAGTAAATCGTCTTCCGTAAAGTCATCGGGCGAAAGATGGATCTCAATTCTTTCTGAGCCTTCAGGAAATTTTCCATGAAGCGTTTTTTGGGCTCCCGGGGCGAGTTCGATGGTCTGTGCAGTTCCCTTTTCGGACGGATTCTCTATCCACCAGGAGCGCTTCTGGACCTCTTTGCCGTAGTTTTTAGCAATTACCTTAAAGAAAAGTACTCCGTCTTTTTGAGTAAAGCTGGGCGAGCTTAGGGCACAATTTTCGATCTGCTTTCCAAAACCGATTTCGTGTACTCCCTCATCGAGCTTATGGTGCTGATCGCTCACCGCGATAAGTACTGCTTTGCTGCCGACCAAACGCCGTGCGTGGATAGCTGATTGCACGAGATCGTGACTAGTCGAGAGTGGGTCCCACTCCTCGAGGGCTTTCAGGAGACGATTACGATTAATTCCGCGGTAGAGCGTGCGGAGCGGTGGAGCGCTCCCGAGAAGTAGCCATTCAGTCGTTTCGGCCTGTGAGGCGAGCGAGGTAATTTTGCTAGGAAGTTCGCGCGCAATTCGTTCCTTCGCCGCGCGCATTGACATCGAATCATCGAGGAGAATTCCTACACGCTGAACGGTGCCCTGCCCGATAAAGTGCGGATCTGAGAGAATCAGGCTCACTATGCATACTACCAGGAGTTGGAGCCAGAGCTGCCTTGAGCTCCGAATCCAGTCGAATTGACGCGAGCGCTGACTTGCCGGAAGCAGCTGTTCCAGGAGAAAAAGCGTGCTTGAACTTACGACGTGGCGTTGCTGCTGCAGAAAGTGAATTGCAATTATTGCAGGAAGCCCGAGTAATCCCCAAAATCCCTCCGGCTGTGCAAATATCAGCTGCATACTTCCAGAACTCCGATATTGCCGGGTGAACTGCCGCTAGCATCGAGAAGCGCCTCGCTTAATGATGCTTCGCAGTGGACGCGAAGTAATGGCAAAGAATGTCGTGTGCAGTGTTGGCTCCACAGTTCGAAGTGTTGACGGTATGTAGCCTGGTACTTTCGAAAAATCTCGGGGCTCACATATTGCTGTCGCCGTTCGAGTGTTTCACAATCTTCAATAATGAGATTCATTCCCTGCCACTGTGGCGCCTGCTCTTCCAGGGCGTAGGGAGCGATGACGGCGGCGTTTCCCGAACCGCGCATGAGTGTCGAAATCAGAGTAGCAGGATCGCCTTGAAATAAGAGATCAGATATCAGTAGCCGAATCGAGTGGAACCGAAACGAGCAGGATGTGAGATCGGGAATCTCTTCGCGGGCGTTTCGGTGAGGATCTGGTGACAGCAGTCGACTCGCGAAGTCGTTTGGCTGTACTACATCGATCTGAGATCCTTGAAGGAGCATGCAGCGAACTGACGCACGTGCCCTCGCTGCACTTTCGATCACAAAATAGAGGAGTTCGAGGCTTCTCCGTGCTTTTTGCTGCGTCAGTCCCATCGAATCACTTGAGTCGAAAACAATGTCAATATGTGGAGCGACCTCGGCACGATACACCTTCAAGGTGTAGGATCCTGAGCGCGCGTAAGCGCGCCAATCAATATTTTTGGGATCGTCGCCCAGGTAATAGGGGCGGTGATCATGGAACTCGAGTGAAGTTCCGCTTCCTGGGCCAAGATGACTTCCAACGGTACCGTGACGGTGTCTTCCCGATAGAGAGAGCCGTAGTCTTGAGCAGGCCTGGTGTGCGCGCTGTCTTGATTCGCGCAATATTTCAGGATTCAAGTTTCGCATCTTCTTCCTCATCCGATCTGGATGATCTTGTGAGTGCGCGTTCGCGAAGGAGAGCTTTTTCAAGACTTAGCTGTAAGTGATTGAACTCGAGGAATAAAATTCCAAAGGCGATAAGTGAAGATAGAAAAGATGAGGCCATAAGCGTAGTAGGGGCGTCATTATCGAAAATCGCGCGTGCGGCACCCATAATTGGCGAAAACAGGCCCGCAAGATGCCCCTGCTTGGTGAGCGGAAACGCAAAACTTACCACGGCAAAAGCGCCGAGAACCAGGTGTACGATAAAATACACAACAATTGAGCGACCAGTCGCCATACCGAATAGCGAAAGCAGTCCTCGCGGTAGCAGAATACCGCCAAGCAGGAGGAACCAAGCCAAAAAGACATCTTCAAGGTCGATGCCGTCAATGCCCGTCGCCAAGAGTAAAAATAGCAGCAGCGTGAATGCGATATAGACTATTCCTCCAGGCCACCCGGAATAAAGAATCCACACTCTCCACGGTGAATATCGTACAAGCGCTTTGACAATCAGCGGATGCACCGGCTCAAAAAGCGCGCTGCAGTAGACAGGTAAGAACACGATAGCTGCCTCGGTGAGCGCAATGGTGCCGTATTTCCTGCCTGCGAGGCAGAAAAGCGCGGTAATGCCAATTATGGCGAGGCCAACAAGCCGCTTCTGCGGCGCGTAGTTCTCCGAAACTGAAGCGATTCGCGAAGCTCCCATGAGCAGAAGCTGCGTCACTGCAAAAGGAAAAAGTACGAGAGAAACAATCAATAGCTCGTACGTAAAGATGCTCGAGCCGCCAAACCCTCTAAAAAGAAATACGCTGGCCTGCGTAGCAAAAAAAATGAGCAGCAAGACGCCGCCGAACATGATTATCGGCGAAACGCCGCCCTTTGAAGATGCTGATGCAGAAATACCTAATGCCAGCAATGTCATTGCCACTATTACAGTTATCAGTGCGAATTGCAGTGAGCCGATAAGATCGCTACCAGTAGTTAGGTAGTCAAGAAAGAAATAGGGGAGCATTGCGACGAGAAAAAGCACTGCTTGTGATGAAAGCGCAATCCATTTGCCAAACATGATGCGCCACGCGCTTAAGTTGGTAAGAGTAAGAAGCTCCATGGAATTGGCTTTCTCTTCCTTTTGAAATGAAATAAATGCGCGTCGTGGAAGATAAATATAGAGAAAGACCGCGAGCGCACCCCAGATTAGGCCCGAGGCCATTCGATTGGAGGGGGAATAGCGTCGTGAAAGCAGGTCCATCGAAACGGAAAAAGCAAGTAAGAGTTGGGGCCATAGGAAAAAATTAGCGAAGGACCTGGTGCGGAGCTCCTGGCGAAGCTCCTTTACGAGAAGTGGACTTAGAAGATCGCTTGAATCGCGGTCTTTAAAGTGTTTCGCCAAAAATCCATTCACGAGGTTTATAAGTGCCTTCATGTAGGGCTCCTATCATTCTCGCTTTGGCGCTGACTTTTTAGTATGTCTACGAATGCGTCTTCGAGTCTTCGTTGGTACTCGTGATAATCGTAAACTGGAAAGTCGCTCTTGATGAGCTCTCGCAAAAGCTGCGCTGCTCCCTCAGAATTAGCGCCATCAAGTGCAACACGGTACCCATCTTTTATCGATTCGATAAGTTTTGCTCCTGGCTGCGTACTGATCCATTCTACGAAGTTGTCAGCGGCTTTAAAAAATTTAATATCAACAAAAAGCTCCGAACTTGAACGTCGCTTTAAACTTTGTGCCTCGCCGTGATGTACGATTCTGCCTTTGTCGATGAAGAGCATGGTGTCGCACATATCTTCTAATTCCGAAAGAATATGCGAGCTTATAAATAATGTTTTTCCCTGTGAGGCGAGCACGCGCACGAGATGCTTGAACTCAATTCGAGCCTGCGGGTCAAGACCGGCCGCGGGCTCATCAAGAAGAAGAATGTCTGGATCTTGTAGCAGTGTCCGGCCTAAGCAGGCACGTTGCGCCTGCCCTTTTGAAAGAGTAGTTACCTCGCGAAACTCAAGTTCGCTAAGGCCTGTAAATTCCATAACTTCATTGATGCGCGTGTGACGAGTCTTACCTTGAAGCCCATAGGCGCGGGCAAAAAAGTCGAGATATTCAAAAACGGTCATGTTTTCGTAGGCGCCATATGCATCGGGCATCCAACCAAGCCTTGAGCGAAAAGAATCAGCGTTGAGTAGTGCATCCTGGCCGTCAATCTCAATTCTACCGCGATCGGGAAGCTCCAAAGTCGCCAGAAGACGCATCGTCGTAGTTTTTCCCGCGCCGTTCGCCCCAATAAATCCAACACTCTGTCCCCGGGTGATTTCAAATGAAACGTTATTAACAGCGCAAAGTGATCCGAAATGTTTGGTGAGATGTCTTACCCGAAGAAGTGGCACGCTCATGAGTGCCTCCGAAAGACAGCCTCATCGAGTGTCGCGAAATAGATACTTATATTCTTGTTCCAACGAACTCCACGAAGAGTTTCAATGAAATACTCATTAGGTTCACTACTCATTGCCAGTACGAAGGGCTGATCTTTAGGCAGACGACGTAGTGTTTCTTGAATACGGTTACCGGCGAGATTGTGCTGGTTCGATATCCACGCATCCATAGGGACCTTCTTCGCCAATCCAAGTGGAACTTTTTTTCCTGGATTGACCTTCGTAGCGTTCCACCACCGTCCATGGCCGTCACCTACGTAGAGTTCGTCAATTGAGACATTTATGCTCGATTGAATGGTCGGAGAAGAAGAGTCCATATCTACATCGAACTTTCCCCGTGTGCTCACAAAACGCGAAAGAACGTGAGCTTGTATCGCGCGACTTTTAAACCAGTCTCCGGAGTAGACGTCGTTATCGACAAAATACTTTGATGCGGGGCCGAGAACAGATTGAGCCGGAGTCAGAGTACTGCCGTTGTCAAGTTTGGTAAATAAGAGTGGATGTATCACTGTGTGTTCTGCCGGGCTAAAGCGCCGCGTAAGTAGCATCCCACTTTTTGTCACCTGCTCTTGAAGTATAAGTGCATTATTGCTCGATGGATCGAGAATCACCATCGCAAGCCTAGCGCCTTCAGCACCAGTTCCATCCTGAAAAAGAATAATTAGAAACAGCAAAGCCGTAGTCGCTGCAGCTATCAGGGGAGTGGTTACATAAATTCTGTATCGGTGTGTCCTCGGTGCGAGCTGCAGAAGATTAAGCGGACCGATAAACGCTGAGTAGAAAAGTATAATGAGAATTACCAATCCAGCTCGTAAGACGATTGGCGATATATCTTTGGCTAGAGGCCAGTCATTTGGATAGGAAGTGTCCTTAATTTGCGAGAGAAGATGTTGCGTGTCCCAGGAAGCTTGGTTTGCGAGTGTTTCGGCAAAGTCATTCCATATTTTTATATCTTCAATAATTACTCTGCCCGCTCCAAGACGTAGCTCATTATTGCCGGCGGTAAAGACTCCGAGATTGCTTATGGTGTGGCTTTGCAATTCGGGAATGTTTACTTCGCTTAGATAGAGTTTCCCGCCCGAGATTACCCACTCGCGAAGTGCTTGGCGCTGAAGCGGTGCAAGCTGATTCCATTCATCGAGCGCCAAATGTAAAATTTCGGTGCCGAGATAGGCTTCGGAGTGAGTCGGAAGATTAGCCAAGGAAAATGAAGTACCGCTAAAGACTAACTGCTTCTCCTTAAAGAGCGATTCGGCGCGAGAGATTTCGTTTTGATAACGGGGTGAAAGCGCAACAAAGGGGGTAAGTGAGTGATTGTAGTCTCGACTGTTTCGAGGGAACTGATAGGTCGCGAAGCTTTCCACGCCGGGGCCCTCGATTTGCCAATTGACCGGGGAGTTATAGGACTTCATCTGTGCATCGCGTAACACGCCAAGTGGTAAATACAGTTCGAACTTGATCTTACCACCTGCGGGAACGCGAAAAGTTCTTACAAATTGAAGCTCCTCTCGGTTGCCATTGCCCCAGTTTGACGATTTTAACTGCCAACTTCCTGGTGCTCGAGTTAAGTTGGTAATCTCAAGGTAGAGCGGGACAGCGCCCCATGGTGGAGCGTAGTTGTAGGGGCTTGATACTCCAATGCTTATTCCGCTCCCTGCTTCTGTACTCACCGCGAGATTAAAGTCGGCCAATACGGTGGGCGGAAGTACTAATAAAAATATCCCTATTAAACGTAGAAGAAGTCTCATCGACGCTCCATCGTTGACGGGATCTCTTTATCGAGCGTCGGAATCTCCTCAAGAAGCGCTGCAACGACAGAGTGGCTAGTAACTCCTTTTACTTTTGCGCTGTAGTCGAGAATGATGCGGTGACAAAGGATTGGGTGTGCAACCGCTTGCACATCCTCAAAGCTGGCGTGAGTGCGTCCCTGAATAAGCGCCCGAGCACGCGCTGCGGCGGCAAAGCCTAATGCAGCGCGCGGACTCGCGCCGAAGCTTACCGCCTCGCTTGCTACGGACTCGCCACGGTGCGTTGCGGTTACGAGTCTGGCAATATAGTTTGCCACTGAGTCATGGAGATAGATCTGCTGAGTAAGCTGCATCGCGTTCGAAAGCTGAGCAGCATCGAGCGCAACCTCAAGTTTAATATCGACGCCAAATCGGCGCTCACTAACAATTCTTTGTAGTACTTTCGCGTCGGTCCTACGTACCTCGAGCTTAAACAAGAATCTATCAAGCTGTGCTTCCGGAAGAGGGTAGGTTCCTTCCAGCTCAATCGGATTTTGAGTTGCCAATACGAAAAAGGGAAGTGGTAGTGGGTGCGATTCGCCCATTACGGTAACTCTGCGCTCCTGCATCGCCTCAAGAAGCGCCGATTGGGTCTTTGGTGAGGCACGATTGATTTCGTCAGCGAGCAGTAAATTGGTGAAGAGAGGCCCGCGGTGAAATACAAACGCCGGCTTTCCATTTTGCTGCTCAAGAATCGGGCTCCCGGTAATATCTCCTGGAAGGAGATCGGGAGTGAACTGCACACGTTTCACCTGAAGCGCTAACGTTTGTGCGAGGGCTTTAATGAGCTCGGTCTTCCCAAGGCCAGGAAGCCCTTCAAGAAGGAGGTGTCCACCGGCGAGTAAACCGATTGTTACCACTTCCAAGAGCTGTTCTTGGCCGTATATGACTCGCGATAGCGAGTCACGGAGCTTGCGCAAATCGTCGGAGGTCTTCTGAACTTCTTCGCTACCTGGAATTTTTTCGGACATAACGTTCGACTATTTAAAATACTGCTCCAATATTCGTTTTTCATCAGGAGTAAAGCTTCCACGCCACACCGAGCTTCCGCTGCCGCCCTCGGTGGTGCTGCCGGCCTCTTCGGGGCCATTCGAAGCACCGATCGGTTCATCCGGAGCTTTCGCGGTAACCCCGACAGTTTCGCCAAGATCATCATCCCGGTTCTGCTGATGGCGGAGTCTTTCGGTGAGTGACGAGGTTAGCTGTGGCGCTCTTTCCTTTAGATTGAGCGGGGCTTCGCCCGGACCGCGGCCGGGAATGCCACCTGATTTCTGGCTGCCGCTCTCCTCTCCCTGACCCGAACCTGGATTCATGCCCTGTTTGTCTGACTGACACATTGGTGCCTCGCCATTGCTCCCGGAGCAGCTCCCGCCCGCTGATTCTTGACCCTTTGCCCCTTCTTTTCCGAGGAGCTTATTAAGCTGCTGCATTTTTGATTCAAGCCCCGGTGAAAGCTTTTCAAGTGGTGCTCCTTGAAGCGTATCGGAAGAGAAATCGCCGAACTGGTCTAAAAAGTTTTTATCAAGAGGAAGTGAGCCGGACTCAAGATTTGATAACGCCTTTTGAGCCTCGTTTCTAAGCTCATTGCGCTGAGATTGGCTAAGTTTATCCTGAGCAGTAAGTCCCGAGAGCGCTTGATTAAGCTTTTCAAGGTTTTCAAGGTTGGATTCTAAACTTCGTTTTGTTTTTTCGTTGAGATTGTCAGCGGCTTCGAGATTGTTGTGATCATACCATTGTTCTGAAGATTTTGTTTTTAAATCTTCTAGCTGCTTTTTGAGCTCCTCAAGTGACTGCTCTTCGATAAGCGGATCCTGAGTGAGATCTTCGACCCAGTTTTCGACCTCGGCAAGCGGAAGCGGAAGCTCAGCATCGGCAGGTATTCGCGTGCCGTTCGCCGTACTTCTAGGGAGAGTTGCCGCAAGTAGCAGCACCACCATCGAACCAAAAAGCGATGGAATAATTTTTCGTGAATTCCATTGAAATCCATCTTGAAATTTGGAGGGAAGGCTTGGCCATGCGGCGAAACCGGCATGCGCGATACTCAGCGTAGAGTTGAGCTGATGGGTGCTTTCAAGTTGGATCAGTGCATCCTCAACACTAAGAAAATGCCGCTTTGTACGGAAAAGTGCCCATAATGCAGCAGCGAGGAGCGAAGCAGTGTAGAGCAGCCAATAGGTCAGAGCAGGCGTGGCCTGAAAACGAAATGCCCCCTGTATGATCGCAAATAGGATTGAAATTACGAGCATCGGCCCGAGGAAGCTACTCAGCCACCACGCAAGATTAAATTTAAAGCAGAGCCTTTTCGCTGTTGAGATCCAGATGCGGTCGGTAAGAGAGGATTTCTGTGGCATGGGATTCGTTCTATATCTATTATTATGGCGAATTTTTTGAACCGTGGTAACTCCGCACTGAAGTTTTCACCGATTTTTCATCTTACCCTTCTTATCGGAATAATGAGCTTTTGCGTTGAGGCAATAGCTCAGGCAGGTGTCGGCGATAGCAGCCCGCGGGAGACGGCACGGAAGCTCTCGCAGGCCTTTGTAAAGGCATCCCAGCTTATTATGCCTTCGGTGGTGAGTATTTCGGTTACGGTGAAGGAAGACCAGGCACCAAAGACTACTCCGACACCGGAGGTAATGACGCCGCTCATCCCACCGGAAGATCCCTTTAAGGCCGGGGGGCTTGGGACGGGAGTGATAGTGGATTTTGAGGGGCATATTGTTACGAACTATCATGTAGTTGGTGATGTTTCAGAGGTGCGGGTACGGCTCTCAGATGGAACAATGAGCGAGGCAAAATTGGTCTCTGGCGATCCGCCGAATGATTTAGCGTTACTTAAGATATCGACCAAACGTATTGTTCCGGCTCATCTTGGGGACTCTGATAAGCTTGAAATTGGAGAGTGGGTTGTTGCGGCAGGCAGTCCGTTCGGTTTGGAAAATACAATTACTGCCGGAATTGTAAGCGCCAAAGGGCGATCGCTTGGTGGAACAGCAAAGTCGGGCGATTTCATCCAAACCGATGCAGCGATAAACCCCGGAAATAGCGGCGGACCGCTGATCAATCTTGATGGAGTCGTAGTGGGAATAAATAGCGCTATCTTTTCGCGAAGCGGCGGTTATATGGGAATCGGATTCGCGATTCCCATCAATAAAGTAAAGGGATTTATCGAGAAAAATCGCGCGGGCAGCAAAGAGCAGAGTTCGGGAGAGGTAGATTTGCGGTAGCTTTTCCCGCACTCTGTGCCCTGCGTGTCTCTGTGGTTTTCAAAGTATTAAAACCACAGAGACACGCAGGGCACAGAGTGCGGGAAGAGCTACGGTCTCACATACACCCGCAGATCTTTAATTTTATCGCCCTTCCCAAGCTTTTCGAGGACGTCAAAGCCATAGGTCATCTCGCCCATAATCGTGTAGTTCCGATCAAGTTGCGGAGCGTTGTTCAGGATGATGTGAAACTGCCCAGCATGTGAACGACGTTCAGGATTGGCACTATTGGGTACCCGGGCCATACCGAGCGTGCCCTCTTTGTGGTGGCGTTCAGTAAATTCTGAAGGCAGGCTCCACGTCGGCCCCGAATTTGGATTCTTAAGTGACTCAGCTCCGCCCTGAATAATGTAATCGGGGTAGAAGATGTGGAATATCTTGTTTTTAAAATAGCCCTTGTCCGCGAGATACTTTAGATTGGCGATATGCCAGGGGGCTTCGTCTGGAAACAGCTGGAACCGCATCTCGCCCTTTTCAGTAAAGATTATTGCTGTTTGCAGCTTGGCCATCTCCTGGCTTGGGGGTAACTCAAAAGGTGGTTCAGCCTGAGCAGAAAGATGCTGTGGAGCAATCAGCGGGGTGGAAAGCCAGACTACATATAATAGAGTAAAGCGAAAATAAAACATAGGTCCTCCTAATACCTACTCATTAAGTGTGGGTAGATTTTCCCCCACTCTGTGGCCTCTGGGTCTCTGTGGTTTTTAAAGTCTTTGAACCACAGAGACACAGAGGCCACAGAGTGGGGGAAAAGAATGCCCGGGGTTAATGAGCAGTTACCCCTCCTAATGGTAACTACTCTAATCCTTTGATTATTCAATAAAAAGGCACTATTGACGGCTATCAGCATTACTTTGAAAATTGAGTGATATGTCCCTTATCTGTAAGCCACTACATCGTGCTTTTGTGGTCCTATTTGTGTGCCTATTGTCCGTACCTGTTCCGGGTCGGCTGCTTTGTGCCGACGAGTCAAAGGGATCGAAAGCGAGCGAAAAACTAGATGCAGTTCTGCTGCTTGATTCATCGGGTAGTATGCTCCTCACTGATCCCCAACGGCTCCGCGATCAGGGTGCACGCCTATTTACCCAATTTCTAAAACCTGAAGATCGTCTGGCGATAGTTTCGTTCGCCGACAAAGCCACAGTCTTGCGACCTTTAGTTCCCTACAATCCTCAGTTTGCCGATGAAATCGAAAGTTCGATTACCCGCATAGATAGTAGCGGGAGCTACACCGATTTATTATCGGCGATCCGTACTGCAAAGACCGTGCTTGCTGAAAATCCACGCGACGACGCGCAGCCCATTATTGTACTGCTCTCAGATGGGAAGATGGATCCCGATCCGCAAGTTGGATCGCAGCAGGCGTTAAGTATCGAGCTGCTGAATGTGTTGCTTCCAGAATTAAAATCAAAGGGCATCAAAATTTACACACTCGCCTTTAGTGAACAGGCCGATAAAGATCTTTTGGCAAGCATTGCGCTCGGTACTGATGGAATAAATTGGTACACCGACAGTGTGCAAACTGTGCACAAATCTTACGCTGACCTGTTCCTCGCGGTAAAGAAACCACAGATGGTACCACTTACGAGCAAAGGTTTTCAGGTTGATGAGAATGTTCAGGAAGCTACATTTTATATCAGCCGAAATGGTGAACGTGAGCTCGAAGTGATGAGCCCCTCGGGGCTCGCGATTACTCCAACGACGAAGGCAGAAAATGTGCGTTGGTTTAAGAGTGACAAATTTGACGTAATTACAGTGCTTCGCCCGGAGGTTGGAAATTGGAAAATCTCTGGTTTGCAACCTGAAGAAGGCTTTGCCACGATTCTGACCAATATTAAGCTTCTTACGGAATGGCCTTCGACGGTGACTGCCGAAGAAGAGCTGCTCCTCGAAGCGCAGCTCTACGAATCTGATAAACCGGTCTCGCTCCCGGAAGTAAGCGGTGTGTCACGAGTAGCATTTCAGATAACACCGACTGATCAGGTCTCGGAACCGATTATCCGGGAGTTCCTCCACGATGATGGCACACATGGTGATCGAATCGCCAAAGATGGCGTGTTTTCTTCTTTTGTAACTATCGAGGAGGCCGGCGAATACAAACTCCGAGTCATCGCGCAGACGCCGACCTTTCAGCGCACTCAACAGTTACCATTTCGTGTAAAACCGCCGCTCATTAAGCTTTTTGTCGCAAATCGCGAATCCGAAGAAGCTGCTCCGGCGGATGATAAGCACGGTGCATCCGGGCACGATGGCGCCGAGAAAGGACATGGCGAAGAAGCTGCCAAGTCAAAGGCGCCTAGTACAGGCGATTATTTTGTATTGGAACTCAGTGAGGAAGCGAGCCAGCTCAAAGGAATAGAAGTAAAGCTTC
Source organism: uncultured Bdellovibrionales bacterium (assembly GCA_964510065.1). Classification (GTDB taxonomy): domain Bacteria; phylum Bdellovibrionota_C; class UBA2361; order UBA2361; family CAIXSY01; genus CAZEAC01. Next base: position 21,548 of record CAZEAC010000031.1, on the reverse strand, counting down.
TGGCGATCTCCGATAAGCGGCTGCGTTATTACCTCCCGCTTACCCGAGCTGAAGGGAAGCCGGTGAAGTACGAGGTAACGACAAGCGCGCTTCCCCATGATGGCGGCTATGAACTTGAGGGAAGTATTAGTGGTGTTTCAAAGACGAGAAAAACCGTAAAGTTCAAAACTAAAAAGCTTAGCTACGATCGGACGCATCATGAAGCTGGCGGAGATGACGATGTCCACGCGATTGTGATTGAGGGTGAAAAACCTCCGGAGCCGGAGAAATTCCCCTGGCTGAGCTTGCTGGTAATTACCCTTACTAATGTCGGGTTCGGCACATTCTTCATCCTCACGCTCAAAAAAGCACTCGCCAATATGGCAACAAATGTTCCCGTATTCGAGGCGCCGACGGCGTATGTCGGGTTAGTGGAAGAACTTAAAGCGCGCTCGGTGTTGGCTGAAGTAGATCTCAATGATTCGTTCTATACTTCGATTGAGGAGCCGAATTTGCCGAAACCGAGTATTGTCCCGGGAAGCGGCGCCGGCTCTGCTGCTGCACCCGCTGCTGCCGCGCCAGCGCCGGAAGCAGCCGCTGCCCCTGAAGCTGCGCCCGAAGCGCCTGCTGCGGATGGCGATAAGGCAGAATCGCCGGAGGAGGCGTCACAATGACATTGATAATCGCAGGACTATTGCAATCAGCCCTCGTCGTCGGGCTTCTCTTCTTCTTTTTGCATCAGAGCAAATCTAAAGCAGGTGGCGGTTTCGGCAAGCTTAAAGAGGAGCTGGACCTGCGTAAAGGAATTCGCGCGGAGATTGAGCAGCTTTATAGCACGATGGTCGATGCGCGTTCGCTTCGAGAGAAGGGAAGGCAGCTCATTGCCTTGCGCGAGTCGCTTAAGACCGAGAGAGGGCGAAGTACCATTACTCAAGCCGAATTGGAGACGGTTGAGTCACGGCTTCGCGAGCTAGAGGAGATTGAACGCGAGCTCGAAGCGAGCGCTATCGATACCAAAGAGGAGCTAAATATTTTGCAAAAGAAGCAGCGCGATCTTGCGGCGAAAAATGATAGCCTTAAGACCAAGATCTCCACGACGATGACACAGATGGAAGGTGCGCTTGCCGAAATGGAGGTGAGCGCGGAGGTGAAAGAGCAGATTCAGGCTCTTAAGGGCGAAATTCTTCAAACTCAGGAGAAAGTAGACTCCATAGTGCTGCAAATCGAACAGGGCAACGATCAATATTTCGTCTTGAAGCAGCGCTATGATGCGCTGGACATTGAATACGCGCAGCTTTACGAAAAGTTTGCCGCCAGTGAGGGCGCGCAAAAGAGCGAAGGATCATAGTTCGGCCATGTCACGAGATCACTTTTCGGTACAACGCGCTGCAACGTTGCGCGACATTTCGATTGGCAGCAAAGTGCATGTAATTGGTGTATGTGGTGTGGCTATGGCACAGCTCGCGCTGGCGCTCTCTCAGAGGGGATATCAAGTCTCTGGAAGTGACAAAGAATTCTATGAGCCGATGGGTAGTCTGCTTCGACGTTCGTCAATTACACTTTACGAAGGTTATGCTGCTTCGAATATTTCCGCGGACGTCTCTCTGGTGGTGGTTGGGAATGCGGTGTCGTACGAGAATGTAGAAGTCCAAGAGACGGAAAGACGTGGACTTGCTTACACACTTTTTCCCAAACTGCTTGCCGAATTGATTATCGGCGAGCGTCATTCGATTGTAGTGAGTGGAACTCATGGCAAGACTTCCACTTCGGCAATGGGCGCCTTTATTCTTAGTCGGCTAGGTCGCGATCCGGGCTATTTTGTTGGTGGCGTCGTCCGAGATCTCGAGCAGAGCCTTCGGTTTGGCAATGGCGCTGAGAGCATTGTCGAAGGTGACGAGTATGACAGTGCGTTTTTCGCCAAAGTTCCGAAGTTCTCATTCTATAAGCCGCGGACGCTCATTGTTACCTCGATAGAATATGACCACGCAGATATTTATCCCGATCTCTCGGCAATTGTCCGCGAATTTGAAAAAATGGTTTCTGCTCTTCCGAAAGGTGCGCGAGTAATTGGCTGCGCAGATGATCCTACTGTGCGCGAGCTACTTAAAAAATGGCGTGCTCGTTCTGATATTCAAGTAATTTCATACGCAGTACGCGAAGACGCCGATGTTCGTGTGCAGGTCATCGAGGACTGTGACGGAGTCCAAAGAGCTCGAGCGCGGTTTCTCGATGGTACTGAACTTGAGTTCTCGTTGAAGCTTCCCGGAGCATATAATGTAGGAAATGCTCTTGCAGTGTTGCTCGCGCTTCATGGTCTTGGAATTGCCTTCGTTGAATCCACAAAAGCTCTCGCTGAATTTTGTGGTGTTAAACGGCGCCAAGAAATTCGCCTTGAAAACCAGAGAGTCACGTTGATCGAGGATTTTGCGCATCATCCCACCGCGGTGCGTGAAACGTTGCAAGGTGTGCGCGCGCGTTATTCCAAAAAGACCATATGGGCGATTTTTGAGCCTCGCTCGAACACAAGTAGGCGCAAGGTTTTTCAACAAGCGTATATTGATGCGTTTGCGCCTGCAAATCAGGTGGTGCTCAATAAAGTAGTTTCGCGAGCAAACGATTCAGCGGAAAATTTAATTGACGTTTCAGATCTGGCCTCGGCAATCGACGCGCGTGGCGTTCCCGCAGTGGCACTCGAGAATGTCGATGAGATTGTCGCACATGTAACCAAAAATGTCGGGAATGGTGATATTGTCGTGGTAATGTCGAACGGATCTTTCGGAGGGCTGATTGATCGGTTGGTGAAGCTTTGGGGGTAGTATACTGATAACGAAACTCGGTTCTCTCTGTGCCTCTGTGGTTATTTTACGTTTTTAGAAAAACCACAGAGGCACGGAGGGCTCAGAGATGAGAAAAGTCGGAAAACTATTTTTGCAGAGCACTACCTGGACATCTCACAGCATCTCGTATGGATCGACGTCAAACACGAGGCGCACTTTTGTGGTCTTAATTTTTAATCCGCGGAGCAGCCCTAAAACTTTGTGCAGTGGTGATACAGTTACGCTCTTTAGAACCAAGTGGACGCGCCATTCGTTTTTTACTCTTGAGATTGGACAGGGACAGGGGCCCAGCACGGTAACATCGAGTTTTTCTTTGGTGATATAATTCTGCGCATGATCGCGGAACGCCGCGAGCACGCTTTCTGGGTAGCGTTGTTCAGGTGAGCTCGCCACGATGCGAAGCAACCTTGCAAAGGGCGGATACAGCAAAACTTTCCTCGCCTTGAGCTCCTGACTGGCAAATGCGCGGTAGTCTTTGGCGAGTGTAGTAAGGATGCAGTGATGCTGCGGGACGCGAGTCTGCAATATTACGCGTCCCGGCTTTTCGGCGCGCCCAGCGCGGCCAGCAGCCTGAGTGAGAAGCTGAAAGCCCCGTTCGGAAGCTCGGAAGTCAGGCATATGAAGTCCGACATCACAATCGGCAACTCCGACGAGGGTGACATCAGGGAGATCGTGCCCCTTGGCGATCATTTGAGTGCCGACCAATATCTGCGTCTCTCGATTGCGCACCCGATTGAGAATTGCTCGGTACTCATCCATGTTTGATGCGCTATCGCGGTCAAGCCTTTCAACGAGCGCTTCCGGAAATAGCTGCTTTATCTCTTCGAAGATTCTCTCGGTCCCGGCACCGCGCTGTACATATTTTCCATCATCGTTCTCCTTATCTTCTCCGGCCGCGGCGCTTTTATCTTTCTGAGCACATTTTCCACAATATGTTGGCGGGTACATATTGAAACCGCAGTAGTGACAAAGCAGCAGCTGCTTTTCGCGGTGGTAAGTGAGCGTGACGCTGCAATGCGGGCACTGTAAAACCTCTTCGCATGTTTGGCATTGAAGAAAGGTTGCAAAGCCGCGTCGATTATAGAGGATGAAGGATTGCTCGCCGCGCTCAAGTGCGCCGTTCAACTCTTCGTAGAGTCGAGGCGAGACATTCTTCGATGCCATCTCCCAGGGCTTCAATCGATTGAGATCGACCATTTCGATCGAAGACAGCGTTGCGCCTCCATGCCTTGAAGGTAATGCCAAGAGATGGTAACGCTTGCGAAGTGCGTTTGCGTAGCTTTCTAGTGAAGGCGTTGCTGATCCGAGCACCACCGGGCAGGTGTCCATGCGTCCACGAATAAGCGCGAGATCTCGGGCGTGGTAACGCAATCCCTCCGATTGTTTGTATGATTGATCGTGCTCCTCGTCCACGATTATTAGTCCGAGGTTGGTAACAGGAGCGAAAATCGCTGAGCGCGCGCCGATCGCCAAGTTCGCTCGACCCTCAAGTAGCGCGCGCCACGCATCCCATCGCGCGCGCTTATTGAGAGCGCTATGCAGCACCGCGATGTTGTGTCCCAGCCGAGCACGGAAGCGATCGATAAGTTGTGGCGTAAGCGCAATTTCCGGGACGATGACCAACACTCCCTTGCCCTGCGCACGAGCGAAATTCGCAGCCTCTATATACACTTCAGTTTTTCCGCTTCCGGTGATGCCGTGAAGCAGGTACGAGCTCGAGCGTTTCTCCGAAATTGCAGTGCAGATTTCACGAAATGCATCCTGCTGCTGTTGATTGAGGTCAACGTCGTTTTTGGCCCATTCAGGCAACTTCTCGTTTGATAGATAATGATCGAGAAGCTCCTCCGAACTGATTCGCACCATGTTTTTCTGTTGCAGTGCCTCAAGAGCGGCTTTCGCGCCGGGAAACTTCCGCGAGAGTTCGTCGTAATACTGTGTCTGATTGTGTTTCTTTAGGCTTTCAATGATGCGTCGCTGTAGGCTTCCTTTAACAGAGCTTTCCGTCTCGAGCTCGGTGAGTGTCACGCGGCGCCGAAACTTTGAAGGTACTGAAGGAGGCACAGCAACTTCGAGTACTCGAGAAAGAGGTTCGCCGTAGTAATTAGAGACCCACTCAAAAAAAGGAATCTGCGATGGATCGAAATGACGATAGTGTCCATGAATTGATTCAATTGACTTTAGCTGATAGCCGCGCGCGCCCGCACCATCCTCGAGACGTTGTTTGCCGATGATGTACCCCGACGATTTTCTTCGCCCTAGCGGTACCGCGACACAATATCCAATCTCTGTTTCAGAAAGATTTTCGGGGAGCACGTAGCTGTAACGATCCGGAAGTGGCGGTACTAAAACATCAACTACGGTGGTAGCCATAACTAAAACTATCGAGAATAGCCTGAAAAAATGGGGCTGGGAAAGAAAATTAGTAATGCCTCATTCATTCACTGATGTGGCTGCATGAGTATGTAGAATGGTTTTCGATATTTTATAGAGCAAGCGCGAGCCGCAAAGCGTTGCGTGTATAACTGCGTTTCCGCAAACTATCTTGTTACAATTTCCCGAGAAGAGCATCATAAGTGTCACATGTTAGAGAATTTGCAAGGACTTTTTCGTAAGCAGGAGTCGCTAATCGCGATTGATATCGGCGCGACTTCGGTAAAGCTATTGGAGCTTGATATCTCCGGCGATAAGCCGCGCTTGCTTAATATCGGAATGTCCCCGCTTGCCGGGGAAATCTTCACTAACAATGTAATTGCAAAGCCGGAGAAAGTAGCCGAGCAGGTAACCGCGCTGCTTGAGGCGAATTCTATTAGCGATAAGCGCACTGTCGTGGCGATGCCCGCGCCAGCGGTTTTCACCAAGAAAATCAAAACTCAGAAGCTTCCTCCCGATGAGTTGGGCGACAATATTCAATACGAGGCGGCGAATATTATTCCGCACAGTATCGATGCTGTTCGGCTCGACTACCATGTCATTGGAAACGCCGGAAAAAACCAGCTCGAGGTCTTGGTGGTCGCGGTAAAGACGGAGATCATCGACAGCTACATGAGCTGCCTGGGACTCGCTGGTCTTGAGACCGCAGTGGTTGATATTGATCACTTTGCGTTGCAGAATATGTTCGAGATGGCAGTGCCGAATATTGGTGCGAAGACGACGGCACTTATCAACATGGGTGCCCGTTATTCAGCAATTAACATCTGCAAAGAAGGTAATTCGCTGTTCACTGGAGATATTCCCGTGGGTGGAAGAGTTTTTACTGATGCATTGATGACGGAACTTGGAGTTCCGGTGGATGTCGCAGAAAGCTTGAAGCGTCCAAATAGCGATCGCGGTAACCATGCCGCAGCGACGCAGGAAATTCTTGATAAAAACGTTGAGTATGTCGCGTCGGAATTTAATCGCCAGCTTAGCTTTTTCTGGAATGCCTCGGGTGCCGAAGAGGGAATTGATCAAATTTACATCTGCGGCGGGGGCACGCTTGTTCCTGGCATCGGCCGTGAAATTGCTGAGAAAACCGGAATTGAGTGTGTCAGCCTCGATCCGCTGACTGCAATAGATTGCGGCAGCAACTTTGACGCGCAATATCTAAAAGATCTTTCGCCGTTCATGGGGATATGCGTTGGTATGGGCACGCGTCAGCCTGGCGATAAAATGTCGTGGGATCAGGATTAGGGAGGGCGCATGATTAAGATTAACCTCCTTGGCGATGAAACAGTAGTCGACACTTCAGGCATTTGGCTTCTGTTAGGGTACGGGCTTTCTGTGCTTGCGTTTTTCCTTGTTTTTACGCTGCTTCAAGTGCGAGCAAATTCTTCGATAGAGTCAATGACGCAGGAGCAAAAGAGCTTGGAAAAGAGCCTTGCATCGTTGCAAGAAACTACCAAAGAAGTTCGCGAGCTCGAGGCGAAGAAGAAGGAGCTGGCAGAAAAGACCTCAATTATCGCAATGCTCAAAAAGAGCAAGATGGGACCGGTTCGGGTGATGGACGATCTTAATCTCTCGATTCCCGAGAAAGCATGGGTAGTCGACGTTAAAGAAAGTCAGAATTTAATGAACATAACCGGGTTGGCGTTGGACAACCAAACCATCACCACGTTCATGAAAAATTTAGAAAAGTCGGATTTCTTCGAGACCATTGAGCTTGGCGAGTCGCGCAAGGTGGATCACAAGGGAATTTCGATAAAACAGTTCACGTTGCAAGCGAAGGTAAATTACGCCGGAAAATCAGCGACCAAGGCGGCAGCTGAAGCCGTGTCTCGAAGTAAGCAGGGATAATCTGAATTATGCATGCTGCGCTTGAAAATATAATTGAACGCCCGCTCAGCCACAAAATCGCATTCTGGGTTGGATCGTTGCTGTTTTTTACTTACATGTTTTGGCAGTTCTTCTACAAAGAGAAAGTTGAAGAGCAGACGAAGCTAGAAACTAAGATTGAAGAGCTTAACACGAAAATCGCGCAAGAGAAGCGAATAGCCAGAGATTTGAAGCGGATACGCGCTGAGGTGAAGGTGCTCGAGGTTAAGCTCAAGATTGCATTGCAAGAATTGCCGGACAAAAAGGAGATCCCCGATCTTTTGGAGCAGGTCTCGACGTTGGCGCGTAAGGCCGGTCTTGAGGTCGGACTTTTCAAGCCTTCACCGGAAGAGTTCAGGGATTTTTATGCGCGAGTCCCGGTTTCTGTGGTGGTTGAAGGATCTTTTCATCAGGTCGCGTCATTTTTTGACGAGGTTGGGCATTTGAACAGAATTGTTAATATTGACAACATCGTTTTGCGGGAGCCGAAAATTACGGAGCAGCTTATTACGTTAAAGGCAGATTGCACTGCAACGACGTTTCGATATTTGGAGGAGAGCGAAAGAATTAAGTCTCCAACTGAGGATGCCCAGAAGAAGAGGAGAAGATAATAAAACGTTATTCGTTGAATGGTTGATGATTTATTTTGGATCTGTTCTGAGCGATCGGCATCCAATGAAAGTAGAAATCGTATTGACACCTCTAAATAAAATCAGTTGTATTGAGGGGTTGATCAGCGAGAGTGATTGTTCAAATTAGCTTGAACTAAGTTACGTCGGCCAAGGGGGTTTGTGGTTCGGCGAGTGCAGGGTCGGAAATTTATTTCCGACAGAAGGTTTCGGTTGTGTTTATTAAAGTTAGTGAAAGGGAGAAATCCATGGACTTAACCGCGCGGCTTTGGCGGAATCTGTTTTTATGTGCTTCAATCTCACTTTCTTTCGGGTGCTCACCGGTGGGACAATCTTCAGTCGACCAGACTGCGGGTGTCGAACCGGTTATGGGGGCTTCGGAAGAAGGCACTGCTGATGCGACAGCATCGGTGGCGGGTCAAGAAGCAGGTGCGATTGGCGATGCGAGTGCCAACGCTGAGATTGGCGCGGATAGCGCTCAGCAAGCTGAGTCTACGACTCAGACTGCCTCATCTCGAATCCTGATGTCGGGAAGCGACAAGTCTATCGGAATAGAGCTCATTGAAGGTAGCTCTGCTAACCAGGTTGTTATTGGCAGAGATCTTTCGACTAAGGATTATACGGTGAGCCGCCTTCACAATCCCGAAAGGATCGTGGTGGATCTACTCAACCAAAAGACCCCCGTTAATAAACAGTTCTCAACTGAAGACTCCGAATATATTTCATCGGTTCGTGTAGGTTCGCACCCAGGTAAGAATCGAGTTGTGCTCGATCTCATTGGTGACAGCTCGCTTAAACATGGCGTTGCGCTTGATAACGGTTCACTCGTGCTTACTGTTGGAGCTGAAGGGGCCGCGGCTCCACGCATGAGCGCAGAGGCTGCTTCGCCGAGCCAAGCTGCTGAATCAGTAATCGCGGACTCGAGCGAGCCTTCGCAGGCCAGCGACATAGTACCTGTCGCTGATAGCACTGATACTATTACTTCTGACGCTGCAGCGTCGACAGTTTCGAGCATTGCAATTGAAAATGCTCCTGCGGGCGGCAATATGATGGTTGCGGAAATTGCCGGTAGCAGCCCTGAGCATGAATTAAAGAAGACCGCGCCGACTGAATATGTGTTGACACTTCGTAATTCAAAGCTTGATGCGAATGCAGCGATGACGCTACTTGCTCCTCCATCAAGTGGCGCAATTCGCTCCGTACGACCAGTCGCAGAGGGCAATGACGTAGCGCTTCGTATTTTTACGACCAGCCTCAGTGATCTTGAAACAAAGACTGCGGGCAACCGTCTGTTGCTTGGTGTGTTTAGCAGTAACGCGATTAATGCAAACACAATCGATACCGACGACGTTCGTGCTCAGCTGGCTCCTGAAGGAGCAGAGGAACCGAAAGCTGAGCCAGCGAAAAGCGACAAAGTTGAAAAAGCTGAGCCAGCGAAGACTGAAAGCAAAACTGAGCCAGCCGCTGCATCAAGTGATACAGCCACCACGACCTCAGGAGAGGATCTTGGAGCGCTGTTAGAGGAAAAGCCCCAGTATATCGGACGGTTGATCTCTCTCGACCTTCAAGACACTGATATCGATAACGCCCTGAGAATTATTGCCGAGGTATCAAACCTCAACATCATCGCCAGCGAAGATGTCACCGGCAAAATTACTCTGCGCTTAATTGACGTCCCATGGGATCAGGCTCTTGATGTTATCTTAAAGACCAATGGTCTTGATAAGGTACAAGAGGGCAATGTTGTTCGTATCGCTCCTGTAGAGAAGCTTCGTAAAGAGCGTGAAGATCTTCGCCAGCTTCAAATTAGCGACACTGAAATTCAGCCGCTGAAAGTTGAGTATGCCCGCGTAAGTTACGCAAAGGCTGCAGACCTTAAGCCGCTTGTTGAAACAGTGCTTAGCGAACGCGGCTCAGTTGCCTACGATGAGCGCACGAATCAGCTGATTATCAAAGATATTCAGAATGGCTTGAAGAATGTAGCGCGGCTCATTTCGAAGCTGGATCTTCGTACTCCGCAAATTCTCCTCGAGACACAGATTGTTGAGTCGAACCGTTCGCTCTTGCGTGATCTCGGTGCGGAATTTGACTTCGACATTATTCGTTCTCCCGCAACGGGCAATCCGACTGGCTGGAACTTCCCGAATAGCATTGTGATCGGTGGTAACAATCCGAGTATCGGTGGCAGCGTATCCAGCTTTCCGGCGGCGGTTGGTGGAACCGATCAGACTGGTGCCGCGATTGGTATCGTCCTAGGTAGTGCCGATGGCACAAAGAGTGTCGGTGCCCTTATCTCGGCGCTTGAGTCCGAGGGCCGAGTTCGTGTAGTGAGCCGACCGTCTGTGGCTACTACCAACAACAAGCCTGCGACTATTAAGAGCGTGACCAAATTCCGCATCAAGCTTCCAAGCGGCGGACTTTCGGTTGCGACTGGTCAGGGTGCTACTGCGAATGGCCAAAGCAATGTCGCCACGGAAGTTGTTGAAGTTGGTATTGTACTCGATGTGACTCCGCAGGCATCGCCTGACTACTACGTGCTCCTTGATATTACCGCCAAGTCTAGCACGCTTGGACCACCGCTCGGTGGCGACGCGATTCCGGCGGAGATCGAGCGAAGCGCTAACTCCACGGTACTTGTATCAAGTGGCCAGACCTTCGCGATGGGTGGAATCTACAAGATATCGGACAACGATACTGTACGAGGTGTGCCATTCTTAAAGGATATTCCGGTTGTCGGAACCCTGTTCAGAAACACCAAGGTTAATAACAGCGATGAAGAGCTTCTGTTCTTCCTGACTCCTCGGATTATCGAGGGCAGCTTCGATGATGCCGCGATGAGGGCAAAGTCATAATCGCTGAGTGGTTAAACGAAAGGAATTAAAAAGTATTTCTACTAAGAACAAAGGGTTGAGGAGCGAGAGTATGAACAAGGTAAGATTAGTATTAGGACTACTCCTTCTGGGTTTTGTCATTGGCTGCGGAAGCGTAAGTAATAATGACCAGGGAGTTTCGTTCCTCCACCTGGGCTACTTTAGTATTGATATTGACGAAGACGGTAAAATTACTATCCAGAAAGATGTCGGCGTTAGTGGAGTGATAATGCCACTTTCGGAAGCGACTGACGAGTTCGCAGGAGCTTCTGGCGACACGTTCGTGGCAGCTGGATTTGAAAACAATCTTGTAGGCCAGTTCGTTCGACTACAGAGATTATACTATTCATTTGTGGTACCTGGCGCACAGGCGCAGCCGCCCTCGACCTCTGCGCCGCTTGCTGGCACACTCGGAGCGAATCCCGCAACTGAAGATGAGGGTGACTCAAGCTTACCTCCAGGGGCAGGTCCAACCGAAAATAGTGTTTATCTTACTATCTCAATCGTTCCGTCTCAGATTCGCGCCTGGCTTAATCTGAATCGCGGGCTTCTGCCGGAGCCTCCATTCGACCTAGAAGTCACCACAATTGGTCGTGGCGTTACTTCAGCTGGCGATACTTTGGAGACAAATCCACAGACCCTAATTGTAAGAGTTACTCCTGATAATGTGATACCTCCAAGCACCGGAAGCGAAGAGGATGCTGCAGCGGCAGATGAAGTAGCAACCGATGAGGCACTTGCTGGTCTTTAAGTAGTTCGCTGGTTTTTTTAAAGGATGCCGATTACGGCGGCTGGAAGTAGAGATTACGAAAGTTAAAAAGAAGGAATGACACCATGATAACGGGGAGATTCAACAGGTTTGGCATTGCGACTATCACTGGACTTGCCCTCGGAGCGCTGATTGCGGGCTGCACGGGTTCAACTGGCGGGGGCGAAGATGAGGATTCTGGTGGCGGTTTTGTCGCGGGACCCGACACGATCGGAACTATCGATCTTGATGTCAATGAGACTAATCTTTCAGTTGGTGATGTCACAGGCTTCCGAGTGCATGTTCGTAATGCAGCCGGGGCGCCGGTCGAAAATATTCAGGTAAGCTGTGATACCGAAGAGGGCTTGGCAATTGTAGAGCCGACCAGTGGCACTGAGCTTACCGACTCAAATGGACAGATGAGTGGTAAGGTAGGTTGCGAAGACCCAGGAAGCTTAATGATCGGTTGCCGTTTGCCGATTGGTGCTGGCTTACGTCAGTTCGTGACGATCATTTGCGAAGGTGATCGGCCAGGTGGATTTACAGGCTTCCCCGGCGCAAGCGGCGGCGGCATCGGTAACGGCACGGGCGGTGTTGGCGATGACGGCGATCCGGATGGTAATACGCTTGATAGCGTCGCTGTTCTTGATATTGCATTTAGAAATGCGGCGAATGGCGAGAACTCACCTGATATTGACATCGATCAGATTGCGGATTGCGACGATCAGACGGCAGGGAATCAGCCCGAGCCGTTTGGTAATCACTACATTGATTTCAAAGTGAAAAATGGCTCCTCTTCAACGGTTACTGTGGAGTCGTATAGCTATGTTGTTACCAATGTAACTACCAACGTTGTTGCCGCGAGATCTTCAACAATCGAAGTTACCGGTTCTAATTTCGATATAGATCCTGATGGTGAGGGTGATTTCAGCGGAATATTCCTTAATGCGGCTGCTGGAGCAAGCTCTGATAAGAGCTATATCGCCGCGGGAAATCCATCGGTTGTCGCAGGCACCTATAGCATTACATTGACCTTTAATATGAATAGCGGCGATCCTGATATTGGAAGCTTTAGAGTGTCCAGAACAGTGACCGTCGACCTCGATAGCTTTGATGAGTGCTAAAGTTCACGAGGGAATACGCATTTGAAGTTGGAATGCTTTGGAGGGGCCTGCGTCAGCGGGCCCTTCTAATTTTTAGGGGATTTTCCAATGGCAAAGAGTACGAACGAGTTATGGGAGAGTATTGCCGAAGATCCAGGAAACCCGGCATTTGCAGATCTCGCTGAGCAGCTTCGAGGTGAAGGTAAGCTTAGCGAGACAATCGAAGTTTGCCTTGCCGGCCTTTCGTCGAATCCAAGCTGTTTTAAAGGAAGGCTCGTGCTTGCCCGTGCGTTTTTGCAAAAAGGCTTTGTTCCGTTCGCACAGCGTGAGATAGAGCAGCTTTGTGTGGCTCTGCCAGACAATACCGCACTTCAAAAGCTCGCCGATAAGCTTGATGTGCGGCCCGCGGCCTCAACTGGCGGCACTTCCTCCAGCGTAAAGACTAGCAATCTAGATTCGCTTGTTGCTGAGGCCGAGCTAAATTTTGACGATATCGAGCTTATCGAGAAGTAGTTCTGTTCTGAGGGCAGGCGCTTGCGCAGAATGTTCTAATTCGAGCAGTAGAATTCGCCTCTCAAGTATGCAAGAATCAAGGCCGCAAAAGAGGAATATTCGATGAATATCAAGGACTTAGAGCATCTCATTGGCGTACTGAAGGGCTCCGACATTACCGAGCTTGAACTTGATCAGGACGGAAGTCATATCAAGTTAACCCGCGGGCAGCTGCACGCACCTCGCGGTATTCACCCCGGGAGCCAGCCGGTAGTTGAGCACGCAATCGTTGGGGCGCTTAATGGCCAAGCAATTCCAAGCTCGGCGGGCGTGGTTGCTCCCGCGCCGGTCGCTATCGACATGGGAAGATTTACCAAGGTTGAGTCTCCGATTGTGGGGACATTTTACAGGAAACCGGCGCCGGATTCCGATCCGTTTGTGAAAGAGGGCGACACAATTAAAAAGGGAGAGACGCTCTGTATCATCGAAGCGATGAAATTGATGAACGAAATTGAATCTCCGTGTAGTGGCAAGGTAGAGAAAATTTTGCTGCCCGATGGAAAAGTCGTCGAATATGGCGAGGTACTTTTCCTTATCGATCCTAGTGCATAGCTCTTTTTGGGACGTAGCCCGGAATGAAATCAGCGCCATTCTCGAAAGTCCTCATTGCAAATCGTGGTGAGATCGCGGTGCGTGTTATTCGTGCCTGCCATGAATTGGGGATTAAGACTGTTGCAGTGCATTCAACGGCGGATAAAGACGCGCTGCATGTCAAACTTGCTTCGGAAAGCGTCTGTATCGGGCCTGCGCTTGCCAAAGAGAGCTATCTTAATGTCGCCACAATTATGGCCGCGGCCGTGGCAACGGGCGCAGAGGCGATTCACCCTGGCTATGGATTCTTAAGCGAAAATGCAGCCTTTGCCGAAATTTGCGGCTCGTGCGGAATCACCTTTATCGGCCCCTCGGTTCGTAATATGCGCGTGATGGGAGATAAGGCACGTGCCCGTCGCGCGGCGGATAAGGCTGGAGTACCAACTATTCCCGGTGATAGTCACGGCTTTTTGAATGTCCATGACGCTTTTAAAGTTGCTGAGCGAGCGGGGTTTCCGATTCTGCTTAAAGCCTGTGCCGGTGGCGGTGGCAGGGGGATGAAAATAGTCTCTGCGCCCTCTGAGTTTCCAGGACTTTTTATGACCGCGCAGCGTGAAGTCGAAGCGGCTTTTGGTGATGGGCACCTGCTTGTTGAGAAATATCTACCACGTGTGCGCCATATTGAGGTTCAGGTGATTGGGGATCACCATAAAAATATTTTGCACCTCGGTATTCGCGACTGCTCTATTCAGCGCCGTTATCAGAAGATTATTGAGGAGTCTCCCTCGATTGGGTTGGATCCGGATTTACAGGACGCAATTCAAAACGCTGCGGTGGACCTCTGCACATCGGTCAACTACACCAATGTTGGTACCTGCGAGTTCCTTGTCGATCTTGAAAGCCGCAAGTTTTATTTCATTGAAATGAATACTAGGCTGCAGGTAGAACATCCGGTCACCGAAATGGTGACGGATACTGACCTTGTAAAGCTGCAGATTTTGACCGCTGCCGGAGAAAAGGTACCGTTTTCACAAGATCAAGTTCAGCTGCGTGGCCACACCATTGAGGTACGTGTCAACGCCGAACATCCGCGCACACTTGTGCCATCGCCGGGGCTGGTCGCGAGCTACCATCCTCCGGGTGGCAATGGAATTAGGGTAGACTCTGCGCTTTACAGCGGTTACACCGTACAGCCTTATTATGACTCGCTCGTAGCGAAACTTATCGCGCGTGCGCCAACCAGAAACGAATGTATCGACAAGATATTAGTTGCTTTGGATGAGTACATGATAGAGGGAATTCAGACCAATATTGAGCTGCACCGGCGCATCCTTAAACATCCCGATTTTAAGAGCGGGAAATTTTACACCAAGTTTCTCGATAATAACAATGTATGGGAGGCTCCCTCATGCGACGAATCACCACGGAAATCAGCAGCTGCATAACGCCCGCACTGCTCGTGCTTGCACTCGGCTTTGTCCCGCAGCTTCGTGCGGATGATAAAGCTACCGGTGGACGATCGCGTCTCGCGATAGAATCAAAGACCTATGATTTTGGAGCAGTTCCCGAAGGCTCTAAGGTAATTCACGATTTCGAGGTCAAGAATCTCGGAACAATGCCATTGCAGATACAACGAATCATTCCTGCGTGTGGCTGCACTGCCTCAAATGTGGATAAAGATTCCGTCGATCCTGGCAGTAGCGCAAAGATTCATATCGAGTTTGATACGACCGGATTTTCTGGCGAAAAAGTAAAAACGGTTCGCGTGCTCACCAGCGATCCTGATGTTTCATCCCTTGATTTGACGATTAAGGGAACCGTGGACCGTGAGCTGACGATTGAGCCTGCACGAGTAAGCTTCGATGAAGTTGCCCTTGGTGCGCTTGAGCAGAGCACCAAAAGCGTATCAATTCGACTTCGCGAGGGTAGCGAATCGGCGATAAGTGCAGTCAAATCTGTTTCGAAAAATGTAGTCGTGACTCAGAAGCAGAGTGGGCCAAAGGCCCGTACCGTCGATGTAACTCTCACCAAAAATATTGCAATCGGGGAGTTCCGCGATCGGCTAGTTGTCGAGGTTGCTGGGCCCAAGGGGGTAAGGAGCTACACTATACCGATCTATGCCCAGGTAACGGGCGATGTCCGACTGCGACCGTCATCACTTTCCTTTGGGGTACTTGATACCAAATCTGAAACAGAACGCAGCACCAGGCTTGAAAACCTCGGAAATAAGGGGATTACCTTGAAGGAGATAAAGAGCGATAATCCGGCAGTATCGGCTTCCTCAGTTGCAATTGAAGCCGGCAAGCGCTTCGTGGTCAAAGTTAAGGTGCGCGCTTCTCAGCTTTCAAGCAGGAAGGATCTTAAAGCGCAGCTCACCGTGATCACGGATGCCGGAGATTTCCCGCTCGTGGTCTATGGCATAATGCCCGACGCGCGATCGGTCTCGTAACCGTAGCGTGAGAAATGGCTCGAATAACGCTCTTCTTGTTCTTCGCCGCGATAGCGCACTGTGCAGTGGTGCTTCATGCGGAGCAGCGCGAAATTTATGGACTCAAATTTGACGTTGAACGTTTTGAAGAAGTTGATCAGTCGAACGTCAAGCTGACCGTAGGCGGTGAAGAGCGCCTCCTTTCTCGTGAAGCAGCGATACATGCTATCGCAGAAAGAGGTTTTGGTGACGCAAAGCGTTTTGAAGCTTCTGAGCTTCATAGATTTATCCTGCTTGCGCTTAAAGGTGGTGACAATCAGGCGGCATTAATTGGACTATCGGCGCTTTTTAAAATGCGTCCCGACGATCAAGCTTCTTTTGCTTATGCCCAGGAATTTCTTTCGATTCCACGTGGTGTCGCGCTCCTCGAAATTGCGGTCCAAAAGGTCTCTCACGAGGTAATCCCATTTGGATTTATGATTGCATACGGTGCCAGCGATCCGAAAAGCCGCTGGGCCGAGGTCGCTCCGAAAATCAAAAAAGATCTAGTTAGATTCAAGAAATTCTGCGCTGAGCGCTTAATCGACTTATACGGGGAAAAGGAGCTCACCTCTGCCTCAAAAACAATCGCTCTGGCACGCGAAGTCTTGGGCGTAGAAGATCCGTTTGTGGCGAAATGGAATGGCGTGGAAGTTGGCTTAGTTAATGCATTCTCTATTGATCGTCGCGGCGATATTGGTCGTTATTATCCGCTCTTCGATCTTATGTCGGAAGATCCGGCGCTGTCGACGGCACTGCATCCGATTGTGATCGACCTGGTATCAAAGGAGGTAGCTTTCTTGCTTGCTCAGGGAAAGCCCGATGAAGCCCTAAGAATACTCTCTTACTTAGACGTTGCGAAGCGAACGCCAAGTACCCATGAGGCGGTTAACTCAGCGCTTCTTGCAATGCCGGTGCAGAAGTTTCTTGACCTTGATGACCCGCGAGTCGAGGCAATGCTTAGAAACTTCTCTAGGGTCGACCCGCAGGTAGCGGATAGCTACCGAAAATTATTAGTCGCTGGCTTTCGATACCAATTGAATTCAAGAAGTTACGCGCGTGCCGATGGATTGTTGCAACGTTTACGCGAAGTGAATCCCGATCCTCATGAGCTTAATGATCAATTGCGTTATGAAGCCGCGCTTGCGCTCTTTCGCGATGATAAAGATGCGAGCGCCGAGCGTAAATTGGCGTCGATTGAGACTGGTATCTCGGTTGGCGAGTGGCTAAAACTCGCCCTCGCAGGACGTTATTTTAAGGTAAATTGGCTCATCCTGATTCTGGTAGTGCCAATACTTTGTATCTTGCTCTATCGAATGCTGTATCGGCTGTTGCTGGCGCGTGAAGCGGCTCGTCTGCAAGCCTCAGCCAAGAAAGTTGAAGAGATGAAAAGGCTACCCGAAGACGATGCTCCACAGCGCCGATTTGTCGATGCGAAATATCGCCAATCAATGAATCCGAAAATGCAGGAATATCAGCAGCTTTTGCATACTTTTCATCTTTCGCCTGCCGCAAGTTTTAGTGACATCAAGTTGGCCTACCGAAATTTAGCGAAGGCAAATCACCCAGATGCGTCGAGCGCTTCAGAGTCGAAGGCCTCCGATGATTTTATTAAAATAAAAACTACTTATGAACGCATTCTTGCAATTCGCAAAGAGCTTGGGATGCCGGTTGAATAAGTCCGAGTTCGCGAGCAGAGAAGCCGACGTCTACTGCGACGGATCGTCGGCGCGAAAACGCATAGGCGTTTTGGTGGGAGTACTTGGGCTGTTTCAGATTCGCGGAGAAATTGACGAGTGCGCGGAGGTAGGGCTGCAAGTGTCTTCCCCGCGAGAATCTCCTGGGCGATTTCTCCGTCCGCCGCATTAGTCCAATCCACTCTTTGTGGGCATCGAACGATTACATCGAGCGCACGCTGGCGAAGAGCCAATCGAAGCAGGTCCGATGGCTTCAGATATTGATTGGCAAGAAGTAGTCCCCAAAGTGGGCGACCCTGCGCTATTGTTTTCGAGATGTGACTCAGCATTGTTGTTGTAAGCATGCAGAGCAATTGAGCAAGTTTCTTGCCAGCAAATTTGCGAATGTAACATGCTGAAAATACATAGCTTATGCTCTTGCGGCTGTGGCGATCTGCTTCAACATCTGAGGCAAGGTGACTCAGGCTAGCCCTGGGATTCCCAAAATGAAGGATTCGCCACTCTGGAGCTTCAACCAAAACTAGGGCTATAATTCATGCAGCGGTCGAGGTGTGTGCGAGAGGTGGCGTGAACCCGGCTAGGCCCGGAAGGGAGCAACCGTAGCGATTTTACTTCTGTGATACATTGCCTCGGCCGTGTTTTCAGCTCATCGTGAATGTTAATATGTCGTACCTTGTTATCGCCCGAAAATTTAGACCGCAGTCTTTCGCCGATGTTACCGGGCAGGAGCATGTTACCAAGACTTTGGCCAACGCGATCTCTCGAAACAAAGTCGGGCACGCGTACCTTTTCTCTGGCCCGCGCGGCGTGGGCAAGACCTCGATCGCGAGAATCTTTTCAAAGTGTCTCAATTGTGAAAATGGGCCAACGAGCGCCCCATGTTTGAAGTGCAGTCAATGCGTCGGTATTACCCAGGGAACAAATCTCGCAGTGCGTGAGATTGACGGAGCCTCGCATAATAGCGTCGATAACGTACGCGAACTTATTGAGAGCTTCCGCATGCTTCCGCCGGGCGGTTCGCGCTACAAGGTGTACATTATCGACGAAGTGCACATGCTGAGCCCTTCGGCATTTAACGCACTGCTAAAGAGCCTCGAAGAACCGCCGCCGCACACTGTATTCATGTTGGCGACGACCGAGCCACACAAAATTCCAGATACGGTTATATCGCGCTGTCAGCGTCACGACCTAAGAGCGTTGACTCTTGTTGAAGTTGAGAAGCGGCTGAGAGAGGTGTGTACGGTTGAGAAAATTGAAATTGAAGACTCGGCAATAAGGCTTTTGGCGAGGCTTTCTGAGGGCTCGATGCGTGATTCGCAATCGCTCTTGGACCGAGTGCAATCTTACTGCGAAGGGAAGATTAGCGGCGAAGATGCAGGAAAAGTACTTGGCGTTGTCAGCCGTGAAACACTCAGTAGAATAGTTGAGGCGATCTTTCAACGCAATCCGGCGGTCGCACTTGCCGCTGTAGGTGATGCGTTTAGTATGGGAATCGACCCAGCTCTCTTCTTGCGTGAATTTGTGTTGCTATGGCGCGAGCTTCTTGTGGCAAAGAGCGCCGGACAAGAAGGGCTTTCGCGAATCGGACTTAATAAAGATGAATCTCGGGAATTGACCGAGAAAGTGAGCCCGGTAGAAGCTCGTGACATACAGGATCTCGTCACCCTTGCGCGAGATGGCGCGGACAACGCAATTCGAAGTTCATACCCGCAGTATGCGATAGAAGCTTTGGTTGTGCGTATGGCAACTCGCGAGCCGGTGCGTGATATCGCGCACTTGGTCAGCTCACTGCAAAGCATCCTTAAGGCAAACAATACGCCGGTTTCTGAAGGGGCACGGCAAAGCGCTGCGGTGGTGAAGCTGGAAACAAAAGCTGAAACGCCGCGCGTACAGGCCAAGTCGGCCCAGCAGGAGAGTGTTCCCGCAATTGAGCGGCCGGCTCCAGTCGAGGCAGCTATGATTCGCGGTGGAGCTTTGCGTTGGGAAGATTTTGTGAGTGCAGTAAAATCTGCCGGATCGACGGTGCTTTTTGAGCAGCTCAAGCGAGTTTCGGTAAGTCAGTATGGCGCGGGAGTACTAAAGGGCAGTGCGCCTGAATTTACGGTGAACTACCTTACTCAATCTGAGAACAGATCGAAAATTGAGGCACTGTTAAGTAAAATTACTGGAATTGCCGCTTGGAAAATTGAGCTTAGCACGGTAGGTACGAAGGGTGCCCCTATTGAGGGCAGTATTTTGCATGGCGAGGTCAAGGAGGCCGCAGATATGAAACGCGAGAAAGAGCGCGATATATCGGCGCATCCGAAACTAAAATCGTTGCAGAAGGTATTTCCTGGTAGTGTTATAGAAAATATTCGAATTAAGTAGGGGGAAAGTATGAAAGGCTTTGGCGGAATGCCCGGAAATCTTCAAGGACTAATGAAGCAGGCGCAGAAGATGCAGCAGGATCTGCAGCGCGTGCAAGATGAGGCTGACAAGATTACCGGAGAAGGAAATGCCGGCGGTGGTATGGTAAAGATTGTTGCAAATGGAAAGAATCAAATTGTTTCGGTTGTGCTCGACAAGAAAGTGGTAAACCCAGAAGATGTCGAGATTCTTCAGGACCTCATTCTTGCCGCTGCAAATGACGCGCTTTCCAAAATCCAAGAAACACTGAAAAAGGAAATGGCCAAAGTAACCGGTGGTCTTCCTATTCCGGGGATGTAAATTCCGTTGTACAGTATTGGCGAATGATAAGTTTCCCTCCCGCGCTCCAAAAACTGGTCAACGAGCTTTCGAAACTGCCCTCTATCGGCGAAAAGAGCGCGGCGCGTTTGGCCTATCACCTTGTGAATAACGATCGAAAGCTTGCTTCGACGCTTTCGCAAGCACTAAATCGCGCCGCGGAGTTGGTGCGGCTCTGCGATCGCTGTTTTTTTCTTACTGAAGAACCGCTCTGCAGCATCTGTAAAAATTCGGGGCGCGACGCATCGCTACTTTGTGTGGTTGAGAAACCTATGGATCTCATCGCTATTGAAAGGATGGGGGAGTATCGCGGGCAGTACCATGTGCTGCATGGCTTGTGGGCTCCACTTAAAGGTCAAGGGCCGGAGAGCATGAAGTTGGCTGAGCTTGTCGCGCGGGTAAAAGAAGGAGCAGTAAAGGAGGTAATCCTGGCCACTTCGGCAACCGTTGAAGGTGATGCCACGGCGCTTTATGCCGCCCGTATTTTGAGCGAGATGGGGGTCCGTTCAACTCGCCTTGCCCAGGGCATGCCTAAGGGCGGTGAGCTTGAATATGCCGATGAGGTAACGGTTTCCAGGGCATTTTCGGGACGAAGCCTCATTTCTGGGTAGCACCTGCTACATGTCCTCCCGCTCTATGTCACCCACCTATGTTGACATCTTTCGCTTTAATCGTAACTATAAGCCCCTATCAGCTATTCCCCGGTAGCTCAGTTGGTAGAGCAGGTGACTGTTAATCACCGTGTCGCAGGTTCGAGCCCTGCCCGGGGAGCCATTTATATTCATTATCCGTAACTACTAGTTAAGTGTGGTTGCTTTTTCCGCTACTCTGTGACCACCGAGTCTCTGTGGTTTTTAAAGTATTTAAACCACAGAGACACGGAGGTCACAGAGTGAGGGAAAGAATACCCGGGGTTAATGAGTAATTACACTACCCACACCTAATGAGTAATTACCAATTACCATTGTAGTAATGTACAAATGGCCGACATTAGGATTGAGGCCGGTGCCAAGCCACAGTTCGGCATTGATGATTTCGACACCGATGATGAAGAATAAAGCTAAGCAACCTCTGAAAAACTATGCATTTCGTCTTCGCTGGCCTTTCGGCGATCTTTGCGA